>DATNQO010000118.1:0-28848 GCA_036704005.1 Leptolyngbyaceae cyanobacterium | reverse complement strand
TCCCGAAGCCGTGAAGCGGAGCGGAACATGGGTATCAAGCCCCGCCCTTCTAGGGCGTTCTCAATTGGTCGGAGTACAAGATCCGTTACTACATCCCCCCTGCTCCCTGCTCCCCGCTCCCCTGCCTCTTTTGACCAATCTGAATTGGCTAAAAAATGGTATAATTATTGTGCGAATTTATACTCGCCACCTTCGCTATCTCTGGTAAGGACTTTCTTTTTATCGTTGATATTATCCCCAGGTGTAAATATTTGAAGCACTCATAATTCCTTACTTTGTTAAATAGATATTTATACTCTGCACAATATTCATCTATGATGCCAACTGTTGGATGAAAATCTCTTGCCAAATGTTTGACAACTTGTAATTCTACATCCATTGCCCTACTTACTTTCCAGAGTTTTTTCTTATCATCCTTTTATTCAGAATACTCGGAAAGTGGCAGAAGAGGGTTATCAAGCAAATAAATTGTTGTCTGCATTTTAGTAACAATATCAAGGTGATAGTTATAGATGGAACGTAATAACATAATCTAAAATTTGTTATATTAAATAGTATTAAAAATAGCTGTGTACTTGATTGGTAAATTAGTTTTGAAAAACTATTATGAAATTTGCCTACCAGAAGTAGATTACTTATACATTTTAGTATAAGATAGATTATCAAATTATGTGGATGAATTGGTTGAGGTATGTTCCAGAAATTTTGTATGGATGAGGTACACAACTCTAGCCTCTCCCTCTGTAAACCTGTAATACATCTAAGCAAGAAAGGCTGTATTTAATTGTTGGCAATAAATATTACAAGGATATAAACGACAGTAGATTTATTGCTAACAAAAAATTGTCAATGTTCATAACGAATAGTGATGAAGGTGACAGTATGGCTAACCGATATCTGCGGAAAACTAGGAAGATTTTCCTGAGCGCATCCGCAAGGGTAGAAGACATAGAGCATATCGACGATTGGGGTACAAATTTCTTCATTGGGTCAGTAACTCTTGGCTGGTTATTTGCAGTCAAGAAGACAACAAAAAATACTGCCCTGAAGTTTTGCAATTGACACTAGAAGCCGCAGGAGACAGAAATGAACAACATTCCAATTAGAGTGCTTTTAGTCGATGATGGCGAAAGCGATTACGTTTTAACTCGTAATTGGTTCAGTGAGTTTCGGGTGGCTAACTGCGAGTTGGAATGGGTCGATAATTACGAAGCGGCAAAAATAGCGATCGCTCAATGTCGGCATGACATATATTTAGTAGACTACCGTTTGGGTTCCCACAGTGGGTTAGAACTGTTACGCGAAGCAACTGCTCAAGGCTGTACTTCGCCCATAATTCTGCTCACAGGTCAAGGAGACTGGGAAATAGACCTAGAAGCAATGAAAGCCGGAGCCGCAGATTATTTGGAGAAAAACCAATTAAATGCGCCTCTGCTAGAACGTTCTATCCGTTATGCGATCGAGCGAAAACAAACAGAACAAAAAATTCGCCAACAAGCGGCGCTCCTCGATATTGCTAACGATGCTATTTTTGTCCAAGATTTAGGCGGACAAATTTTGTTTTGGAACGAAGCAGCAGAACTGTTGTACGGTTTGCAAAAAGCAGAAGCAATTGGTAAAAAGACTAAAAAGTTGTGGCAAGAAAAAAATTTATCATTGTTACAAAAAGCACTAGAAACTTTACAGCAAGAAGGCTATTGGAAAGGAGAATTAAATCAAATCACAAAATCTGGTAAGGAGATTATTGTCGAAAGTCGCTGGACATTAGTACGTGATTTTGGTAACAAACCCCAAAGTATACTCATCGTTAATACAGAGATCACCCAAAAAAAGCAACTTGAAGCCCAATTTCTCCGCGCCCAACGATTAGAAAGCATCGGTACTTTAGCCAGTGGTATTGCTCATGATCTCAACAATGTGCTGGCTCCCATTTTGATGACAGCACAACTGTTAGAGACACAAATTAAAGATGAACGTTCCCAGCGACTGCTACCAATATTGATTACTAACGCTAAACGAGGAGCAAACTTAGTTAAGCAAGTTTTATCATTTACTCGCGGTCTTGAGGGTGAAAGAACTTTATTACAGTTGAAGCATTTAATTGGCGAAATTCAACAAGTTATCAAAGAAACATTTCCTAAATCAATTGAAGTCGTAGCCCAAATTCCTCAGAACCTTTGGACTGTTTCTGGTGATGCTACTCAACTACATCAAGTCTTGATGAATTTGTGTGTCAATGCCCGTGATGCTATGCCCAAAGGCGGTAGTTTGACAATCACCGCCGAAAACCTGTTAATTGATGAAAATTACGCCAAAATGAACTTAGATGCCAAAGTTGGCCCCTATGTGGTAGTTACGGTAACTGATACAGGCACAGGTATTCAAGCAGATGTATTAGATCGGATATTTGAGCCTTTTTTCACTACTAAAGAACTGGGTCAAGGCACAGGGCTGGGACTTTCCACGGTACTGGGTATTATTAAAAGCCACGGGGGTTTTATTAACGTTTATACTGAAGAGGGCAAAGGCAGTCAGTTTAAAGTATATTTACCTGCTCAAGATGTCAAAGAATCTTTAGAAGAAGCAGAATTGAAACTGCCGACGGGAAATGGTGAGTTAATTTTAGTTGTTGATGATGAAGATGCCATTAGAGATATTACGAAAACATCTCTGGAGGCTCACAATTATCAAGCTATTACAGCTAGTGATGGCATAGAAGCGATCGCTTTATATGCAGAACACCGAGATACTATATCTTTAGTGTTGACAGATATGGTTATGCCATCTATGGATGGATTAACCACCATTCGCACATTACAAAAAATTAATCCCGATGTCAAGATTATTGCTGTCAGTGGACTAGCTACCCATGATAAAATTAACACAGCGTATAATATAGGTATCCAAGCATTCTTACCCAAGCCATACACAGCTAATCAGTTATTAGAAGCAATCAGTACAGTTAAATGTAAAATTTGATCTTTGAAAAATAATCATATTTGTGGGGGTTGGTGAGAAAAGAGAGCAGCGGGAGCAGGGGAGGAAGAATATAATCAGTTTCTCAGCTTTCACTCATTGAATAATTTAATTTCTGGAAGTCCCTAAGAGAAAAATACAATTACTTACGTAACTAGCTATATTGTAAGTTATATTTATCAATATTAATAATATAATGATGAAATCAGTGCTGTCATCTATACCTATTAACATTATTAAGCCCCGAAGCGAAGATAGTTTTGCTATCACTATTGCACCTTTATCTCTGGAAGAAATTTATGCTAAAGCCGATGACGCGGCTAATGGTGCGATCGTCGTCATGAGTGGGATGGTACGGAACCAAACGGACGGGAAACCCGTAGTTTCTCTAGAATATCAAGCTTATGAACCGATGGCATTGCGCGTATTTTATCAAATAGCTGCTGATATTCGCTCTTTATGGACTGGGGTGAATCGGGTAGTCATTCACCATCGTGTTGGACATTTGCGGGTGGGAGAAATCAGCGTTTTGGTAGCCATTGGATGTCCACATCGGGGTGAGGCTTTTGAAGCTTGTCGCTATGCTATCGATACCCTCAAGCACAATGCACCTATATGGAAGAAAGAACATTGGCAAGATGGTTCTAGTACTTGGGTAAGTATTGGTGCTTGTGAACAGTCAGGAGAAAATTGTTAGGGTGAGAAACTGTAATAAAATACTTAGACATTAAGACATAGCATTTCTTTCGCAAGTACAACAAATGGAATGCAGCAGTGCAGTTTACTCCAAAACCAGTTGAGCGTGTATCTCGACATTCAGCTTACGGTTGCATTGGCATTGACCTGAACCCTGGCTCTATCGCATGGGCCTACGTTGACCGCGATGGCAATCTTAAAGCACAAGGGCGAATTTCATTACTCATGGGATTACCATCAGGTAAACAACAAGCTCAAATAGTGGATACTTGTTTGCAATTGGTGAGGCTGGCGCAGAAGTATGCTTGTCCTGTGGTCTGTGAAAACTTGGATTTTTCAGCCAAGAAAGAGCAATTAGGGGAGCAAGCAAAAGGTTATGCTCGAATGCTTTCTAGTTGGGCTTACAGTCGTTTTTATGAACTATTAGAAAGCATTCTCAACAATCGTGGTGTTTACCTAATGAAAGCCAATCCCGCCTATACCAGTCTCATTGCTATGGTGAAATATGCCCGACAGTATGGGCTACCTTCAGACTGTGCTGCGGCGATCGCTATTGCACGGAGTGGTATGCGATTAACTGAAAATATTCCCGACTCCATAACCGCCTATTTATCCGTGAAGGATGGAAAGCACGTATGGAGTCGGTGGAATCAACTCCATAACATTAGTTGGGTTTGTCTTAATTTATCCACTTTTGGGTAACTTTGTCCAAGCTTTTACAAGCGGTTGGCAAGGCGATGCGATCGCCTATATGCTAGAACACAGTATCAACAATAAAAAGAAAATCGTTACCAGAAATAGCAAAGGTGGTAAGTATAAACTCAGCCCAGTCATTACATCATTTTATAGCTAATTCAGATTGGTCAGTAGATGAATTAAAACAACGAAGATTAAAGAAACTCAAGTAAGCCTTGAATGGTCAGGCGATTACAGTAGTAATGGATGAAACCGGAGATAGAAAAAAAGGTAAAAAGACTGATTATGTAGCCAGACAATATTTAGGAAGTGTAGGAAAAGTTGATAATGGAATAGTTTCAGTCAATGCTTATGGAATTTACTCTAATATAACTTTTCCTTTAAGTGTAAAAGTATTCAAACCAAAAGGAACGCTAAAATCAGGAGATAAATATAAAACTAAAATAGAGTTAGCGTCAGAAATAATTACAGAGTTAATTGAAGAGGGCTTTAATATTGAACTGGTACTGGCAGATAGAGGGCGGCGATAGCAGTTTGGCAACCTGAAGATGCCCGAAAGGCTCATAAACTTGCAGTTTAACTAGAGACTGGTGAAGCAGCGAAGTCATCACCCCATGAGGGGTGAGATTATCGCGGCTATTAAGAAGACAGATACTGCTCAATGGATGGATGTTGACGACGCAAAGCAGTCATTGCTTGTTGCTGGATTTGACGCACTCGCTCTCGACTCACATTTAGCTTTTCGCCAATCTGAGCTAGGCTTCGTTCTTGATTATCCAACAGTCCAAAGCGTAAGATTAACACTTCACGCTGTACGGGTTTTAGTGATGCTAACAAATCATTTAAGTCTTGGCGGAGCAATTCTTGAGTGATCTGTTCATTGGGGGATACACCCTCATCCGCTAGCAGTTCGCTGAGTTCCGTATCTTGGTTATCTCCGACTTTTAAATCTAGAGAAATTGTCCCACTAGCTGCACTGAGATATTCTCGAACTTGGCTAGGTTCTAAATCCAATTTCTGAGCAATTTCTGTAACAGTAGCACGACGACCCAGGGTTTGGAACAGTTCTCGCTGTACCTTCTTAATTTGATTGAGTTTTTCGTTAACGTGAATTGGTAGCCTGACAGTGCGAGATTTTTCGGCGATCGCTCTAGTGATTGCTTGACTAATCCACCAGTATATGTAAGTAGATAACTTATAACCCCTGTTAGGGTCAAACTTTTCTATACCCCTTTGTAAACCGATCGCTCCTTCTTGAACCAAGTCCAAAAACTCCAGATTGCGGCGCTGATACTTTTTCGCAACCGAAACCACCAGCCGCAAGTTGGCTGTGATCATCTTTTGCTTGGCTCGTTTTCCTTTCTGAAGTATTTGATTGACTTCAGCTTCGCTTTTGTTGACAAAATCGGCTAATTCTGCTAACGTTGGTTCTCGTTGCAATTGTTGACTAAGCTGTTGCTTTTGCTCCTCAATGGCAATCATTTGCTGTACTTGCCTGCCATAAGTTATTTCTTGGTCTGATGTTAATAAAGGGAACTGACCAATCTCTTGCAAATAAACGCGAACCATGTCAGAACTCAGGCTGGACATACAACTTTAAAACTTCTCCACAATTAGACAGAAATACAAGTATAAAGCAAATATCCTCCGACTTTCAAAAAAGATTCTGCACAGTCAAAATACTTATTAGTAGTGTTCCAGCTAGAGGGAAAGAACCTATTGACTGAGCTAACTGAGCATTAATTGCTGCTTAAATAGGTAGTACAGATCCATTAAAGAAAGCAATTAACAGAAAAGATGAAGAGAGACGAGTTAAGGTTGAAACACTGGGGAATCTTATATTCAGTCTCAAGGGAAAGACGATTAGATCCGGGCTTTTCGGCTAACCCCCATTTGTTCCGAAGTGGGCGAGTGCGCCTCACAAAAGGTTCAAATATCTAGTTCACTGGAGAGTCAAGGGACTTGAACAGAAATTTTGCCTGAGTTTCAGTTAGTGTGTTGGAAATAGCTGTAAAGCTAGTTGCAAAAGGGCTTTTGAGTTAATCCTAATTTGTTTGCCTCTCCCTCTTGACACTCCAGTGAACTGGAGGATTCAAGATGAAATCAGTCTTAAACATGACTTGATAATTGGAGCTTGGAAATGGAGAATGCAACACTTAAGCTACGCGGTATGAGTTGCGCTTCTTGCGCTAAAAGTATTGAAGATGCTATTGGTTCTGTCCCAGGCGTGAATAAATGTAATGTGAACTTTGGGGCAGAACAGGCAATAGTTGATTATGACCCCAGAAAAACAGATTTACAAGCCATTCAAGATGCAGTGGATGCAGCAGGTTATTCTGCCTATCCTCTCCAAGAACAAAATCTGATGGCGGGAGAAGATGATGAAGAAAAAAGGTATCGTCAGCAAGAATCTCGTGATTTGCAGCAAAAAGTGGCAGTAGGTGGCATCATGAGCATCGTGCTGGTGATTGGCTCACTACCCATGATGACAGGGTTAGACTTACCTTTTATTCCAATGTGGTTGCATAACCCTTGGCTGCAATTAGTCCTGACTACTCCTGTACAGCTTTGGTGTGGTTACTCCTTCTACGTCAACACCTGGAAAGCTTTCAAACGTCACACTGCCACAATGGATACTTTAATTGCTTTGGGTACGAGTGCAGCATATTTTTATTCCCTATTCGCTACCTTATTTCCTGACTTTTTCATTGCTCAGGGATTGATGCCAGATGTATATTACGAAACGGCGGCGATTGTAATTACCTTGATTCTATTGGGACGACTGTTTGAAAATCGCGCCAAAGGACAAACCTCAGAAGCTATCCGCAAACTGATTGGTTTACAGGCGAAAACAGCAAGGTTAATTCGGAACGGACGAGAAATAGATGTACCCATTGAGGAAGTAGAAATTGGTGATGTAGTGCTGGTGCGCCCTGGGGAGAAAATTCCCGTTGATGGGGAACTAGTGGACGGGACATCCACAGTTGATGAAGCGATGGTAACTGGCGAAAGTATACCCGTGAAAAAGCAACCAGGGGATGAAGTCATCGGTGCAACCATCAACAAAACTGGAAGTTTTAAGTTTCGGGCGACAAGAGTTGGTAAAGATACCGTACTGGCGCAGATTGTCCAACTAGTGCAGCAAGCTCAAGGCTCAAAAGCCCCCATTCAAAGACTAGCAGACCAAGTTACTGGGTGGTTTGTACCTGCGGTAATTGCGATCGCTATCCTTACTTTTATCATTTGGTACAACATCATGGGTAATGTCACCTTGGCGTTGATTACCACAGTTGGGGTGTTAATTATCGCTTGTCCTTGTGCTTTGGGTTTAGCTACACCGACTTCTGTGATGGTAGGTACAGGTAAAGGTGCAGAAAACGGCATTTTAATTAAAGGAGCCGAAAGCTTAGAAATAGCACACCAGATTCAAACCATTGTGCTAGACAAAACTGGCACGATTACCCAAGGTAAACCAACAGTTACGGATTTTCTGACAGTTAACGGTACGCTCAACGGTAACGAAATTAAACTGATACAACTAGCAGCATCTCTAGAACGCAATTCTGAACACCCCTTGGCAGAAGCCGTTGTTCGATATGCCCAATCTCAGGAAGTACCATTAGCAGATGTTAAAGACTTTGAAGCTGTAGCAGGTAGTGGTGTCCAAGGTATTGTTTCTAACCGTCTTGTGCAAATTGGGACACAACTTTGGATGGAAGAATTGGGTATTGACACTCAGGCTTTGCAACAAGGCAAAGAAAGCTTAGAATACCAGGGTAAAACAGCAGTTTGGTTAGCAATTGACGGCGAAATCAAAGGATTGATTGGGATTGCTGATGCCATTAAACCCACTTCCACCCAAGCTGTGAGAGCGTTGCAAAAACTCGGTTTAGAAGTTGTGATGCTCACAGGTGATAACCGCCGCACCGCAGAAAGTATTGCCCGTGAAGTTGGTATCAAGCGGGTATTGGCAGAAGTCCGTCCTGAGCAAAAAGCCGCTACAGTACAAGCATTACAAGCAGAAGGCAAAATTGTGGCGATGGTTGGTGATGGTATTAATGATGCACCAGCCTTAGCTCAAGCCGATGTGGGAATTGCAATTGGTACTGGTACAGATGTAGCGATCGCTGCTAGCGACATCACCTTAATCTCTGGTGATTTGCAAGCCATAGTTACAGCAATTCAACTCAGCCGCGCCACAATTCGTAACATTCGCCAAAACCTATTCTTCGCCTTCATTTACAACGTTGCTGGTATTCCCATCGCCGCCGGGATTCTTTTCCCCATCTTCGGTTGGTTACTCAACCCCATCATCGCCGGTGCAGCAATGGCATTTAGTTCGGTTTCTGTAGTCACCAATGCGCTGCGGTTACGTAACTTCCAACCTAAAACACTCCGATAGAGGAAATCACAATGTTCAATCAAACCATATTTTTCGGGACTTTAGCAGGATTTGGATTTCTGCTGGGAGTGATTTCAGGAATTTTAGTGTAGCTGACAACTCACTCACATTCACGTAGGAGGTATTTAAATGGTAAATAAAACAGCACTCATCGGTAGTATAGCCAGTTTAGGAATTGTATTCTCAATTGCATCGGGTGAAGCAGTCGGACAAAAATCCCATGATACGCACTCATCCTCAACAGTCCAAACCAATCAATTTCAACGTATTGATCAGCCATTAGAGAATAAAGTAGCCGTCACTCTCGGTGGATTAGGTCTAATTGGCTTACAACTTTGGTGGTTCTTGCTGAGTAAACCTAAATCTCAGAAAGCAGTTGCAACAGTTGGAAATGTCCAAGAAGTTACTGTCAGCGTTGATGGGGGATATGATCCAAGTCGGATTGTAGTGCAAGCCGGGATACCAGTACGACTGAAATTTGAACGCAAAGATCCCAGCAGTTGCTTAGAACAAGTTGTGATTCCCGACTTCCACATTGCCGCAGACTTACCGCTTAATCAGGTAACAACTGTAGAATTTATACCCGAACAAGCCGGAACTTATCTCTTTACCTGTGGGATGAATATGTTTCGTGGTGAAATTCAAGCCGAAACTTCAGACGCTAGTGAAGAAAATACGTCCACTCAAATTCATTTCGCATAAAATTGACGGAATGATACTGCTTATGCTTAACTCTCCAGCTAACTGGAGAGTTTAGTATATGATTGATAATCATATCTTGAGACTTGTCCTGAAGCCTGATGGTAATTTTGCGGTTTCTCATGGAACCAGAATTCGCTTTGGTGTTGTGTGGGGGTTGATGGTAGCTACAGCAATTCTCAAGAATTAAGTTGTTTTATTGCTGCTTATACACTTGTAATTTTACTAAAATTAATACTTTTAAAAAGTGTTCACTAATTACAATAACAAAAATTCCAATTTTATATAAAACCACAGATGCACACAGATAAACAGTGATGATTTATCTGTGTGCATCTATTTTTATCTGTAGTTATTTTTTGATTTTTACTCTTGACTCTCCATCTGCATGGAGAGTTTAAGCTAATTCCATGTTGAGTAAATAAATTAAAAATTTACTCAAACAAAACACGCTTTAGTAGTAAAGAAATCAGGAGTTTTTAGAGATGACACTACAACTTACTATCCCTAAATTAGCTTGTTCAGCTTGATCAATTAGGAATTATTTCGACTCAATTGAAATTAGAGGAAACTGCTCAAACATGAACTCCTGGGAAAACCAAAATCCTATTCTAAATTCAGACAATAATTTGGAAAACCAGATTCCCATTCTAGATGACAATGATTTAACGGCTGAATCACCATCACCGCGATCGCAACAACCTTGGCTTTGGTTATTGCTAACTCTATTTTTAGTAGGTGGAGGTATTTTTGTTTGGCGTGTACTGACTCCCAGCCAAAAACCCCCAGTGGCTACAGCTACTGCACCTCCAGGCGTAAACGTAAAATTATCTTTGCTACAAGTAAAAACTATTGAACAAAGTTCAAATTTTATTGCTCACCTCCAATCGCGTCGCTCAGTTACTCTTCGTCCCAGAATCCAAGGACAAATTAGTCAGATTTTTGTGAGAGCAGGAGATGAAGTAAAAGCAGGTACACCAATTTTGCAAATAGATGCAGAAGAACAAAAAGCAGCAGTTAGCGGTGTGGATGCAGCTGCAATGGCGGCGCGATCGCAACTCGAAAATGCCAAAGCAACTCTCAAATCTATAGAAGCTGAACGTTTATCCAAACAAGCTGATGTCAGGTTAAATCAGTTGGACTACCAAAGGTACTCTTACCTAGCTGCGGAAGGTGCGATATCTCGCCAAACTCAGGATCAATACGCTAACAAACTAGCTACAGCTAAAGCCAGTTTGAATGCAATTGATGCTCAAATTCAAGCGCAAAAAGCGGCTATCTCTCAAGCTGAAAAAGCTGTACAACAGGCTCAAGCAGCTACCAAGCAAGAACAAGCCCAGTTGAAATATTACAAAATTACTGCTCCTTTTGCTGGCAAAGTAGGCGACATCCCCATCAAAATCGGTGATTTTGTCGATACCTCTACTCAATTGGCAACTATTACCGAAAATCAAACTCTAGAAGTCAATATATCTGTACCAGTTCAGCAAGCAAGTCGATTGCGTCGAGGAATGACATTACAGTTAATTGACGAACGGGGTAAGAATCTCGGAAGCAGTCGCATATTTTTCATCGCTCCCAACACAGCTAACGATACTCAATCAGTTTTAGTCAAATCGTTATTTGATAATTCCCGCAAACAGTTGCGAGCTGACCAATTTATCAAAGCTAAAGTGATTTGGGACAAGCGTTCAGGAGTATTAATTCCCACAACAACCGTCATCCGTTTGGGTGCAGAAACCTTTGTTTATGTAGCTGAATCATCACCCAAGCAACCGCAGTTAGTAGCACGACTCAAACCAGTAGCACTAGGTAGTATCCAGGGTAATCAGTATCAAGTGCTGAAAGGATTAACCGTAGGAGAAAAAATCATTGTTTCTGGCTTACTCAACTTAAGAGACGGTACTCCCATTCTCCCTGAACAGTAGTTACTTACAACTGGTTTTAGTTTCGATTACACTCTTGCTTCTTCTCTGCGCCTCTGCGTGAAACAAAAGAAAACTGTAGTTAATATAACCTAAAATCCCTGTACAACCAGATTTTTACTGAGTAACAAATAAGTCTATGTTTGCGAATTTTTTTATCAAGCGACCTGTATTTGCGATCGCCTGTGCTTTAGTAATGCTCATGGTAGGTATAATCAGCATTCCGCTACTACCAGTAGAACAGTACCCAGATATCAGTCCTGTGCAAATCAATGTGACTGCAAACTACATTGGTGCGAGCGCCCAAGTTGTAGAAGATACCGTCACAACAGTTCTAGAACGCCAAATTAATGGTGTTGAAGGCTTAAAATATATCACTTCAACTAGCAGCAGTGACGGTACTAGTAACATCGTCGTTACTTTTGATCAAGGGTATGACATTGATACTGCTGCGGCTGATGTGCAAAATCGAGTCTTGCTAGCAGAACCAAAACTGCCAGAAGTTGTCCGACAAACAGGTGTTTCTGTCACAAAGCAATCCAATGGTATCGTCTTAGCAATGGCTTTATATAGTGAAGGCGATAAGTACGATGACACTTTTATTAGTAACTACGCCGACCTGTATGTTTTAGACCGCCTCAGACGCATCAAAGGTGTAGGTAACATTGCAACTTTTGGTGATCGCCGCTACGCGATGCGGTTGTGGCTTGACCCGACTCAGCTTGCTAATCGTAAACTCACAACTGAGGACGTAATTAACGCACTTCACCAACAAAACTTACAATTAGGTATTGGAAGTATTGGACAGCCACCCGCACCAAATGGGCAAATGTATCAAATTGAGTTACAAACTCAAGGTCGGTTAAAAGAAGCAGACGAATTTGAAAACATGGTCATCAAAGCGGGTACAGATGGCACACTAGTGAAGTTAAGAGATGTTGGTCGTGCTGAACTTGGGGCAGAAAATTACAGTTCCTTTGCTCGCTATAGTGGTCACGTTGCTGTCGGCTATCAAATCCTGCAAATTCCTGGGAGCAATGCTTTAAAGATTGCTAATGCGGTAAAAGCGGAAATGGAGCAAATTGCAAAAGACTTTCCACCTGGTTTGAAATATGAATTTCCCTATGATTCTTCACTATTTGTTGAAGCGTCTTGTCAGGAAGTTGTCAAAAATTTATTGGAATCGATTGTGCTGGTTGTCTTAGTAATTTTTGTTTTCTTACAAGACTGGCGCACTACCCTGATTCCCGCAATTACAATTCCAGTTTCTTTAATTGGGACGTTTGCCTTTGTCAAGGTTTTCGATTTTTCACTTAACAGCTTGACTTTGTTTGGTTTAACTTTAGGGTCGGGGATGGTGGTAGACGATGCAATCATCATTGTCGAACAAATTAACCGCTTTATCCAGAGTAAAAGGATGAATCCCCGGCGGGCCGCTAGTGAATCCATGACAGAACTGTTTGGGGCGGTCATTGCGACATCCCTCGTACTCATGGCTATGTTTATTCCTGTGGGATTCTTCCCTGGAACAACGGGACAACTATATAAACAATTTGCACTCACAATTGTTTTCTCAATTGTACTTTCGACTTTTATTGCTATTACCTTAACTCCGGCTCTGGCAGCTATATTGTTGCGAAAAACCCAAAAACCACGCGGTTTACTAGGCTGGATTTTTGCGGCGATTAATTGGTTACTTGACTGGATACAAAAAGGATACCAACAAATTCTCCGGTTGCTGATCAACTTTAAAATCGTTGTTGTGGTACTGTTTATTGCATCTTTGGTTTGGACAGGCTGGCTTTACCTGCGCGTTCCGACAGCATTTTTACCAGAAGAAGACCAAGGTTATTTTATTAATTTAATGCAGGGGCCGGATGGCACTTCACTCAACTACACCCGTGATGTAGCGATGCAGGCTGAAAAAACACTGCTGAAAATTCCAGAGATTCAAGGTACTTTTGCAATGGGTGGTGTTGGTTTTAGTGGTAATACTCCCAACCGAGGCTTGATATTTGCACCGCTAAAATCTTGGGATGTGCGAAAAACAGCCGAACAAACCGCATCAGCAATTGTGAATCAAGCTAGAGGTGGACTGTCAGCAATTAAAGACGCAGTCGTGTTTGCGGTAAATCCTCCTACTATCCAAAGTTTAGGCAGTGTGGGTGGTTTTGTGTTTCAGTTACAAGATAGAGGAGACAGAAATAATAGCGACATCAATAATTTAGTCAAAATCAGCCACGATTTAATCGGTCGCGCCAATCAAACACCAGGGCTGCAAGGAGTATTTAGTACCTACACAGCTAATGCACCCCAATTACTTATCGAAGTAGATCGAGAAAAAGCCGAAGCCTTACAAGTCCCTGTCAGAGATATCTTTAGCACATTGCAGACTTTCATCGGTTCCCGCTACGTCAACGATTTTAATGCTTTTGGTCGCACATACCGAGTCTATGTCCAAGCAGATCAACAGTTTCGCTCTCACCCAGAAGATATTGGACAACTATATGTGCGTTCCGGGCGGGGTGAGATGATTTCCCTCAGTAGTTTGGTGAAGATTAAACCAACTGCCGGGCCGCAAACAATTAATCACTACAACCTGTATCGGTCAATAGAAATCAACGGTGCAGCTGCTCCTGGTTTTAGCTCTGGACAAGCAATAAAAGCGATGAAAAATTTAGCTGCTACTGTCTTGCCAAAAAACATGAGCTACGAATGGTCAGGTATTACTTTAGAAGAATTAGAGTCTGGTGGTCAAGCACCAATTATTTTTGGTCTAGGAATTTTCTTCGTTTTCTTAGTCCTGGCTGCTCAATACAATAACTTCGTTGACCCTTTGATTATTTTATTATCAGTTCCCTTAGCCATTTTAGGAGCATTGTTGGCTCAATCATGGCGTGGCTTGTATAACGATGTTTATTGTCAGGTTGGTTTAGTTATGTTAATTGGTTTAGCTAGTAAAAATGCAATTTTAATTGTTGAATTTGCTAACCAATTACGCGAACAAGGTTTTTCAATTACCAAAGCAGTCGTGAAAGCTGCTGGAGAACGCTTACGACCAATTATCATGACTGCTATTTCTACTCTATTGGGAACTTGGCCGCTTTTTGTTGCTACAGGCGCAGGAGCAGCTAGCCGACAATCTCTTGGTACTGCTGTCTTTGGTGGAATGTTCGTTGCTACTTTCTTGAGTTTGTTTGTAGTACCTATCCTGTATATCGTGATTACCCAAATTCGCTTACTGTTTGCAGGTGTACCAAAGGCTAGGCATCAAGTAGATAAGTTAGCAAAACCATCAGGAGTTGACGTACTTCCCTAATTAAAATCAGCAGGAATTCTGTATTCATCCGTGTTAAGCCAATTCGCTGTAACGTTTACCCACTGGACAATCCAGACAGTTTGTTTCATCACATAAACGGCAAATATTTAATGTACTATCCTTCGTTTTTTGTCAAGAGAAACAAGATTTGGTTAGTGATACGGCACAAATGTAAGCAGTCTTTTGAAGATAGAGAAGCGAGTTTATCCTTGACTCTCCAGCTAACTAGAGAATCTAGGATAAGGTAGAGGATTAAATCACAGAGAGAAACAATTATGAGTTGCTAAAGAAAGTGGCGTGCCAATTAAAACCATTCGCTATTATGAAGAACTTGGTCTACTCAAATCATCAGGTAGAACAGAAGGTGGCTTTAGATTGTGTAATCTTAACACCTTGGCAACTAAAGATTTTGGTTCCTGACATCTTGCACCTTCTCAATAAGCTAGTGGCGATGCCCACCCTACGAAATCATCAGGGTTTCGGGCTGCGATTTTCGCAATAACAGAGTGGTGCAAGATATGAGGTTCTAATACTTCTCATATTCAACGCATAGTCCAAGACAGGATTAGGAGATTATCTATTTCTCATCAGCGAATCTCTTGCTTATCGTATAGCCTTATTACTCAATTTGAGTCTTTTGAATAACTTAATCCCTTACAAAAAGGAGAAAATCAATGAATAGATTTCTAAATGCGATCGCTATCACTACTACTTTGGTAATAGTTCAAGCTTGCTCATCATTACCTAAAGCTGAAGAAAAAGCAATGTCTGTTAGCACACATCAGCATGAGGAACCTTCAATCAATGAAAGTCATCATAGAGAACATTCAACAAGTAGCACAGTTCATGGTGAGAAAAAAGCATTGACTCAAGCAAAACTTAAAGCTCCTAATGACATCACCCCTAATAATAATATTTCGCTATTGATTGATGTTCAAGATTTAGAAGGGAAAGCGATCACTAAGTTTGATGCTTTTCAAGAAAAACTCATGCACTTGATTATTGTCAGTGATGATCTCCAGTTTTTCAGCCATCTCCATCCTACATATAAAGATAATGGTCAGTTTAAAGTAGAAGCTAGTTTTCCCCAAGCGGGCGGTTACACATTCTTTAGTGACTACAAACCTGCTGGACAAGCAGAACAAATCTCAGTTTTAAAAACACAAGTTCCCGGAATCAGTATTGCTGCTCCAGAAATTGACATTAAGCGTAGTAAAACTTTCAATGATACTCAAGTCAATCTTGTACTCTCTGAAATCACTGTAAAAGCAGGCCAAGAAGTAACTTTAATGTTTAAATTACAAGATGCTGCTAGCAATCTACCGCTTACAGACTTGCAGCCTTACTTGGGAGAAAAAGGACATTTAGTTATCCTGCGACAGTCAAGATCATTAACAGCAGCAGATTACATCCATGCTCATGCACTTAACAATACTCTAACTGGACAGGTTCATTTCATGACTAGCTTTCCACAACCAGGAAAGTATAAGCTTTGGGGCCAGTTCAATCGCAATGGCAAAATCGTTACTGCTGATTTTTGGATTAATGTGGTTTAGTTTAGCTAAGTAGGTAGACATAATTAAATATAAAATGAGTTGTTGTTCGTAGTCAGCGATTTATCGGTCTATTGCTGGGTTTGAAAGGACTAAAGTCCTTACTACAAACTTATATTTAATTAAGTGTCTCTACTTAATGTTTCTCTAAAATATAGAGTTGAAACCCTCATGAGAGGTTTAAGCTGAGTCCAGTCATTTCCCCGGCACTTCATAAAATCGACCTTGGAATATTTGCTTGACTAGATGTTTTTCCCAATTCCGATTTATTCAGGACTTACGCATCAAAGTTTTCTGGTGAGGCAGGGTGTAAGGATGTAAGGATGTAAGGATTTTAAAGATTTACACCCCTATACCCCTATACCCTTGCCCAAACCCTTGATAGCGATAGTCTGGGGTGTCCAGGTAGGGCCTTGGCAACGTGGCCCTTCGGGTGTCCAAATGAGTTGATCTAAACAGATTTGCCGTTTATCCATCTTATGTGTCCAGGCGTGATAAACAACATACTCAGTATGACCATCTGGCCCAAGAACAATAGAGTTATGTCCAGGGCCTTTGACAAAATTAGGCACAGACTTTAACACCCTTGGCCCGGCTTCGTTACCGACATCCGAGTAAGGCCCCATTACATGATCAGCCACGCCATAATCTACACCATAGTTTTCCGTTTCCCAGCGTCCACCACTATAAAAGCAGTAGTATTTACCTTCATGCTTCCGTACACAGGGGCCTTCTAAGGTGTGCCAATCATAGATTTCATCGTACATCAAACGATTTGCTAAGAAGCGTTGCCAAGGCGATCGCGCCCGTAAAACCACCTGACTTTCACCAGCCAGTTGTGTCATACTTTGCAATCTGTCTACAACCAGCGCCGTACCTGCTTGTACACCGCCTTCAGTATCCAAAAAGTCACGGGCGTAAAATAGATACCACTGTCCATTATCATCCAGAAATGGGTGCGGGTCGATGGCGAAGGGACAAGAATCGGGGTCTACAAGTGTAACACCAACATCTTGATAAGGCCCCAAGGGGCGATCGCTCTTTGCCACACGCAACTGATGATTTTTGTCCCCATGTCCTACAGAGTAATAGAGGTAAAACAGTCCATTACTGTAAGCAACTTCCGGGGCCCAAAAATTATCACCAAGTGCTGGGTCTGGGCGTTGCAGTGCGTTACCCACAAAATGCCAATTGACAAAATCGAAGGAACGCAACAAAGGGAATACACGTGATTTATGAGCGATATCAATCTCGTCTACTGTTCCTTCCGCCTCAGCCGCACCCGTACCGATCGCATAATATACGCCCTCATGTTGCCAAACAAAGGGATCAGCAAAATAGCCTTCGTAAACTGGGTTTGTATAGTTCATAGTTATTAGTCCATAGTCAACAGTCAACAGTCATCAGTCAACAGTCAACAGTTAACCGTCAACCGTCAACATTCATGACTAATATTTAAAATTGATGTAAGTTTCGGTTTTATTTTTAGGCAATTCTTCTACGACTTCACACCGTAGCATCTGCCTGAGTTGTTCTGGAAGACTATCATAATAGTCTCGTGGTAAGGTCAAATCTACTTTTGGTGTGTGTAACCAGTGCATGGCGTAACCCATGACTACCATTGGTCTGGGCTTATTTGTGCGGTTGGGAGAACCACGGTGCAGTGCTAAGGGCGATCGCACGCTCACATCTCCAGGCTGCATATAAAAAGACTCCATCGGGATTTCTCCAGAGGCAATCTTTTGTAATCCTTCTTCACGGGGTAGCACATGAGTTCCCCGCGCCATTTGGAAAGGGCCGTTATCTGCGGTCACTTCCACCAAGGGAAAGTTAACTGCTAGGGCGTAAAGTGGGGTGACGATGCGATCGCTAAATAATGGGCGAAAATCTCGATGGGTTTCCTGATATTCTGAACCTTGGAATGGGACATCAACCCCCATCTGCACCATCACATATTCTTGGTAAAACACACGCTCAAGAATACCCATAACCACAGGATTGGCAAAAACCATCTGATTAGCAAACGGGTAAACCCAAGGCAAAGTCAAATAATAACGAGAAACTTCACGGGGAGCCAACCCACCCGGTTGATTTTGACGTTCATAAAATAACCTTTCAAAAGCTTCCAACCACTCATCAATCAATTTTTGCTCAAAAAGATTCCGAATTACACAAATTCCGTCTCGATTCAATTCTTGAGCGAATCGATCTAGGTCGGCAGCCGAATATTTAGCTATACCGCCTATACTCTGAACCATTTGTCTTAACCTCTTGTATTAATGCCTTTAGAGCCTGATATAAATTAAGCTCTTGCAGCAGTTTTTTGTAATTTCTAGTCGATAATAGCGTAATATCTTGATATTTAGCCTGTTGATGTTTATAACAATTAATATTAGTAACTAACGAAATTTAAGCGAACTCATCTATTAAATATAAATCTATTTTTTGATATATATAAAAAAGGTGGGCAGTGCAGCGCCCTACTCTCTATTCCCCATTCCCCTGACTAAGCAAACCTACTCCGACACTATCATTAGGTACTGAAGGCCATCTCACCGTCAGGATAGTACAGTCAGACTGAGCCACCCAACAATGCGGCACACCTGCACACCACAGCACATAGTCACCCTCACGAGATAAACTAATTTCCTCATCCTCAAACTGGAGGCAAAATTTGCCATTAATCAAGATGGAAAGAGTAGCGGCTTGATTATTTACCGCCCACTCAGTTCTACAGTCTCCTGCTTTGTGGATACCCCACTTTATTTCTAGTGCTGTGGTTGAACGTGGATCATCATCTGGGGTAATAAAGTGTCCCATAAACCAACCCCAGCGCTTTGCCCCTTCGCTGGCTGCATTACCAAAAATAACTTTAGGCTGCGTCATATCAGTTGACAGTTAACAGTTGACAGTTGACAGTTGACAGTTGACAGTGAACAGTTGACAGTGAACAGTTGACAGTGGACAGTGAATGTAAACTGATAACTGATAACTGATAACTGACTAGTCAGGGACTAAAATTCGTCCTGTGTAACCTGCATGATTGTATTGTTCCAGGGCTTGAGTTGCGGCTTCTTCTTTACCTGATACTACCAAGGCTACACAAGCGCCGCCAAAACCTGCACCAGTTAGCCTTGCACCCAGTACACCGGGAGTATTTTGTAAGATTTCTACCAATTGATCTAATGGTGGTACTGAGACTTCGTAATCATCGCGCAAACTAGCGTGAGATGCGTTCATCAACTCACCAAAACGTTCAGGTGTGACTCCTTGCAGCACTTCTAAGACGCGGTTATCCTCTGTCACTACATGACGAGCGCGACGGTTTAAGGGTTCTGGCAATGTATCTGTTACCTTAGCGTCAGTAATATCTCGTAGTGCCTTAACTCCCAACAATTTCGCTGCTTCCTCACATTCAGCACGACGTTGGTTATACCCACTAGTTGCTAAGGTGCGGGGTACGCCGCTATCTATAATTACAATTGTTGTGCCTTCAGGGAAAGGAAGTATACGACGTTCTAGTGTGCGAGTATCCAAGAACAAGATATGTTGAGTGTCAGCAAGACTGGAAGCCATTTGATCCATGATGCCGCATTGTACGCCTGCATAGTGAATTTCCGCTTGCTGAGCAAATTGGGCAATTTCTACGTCATCAATTGGCAAGTCCAGCAGTTGACGAATTGCACGCAGTGTTGCGACTTCCAAGGCTGCACTACTAGATAAGCCAGAACCCATAGGAACAGATGATTGAACATACACATTCAGCGAGGGAATAGTGTATCCGGCTTTTTTCAATACCTCAATACAGCCAAAAATATAACTGGCAAATCCTGAAGGCGTATGATGAATATCTAAAACATTCACAAGCTCTTGCAGATTTTCTGAATAAAAGTGATGTTGTCCATCATCACTAAAACCTAGCTGTACCGTTGTCTGTTGAGGAATTGCTGTTGGTAGAACATAACCATCGTTGTAGTCGGTATGTTCACCAAGTAAATTCACTCTTCCTGATGCACTCGCTTTAGTTTCTGGTGGTTTATGAAAGATTTGTTGAAAAGTCATATGTGCGGACTGTTGACTGTTGACTGTTGACTGGGGAAGAAGAGGGGGAAAGGGGGAAAAGAAGAAGCGTTTGCCTTTTCCATACACTATGGACTGTTGACTATGGACTAA
The DNA here is from genome assembly GCA_036704005.1 of Leptolyngbyaceae cyanobacterium. Lineage (GTDB taxonomy): Bacteria > Cyanobacteriota > Cyanobacteriia > Cyanobacteriales > Nostocaceae > Trichormus. The sequence continues at coordinate 8,409 of DATNQO010000118.1, read as the reverse complement.
TGACTATTATTTCTCTAACGGTATAGCGCGTAATCTTCCTTCTACTTCAACGTTGGGGAAGTTTGGATCAAAGGTGAGGTTTTCTAGTTTTCTATCTTTGAGGATGACGAAAGTATCTTCAATCTTTGCACCTGTTAAGCTGGGATTCCAGGCGATCGCCATATTTTCAGTTAAACTATCCGTAGTGCTGGGATTGGCTACAACTTCTCTAGCTAAATAGCCTGTGGTTCCTCCCTGGTGATGTTCGCGGATAGCGTTGGGAAACCCCTGTAATTCATAAGCTTGAGCTAGAGCATAATATACTGCATCCAGCGTCATTCCTGGTTGAGATGCAGATAAAGCTTTGGCTTCTATTTCGCGGACATGGCGGTGTAATTCGGCTTCCTCTTTTGTTAGCTTGCCAAAACACACAAATCTTGTCAGGTTAGCATACAAGCCATAACCTCTAGCGCAGAATACCAGCATTGCTTGCCGTCCCAACTTTTCCCCCGTGGCTGTAGCATGACGGTATAGAGGTAAACGCCTCTCACCCGCCACTAATGTTAAAGCCGGATGTATACCTCTCGCCCACAAAGCTTCTGCACCAGCACCAGCTAACTGATACTCTGTCCAGTCTGGTTGCGCGGCTTGTAGGACTTCTGTCATGGCGGCGCTGGCTTGTTGTCCGAGTTGACGATATCTGTCTAACTCTGTTGGCAACAATACCCGTTTATATGCTTGTAGGAATGGTGGTATGGGTTGCTCTTGTGCAGTGGGGCGATCGCTTATTACAATTTCCCCATCAGTAGCCTCACGCACAAACGCCTCCCGCGCCACAGGATCAGCCCAAGGATTGATGTGTAACTTAAAATCTGGTGGTAATTCCTCATCTTTGAGACGCTGCGCTTCAATTTCATCAGTTAATATCCACGCATCTTGTCCAGTTACTAACACCTCTGCTACCCCAGTTTCCGCCGTCAGCAGCACAGTGTTAGAACCGCCACCAGTAGCCCAAGCAAACCAGTCTGTACCACGTAGACGCACACCCCCAGCCTCAGTTATCGAGAGAGTCTGCCTGATAAACCCTAATTTCTTCGAGACTTCTTCGCTCATAGGAAAAACACAGATAGGTACAAATCATTATCAAATCCATCTACCCTTGTCTGCGTCTATCTGAAGTTTTGAACTCAGGTTTTCAGATACACCTTTACCCTCTTTTCTCTGTGTCTCCGTGCCTCTGTGGTTCTTTATTTAGCTAATTCTCAGGAAAGCAAGGGTATTCACTGTAACAAAATAATATTCTGACCTCAGCCAGCTTTAAAAGTTAATCCACACTCAAAAGCTCAATCTAATCCTCTAACCAGTTCTCTAATTGTAAATTGGGAATATTAATAAAATCCTTAATATTATTAGTTACAAGAATATCATTGCGAGAACGAGCAACAGCCGCAATTAACATATCCAATTCTCCCGTTGGCTTACCCATTTTCTTAAGCTCGCTTTGAATTTTACCAAATTCAATAGCTGCGGCTAAATCAAATGATTCTATAGGTAATAAGTCAATCAACTGCTGCAAGGCATCGATATTATTGGCTACTTGTTGCGAATAGTAAACACCTTTATAGAGTTCCGCAACTATAATTGTAGATAGATAACATTGGCTAAAATAGCGGTAAAACTTCTTGACACCTAGCTGGTTATCTTTGAGTATTGCAATGCAAATGTTAGTGTCTAACAGATACATTAACCCTCATCCTGATTGTCTATTGATTCTATATTTCTGCCTCGGTAAGCATGACGTTCTTGGTCAATTTTTGCAAATATCTCTGTTAAATCTGGTTGATTTTTCCACGCACCAACTAGTTTATTTAACTTAGCTAATTTTTCTTCTTCGGTTAACTGTTGTTTTGGTTCGGCTACTTGCTTATCAATAAATTCTAAATCAATTATGATTTCTGTTCCATCAGGAATATTATTGAGTTGCTCTAATATCTCTATATTTTGACCGCGTTTTATTCCTCTGATTTTCATATTGTCTGACATCCTACCATATCATTATTAGTTTAATATATCAGAAGAGGGCAGTTATACTTGCCTCTTCTAATACAAGAAAAAACAAAATATAACCTTATATCATAATTATGTGGTTGTACTATTACCTATCAAATCATCTAGTTTACCTAAAACTTTTTCTTGCCATGCTTTTTCAATCTGACTGTTCAATAAGTCGTGTAAATGCCGTTGTTCATGACGCTCAAACCATTTTTTAAACGTAGAGGTTACGTCATTCCGAAATCCTGAACCTTGAAGAAACATACAATCATCCCAGATAGAAGCCTTCATTAGTGTAGGCTTGAAAATTGGTTCAGTAATTTGCTCTGAATAGGCAAGAAATTCTTGATGCCACTCATTCCAATTTGCTAATATTTGATTTATAAATCCTTCTGCATATTCTTTGACTAAGGAATCACCACTTAAATTTTCTAATATTCCTTTTAATTTGTAGAAAATTTCCATAGTAGCGCTCCAAGCAACAGACCTAGAACCATTAGCCAGGAGAAAATAAACATCAAACTTTTGTAAGGTTCCATTACGGCGTATAGTTGCCCTTAACGTCCCTGAATGAGTCTTTCGCATTTCTGGTATTAGTATCTTTTGATGAATACTACCAAAACTTAGAGGTTTATTATGGTAATCATTTAAGAAAATCTCTAATGACTTAATAACTCTTGTATATGCCTCTCTTGCATTCTTTTCTTTTTGGGTTCTAATCAGAATGTTGATCGCCTCAACTGAATTAGAAAGACTTTGAACGTAGCTATAACGTAATTTATCAAGTTTCTGAATTAGCATTGAGGCGACATCTAAAGGATTATCTTCTTCTGATTTAGCATTAAAGAATATAATTGGTATATCCTTGACATTAATTTTTTTAAGCAGTGATTTTAATGCGGTTCTCACTTCTTCACACTTTAGCCTATATGCCTCATCTTTTGAATCTACTGGGTCTCCAGTATCATTGGTTGCATTATAAGCTTCATCATTTTGCGGCAGAATAAGAATGATGACACGCTCTTTTAACAATTGTTCAGAACCAGTCTCAATCAGGTTAGCAATCAGGTCATATATCTCGCTACTTGGTGCATCTTTAAAGCGAGAACACAAGACGGTCAGAGTTCTGTGGTTGTTTAAGCAGTCCATTAAATCACGCCGAACCGCCGTTCCATCCTTATCTAAACCCCTGGTATCAATAACCTCTAATTCATAGGTAGATGATTGAAAAAACTCAGCAGGAACAATAATATCTATTTTCTGTGGAACTGAAAACTCTTTATGAAGACCATAGTTGATTTGCTTAAAGGTTTCTTTCAGCCATTCAATTTCTGTCTGATTAGAAGTTTCTTCAAACCATATTTCTTCTCTTGTCCTTTCTTGAAGCTTTAACATTTCAGAAACATTTAAACGCAGAGTATCTAAGTTCTCATGCTGATTTGCTAATTCTGCAAAAATTTCCCCTTTCAAACCAGCCATATTAAATATTAAACGCTGGACTTCTTGAGAAACTGTTTCTAACGATTGATTTTCAGAGTCTTTATAGTTTGTACATAAATCCTCAACTAATTTGTTTATTTCATCTAAAGACTGAGGTTTAACCCTTATTCCAAATTTCTCTCCGCCTCGAATACTAACTTCACAAACAGTTATTCTGCCAAATCCTACAGCAAGAACACTTTGACGATTAAATTGTTTTTCCTGCGGAATTACCAATCCTGTTAGCTTACATACTGCTGTTGTCTTGCCAACGCCAACTGGGCCTGTATATGCAATGGAATGTTCAACAGAAGTCAGATATTCTGCCTCCTCCCGAACTCTCTTGTCATACATCTCGGCTTGACGTATTAAAAAATCAGGTACATCTCCAGAGATTAATTTTTGCAACTCTTTAAGAGAAATCTCTGCTTTCCATAACTCTTCCCTCTGGGGATTCTTGAACGATGGACGCTTCAAAATCTCCCAAGGTTTTAGAAATTTAAGGTAATATTGGGCTTCTTCCGTACCGATAGCCTTCACATATTCCTCTATTTCCTTGTCTGTAGGGGTCACTTTACCTTTCTCAATACGTGAAATATGGCTTTGCGCTACGTTAAGGCTTTTTGCAATATCAGCTTGCTTCTTTTTTGCTACTTTTCGCAAATCAGACAGAGTTTTACCTACATCATTTGGCAGGTCATATATGCTGTTAGACATCAAATCTATAGTAATTTATGCAACTAGATAATCTTATTTTTGGCATATATTTGATAAATGTGCAAGCTTTATTAGCATTTATGCAAAAAATCCGAGAATACCGCAGTCGGTAATAAGTAAATATTTATTTTTGTTATTTTATATACTAAATCAATAGTAATAGTTACTGAATAAAAAAAGACAGGGGGTAAAAATCTCCTGTCTTCTACGTATTACGGGTACATCCCCAATATCTTTGACCTTTCTATCTTCCCTTTACACCGAAACCGGGACTTCAAGATTTACCGCCACGGCTTGCAACTCCTTCGCCTTCTCCTCCGGTAAAGCATCATTAGCAAACATACCAGCTGCAAGTTCAGTTCCCGCCAAATACTTCAGCCTGTCGCTGGTGCGATATGGGGGGTAAAACTGGGCGTGTAAATGTGCTTCTGGATGGGGTAAACCGTCTGTGGGTGCTTGGAACCAAGCCATGAGGTAAGGGAAGGGACGGTTCCACAAGCCGTCATATTTGAGGGTGACGGTTTTTAAGGCTTTAGCTAGTCCGTGGCGTTGTTCGGGGGTGAGTTCGGCAAAACTACTTACTGGTTGAATAGGTGCAAGCCAAACCTCGTAAGGATATCGCGCACAGACGGGGACGAAGGCGATCGCAACTTCATCTCGATATATAATCCGTTTATTATCAGCTATTTCTTGTTGAATTAAATCTTCTAATAGCCCACGCCGATGTGATTGATAATACTGTTGCTGCATCTCCAACATCCGCGCCGGGACAGGCGGTACAAAGGGGTAGGCGTAAATCTGCCCGTGGGGATGGTGCAATGTTACACCTACCTCTACACCTTTATTTTCAAAGGGGAGGACGTACTGTATCTGCGGATTTGCCCCGATTTCGCGGGTGCGATCGCCCCACACTTCTATCAGCAAATCCAAGTGCGCTAATTCTAAGGAACTGAGGGAAGCACGGGCATCTTGGGTAAAAACCACTACCTCACAAGCTCCATTGGCTGGTAAGGTTTCCACAATGGTATGGGGTGGATTATTTGCTGTGGTAATCAGAGAGGGGAAGCGGTTATCAAACACCGCCACATCATATTTACCTTGGGGTAGTTCCGTGGGAAACTCAGGGTTGGTGGTAGGTGCGAGGGGATTATATTCTGGGGGCGGCATGAATGTCCGCCCTTGACGGTGGCTGGCGTAAGCTACCCATTCCCCCCGCAGGGGATGCCAGCGCAAGTGAGGGTTTGCTTGCACCGGCTCGTTGCTGGGGCTGGGGGCTTGTAGCTGATCAGAGATGGGATAGCGACTATATAAAGTCAACTTGCGTCCATCGGGCTTTAACAGCTTGTGGGAGTACATAAACCTTGTCCTGAGAGGGTGGCTGCGCGGATTGCTTCTATGGGAAACTTGGGAGTGCGATCGCCGTACAATAATCCGTTAGCTTCTTGGAATGTATCTGTGAATTGGGTGTAACAGAATCCGCTAAACATCTCGATATTATTGACCGTTTCCAGCAGCGTAGAGTATTTAATTTCCAACTCAGAAATATTTGAGCAGCTTTCATAACCCCAAGCCTTATCTGCATCAGGTGTATCCGATGGCACATAAGCAATGCCACCAAACTCGGTCAACATGATGGGTTGTCCTTGATGGGGATAATTATCCAAGGTGAGGATGCGTCCCCCTGGACGGCTGCGCTCAAATAAATCTGACATCTGAATATCTGGTCTGTAGCGATGGGCTAATCGCTCAGGCTTCTTGTCATAGTCGTGGATAGCGAGGATGTCTGTATCTGTACTTTCCCAACCATCATTACCAATGACTGGACGAGTCGGATCGAGAGTCTTGGTGAGGTGATACATCGCCAATACGTAGTTACGATGAGCAGCAGTTTCCACTAAATTTGGTACACCCCAAGATTCGTTAAACGGAACCCAAGCCACAATACAAGGATGGCTCACATCTCGCTTAATGATTTCCGTCCATTCACGGGTCATACGTTCCACAGCTTTTGGTGTAAAGCGGTAGGCACTGGGCATCTCTTCCCATACTAACAAGCCCAACACGTCTGCCCAATATAAAAAGCGGGGGTCTTCAATTTTTTGGTGCTTGCGGACTCCGTTAAAACCCATAGCTTTGACGAGTTCTACGTCACGTCGTAAAGCATCATCATCGGGGGCGGTCATTAATGACTCTGGCCAGTAGCCTTGGTCAAGAACTAGGCGCAGATAGTAGGGGCGACCATTGAGCATAAAGCGATCGCGCTGAATTGTCACTGTCCGCAACGCTGTATAAGATTGCACCTCATCTATCAGTTGGTCTTGATACCATAGCTGAATTTCCGCATCAATCAACGTCGGTCTTTCTGGACTCCACAGCAAATCATTCCGACAGTCATCAATTCCTGGGTCGCCTAAAGCTATCCGACGGCTAATTTCCCCATTGAATACTTCATAACTATCGCTAGCTATCACCAGACCATCAACGCTCAGTTTGACTTTGACTTGAACACCAGAACTAGGTACATCACCAGCCAAGCCGATATCAAAGCCAATTTCCCACCGTTCACAGTCGGGTATCCAACGCAAATGACCGAGATAAGTGTTACTTACACGTTCCAACCAAACAGTCTGCCAAATCCCAGTTGTGCGAGGATACCAAATACTATGAGGTTTCAACTGCCAATCTTGCTTCCCGCGAGGTTTTGCAAGGTCGTGGGGGTCATCATGCGCCCACACTGTTACCTTTGTTGTCCCACTGTCATTTAAAGCATGGGTAATATCAAAACTGAACGAGGTGTGTCCGCCTTCATGTTCACCTATATATTGGTCGTTTACCCACACACGAGCGTGATAGTCCACAGCGCCAAAATGTAGTATTAATCTACCATCTCCTGCTGGGGTGGCAAATTCTCGCTCATACCAGCAATTAGGATGAAAACCTTCATCACCAATACCACTTTTGGTAGATTCGGGAGCAAAGGGAACTTCTATATGATGAGACCAATGGCTAAGATCGGTAGGTCGAGAAAATTTCCCTTTGTCATCAAATGCGAATTTCCACTGTCCATCCAAGCTCTGCCAGTGAGAACGCTTTAAGAGGGGTCTTGGATGTACTGTTGTTGTTCCACCCCAAAAATTACTATCAGTTTTAGCAGGCAATTCAAATTCACGATTTTTCAAATCTAACAGTCTCATCAGAAGTTCTCCTAATACATATAAGGCAATCAACCCTTGCTATATGTTAGATACAGCCCCAATTTTTGGGTTGCCGGATATAGCATGAGTTTTTGTCCGATTATTATATTGCTCAGTTATAGCTAGTAGTTTTAATTTTTCAGCAAGTACTATTACCTTCAACACATCGGTGCTGAAGGTGGAAAATAGTTTATATACTCCTAGCTCGTGACATTATGGCACATACATTACCAATAATTGCCAGGCAATCTAAAAAAAAACCATTAAATTTAGGTAACTAATAAATAACACAAACTAGCCATGAAATAAACAGGCTGTGATAGATTTTTTTTACATTTTTAAGCAAATTAATTTACAAAATTAATTTTTAATTAATAAGTATGTTTTGATTTTCGCAAAATTGGGGAAAATACAGAGTTTCTCGCTTAGATGCAGTCATTAGAGGGTGTTAAGCGCATATTTCCAGATGATTTATCCAAAAAAAGTTTTCTGTTGATGCAGGGTGTAAGGGTGTAAGGGTTTGAAAGATTTACACCCCTATACCCCTATACCCTTGATTTTTCGTTTTTATGCGTAAGCCCTGCAAAAAATATTGCCATAAGAGCTGATTGCTAACAATTATGTAGAGCAAAAACGAGATTAAATCTTAAACTAAGTAGGTGGACACAATTATTTAGAAGACGCATTTCGACTACGCTCAATGCTCGATCCAAGAGAAGACGAGGGTTGAGCGTAGTCGAAACCCGGTAATCTCAAGTTAGCTTTAATTTAGTCCTTTTACTTAGAGGTTGTTTTAAAAGTGATTAGCGGTGATTTTAATTACATTGCTACCCCCTTAATCCCCCCGTGCAAAGGGGGGAAACAAGAAAAATCCTGTTCCCTCCCCTTTACAAGGGGAGCCACTGCGTTGCGGTGAGTGCAGCCACACGTGCGGCTCTGCCGCCGGGTTGACTGCCGAACCCGGAGGGGGGTTTCCCCCGTTGTAGCA
>DATNQO010000117.1:0-11577 GCA_036704005.1 Leptolyngbyaceae cyanobacterium | reverse complement strand
GATGAAGCAGGTGGTTGCAGCTAGCAAGGTGGGGATCATGAGTACGCCGAACCAGCCGATGTATAGGCGGTTGTTGGTGCTGGTGATCCAGTTGCAGAACTGCTCCCATACGTTGGCGCTTTGGCGCTGTTGTAAGGTTGCTGTCATAGTTTTATGATTGCGGTTGCGTTTTGTACGCGGGAATAATTACTTATGGATATTATCTTAGAGTCTTTGTTACGGATTGTAAAGGTCTATAAAGAAAGCTTTACTTAACTGTAATATAAGAGTAGCTTATAAGTTATGCTTAAATTAACCACCGATACAAGCCTATAAATACGGATGATTAAGATTTTAGCTAATGCACTATTTTAGTCCGGTCACACCACTGTATTTGGTGGTGCGTTACGGCTAATTCCTAATCTCGCAAACGCTCAAATCCTTACATAGCCGTAACACACCCTACTGGCTGACTTATAATCTCAATCGTGATATACGATATTGTTCAACTTATTCTGCAACCAAGACTGAAACAAAGATTCCATTATTTGCTCCCTAACTGCTAGGGTTAATTGCAGAGGAAACCACTTTTCAACCTTGACAACGTGATAACCTAATTTAGTTTGAATAGGCCCTAAAATTTCACATTCTTCCACATTCTTAATAGCTTCAGCCACATCTGGTATTAGTTCTACCAAAAAGCGAGTACCGACAAACCCACCTTTTTCTTGTGATGTCTTACCTTTTGAGTATTCCAACGCTAAGGCACAGAATGAAGCGTGTCCCTCGCGTAGTAACTGGACAATTTTCCAAGCTGTTGCTAAGTCTACAACAAGAATCTGCGATATCGCCACTCGTTTGTAGCGATCGCGGTTTCTCATATATTCACCATCTACACTCGGCCCAAACAAAAATTCTTTGAGTTGTTTTTCTAAAAGCCCTATTTTAATTCCTTGTACCCAGTCTTCCATACTAATACGCTGCTGGTCTAACCAAGCGATCGTTTCCTGCATTCCCCATAACTTATGTTTTTGGCGAAAATCATCTCCAGCAGCTTGTACTTCCTCTTCCGAGACAGTAATACCAAACTCTTCACAAGCGGCTAAAATTTGTGCTTCCCTTTCAGCCAAAGCCGAAAACTCCGCAAACTTAGCCGAACGGCGCAGATATGCAATTACATCTGCATCCGTCGCTGTAGGGATGGATAATGGAGCCAATTCTTGTGCATATCCATTAAGAGTGCTTTCTGACAAATGTTTTTGCATGGCTGTTGTTTTATATAGATGTGTTTTTCAGCTAAAAAACATTCAGTTTGCATATTGAAATGAGATTATATTCTTGTGGCGTTGGGCATCTTAGCCGCCCTAATTATGCAAGTTAAATGTAGAACAGCTTATAGCTTTTCTTACCCCAGTGAGGTACAGACAAGAATAATTGAACGCAGATACACGCAGATGCACGCAGATAAATTTGTACCTCAGTAGGCTAGAAACGCTATATTACTGCTTAGAACTACTAACCAATAGCCTTTCTGGTGCAATATCTTGAATTTTCACCCGTCGGCGATGCAAATCTCCGTACAGATTAAGATAGTCCAATTCTTCAGGTGTTAGTTTCCCCTTTTGGACACTCGCAACTGCTGCGTCAACCTCCTGACGATTTCGTAAACCTGTTAATGCTACATCCACACAGTTCTGGCTTAAAGAATAGCGATATAAATCGGGAACTGAAGGTAGCCAACATCCAGAGGGTAAACCAACCGGAGGGTTCCACAGTGGCGGGCCAGACATCCCAGCAGATTTAAAGGTGACAATACCAGGGCGATGAGGGTCGTTGGCATCTAAATGAGGGAAAACCTTAGTCTGGGCGGTGCGGTGGGCAACGTTGTGTCTGACCATAGCAACATCCAACCAAGGGCTATTTAACCATTGTCTTGCTAAATCGTGGTCGTGGAAAGAAGCACCAATGTAACGTACAGCACCCATTTTTTTGAGACGTTCTGAGACACCAAACACTCTTTCTATAGTTCGTTGACAAACTGTATTCGGCCCGCGAATATCATCAGAAGCACTCACACATTTTTCAAAAGCACTAGCATTATGCTGGTCAATCCAACCCCAATAAAATACATCAATATAATCAATTCCCAAATCGGCAAACTGATCAAATAAATAACTAAATATTGTGTCTGGAGACCTAACAATATAAGTAACAGTTGCCAAAACTACCTTTTCTCGTACCGAAGATTTACGCCCGCATAATTTACGTAGCGTCTCAGCCATTGTGCTGTAAAAATATTGATGTAAATCACTGGAATAGAAGAAGTAGTTAATTCCTTGCTCAAAGGCGTAAAGAGTATCTTCGCTAGAAATACGACCACCACCGCCTAATCCTAGACAACTAACTGTTAAGTCAGTCCGTCCAAGTTTACGGTAAAAAGGCAAGTCTGACTGAGGGAATTTACTGTTAGCTTGGGCAATTTCAGCTTCTAAATTTACAGGTTGTGGTTCAATTATAGGTGAAAGATTAGTAATTTGCATAATTATAAAACTGTATAGATATCTTCAGAGTTAGCATTGAGATAAGGACGTTGCAATTCGATTTTTAATAGGGAAAATTGTTGCACAATCTCTGCTAGCCGAACTGATGGCGAATTATCTCCTTTACGCCAAGCTTCTAACAATCCCTTGGCGATTATTTGACAGCGATTTGTACCAAAACTTTCTTTTTGGGCGAATTTATGCTTTGGTTCTTCGGCGATCGCCAATCCTGATGCTAACTCCTTGGTAAACAAAGGTACTTCGGCTTTAAAATCAGATTGGTGTTCTATATACACCTTTTTTAATACTGAATGAACAGCTTGGTAGTTATTTTTATTAAAGTAAAGCACCGCCGAATCATAGCGTCCGTAGTCTTTTGGGTTATATAAAGCTTTAAATTTAAAGGGAATCAAAATATGATTTAACTGAGTAGTTAAGCTACCCATAATTGCTACTGCCCCGGCGGGAGTTAAGTTAAAATAGACACGGACAATATCTTCTGATTTATATGGGCCTGCATTGCCAACCGCCATATAAAAGCCATTTTGTACTAAATTCTTGGGCATTTTGATAGCAACCACATCACCAATAGAAGGGGTTGGTACATCAGGTTGGAGATGTTTTTCTGGGTTAATATGTAATGTTAAACCTCCTTGTTGTACAGCTAATGCACCATCTGTTTCTTGTTTAATTACCTGCCAACCAGAGCTAAAGTAACCTTCTGTAGTGTTACTTTCGTGGAGGCGATTGTAAAATGCAACGTCTACGCCTAAGTAGGTGTTGTTTTCTAAATTCTGGTTTAAAGCTAAATCATTTTCACTACTATCATTTGCTAAGACAACTTTCAGGGAAGCATTATAATATATGCCGTAGAGAAAAGTAGACAATCGCTGGTTAAGAAATTTACTTTGTATATTTAAGGGCAAATTTTGAAAGCGGGAAACTACCTCTGGTGGTAATTCTAAAGGTTTATAGCTTGGGTGGCTAATACAAAAGTGTGAGTGGATTTGTACTTGATTAACTATGTCAAGCAGTGAAGCTTGCAATGACTTTGGAATAGTTTCTGTGTTAATTTGTGGCGAATTTAATAGTTGCATAATTAGGGGATTGGGGATTGGCTCAAAAGCTGCTAATTATAATGATTTGTTGATTCAGTAACTATGTAGTGACTGTTATAAAATCCACAATGAATTATTTTCATCCACCCTTAAACGGCTATAGCCTTAGACTCTATGCCTAAAGCTGATGCTTCCCTACCAAAGATTGTGGAAATAGATTGTTCTGGACGACATAACAAAGATTTGGCAACTTGCAGCATACAGATATCCATATTCCCAAAGGACTTTTGATATTGAAGCTTTGACTGAATAGCAGTAATTAACATCCAGCCAGAATATTGCACAACTCGCCGCATGAAATCAGGACGAAGCTCTAGAATTTGAGGGAACTCAGCAGTATATGCGATCGCCAACGCAGCAAGGGAAGGTTGCAGTAGTTCCAATGGCGTAGTCGCCATCCGTAAAGACTCATCAATACTCATCGTCTTACTTGTAATCAAGCTTTTCATCCACATCAGCAGATAGCTACCGATAAGCGTACCTAAATCAAAAGCAGGATCACCCCAACCGCATCGTTCCCAATCAATGAAACGCACTACAGGAGATTTAACTTGTTGCCAATCATTAGACAGTAAGATGTTGTTTAGCTTTAAGTCATTGTGGGTTAAACAACAAGGCGCTAAAGAAGAACCAAGTTCAGCAATTGCTTGTCCTAAGCTTTCATAGCGTTGATAAAGAGTAAAGAATTTTAAACCATCGGCGGGAACTGAACCAAAAATTTCCGGGCCAATCCGTTCTAACTTCCGCACCAAATAAGAAACTGTATCAGGGTTTTGACTATCCTGGTTTTGAGTAAAAAAGTCTTGATAATCTTGCCGATTTAAAGTTAGTCGATGAATTTTAGCTAGAATCGTGCCGATGGAAGTAGCTATTTGTGGAGGAAAGATATTTTCCGTAGCGTAGAAATTCATCAAGTCATGATAGTTATTTAAGTAATTTAAAACAATAATTGAATATTCAGGATGAAAGTAGATTCCCTCTGACAGCCAACACCGCATTTCCCTGAGTTCTGGGAATTGATTTAAAAATTCATGAATCTGCCATTCACATAAAAATTCCCCTGCTGTATTTCCGTCTCGCTTGCGGCGTTCTTGTTTAACCAAAAGTTGGCGATCGCTCGGCAAAGTCACTAGTAAGTTAAAGTTTTTAGCAGATTTGTGTTCGATTTCACATTGAGCTTTATCTTCTACATTACATATACCCTGCTCAACCAAAAAATCAAAAACATTTTGAAAACCTAATACAAATGTCATGATACAAAACTAAATAAATTTATATTTTTATTTCGATAGACACTTGACAAGTCTGCCAAATATTTTTTTCAACCTCTCTTCTATAAACAAGAGAGGCTTTTACCGTTGCTAACTAAAACCTTATTCCCTGCTTTCTCCCTTTTATGGTATGAAAGCCAGGAAATTTTAGGTTGGAAGTAAGAAATTTTGAGAAGCGGGTTCTCAGTTAACTGAGAACCGCTATAATGGGATTTAAGAATTGATCCTCAATCGGAGTTTGAATAACTTCGATTGAGTTTATTTGTCCCATGCAGTTGGACAAATAACAGCAGTCTTTACAGATGAGAGTTCAAATGTTAAAGAACCCTACTTGGAGATAGAGACATCACCACCAACGCTGATAAAAGACTTATCAACTGTGTCAGCAGAGATAGATAATAGGCTATCGCTACCACCTAGAGTTACAGTCATTTCCTCATCGTTGAGTTCTTTGAGAAAGGTTTCAGAATCTTCAAACAATTCAGAACCAGTAGGACGTAGTTCGGTAATTTTGATTTCAGCCATGATTTTTCTCCTTAAACAATCTTGCGTTTGATTTTTTGGTAAGGTCAAATACTTCAAGACCTACTTGGAGATAGAAACATCACCACCAACGCTAATAAAAGATTTATCAACTGTGTCAGCAGAGATAGACAATAGGCTATCGCTACCGCCTAAAGTTACAGTCATTTCTTCATCGTTGAGTTCTTTGAGAAAGGTTTCAGAATCTTCAAACAATTCGGAACCAGTAGGACGTAGTTCGGTAATTTTGATTTCAGCCATGATGTTTTCTCCTTAAAAGAAGTGTTTGTTGCTTTTCTTTGTTGAGGATTAAATTTGCTCTTGGCTTAACCCTTGATTTCATTTTTGACCAAAAAATCAGGAATAACAAGGTTTATTTCCATCTTTTCCTTGTCATAACTATTGTTTTTATGTCATAAAAACAAGTAATCTTGTCTCAACTATAAACCTATAGGAAAATCTGTAAAAAGATAGGAGTTTTATATTGGCTCTTGTACTAGTAATTAAGTATGATGGCATATTAATCAAACCAAGGCTCTACGACATTTGATATATATATATTTAAATTGCTTGAGTCCAGATAAATATCATGCCATTTTCACATTCTTGATGTTAAACAGTATCCCTATGTAATTTGGGATTTTGATATTAACCTTGTATTGTCTTTAAAAGTGACCGATTGTCAAGGATTAGATGAAAAATTAACTATACTTTATCTGCCTGTAGTTATAAAATTAGTTATATAAGGTAAGATTTGCTCAAAGCTTTTAGTAGAGACATTATTGAAGGAGTTTTGTCAGGAGTTTTATCTTTGTTTTCTCCTGCACTTTCAATTTGATGGCAATATCTCTAGCATTTATCTAAAGGATTTCCCCAGAATAAATTATTTGAAGAAGACAAGCGATCGCCTTTCCACAATAATGATAATCATTTTAATAGGAAAGTAGTTGCCGTATCACACTCAACAACCAGGACGATGCCCACTCTACGACATCCAGAGGGAGTAGCGGAGATAGGCAAATGACCATGCACTATAGACTATGGACTAATGAGTAATGACCAAAAGACGGCAAACACCACAATAGCGTTACGGTTGACCCTAATTACTCTTGGTATTAATTCTCATAAATTAGACACAGTGAAAGTAATTTAATCCATGAACCAACTAAAAACAACTTTTAAAACTAACCGTCCCATCCCTGGTTCGGTAAACCACCCTTCATGGACTGGCGATTACTAAGCTTCAGTATATATATCAGCATAACTTGGCGATTCCTACTCAGGAAGACCAAAAAAAAGGTTATGGACGCTGAACTGACTGCTTTCTTTACTAGTTGGTTCAAAAAATGAGCAACTTATATTCCCATTCATTTGTAGTTATACGGAGCCAGCACCGAAAATGGCAAAAGTAGTTGGAATTGACTTAGGTACAACTAACTCCTGCGTCGCAGTAATGGAAGGTGGTAAACCCACAGTTATTGCTAACGCAGAAGGTTTCCGCACCACACCGTCAGTAGTAGCGTTTGCGAAAAACGGCGACACCTTGGTAGGACAAATCGCCAAGCGCCAAGCGGTGATGAACCCCGAAAATACTTTCTATTCTGTTAAGCGCTTCATTGGTCGCCGCTTCGACGAAGTGACAAACGAAGCTACAGAAGTTTCCTACAAAGTTCTCAGCAGTGGCGGTAACGTCAAATTAGACTCTCCTGGGGCTGGTAAACAATTCGCTCCCGAAGAAATTTCTGCTAAAGTTCTCCGCAAACTAGTGGAAGATGCTAGTAAATACTTGGGCGAAACCGTTACTCAAGCTGTAATTACCGTTCCTGCATACTTTAACGACTCCCAACGCCAAGCCACCAAAGACGCTGGTAAAATTGCTGGTATTGAAGTATTACGGATTATTAACGAGCCTACAGCCGCTTCTTTGGCTTATGGTTTTGATAAGAAGAGTAACGAAACCATTCTCGTATTCGACCTTGGTGGCGGTACATTCGACGTATCCGTTCTGGAAGTAGGCGACGGCGTATTTGAAGTATTGGCTACTTCTGGTGACACCCACCTGGGCGGTGACGACTTCGATAAAAAAATCGTTGATTTCTTAGCAGAACAGTTCCGCAAAGATGAAGGTATCGACCTCCGCAAAGACAGACAAGCACTGCAACGCTTAACAGAAGCCGCAGAAAAAGCCAAGATTGAGCTTTCCAGTGTTACTCAAGCGGAAATTAACCTACCATTCATTACCGCTACCCAGGACGGCCCCAAGCACCTGGATATGACACTGACCCGTGCTAAGTTTGAAGAACTCTGTTCTGACTTGATTGACCGTTGTCGCATTCCCGTAGAAAGTGCGCTCCGCGATGCCAAGTTAAGCAAGAATGATATCGATGAAGTTGTATTAGTTGGTGGTTCTACCCGTATCCCCGCCGTACAACAACTAGTTAAGAACCTGTTGGGTAAAGAACCCAACCAAACTGTTAACCCTGATGAAGTGGTAGCAGTTGGTGCAGCCATCCAAGCTGGTGTATTGGCTGGTGACGTTACAGGTATCTTGTTGTTAGATGTAACACCGTTGTCCTTGGGTGTAGAAACCTTGGGTGGTGTGATGACCAAGATTATTCCTCGCAACACCACAATTCCCACCAAGAAATCCGAAGTATTCTCTACAGCCGTGGATGGTCAAACCAACGTGGAAATTCACGTCCTCCAAGGTGAACGGGAATTTGCTAACGATAACAAGAGCTTGGGAACCTTCCGCCTCGATGGTATTCCCCCAGCACCACGCGGTGTTCCTCAAATCGAAGTTGTATTCGATATTGACGCTAACGGTATCCTCAACGTTACTGCTAAAGATAAGGGTACAGGTAAGGAACAGTCCATCAGTATTACTGGTGCTTCCACCCTGGATAAATCCGACGTTGACCGCATGGTGCGCGAAGCTGAACAAAACGCTTCATCTGACAAAGAACGTCGTGAGAAAATTGAGCGTAAGAACCAAGCTGACTCCTTGGCATACCAAGCTGAGAAGCAAATCCAAGAATTGGGTGATAAAGTCCCCGAAGCTGACAAAACCAAGGTTGAAGGTTTAGTCAAGGAACTGCGGGAAGCAGTTGCTAAGGAAGATGACGAGCAAATCAAGAAGCTGACTCCAGAATTGCAACAAGCACTATTCGCAGTTGGTAGCAATATTTATCAACAAGCTGGCGGCGGTGCTGCACCTGGCGCTGGCGGCCCTCAAGATGGCGGTTCTGCTTCCTCTGGCGGCGGTGATGATGTGATTGACGCTGACTTTACAGAAAGCAAGTAATCTAGGTTAATGATTTAGGGTACATTAATTTGTACCTACTCAATATTGCCCACTCAGGCTGATGCTTGGGTGGGAATTTTTTTTGGGGAAAGGGGGAAGGGGGAAAGGGGAAGGGGAAAGGGAAAAGGGGAAAGGGGAAAGGAAGAAGCCTTTAACCACTGCCTCCTGATAACTGTCAACTGTCAACTGTCAACTGTCAACTATGCCATACTTAACTGATGCCGGGGAAATTAACAATATAATTTCTAAATATAGTGAGGCTGCTACTTTATGGATTGATACAGAAGTGGCAGAGTTTAATAGCCGTAATGCTAGATTATCGTTGATTCAGGTATTAGATGATCCTGATGATATGAGTGGCGATCGCGTTTATCTTTTGGATGTACTTGATCAGCCGAATCTGGTAGCTGATTTTGTTGAGCAAATCATGGTCAACCCTCAAATTGAAAAGGTTTTTCACAATGCTAGTTTTGATGTGAAATTCCTGGGTAATAAGCAAGCTAAAAATATTACCTGTACTTTAGATATTGCTAAAAAAATCCCTTACTATATCCTACCTGTACCTAATTATCAACTGCAAACTTTAGCTACATTATTATGTAATTTTAATAATATTGATAAACAAGAACAAACCAGCAATTGGTCACAACGACCCCTAACTGAAGAACAAATAGAATACGCTTATTTAGATTGTATTTACCTGGCGCAAATCCATCGGCGTTTGTTAGAGTTACAGGCAGAAAGTAACCCTGACCCAACCACAGAAGATGTAACAGTTCTCAATGCCAGATACAGGCAGATTGATGAGCAGTGGAAACTGTTAAATTCTGAATATGAGCATTTACAAGAACGTTTAAAAAAGGCTATGCAGGCTCAGGATATTTCGGAAACTCCTTCGTACAAGCTGACGAGTTACGATCGCAAAGTTGTCAAGGTGCAGTTTTCGCAACTGGCAGATTTAGTCCAAACACAAGGTATCGATTTAGATTTTCCGGTAACATTAACTCAAAAGCTACAAAAGGATTTAGGGGAAAATCTCGAACAATTGTCTGTAGATATTGAACAAAGCACCTCTTCAAGGCTCACTCCGAAAAATCTGGACAATAATTCCTAATTGAAAATTTTATACAGTTTATTGTGCGTATAAATATTACGGTAATTGTACTTGACAAAAAGAATTTGTTAAGTTTCCCGATTTGTATAGTGATTAACTGTTAATTAAACCGAGGGTAAAAGTTATCAGCACTTTCCATTGAAGTGCTAATTTTAGGTTTTAGATTAACAGATTTTTTTAATCTAAAATCGCTACTTAAACTACCAAATTGAATAACTGGGGATAGTTGTATACAGTTATAGTCAATATTAAGTTGGATAATTGACTATATTCGGTAAGACTTTTATCCAGTTATCATGGCGGTTTAGAACAACTTATGAAACGGTGGTTATTGGAGCAAGGGCGGGTGAAGTTAAAAAAAATATTAACTATAGGTGTGCTTACCGCACTGAGCGCAATTACCAGCGTTTCCTGTAGTAATAACAGAGAAGTGTTAGTGACGGAAATAGGTGTCAGTCCTCCTAGCCGTCGGACGACAACTAACAATTCGCAAGCTGGGCAATTATACATCCAAGGGCAAAGACAGCATTCTCAAGGTGACTCACAAGCGGCGATCGCATCCTATGATAAGGCGATTAATCTAGATCCTGATTATGGCGCAGCCTACAGAGGGAGGGGATTAGCTTACTTCGATTTGGGAGACAAGCAAAAAGCGATCGCCGACTATAACGAAGCCATTCGCCTTTCCCCCAACGATGCGGAAGCCTTTAACAGTAGGGGAAACGCCCGCGCTTCTCTAGGTGATAACGCTGGAGCGATTACCGACTACAACGAAGCGATTCGACTTTCCCCCAACTACGCCGAAGCCTACAATAACCGGGGTAACGCTCGTTCTGTCCAAGGAGACAAAGCCGGCGCTATCGAAGATTTTAACCAAGCAATTCGCCTCAACCCCAGAGATGCGATCGCCTACAATAACCGGGGTAACGCCCGCGCCGCCCAAGGAGATAGCCAAGGGGCAATATCCGACTACAACCAAGCCATCCGCCTCAATCCTAACTTCGGCCCCGCCTACAACAACCGAGGTAACGCCCGCGCCGCCCAAGGCGACAAACAAGGAGCCTTAGAAGATTTGCAACGAGCCGCAGACATCTTTCAACGGCAAAATAACAACGACTTGTACCAGCAAGCGACGAACAATATCAAGGAATTGGGGCAGTAGGGACAGTGGACAGTGGACAGTGGACAGTGGACAGTGGACAGAAGGCAGAGGTTAAATTCTTCCTTTCCCCCTTCCCCCTTCCCCAAGACCTAATGCCCAATCGGCTGCACTTCTTCCTCAATAGAAGGGGAACGTAAATCTTCTACCAAGGCTTGAATTTCTGCTGGCGGTGGTGGGGTGAGACGAGATACTACTAGTGTCACCACTAAGTTGATTAGCATACCTAAAGTACCGATACCTTCCGGGGATACGCCAAAAAACCAAGGCTGCATACCTAGAAACTTGACACCGATGATGTAAGCTGTTGTAAAAATTAACCCTGATAGCATTCCGGCGATCGCACCAGGGGAATTGGTACGCTTTTGACATACTCACGGCCCTTGAAGAGCGGTGATTCTTGACGCTTCACAGCAACTAGCTACCGTTGTAGTCTTATGGTCGCTCCCCGTCCGTTTAAGGTCGTGCCGATGCCCCATGCCGACCATTTCTATATTCTTAGAAGCATTCTCGTCTCTGTCGTTTTCAGTGCCGCAGTTTAAGCACAACACTGAGCGAACAGACAAATCA
>DATNQO010000116.1:0-16585 GCA_036704005.1 Leptolyngbyaceae cyanobacterium | reverse complement strand
CGAGTGGCGTGATATTGCAATTGGGCGATCCCTAACATTTGATAGGGCAATGATTATTCCATCTAAAGAACTGAAAAATGGTGAGATTTGTGTACCGTGGTTTGATGATGGTGAAAAAGTTCTCAACTTCCGTTCTCCGTTTCTTAACTCGAACGGACTGTGTCTCTCTACAAATAAACTTGTGGAAGACAAACTTTCCCCGGATGGAAGCAATTTAAAAGGCGCTATTGTCGTCAATGATGAAGACCACTCTCGCATCATGTCTAGGATTGCTGAATTAGAAGCCCAAGGTATAGATACGGATGAAATAGACCCACCCGAAACCGAGTCAGAGCGCCAAGGCAGGGACTATGACGGCGACTGTATCGGCGTAGCGCCAGCAAGCCTATACCCCAACTTGACCGCCGAAGCCGAGTATCGCAATCAAAGGGAGAATGCCTATGCCCCTACGATTAAGTTACGCAAAGAATCATTTTACGACCCAGAAGACGGAAGCCAACCGCCATTTGAAGAAATCGCCATACATATGAGCGATCGCATGAGTGTGGGCATCATCAACAATCAGGATACAGCACTGGTAGCATTGGAATCAGAAATTGAAATATTAAAAACTTACGGTACTCCAGAGCAACAATCAAATTATGTAGATACGGTAGCGAAACGTTATCAAAAATTATTAGAAGCAGAAAACCAAGAAAATCCCCACTTAATTAGGGATGAATACAAACCATCCATGCAGGAGTTTGTAGCACTAGCCCAGTCCGAGAGAACGCCAGAAATTATACTTGAAGCGATGGAAGTTAACCGCAAAATGTATCGCAAGATGATTGAGGAAGCTTCTTTCCAAAACCAGATTGCGGTGGATTTATTTAAAAGCTCTCGAAAACCCGACATGGGTTTAGTTAAGGAAAACAGCCGCTATTTGTATCGAAAAGTTGATTACATAAAGGACAAGAAATTAAAATCAGTCTACTTAACAGAGGGGATAAAAACCACAGGATTTTCACCCGTAGAATTATTGATTAATCAAGCTAACAAATATTGGGAGCGATCGCAATTAGAATCACGTCCCATTGTTCAGTTTCAAGATTTATTCAAGGGCGTAGAGTTTACACCGCAGCAAAGATTGGAAGCGATCGCCGCGAAATTCGAGTTTGACCGACTGTTCAATGTGGCGTTTAGGATGAATCAAAAGCGGGAAACGGAAATAGGCCCCTCCGCCATCATCCAAACCCAACAAGGAACCCAAATCGAGGTGACAAACCTGACCCGCTACGGGCATCCATTGATTTGGAAGGCACAGACCATAAATCTGAAATTAGAGGCAATTGAAAGCGCCCCTACCAAAGAACGACCGCATACATTAATTGCTGTAGCCCAAATTGATAATGAACTAACAGAGTTAGGAAAACCCGCATACCGCAAACTGGGAACAGTCAGTTTGCAGTCGGTGAAAGACAATAACCTCAAAGCAGGCATGGCTACTAGTAATGCCAAACTGTTGGAACTAAAGCCAGAACTCACGCCAGGGCAAACGAAACTGCTGTTTGATGCGGCTTATGAGTACGCGCGGTCATTCAGAGATAACATAGTCCCAGAACAAAGATTATCTGCCGCCGCCGCCGCTTGGGCTGTTGGTGCGGCGCGACAGGATGAACTGGAAAAAAAAGCCAAGGATAAGCCTACTGAAGATGAAGCAGAGTCAGTTGATGAGGATAAAACCGAAAAAGAAATTCAAAAGAAAATCCCCAACTTTGTATTTGCAGCATTCCCTGATGAAATAGTATCGCGCTTAGACCAGTTGCAATTCACCGAGTTAACACTGGGAACTCTCAGTAATGAGTCCAATAATTTCCGTGGTCAGGAATGGAACCCCCAAGAATTGTACCCGATTGAAATCAGGGCATCTCACCACCCTCCGGGACATGAGCGCTATGCTTCACGATTGGCATTCGTACAAGATAGTGATGGGCAGTATAAAGAATATGCCATGCTCGAACCCAGAACCGGACATCTACCGATTGGTACAAAGGCACTGGCTAACATTATCCCAGGACAGACATACACAGCCAACGCTACAATCTCTTTACCTGGAAAGCCGGACGTAACCTTTCTCATCAGAGAAATGAGTAAGTTTACTTACGCTGGGCGAGTTTTCAACGCCGAAGATGCGTTAATAGAAATTGGTACAAAATCAGTGCCTAGCCAAGCGGTAAAAATTAAATTAGATGGTCAAATTCTAGGAGAACTGGACGCTGATTCAATTAAACAATTGCAAGCATATAATATAGTCAGAGATGGACAACCCCTAAACCTGAAACTAAAAACAATTTCCGACAACCTTAAGCATGGATTTGTGATAGCTCAATCGCCCAACGGGAATTTATTAAGAATTAATAATATTGGCAAATATGACTACAAAGGTCAGACATTTAACGATGAATCTTATCGTAAGCTGACATTAGCTGTATCACAAACCCAGGTCAAGGATGCAATCTTTTTAAACGGTCAACCATTAGGTGTGTTGTTTAAGAATAAAGACAAGGAAGCTCTTAGGGAAATAGGCGTTTTACAACCAGGGAAACTGACACAAGTACAAGCCACAATCCAAAGCAATTTCTCCACAGCGATATTAAAAATTGACCCCGCAACAGTTCAATACCCCCAAACATGGACGAAGGAATCTCAGGCTTTTGGGACACAAGCAGTCAACCAACAGCAGCAGCAGATGATAGAGATAACTGCACCGATATTGACCAAAATTAAAGAGCGCCCCACTATCTTATTTGCCAGTGCAGAGGATAGAGAGCAGGGCATCACACGGATGGCAGTAGACAATCACAAGTTCGATGCTGTCAGTCAGTGGTTGAATCAGAATAATGTGGACTTTTCAGTTTCAGCACCAGAGGATGTACCAGGGGAAAGCAAGAAGGGATTGTCAGTATTTAGGCTCGTCAACTCTTCTATACCTGAGCCGGTATTGAGAAAGATGACCAGTAAATTTGGTGCAGTTGAGTCTCTTGACCAGTATCAGGGGAAATTGCGATCGCTGCCGAACCGCCCTCAGTCTTTGCAACCACAAGCTGTCAGCGAGGTAAAAACTCCTTCACCAACTCCACCCAATACTGCACCAGTCCAAGCAGAAAATACTCCCAATTCCTCAACAGCCACGGAGATCCCCAATTCAACGCCAGATCCCGCTGATGTTCCTCCTACTCCATCTGTCACCATAGAAGATTTTCGCTCTTGGCACGACAATGCTGATACTTTAGGAAGGTCTGATGATTACAAAAAACGCATTGTGGAAGTAGCTAACGCATTCAAGGCGGGTCAACCCTTATCAGAAAAAGCGATCGCCGCGATGCAACAGGATAAGACACAGTTAGACCAAATCATTCGCATCACCGAAATTGCTCAACGCCTGGGGAATAAATGGGGTGTTCCTATTGAAGACAACCTGACGCTGGTCACAGGCAATAGTTATGACTTGGCTTATAACCGCGATCGCCAAGACCTAGCGATCGCTCAGAAAAATGGTGAGGTACTTTTGCAAGTGGAGCGGGGGAAAGTAACAATTAACCTAGTTACTCCGCATTTATTAGAAACTTTTGATAACGCGGATAAGAGACTTGAGGCGATTAATCGTGCTACACAGCAGATGGATATGCAGCAGTGAGAAGAAAAAAAGCCCCCAAATGGAGGCAGGCTTCAACAATTTAATAGATGCTCTCTAATCAGGATTAACAACCAAATCCCACAAGCCTAACCATTCGGCTAAGGAAACATCCTCTCTCTTAACCCATGCTTCTGTCTGTTCGTGAGTAGTAGCATCAGTGACGGTTCCAAAAGGAAGTTCTCTATCAATAATAGAAGGATCAAAAGCTGGTGAGGAGTTTTCCAGCAGAGGAATATCAAACATCTCCTCCCTCGATTCACGAAGCGAAGAGTGAAATTCGTCCTGCTCCTGATCTGTTTTCAAGCGAACAAATAGTCCGCTTTCGCCTGGATAGTAGAAAACCTTAATGATTTCCACGCAACAAACACCAATTCCTGGTAGTAGGAAATCCGTCTCTGGGAAAGGCAGATTTCTCTGCTCCAGTTCCTCTGGCTTCAAAAGATTTTTCATTTCTTCGGGATTAGTCGGAAGTTCGATGAGAGACTCACGGATTTTCTGTTCTTCCATTTCCTCAGCAGTCATGATGGACATTATTCTCATAAATCTACTAAAGCTGAACATATGTTTTTCTCCAAACGCAGTATTTTCATTAATGTTTACGCAAGGCGTTCTTAAGAAAGTGTCGTCAAAGCTAAACATATGAACAAGGATTCATAATATAGGATATTTAGCTTTTACTCTGATTCGGCTTCGGCTATGCCGTTTAATTATTAAATGTTTTGATTTGTCTGGAGCCAAATTTAATATGTTTTATACTTGATTTAAGTATAGTTATTATCAACGATTAAAATAATAAATATAAAATTATGTCAGCCACAGATTTAGAGCAAGCACAAGCTTTTTTTAATCAAGGAATGGAGCATCTTAAGGCTAAGGATTTAAAAGCGGTTGCGGAATGTTTTGAGAAAGCACTAACGCTTAACCCAAACTTTGCAGAAGTTCACAATGCTATAGGATTAGTACAGTTTGGTATTGAAAAATATGAAGGTGCAATCCAAATGTTTGAGAATGCTATTGCGCTCAATCCCAATTTTGCAGAAGCCTACAACAATCGTGGTTTAGCACGGTTAAAAATCTGTCACAAATCCGAGTTTCCTAAGATTGTTGAGGATTACAATCAGGCGATCGCACTCAATCCTAACTTGCTTGAAGCTTATCAAAACCGCGCAGATATCTACAAGAATTATATTGGTGATTTTGATGCGGCAATGCAGGATTATGAAAAAATAATATCTCTTGACCCTAATCGTGTAAATTCGTATATTAACATAGCCCATGTTCATTTTGGATTAGGGAATTTGTCAGAATCTTTAGCTCAATTAGAAAAGGCATTATTGATAGACTCTAATTGTCCAGAAGCGTACTGTGGACGAGGAACAGTTAGATTTCATTTGGGTGATAAAGAGGGCGCAAAAAAAGATTTGTTTTTTGCTTTTGATTTATATGAAACGCGAGGGAATATAGTTTATTGCGTTTTCACCAGAAGTTTGATCATGAATTTGTTTCAGGATTACGAAGTGTATAAAGACCTGTTTGAAATTGAAAGTAGAATGAGAGAAAAAAATAACCACTCTATCAAATAGAGTGGCTTAACTTGTTAACCAACAATTCTAATTACATCAGCCAGAACAGCCGCAGCCTTGTCGCCAGTTGGCACAAACAACCGCTTACGCCATTGGATTATTTCAGTGAAACATCCAACAGCCACCAATCTTTCTGCTAGCGAGATGGCATTGAGTAGCTCTAGGCGTGGTTCACCAGCAATGGAAGACCGCCGTAGGGTGACTCCTCCAGGTAGTTCTTGCGAATACCCCTCGTTAAGAACTAGAGATACTAGTTCTTGTGGAGAAAGCAATTTGTTCTTAAGTCCGAGTTGTTCTGTAACAGTCTGGATGTCACCGGCATGAACCACACGCCCCAGAATTTTCTGGCCATCACTTGTTTGCAGGCGGAACACCCGGCTGTTCTTTTGTGGGAGAATTTTCCAGATTGGTAGTAGGATTCCGGTGTAATTAACACTTAACTAAGATTAATTACACTGTTACTCTCTAAGTGTAATATCTCCTGAGATTTTCTATCTACTACATAACGCATCATTGACTAGCATTATCACCCAACACATCTACTAATAAAATGCTATTGAGTAGATTTAATTCACTAGAAGCGAGAAAATAGCGATCGCTAAAAAGAGTTTCCAATTGACTAAAAACCCTTCTACCAGCGACAGCTGCCCAAGGAAATGTTTCATATTGTGGAACTACAGGCATAACCAAACCTTTCGATGTTAAACTTCTGCCTAAAGTCCTCTGCCAAGTAGCTGGCTCTTCTATCAGTTGTTTTCGAGTATCATCTTCTAACTCTTCTCGCCAAAAATGAGGATAATCAAGTGGTATGCTAGCCACAATATTCTGTGTTTTCAAACTTTGTAGGGTTGAATATTCCCAAATAGATTCTTCTTTTTCTCTAATTATAATTTGGTATAGTCCTTTAGCTGGGCGTTTGAGTTTAGGTGGATATTTGCCATTCTTATCTTGATAAATTATTGTTAATAATCCTAAAAGCTCCTGGCTATATTGTTGAATGTTTCTGCGCCATCCTTCAAAACTAAATTTTTCCTCTGTATGGCGATTAGACCAGTCTTCTATCCAGAAAGGGCCAATACAAGTTAAAGTATCAGGAATTACTAAATCTATATTTTCTAGAGATGGTAGAAGACGACTTGAACTTCTAGAAACTGCCTTGACAAAAGCCTCTAAATTAGAATAACTTACATAAGATTTAGCTTGTCTATCAACCGTATTACCTTTTAAGGTGAATTGAGCAAATATTTTTTGTGTTAACTGTTCTGCTTTTTTGACAATCCTTTTCTCTTCTTCTAATTGATTGTCATAGACAAAGACCCGTGCTTCTTGCAGAAAATTCCACACGTCATCAGACATCAAATTTAATAATTCTTCATCCCCAATTGAACCTACTGGTACAAAAGCGAGACGTTGGTTTTTAAGACCTGCATCACCTTTTATACGAGTGTGAATGGTAGAACGTAACATCATTAATAAAGTTAATAAGTCACTAGACTGACGTAACCATCGTCTTGACTTATCATTATCTTCAGCTACAATTAAACCATCATTAATAAGCATTACTAATTGTCTAGCTTTATCATCTCCAGAAACTAGCATTTTTGTTTCTGGATCTGTGTACATTCCTCGTCCACGATAAATAAGTTGAGCAACTTCCATTAAAGCAGCTTCTATATTAAATCTAGGAACGGCTGCAATAATCCAATCAGTTTTTGGAAAAGATACACCTCTTGCTCCTGAAGAAGTCATCAAAAAAACTTGAATTTTATCTCTTTTTTCTTCTTGGACTAATTCTAACCGTTTATTAGGAGGTACACTTTGGTCTAAGATTTCTATTTCATGATTTTGGCAAAGAGCATCTTTACCATCTATCAACTTATGCTTTAATTGACGCAAGAATGCTTTGTCCTGGGCAAAAAATATTAATTGTTCTGCTCCCTCTTTTATACCTCTTCTAATTTCTTGATAGGCATTATTTAATAATTTATTGTCTAATTGTTCTCGTATTGCTTGACGAATTTCCTGCTGTAAGTCAGCTTTTATCAGTTTAGGTGTTATGGGTGCAAGATGAACACTATAGTCAATATTAAGTTGAGAAGCTGGATAGCTATTAGTCATAATATGTAATACTGAATGTTTCTTTAGCCCTATCTTGATGTCAGTACCCGTAACACGAAATGCAGCTTCTCCTTGAGTTGGACTAATTAATACTTTATCTGGGGCAGAGTTTCCAGAATTGAGATAACTATTTAACACTATTTCATTACTTAAAGAAGCATCAGCAATAATTAGAATTATTTTAAACGGTGATTTATTACCTTCAAAAGGTTCGAGAAACTGTTGCTGTAACCATTTTGCTAGTTCATGAACAAATATCGCTCCTGTACCATCACCAGCTAACTCATCAACCATTGCAATGATGGTAGGAATTTTTGTACCAAAATTGCGGCGTTCTTGTTGTCCTGGTTTGGTATTAGCTTTTTTAGCAAATAAATTTCCTAAAGCATCAATTGTAGTTGTTTGTTCAAGGTGGCGATAACCTTGAATAGCCGCAGTCATTACTAACCGATTGACTTGAGGATTTTCTTCTAACAATTTACGGGCTGAACCAGTTAGAGTGCGTAATACACCAGGACGATGGATGGATTGTACGCTGTCTTCTCGTTCATTGCGAGAACGTTTAAAACGGTTAGTAGTAACTATATTGCAATCAATCTCGTATTCTTGTTCAGGTGTAAGGAATATCGTACTACCATCAGGATGCTTCAATTTAGTAATCCCATCTACAACTACTGCGCTATCAACACATCGTGGTGTCTCTCTTTTTTCCAATACTTGTTTTTCATACCACTTAGGGGCTGAATTAATTAAATTAGCATTAGTAGTAATGGTTAAAATACCACTTGGATTTCCGTCTTTTTTAGCAAATTTGGCAGTAACGTCTCGATTAATTACTACTCGTGGACTGAGATAAAAAAACACAAACCCTTCGGATTGCTCTTTCAGAAACTTAATGACAGCAGTAGTTTTACCAATTCCAGGATTTCCTTCTAAAGCAATAACATTCAGCTTACCAGTTTGGGCAGATTTTAATCCAGTGATAACTGCATATTCGTGAATTGTTCGCAAGGTAATTTTTTCGGCTAGGTGCTGGAAGACTGACTGGAAATGGACTTGAGGATTATCGCCAAAGAACTTATATAGTGATTCTGTCATTTCAATATTAGCGAGTGCTTCCTGTTGAGAAAATTCCTGCATGGGATTGTAGAATCCTGTTACCTGTTCTGTAAATTTGTAGTGCAATGACGTTTCTAAATCAGGTTCTTGCTTAAGTTGTTTGACTTGCCGCTCAAAATCAGGGGGAAGAGATCGTACTAGCTTATTGAAAGCTACACGTATTTCTGTTAAGAGTGCATCGGGTTGGCTATCTAATTTACGTGTGTTACGATATGCCTCACCCAAAGATGTCATCAATTTTACTCTAGGGTTTTGCTCTGATTCGTCTAAAAAATGAGCGGCAATACTTTCACATCCATTTGAGGTAATTGCGATCGCTCTAGCACTGCAACCACCATTTAACTGTCCCTGTTTTCTTAACAAATTGATCAAACGCTCAGTATAAGACGAAGCTTGACATAGCTTAAACAAAGGTTTGTCTGAACCACAAAAAGCA
Source organism: Leptolyngbyaceae cyanobacterium (assembly GCA_036704005.1). Lineage (GTDB taxonomy): Bacteria > Cyanobacteriota > Cyanobacteriia > Cyanobacteriales > Nostocaceae > Trichormus. The sequence continues at coordinate 7,653 of DATNQO010000116.1, read as the reverse complement.
GATAAGTGATTTTTTAGATTTGAGGAAAATAAAAATTCTCCACCTTCCACCTCAGCGCAAACTCTAGAGAATACACCCCGTGAATCAATATAACGAGCATAACGAATCATTTCCTCTAGATGAGCAGTTTCTGTGCTGAAGTCTGCTAATTGTATACGTGCATTATAAGAAAATTCCAAGCATAGAAGGAAATGCTCAAATTTTTGCTGGGTATTCTTTCCACTAGATAACCAAAGTAAAAAATCTGCCCTTGCTGGTTGTCCTGTGTTTACTAATCCTAAATCTGTCCGTCCTGAAAGATGAAAAGCTTCGTGAAATTCTTGTGCTGTTTTTTCTCGTTCAGCCTCACGTTGCATCTGCTGTCCCGGAAGCACTAACGGACACCAAATCGCTGTCACCGTTGGCTGTCTGACTGGGATATTTTTTAAGCATTCTCGTACTGCTGTCCAGCCTAATCCATAGCCCAATACCAGCAAATGACGTACCATTGAGCTAACCCATTCTTTAGCATTGGGATCTGTCAATTTTAAAGACTTTACCAGTTGACTATAAATATCTGCGTTTTTTACTTCTTGCCAAGGCTTCAAACTCTGATCTTGGTTACTAAGTAACCTTTGATAAATCAAATTTTGTAAAACTCCACGTTTGACAGCAATCTCAAACACCTGACCCCATACAGATGCCTGTTCTAAAATTGATAGTTGCATTAGTCTTTATTCCCCCAAATATTTGTTTACTTCCTGCGGTGCAAAACTTGAGAAATATGAGTTAGTAAAGCTGGATAGCTGAGATACACTTTTCCTTTACGTCGAGAATGCAATACTTCCACTTCTCCCGCAGCCTCAACAGTACTGGGCGATATCCAACGAAAGGGATCTAAAACTGGAATGAGTTGTCCTTGTTTTACACCACGTTCTGCTTCAATAAAATGCAACCCTCGTAACAGAGAAATTAAGCAAGGATTAACATGAGAATTTTGTTCGGCATCAATAAGATGTTGCCTTGCACGTTCTGTCCAAGTAATATCATTTACTCGTTGGTCAGACACTAAGAAATAAACGCAAAAACCAGACTGTGGTCGTTGCTGTTCTTGCACTGCAAATAGGGTAGCGAAAGTATACACAGGTATGACATCTCGTACCCGAACAGTTTCTACGGAATGCAAAAAATTAGTGTGATCTGCTGCGTGTAAGATTTCAAATGCAGCTTCACCTTTGCCACGCTTTTGTAATCTTGTTGCTGGAAATACATCTCGCAGCATGGTATAAATGTTTAAATCAGGAAAAGTTTGAAAAACATCTTCCAAAAATTCCTTTGGTATTAAACCAGAATTATAATCTGCTGTGCGGTTAAACCTACGGCTACGATAAGCATGAGAAAGTAAAATAATATGTTGACACCCTTGATTTTTGAGATAACGAATTTCTTCCTGTACTAAGCGTTGTTTTCTCAATTGTTCAGGAGAAGCAACTATATCAGACTGTATTCTTTCTGCCTTGATTTCATAGCCAGAAAAAGGATTCGCTACAGTAGTAGCAGTATAACTTTGAGTTAAAAATAGATAACCTTTTTCTTGTTCATTTAATGAAACAGCATCGTTGCAAGGACGAGTTGCATAGGAAATTAACCCGATTTTGGGGACTTTTGGAGTTATAGGTGTACTAATATACAAAGGGAAGGCACTCAATAAAGCATCAAAAATACTTTGTTTTATCCATTTGGTGTTTGCAGTTTGTTTAATCAAATTTTCGAGAATAACTCCCTGCATCCTGATATTAGTATCTTCAGCTAATATTGCTTCCAAGGTCTGGGCTGCTGCATAAACGTAATTATCACCACTGATTTCATCATTATCTTTGCCCTGTTCTTGAAGCCGCAACATTAAAGTTGTAAAATCGCTATTAAACCCTTGTTTTAACTTATCAATAATTCGCCATAAACAACAGTACACTAATACCGTGAAACCAGCGATAGCTGCTGCATGATACTGTTTATTTTTTTCACCATCTTTTTGTTTAGAGCGGCGAGTTAAAAGTTGAATATCATAATCAATTATGACTGCTGCTGGTAGACTCCATTCGCCAGCACAATTAGCATTAGGTGATAATTCGTACTTCCATTCTTTTTCTTGTTTATTAAAAGTAAAAGACCGAGGAACCCAAATAACTTGTAGCAAGTTTTTTGTTAATGATCTTTGTGCTTTAATTGGATAAATATCGCCTTTGGTGATTAGATTGTGTTCGGAAATATCTGTATTTACTTGTACAGAGAATAAAAGCTGAGGTGTTTCTGGAGTATTACAAATTTCAATGTGTTTAAACCATTCTACATTTTCACGACTGGTTTGAGGAGAACTTTTGAGTAAATCTCTTACTCCTGCTTCTGCTCCTTCTAAACGTGACCATTCTATGATGCTACGTTTTACACAAATAAATTGTTGGGAAGATTGCTTCTGAACCTGTCCAATAATTTTTTGGCTCTTAGTTTGGAGTACCTCAATCAAGTCTGTAGCAATTTTTTTCATTGAAGACTCACGTTCTCTTAAGTCCTCTATCAGCTTTTTAATAGCTGTTTTACCATCTGTTTTTATGTATGTGAGAATTTCCTGCACAAAATTAGGTAAAGACTCTGCACTTAGTATTTCATCATTTTCATGAGGAATAACAATTCTTAAAAAAATGACTTCAGCTAACCTACGACATACTGCCCAAGGTCGTTGGGGTAGTGTTTCATTATCGGAAATTAGGTCGGCTTCAATTTGATCAAGTCTTGCTAAGAAAGAGGATTTATTCTTTTCAGGATTATTGCCATTAATACGAAAGCGATAGCTCACTTCCCGAACTACCCCATAATTAGTAGCTTGCTGATTTCTGGTTTTTTCCTCAAAAATTTGAGTTTCCCATTCTGGCCACACTGGAAGACAGTAGTAGAAAGTTGCTTTATTAAAATACTCTAATAGATCAAATTCAGCAGCGACACCAAAATGGGTAGTGAAGTCAGCACTATAACCAATTTCTGTTGCAGATGCTAATAAATTCGTAATGCGATTGACATATTCTACCAAAAGTTGCTGTTTGGGTTGGCTGTTGGTAACACTATATTGAGCGATAGCTTGCATAATTCGTAAGGTAATTGTTTGCCTTACCCGTGCTAATGCTTCATTATCTAAAAAGTTGAGGAATCGAGTTAATTGGCTATCTGCTCTATCTCGTTCTGCACGTAGACTATCAATGGCTGCTTCAATATCATCTTCATCCCAATCTAGCTGATTTTCTACATATTCTCTAACTGCACTGCACATACGTTGAAAGTAATCTTCTGCATCAATTTGTTCACGCGCAGAGATTACTTTGGCTACAGGCTTATTTAAAATGCTATTATTATCTTCAGCGTCAGGAAATGCAATTGGCACAAGGTTAGCTGTCTGCGGTTGATTCTGAAAATTAGTACCTGTTTTTTTTGCTAATTGCTGAAGGTTTTGAAACGGTTGATCTAACAATAGGGTGGATAATGAACTTCCTTGAGGGAATGTAGTATCAATTTCTTTATCAATAGCTGCAATTAATTTATCTACAGCAGCAGATAGCCTAACTGTACTTCCTTCTTTCAAATGTCCGCCAACGAGAGACTTAGTTCCAAATCCTGATAATTCCAACTCTTGAATAAATCCGCCGCCTTCATCGGGGTTAAAAGCTTCTTGAAAATCTCGTAGCCCAAACAACCTACGTAATATTGGCGAACTACAAAGCCGTAACCGTCGGTGCTTAGTATTGAAATCAAACGCTTGCTTATAGTCAGGATGCTCATTCGTTATGTTTTTTCTATTCTCTTTAGGAGGAATAGATTTAGCTAGTAATTCTACTAGGGTAACTAGGTCAATAGAAGGCTTTGGTGAGGTCGCCTGAATTTTGGCACTACCAATTCTTTGTGAAGTCATATTTGTTTTTACACCAGTTTGTAACTGCTTCATTTGCTTCAACTATTGAGTTGCAACAAATGGTATCTTCTTCTTTAATTAGCTTATGTATAAGTGATTTGTCAAGTCAAGCATAAAAAATCTTAATTTTAACGGCTTCTGACAACCCAGATATCATCGATTTTGCTGCTACTGATTAGTAGCTTTATTTAGATTTCCCCTACTAAATGAGTGAATAGCAATGATTTACAGCAGCACTTTAAAGCTTTGATGAAGAAAGATAAAGCCTACTGCTTTATATAATTGCATAACTCTTTTGATCGCAGTAAAGTTCATATTCACAATCAAAGACACTTTGACACTCTGTGGTCTAAAGACGCACAGATTCTCTAAGAAGTTTTGCCGTATTTCTTAGATACCCGACTGTCAATCGTTGTATATTCAGTTAAATCAAACAAACTTAACTGAGTAACAAACGATTCATAGGCATGGTTCCTGGACTCAGCCCCTCTAGGTACTGATATCTTCACAGGCGTAACTTTCCCGCAGTCCGCAGGTAGAGTCTTTTGATTTTTGGGAAAGACTAATCCCACACGCTGGGCAATTGTTCTGGAAGCTTTGGTGTCAGCGTGTTGTGTATACCCACAGTGGGTACAAACAAATTTTTCTCCACTGCGGTTTCTTTTTTCAATGTGTCCACATTTTGGACATTCTTGGCTACTGTGTTTTGAGTTAACGGCAATGACTGGTTTACTTGCTTTCAAGGCTAACCAAGCAATCTTAGAAAACAAACCTCCCCATCCACAATCAAGAATGACTTTGCTAAGACCTGATTTATAACAACTACCATTTCTTTTGTACCCGCCTTGACCGTCATGCACAGGCTTAATGCGTTTAACCATCGCCTTGATATCTAAGTCTTCGCGTCCAACAGCATCAGCAGTTTTAACAATCTTACTAGCTGCTTGCCAATTATAACCATCACGACGCAACGCCAATTTGTGGTGCATTCTGCCGATTCTGGCGTATGCCTTATTTTGATTTTGAGAACCCTTATGCTTGCGATCAGCAGCACGTTGGCGCATGGCTAAACGTCTAGATGTTTTAGAATTAGTTGTAACTCTAATATTTTCAATAAAACTACCGTCGGAAAGAGCAACAAGCTTATTGATTCCTACATCGATACCAACTACGGATTTAACTTCAGATATAGGTTTCTCTTGGGGGAGTTCTTGAGGAATTTTAACTAGCATTGAGATATACCAGTAACCGCCTGATTTTTTAACGGTACAGCTTCTTACAGTTTCAATACTGGCTAAATCTCGACTATTGTGCATTTTTACATTGCCAATTGCCGGGAGATAAATAACAGCATAATTATCTTTAATTGTTTTTATTTGAACTTGCTTTGGCTTGAAGTCGAAACTGTTGAGATTCCGTAAATAGCGTGGAAATCTCTTTCCATGCCGCCAAAAATTTGTAAAAGCTTTATTCAAATTAGCAATATTACCTTGTAGAACATCTGAATGAATATCACTAAAACTTTTTAGTTTATGTCTTAGTTGCGTTGTTACTTTTGTCTGGATGTTACTAGCATTGTCCCACTTAATCACACCTTGAGAATTTCTAAGTGCAATGCTTAAGTCCAAGGGAATAACGCCGTGTTTCAAGACTGGACAAGTTAGTGGACAATACCCCCCGTACTCAAATTTCGTTTGGATATCGCACCAACTACCCCAAGCGTACTGAACTGATTGATCTGCATTTTGATTATTAGTCTTATATCCTATCTCTCGTTCTCTAAGTGCATAATTTCTATGTTTTTTAAGAGTAACTAGCCATTGAGACATTCTTACTTGTTGAGATTGAGAAGGTTTTAACTTAAAGTTCCATCTAACAAGCATTGCCGATCACCTTCAGTAAAAATTTTGAGCCGCACAAATTACACTGAAAAACTACCCCACCAAATAGCTGATAACTTGCGGATCTATCGCCGTAATCCGCTTTCTAATTGACGCTGGCGGATTCTGGAAAAACCGCTTTAAGTCCTGACTTCTGACCTGATAACAATGAACACAACGCTTTTTAGCTTTTAACCAACCTTGTCTGACCCAGTAAGTAACAGTCGCTCGATGTAAGCAAAGATTCTTGGCAATTTCGCTGCAACTATAGTTATCAAGAGTAGGCCGGGTAGAGTAACCAAGCTTATACAATTTGCCAGCGATCGCTAATTCACTGCGATGATAGCCCCTTCTTTTAAGCCTGAAAGCGATTTGCTTTACTGTATATGTTTCGGCCATTTGTTCTAACGTTATTAATTCTGCTTCAGTCCATCTTCTGTACATTGATAAACCCCAAAAACTCATCAAAATCACAACAGAATTGATATTTTGTAGAGACAACCCAAATACGAGTCACCTTTATGGAACGCTCCAATACCAGGGATTCAGACCATCACCCGTACTAAATCCTCTTCCCTAACCATAGAGAAGCGATCGCAGACAATACTTGTCGGCACAAGCATTGGTGAACGCCACTCGACGAGGTAATACCAAGCCTGATCTGCAACCTGAACACCCAACACTAAACGCTGCTTTGTTGTAGGTGGATTACTCACGAGCATCACGCGATCGCCCACCGCATAAGCCGGCTGTTTCACGGTGTTCGCTTCCATGCGTCCAGTAGCAAGAATCTCTTGTTTGGTGGCGACTATAGTATCGTTCTCAAGTTCGATAAAATACACCCACTCGCCTCTACTCCACCCAAACCCAGAACAATAGCCGATTTTCCGTGAAGCCCTAAGATAAACTCTTTCCCACACATTGACCTCAACTGGTGGTATTTCTTGACCCCAAGGCGGGGACAAGTACCAGCATCTTTCTAGAAGAGTGATTTGCTCTTTCATGTTTTTCTCCCCAAAAGATAATCAACAGCTTCGGTATCCAGGCTAGAAATTCGTTTCTTAATTTGCTGCGGGGGGTTGTTTAAAAACTCTTTTAGATGACCTGTACCAATTTCGTAATGCTTGGGGCAACGTCTGTTTACTTTCAACCAACCTCGGTTAATCCAAAGACGGACGGTGGATAAATTAAGGTGGAGAATACTAGCGACTTGATGACATTTATAGTTGTGTAAATCAGCTAATTGCTTAGTCATGCACCTTTACCAGTTTATTTGTGTAGGAGTCATAAACACTCTGATTTATGACCCCTGAAAATTCGTTAAGCCGCACCAGTCTTAGCTGCTTGCACCTGCTGCATCCATGTCTTGATTGTTGTTAATTCATCAGCACCGTTACTAAGCAAATCAACTACTTGCTGTTGATATGAAGACTCTGCTTCATTGGGATGTTCAATATAATTAGCAGCCCAGGCAAGACACATACTTTTGATGAGAGAGTCTATCTTGTTAACAGGTAATTGACTAGGGCTAGTTGCGTCTTGAAATTGGAGAAACTCTTTGACCAAATCGAGAGGATAATCTAACAAAGTGCGAATCTGTTTTACACGCAAGTCTTGCGGATGAGGCGGTTGTTCACTCATTAACGGCACAGATGAAGATGCACCCCCTAATCTTGATTGAATTTCGGCTATGAATGATGCCCAGTCAGCGTTAGGATTCCATTCCCTGCGGATTCTGACTTTTGTAAACGCATCATAAAGCCGACAAAAAACTACGTTCTCTTCTCCGGCCGTAGCAGCAATAATTAGAGGTTTAGAAAAGTCATAAACTTGAGA
>DATNQO010000115.1:0-33635 GCA_036704005.1 Leptolyngbyaceae cyanobacterium | reverse complement strand
TATCCCCAGAGGGGGCCCCGAGTTCCCCAATCCCCATTGCCCCTTATCCCCAGAGGGGGCCCCGAGTTCCCCAGTCCCCAGTCCCCAATCCCTCTTATGAACTTAACGCCAGATAGTAAAGTGATAATTCAAGGCTTCGGTGAATTTATTTCCGCAAGTCATATTGCCCAGATGAAAGCTTATGGTACAAATTTAGTTGCTGGTGTTCAGCCTGGATGCGGGGGACAGGAACTTTACGATTTGCCAGTTTTTGATTTGGTCGAGGAAGTGGTAGGGCAATTTGGCAATATTGACACCACGATTATTTGCGTACACCCCTACCAAGTGCTGGATGCAGCCTTAGAAGCGATCGCCTCTCACATCAGTCAGATTATCATTATTTCTGCTGGTGTGCCGCCTTTGGATATGGTGGAATTACTCCGCAAAGCTGAAGCCTGCGAAACTTTGGTAGTCGGCCCCAACAGTCCAGGTATTATTGTCCCTGGTAAAATTCTCTTGGGTACTCAGCCCAGCGAATTTTATACACCGGGTGTAGTAGGCATTGTCAGCCGTAGCAGTACCCTTACCTATGAAGTGGCGCGAGAATTAACTCAAGCTGGTTTGGGACAATCGATTAGTGTAAGTATTGGCAGTGATGCGATCGTTGGTTCATCGTTTTTGCAATGGTTGCAAATTCTTGATGAGGATGATACCACTGAGGCGATCGTTTTGGTGGGACAACCAGGTGGAGGTAGTGAAGAAGCCGCCGCGCGGTACATTGCCGAAGCAATTGATAAACCCGTGATAGCCTATATTGCTGGGAGAGAAGCACCACCTGGAAAAACTTGGCGACAAACGGGGACTTTAGCCACTGTTGTTGGTCGTCCCCCTAATTTTGGCACAGCCCAAAGCAAAATTACCGCTTTTGAAGCCGCAGAAGTTCCTGTAGCTGAACGTCCCTCTTTGATTCCTCAGTTATTGCGGAAAGCGCTTCCATAAAGGCAGAAATAAGTGAAAGAATCATTCTTTCAATTATCCCTACACCCTTAAACCCTTAAACCCCTACACCCCTACATCTGTGATGATTTGCTTTTCGGTGAATAGCATGGCAATTCCTTTTTCGTAATAGGCGGCTTCGTTAATGAAAATTGGGTAAACTGTGGATGCGCCTTCGTAGGCGATCGCTTTACCATCTAATGTTAGAAATAACGGATCACCAGGATTTAGGGGTTGATAATCTCGAAATTGAATATCAGGGTGAATCATTGCCTGAATCTCACCGTTTTCGTTTCTGGGATAATCTACAGTACCTATAGATTTATACAGAGTTAATGGGTAATTGGTTTCGGGAATATCACCTTGATTATGTTTTTCTAAATAATCTAAAATTGTGTGAATTAGTTGCTCAGTTTTTTGAAATAAGTCGGCATTTAATACGCCTTGAGCTACAGCACCTACCTCAATCACAAAACCCAGTTCACTTAAAGAGCGAAGAAAGTTACTGCCTTTTTCTGGTGTAGTATAACAAACTGTTACCAAAGGATTAACTGCACTTAGATAGGCAGCTAATTTTAATAAAAATGGATGCTGATTACCTAAAATAATACTCAAGCCCATATTGGCAGTTGTACTGTGTAAATCAATAATTACATCTACTTTTGTTTGACTATCTTCTTTTAAAATTGTAGTTATCTCTTTCGCTCGGATATCTTCATAACTAGCAAGAGTAACATTTTGCAAGTTTTCTTGTAAAAAACATCGGTTTAAATCTTTCTCAATGTAGCGTCTACCTGCATAAAAAGCTTTAGGATTACCTAATATAGTTAAAGTTTTATAGCTGCTTCTTTTAATTAAATTAGGAAATTGCTCAAACTTTTTGACAATGAATGCACCTGTAAATTCATTGCCATGAGTACCACCAACAATAGCAACACGATTAATTTTCTTCATAGATGACTCCTGAGTTTAGATTTTTTTTGTAGCATATATTCTTTTGACTAGATTATTTAGGCTGAATTTTCAAGCACTGTAGAGACGTTGCAGGCAACGTCTCTACATTATTTACTCGGTGCAACTTCATAGAGAATTGGTGTTAAAGCCTCTCTCGGTGTCAGGTAGAGGTTGGTAAATGTGTTTTCCATCTCCCGTAAAAAATCAGAATTTATGCTATTAAATTAATAGCGTATTAGCACAATAGCTAATATTGTTGCTATGTGCAATACAGATTTAGTTAATAGAATTATATGTAAAAAGTATAGTTAAACTAGGATGATTGAAATTCGACATTTGCGATACTTTATTGCTGTAGCAGAAGAACTCAATTTTAGTCGTGCAGCAGAACGCCTAAATATTGCTCAACCACCTCTAAGCCAACAAATTCAAGCATTAGAAGCAGAATTAAGACTGAAACTGTTTGAGCGCAATAAACGACCATTGCGCTTAACTGCGGCGGGAAAAGTATTTTTAGAACAAGCGCGTTTAGTTTTGATAACGTTAGAGCAAGCAGTTATTTCTGCACGTCAAGCTAGTTTGGGTGAGACTGGACGCTTGGTGGTGGCGGTGAATAGTTCAATTGCTAATAGTGTGTTACCAAATATTTTGCGAGTTTTTTGCGATCGCTATCCACGGGTACAATTAGTATTACGTGAGATTATGTCGTCACAACAAGCACAACAATTGCGCGATCGGCAAATTGATTTAGGTTTTGATTGCTTGTTAAATGGTAACGATGCTGGCTTAAGCTGTCTCCCCATTTTACAAGAGTCAATCGTCATTGCTTTACCAGAAAATCATCCTCTAGCCAATCAAACAGAAATCCCCTTAAAAGCATTAATAGATGAACCTTTTGTTTTACCCTCACCCGATGTAGTTCTTTCCTACGGTCAAATTATTGAACTTTATCAACAAGAAGTAGGTTTACCTCCAAAAGTAGTGCAAGAAGCCACTTGGATGATTACTGTACTTAGCTTAGTTGCAGGTGGCGTAGGTGTAGCATTACTTCCAGCCAACGCCCAAAACCTGCAACGCACGGGAGTTGTGTATAGACCAATACAGGGGAAAAGCCTAACTCGACCAATAGCCGCAGTTTGGCGTAGTGATGACTCATCCGTTATTTTGCACAATTTTTTGCAAGTAACAAAGGATGTGGTTAGTCAATAGTCATTAGTCATTAGTCATTAGTCATTAGTCATTAGTCATTAGCAACTAACAACTGACAACTGATAACTGATAACTGATAACTGTCAACTGTCCACTGTCAACTGTCAACTAAACCCAAACTATCCAAAATAAAAGCATACTCAAAAGCAAGTTCTCGTAGGCTTTCATAACGTCCAGATGCGCCACTGTGTCCTGCGTCCATATTGGTTTTTAGCAACAAAATATTATTATCTGTTTTCAGTTGTCGCAATTTTGCTGTCCATTTGGCTGGTTCCCAATATTTAACACGAGAATCATTTAAGCCAGCAGTAATTAACAAGTGGGGATAGTCTTTCGCCTCGACGTTATCATAGGGCGAGTAGGATTTCATATAGTCATAGTAGACTTTATCATTGGGATTGCCCCATTCTTCCCATTCCATTGCTGATAGGGGTAAAGATGTATCCAAAATTGTTGTTACCACATCCACAAATGGGACATCTGCAACTACTACCTTAAATAATTCAGGACGCAGGTTTATCACCGCACCCATCAATAAACCGCCAGCACTACCGCCAGTAATCGCTAGGCGATCGCTTGCTGTCCAACCTTCTTTAATTAAATACTCGGCACTGGCGATAAAATCTGTAAAGGTATTTTTTTTCTGTAAAAACTTGCCATCTTCATACCATTTACGCCCCATTTCTTCACCGCCGCGAATATGGGCGATCGCACACACCATTCCCCGATCTAATAATGCTAATCTAGCTGATGAAAATGATGCTGGATAAGATACTCCATAGGCTCCATATCCTGTCAAAAGTAAAGGATTTCTTCCATCTTTCTCAATCCCCCTTTTGTAAACAATTGATATGGGAATTTGTGTCCCATCTTCAGCAGTAGCTAGTAGCCACTCACTTTGATATTGATTTTGATCGTAGTTTCCCAAAACCTCAGTCTGTTTTTTCAACTCCCGCTCATGGGTATCCATATCATAATCAAAAACCGAAGGCGGTGTAATTAAAGAATTGTAGTTAAACCGCAGGATATTAGTATTAAATTCTGGGTTACTCCCTTCAGAAAATTGATAAGTCGGTTCCGGGAAGATAATATTACTTTCACTATCTGTAGATAAGTTTCGCACTCTGGCAGTTTCTAAACCATCCTTTCTTTCATAGATGACTAAATGATTAGTAAACAAACTGACTGCTGATAACAGCACATCTTCACGGTGGGGTATGACAGTTTGCCAGTTTTCCTTAGATGGTGCAGCTATGGGAGTTTTCACCAACTTAAAGTTAGTAGCCTCTTCATTAGTGACTATATAAAAGTAATCACTATGATGCTCAACGTCATATTCTATTCCTGATTCCCGTGGATAAATTATCTGAAAATCACCATGAGGATTATTAGCATCTAAATAGTGAAATTCTGTAGTGATACTGCTTTGCAGACTCATCAATATATATGCTTGACTGCGAGTTTTCCCTACAGCTAAAGCATAAGCATTATCAGCTTCATGGTAAACTAATTCATCTTTTTCTGGTGATGTTCCTAAAGTGTGTTTATATAATTGATAAGGACGATTCGCTTCATCAATTTTGGTATAGAAACAAGTTTTATTATCATTACACCAACAAAAAGAGTAAGAAGTCTCAGCAATAGTTTCTGGATATAACTCATAAGTATTTAAGTCCAGAAATAAAAGCGTATATTGCTCAGAACCACTAGTATCATAAGAATAAGCTAGGATTTGATGATTAGGACTAATAGCCAATGTACCTAATTCAAAAAAATCATGTCCTGCGGCTAATTCATTTTCATCTAAAAGTATTTCTTCCGGCGCATCTAAATCACCTTGTTTGCGGCAATAAATTCGATAGGCTTTTCCGGCTTCTGTGCGCAAATAATAATAATAATTATCTTTACGGTAAGGTACTGATAAATCAGTTTCTTTAATGCGCGATAGCATTTCATCGTAGAGCTTGCTTTGCAACTCTTCCGTATGCTGCATCATCGCTTTTGTATATGAATTTTCCGCCTCCAAATATTCAACTACTTTCGGGTTATCTATATCACGCATCCAAAAGTAATTGTCCACTCGGCGATCGCCATGCAATTCTAAAACTTGAGGCTGTTGTTCCGCAAGGGGTGGGGTGATTTGGTTTTGTGAGATTTTATCCTTGTTCATTGTCTATGCAACCTGAATCCTAGATTAAGCCAATAGCCACTTAGGGTAAGCTAATTCCAGCTTTGCGCTGTAAGTTTCTTTTTAAACTACATAAGCCAATTGCCGGGATAATTCCTAGAATAATAGCCGTAAATCCCTGTTGGCTCCAATACAATACAGGAGTTCGGTAAGTTTCGGGGAATAAATTCTGTCCTAAAGAAAGCAGCCAAACTAACAAGCTGATACAAAGGAAACACACCGAAGGGAAAAAACACCACCACCAGCATTTAGTTATGTAGCGCCGTAGAACTAGCCATTGAAATAATCCCAACCAAATTCCCGAAAAAATGTAGGCAAACGTTGACAAAAAACTCAAAATGTAGGTCAACTCTACGGTTAAATTTTCATTAAGAGATGTGGCAATAGATGAAAGATAACTGTTCCAAGCAGCAGCCACATAGTAAGCCATTAACCAACCGATGCTGGTAGCAAGCAGCCATAAGCGTCCAGAAACATAGCGACGGATAATTAGAGATTGATCGGCAGCAAAAACTACGGCAAACAAAACATTACTCCCAAACTTCACCCAAAAAGCCCAGATTTGTGGTTCAGAGGCAATAGCATAAGTCCAGTTTTCCCAGATAATTTTTTCTAAAGCAATACTCGCAACACCACCCACAACCCAACCCATGATAGTCATCAAGGTAAATTGCACAAAAAACTCCCGACGTTGGGAACGTGGTATCAATAATCTACTTGCTTGGGCATGACGATTAGCAGAAGTAGTCTGAGGTGAGCTAGGAGAGTTGCGTGGCATAGTTGGGGACTGGGGGAGATGAGGGAGATGAGGGAGATGAGGGAGATGGGGGAGATGGGGGAGATGGGGGAGATGGGGAGAAAAGGTGAAAGTCTTTCCCCTTTCCCCTTTCCCCCTTCTCCTTCCCCCACTTTCAGTTGCAGTTTAAGAATCTGACTATTAAATTACGTTTAGTGATGGTTTAATGTCCACTTTGAATAATTTGAATAATAAATTTAAACTTTAAGTTTTATTACTTTTTGTCCGAAAATTAGCAAGTGTTCACTCCTAAGTAAAAACCCAATTCCCAGTCCCCAGTCCCCAATACCCAATCCCCAATCCCCCAGATAAAGGGTAATCCCAGAATGATAAGCTAAACATTGACATAAAAAAGTGAATTAGGATGAAGTGTTAAATGGGTCTTACTTCAACGGCTCCTCACCTTTTACGGGCTGCTCGTGGTGAAATTGTAGATCGTCCTCCCGTGTGGATGATGCGGCAAGCGGGGCGATATATGAAAGCATATCGGGATTTAAGGGAAAAGTACCCTTCGTTTCGCGATCGCTCGGAAATTCCAGACGTGGCGATTGAAGTTTCCCTGCAACCTTGGAAAGCTTTCCAGCCAGACGGAGTAATTTTATTTTCCGATATTGTCACCCCCTTGCCAGGCTTGGGCATTGAAATGGACATTGCGGAAGGTAAAGGCCCCATCATTCACGCGCCAATTCGCACTCAAGCACAAGTTGATGCACTGCGTCCTCTAGAACCAGAAGCGGCTTTACCCTTCATTAAAACCATATTGCAGGCGTTACGCCAAGAAGTAGGGGATAAATCAACGGTATTAGGCTTTGTGGGTGCGCCTTGGACTCTCGCCGCCTATGCGGTGGAAGGTAAAGGTTCTAAAACCTATTCCATCATCAAAAATCTGGCATTCTCAGACCCGACAATTCTGCATCAACTCCTAACAAAATTAGCAGATGCGATCGCTGTTTATGCCCGTTACCAAATCGACTCCGGCGCACAAGTAGTACAGATGTTCGACTCTTGGGCAGGACAACTCAGCCCCCAAGATTATGACACCTTTGCCCTACCCTATCAGCGACGAGTATTTCAGCAAATCAAGCAAACCCATCCTGACACACCCTTGATTTTGCTAGTTAGTGGTAGCGCAGGCGTATTAGAACGCATGGGACAATCCGGCGCTGATATCGTCACTGTAGACTGGACAGTAGACATGGCCGATGCTAGAGCCAGATTAGGCAAACAGATGAAAGTACAAGGTAATCTTGACCCTGGTGTACTTTACGGCTCTAAAGATTTTATCCGCGATCGCATCATCGATACCGTCAAGAAAGCAGGAAACTGGGGTCACATTCTCAACCTTGGACATGGTGTACTACCAGACACCCCAGAAGAAAACGTCGCCTTTTTCTTTGAAACAGCCAAGCAACTTAATGCGCTTGTGTAGTCATTAGTCAATAGTCATTAGTCCTTAGTCCTTAGTCATTGGTATTTTGACTGGGAACTATTGGCTTAGGATTAGAGACTATTGACTTCTAAGTAAAGATATTAGCCTTCTTCTATGACCAAACGAATTTTAATAACGGGTGCTAGTGGCTGTATTGGTCACTATATCAGCGAAGCCTTAATTCAAGAAACAGATTACGAACTATATTTATTAGTAAGAAATCCAAATAAATTACAAGTTGATACGCAATTTCGCCCAGGTATCACTGTATTACAGGGTGATATGCAAAATATTAGTCAACTGGCTGATTTACTACCAACAATTGATGTAGCTGTACTCACAGCAACCGCTTGGGGTGGTGAACAAACATTTGATATTAATGTATCTAAAACTATAGAGTTACTTAATCTATTAGATCCAGAGCGTTGTGAACAAGTTATTTACTTTTCTACAGCCAGCGTTTTAGATAGCCACAATCAACCACTCAAAGAAGCGGGAGAGATTGGCACAGATTATATCCGCTCTAAATATGAGTGTTTAGACAAGGTATCACAACTGCCTATCTCATCCAAAATCACCACAGTTTTTCCCACATTAGTTTTAGGTGGCGATGCCAAAAAACCATACTCTCATCTCACATCTGGCATTCCCGAAGTTACCAAATATATTAATTTAATTCGCTTCTTACAAGCCGATGGCAGTTTCCACTTCATCCACGGCAAAGATATTGCCACCGTAGTTAAACATTTAATAGTTAATCCTACCAAAGAAGCTGCATCACGCAAACTTGTATTAGGACAAAAACGTTTAACAGCTAACCAAGCAATAGAACAAGTTTGCGCCTATCTTGGCAAAAAGATTTATTTTCGCATTCCCTTATCCATATCATTGGCAAATATAATTATTGCTGTATTTCGGATTCAAATGGCAGCTTGGGATAGATTCTGTATGAACTATCGGCATTTCACCTATGACAAAGTGACTAACCCTGACAGTTTCGGCTTGCCAAATTATTGTGCAACCATGAGTGATGTTTTAAAAATTAGCGGTATTAAAGCTCATAAAATTTGAGTTAAAATTATTTTTATCCCCCCTACAAAGCATAATAGCGATGAGCGATAGAGACACAGTTCTGGAATTTGTAAAGCGATTACCTGCCAATGTAACTTTACGTGAGATTCTTGGGGAAATTGAGTTTATTGCTGCTGTGAAAGAGGGTTTAGTTGAAATTGATCAGGGAAAAAGTGTTTCAATTGCATCGGTAGAACAGTTGATTGAAGGATAGATTACCAAGTAATTCTTTCTCATAAAGCTGATCTTCGTCAGCTAATTCTTAAGCCTTATCGCATTATTTATCGAGTAGAGGAAGATAAAAAACAAATTAGTATTGCTAGGTTTTGGCATTCGGCGCAAGAAGCCTAGATATTTAAAGGAAAATTTAGATTGCTGGAAAATTTCTTATCCCAAGCAAAAGCATTTGCGGTAAACTTAAAGCAAATTTAACAAATTTCGCGTAATTCCCCTTCTGGGAGCGTTGCAGGGAGGGGATGTAAGCGAATCAAATAGGACTTACGCAACTGGCATATTTTTTCTGTAGGGTGTGTGACTGGCGATAATATTTGAACGTAGTAATGAGACTTGTAGCGTCACGCACCAACCACCAATTGTGACACTTGCGTAAGTCCTGTCAAAAACGAAAAGCCCTACCACTTATTTTTAACGTAGGTAAAAGAAGTGGTAGGGCATTTGACTTTTTGATAAATAAGCCAGTAATGAAGTGCATAGTTCATGGTAGTATTCTTAATAATTAATAATTAAAGGAGGTGATATTTTGTGGCATTGCGTAGAGTGACTTTTAGGTTATATCCAACACAGAAAGTGAATAATTTATTGCACTATCACCGGAGACTCCACAAAGATATCTACAATGCCGCAGTGTCTAACAGAATTACTTCTTACAAGAAATTTGGCAGGTCTGTTTCATACCTAGAGCAACAAAATTGCTTACCAGAGTTCAAAGAAGTTTGGACGGAGTATAAACAAATAAATTCCCAAGCATTACAAGCCACCTTAAAACGTGTTGATTTTGCATTTGAACGCTTTTTTAAGGGATTATCTAGTTATCCTAAATTCAAATCAATTCGTCGTTATTCTGGCTGGAGTTATCCCTCTTTCAGTGGATGGAAATGTCATGGTACAGGTGATAACGGCTATCTGGAATTAGCCAAAATTGGCTCTATTCAAATGCGGGGTAAGGCTAGGTTATGGGGTCATCCCAAAGCTTTAGATATAGTTCATCGCAATGGTAAATGGTACGCATCTATAGTTTTAGATGTGGATGATAATTTACTCAAAAATAGTCGAAGAACTGATGACGGTGTAATTGCAATCGATTTAGGGTGCAATGATGCAATTGCTTGGACTAATGAAGAAGAAAACGGTTTGATTCCTGCTCCTAGATTTTTTAGGAAGGCAGAACAGAGAATTAAACACCTAAGTAAAGGTAAACGTCGCAAGCGTTCACCTAATTATAAGAAAAAACAGAAAGCTTCTAGGAGATGGAAGAAAGTTCAGCGTCAGATTAGCAAAGTATATCGAAAAGTGGCCGAGTCACGTCAGAACTGGGTTCATCAAGTTACCACATGGATAATTAGCGGTAATAGCACAGTGGTAACTGAACAACTAGAAGTCAAAAACATGAGTGCCAAAGCGAAAAAGGGTAAGCGCAAGAAGCAAAAAACTGGACTAAATAAATCAATTCTTGATGTCGGCATGGGGATGATTAAGCAATCCCTCAAGACTAAGTTAGATGATGTTTGTGGTGTGTTTTCCGAAGCACCCACGAAGAAAATAAAACCATCTCAAACTTGCCCTAAATGTGGGCATCAAGAAAAGAAAACGCTCTTACAGCGAGTGCATATTTGCAGCAATTGTGGATACACTCAGCAACGTGATATCGCTTCTGGTGAAGTGTTGCTTCTTTGGTACTCAAATCAACTACCGGGATTTGGAACGAGTCTCGCAGACGCAGATGATTCTAGCTCTACTTCACGTACCCGCAAAACTGCGGGAAGCATGAAGAAACTGGGTCAAAGGAAGCGTCAGAAATCTTGCTCTACTGGTGGGGATGTAGAAACCCCACCGTCAACGTTCGCGTAGCGTCACGAAGTGAAGTAGGGTGGGGTAGTTCATCAAAAAGTCAATAAGTAATTATTTTTGTTAGCGTGGGAATACAATCACAGCGTGAGGAATGAGACGAGATGCGAATCCTATTAGTGTATCCAATATTTCCCAAAACCTTTTGGTCATACGAAAAGATTTTAGCTTTGGTCGATCGCAAGGTGTTGTTACCACCCTTGGGTTTAGTAACAGTAGCGGCAATATTGCCCCAGGAATGGGAGTTTAAGCTAGTAGATCGCAATATTCGCCCAGTCACCGAAGAAGAATGGGCTTGGGCTGATATCGTCATCTTCTCTGCGATGATTGTCCAGAAACAAGATTTACTTGAACAAATTCAAGAAGCAAAACGCCGTGGTAAGTTAGTCGCCGTCGGTGGCCCTTATCCCACCTCCACACCCAGCGATGTGCAGAATGTCGGTACAGATTTTCTCATTCTTGATGAAGGGGAAATCACCTTACCCATGTTTGTAGAAGCAGTGCAACGAGGAGAAACTTCGGGTATTTTCCGCACCAGCGAAAAGCCGGATGTGACGACTACACCCGTACCCCGGTTTGATTTACTAGAATTAGATGCCTATGACATGATGTCAGTGCAATTCTCGCGCGGCTGTCCTTTCCAGTGCGAATTTTGTGACATCATCGTTCTCTACGGACGCAAGCCACGTACCAAAACCCCAGCGCAGTTATTAGCAGA
This sequence comes from Leptolyngbyaceae cyanobacterium, assembly GCA_036704005.1. Taxonomy (GTDB): domain Bacteria; phylum Cyanobacteriota; class Cyanobacteriia; order Cyanobacteriales; family Nostocaceae; genus Trichormus. The sequence goes on along the minus strand of DATNQO010000115.1, from coordinate 22,210 downwards.
GTTGGATTACCTCTACGAGTTAGGCTGGCGGCGTGGTGTGTTCATGGTGGATGACAACTTTATCGGTAACAAGCGCAATGTCAAATTGCTACTGAAAGAGTTAAAAGTTTGGATGGTTGAACATCAATATCCATTCAAATTTGATACTGAGGCTTCCGTTGACTTAGCGCAAGACCAGGAATTACTAGATTTAATGGTAGAGTCTGGTTTCTCTGCCGTCTTCTTGGGAATTGAAACACCCGATGAAGATAGTTTGCAACTGACGAAGAAGTTTCAAAATACCCGCAACTCCTTAATAGATGCAGTACAAACCATCATTAAGGCTGGGTTACGCCCAATGGCTGGGTTTATTATCGGGTTTGATGGGGAAAAAGCAGGCGCAGGCGATCGCATCGTCCGTTTTGCCGAACAAGCCGGTATCCCCTCCACCTTCGCCATGTTACAAGCCTTACCCAACACAGCATTATGGCATCGCTTGAAGAAGGAAGGCAGACTACGGGAAAATCAAGAAAGTAACATCAACCAAACAACGTTGATGAACTTTATTGCCACCCGTCCTTTAGAAGATATTGCCAGGGAATATGTTGAGGCGTTCTGTAGTTTATATGACCCTGTAAAATACTTAGACCGCACCTATCGTTGTTTCCTCATGTTGGGTGCGCCACGTTACAAAACACCGTTCAAAATGCCAGAATGGGTAGTAATTAAAGCCTTATTAATCGTTATCTGGCGGCAAGGTATCAAACGCGAAACCCGTTGGAAATTCTGGCATCACTTGTTTAGCATCCTTAAGCATAACCCTGGAGTTGTGGAACATTACATTGCTGTCTGCGCCCACAACGAACATTTTCTAGAATATCGCCAAATTGTCCGCGACGAAATTGAAAAACAACTAGCTGAATATCTAGCACAAGGTGCAGAAAAACCTTATGTACCAGTAGAAGCAAAAGCCGAAGCTGTAGCTAGTTAAGTAGCCCATGAGGCAAATTGGTAATGGTAAAAACCAATTACCCATTACCAATTCCCCATTACCCAGTCTTAAGCAGGCTCAAACTTTAACGATACACCATTCATACAGTAGCGCTTACCAGTGGGTGCAGGGCCATCATCAAAAACATGACCCAAATGACCACCACAACGGCTGCAATGTACTTCAATTCTCGTCATGAAAAATGACCTATCTACAGTAGTAGCAATTGCGCCTTCAATGGGTTGGAAAAAACTAGGCCAGCCAGTACCACTATTGAATTTAGTATCAGATGTAAACAAGGGCTGTCCACAACCAGCGCAAACATAAGTCCCTTCGCTGTATTCCTTATCAAGGGGACTAGTAAAAGCCCGTTCAGTTCCATGCTTGCGCAATACACGAAACTGTTCCGGCGTTAAAATCGATTGCCATTCTTGTTCAGATTTCGTAATTTCAAACTGAGTATTAGAAGATGCCATTATGCTTGACCTTTGGAAAATATAGGGTGGTAACAAAGCTGTGCCAACTAATGCCGCACTAGTTTGTAAAAAGTCACGTTTCTTCATATATCTATTATTTTCTATTTTTACTTAAAATCTCCCAGCAGTCATGTTGTGATTCCTCTACTCAAATTTTCCCATTAACCTCCAAGTACACAAAGAAACACTCAGCGCCACTCCGCGCTAACCTCCCCAACCTCTGCGTTAAAAAAATTACGATAAACATACTGTTAATCGATACACATATCGTATTTTAGTTTTTACCCCTTGCTTGCTCAAAAGGAATGTGTAATACTTAAGAAAAATAAATTACGGTAAATCTATCGAGTTGCCGATATATTAAAGACAAGGCTACCTTTGCCTCTTAAGAGCGCAGAACTACAAAATAATATTGGAGTTGAATGAAATGGCACGTATTTTAGCGATCGCTGGTAGTCCTTCACATCCATCCAGAACCTACGGAATTTTAGAACATAGCGCCAAACTACTACAACAAGAAGGCTTGCACGTAGATATTCTTTCTGTACGTGATTTACCCGCCGAAGATTTAGTATTTGGCAAGTATGACAGCCCCGCATTAGAACAACCAAAACAACTACTAGCAAAAGCAGATGGTGTCATCATTGCCACCCCCATCTATAAAGCTGCTTACACAGGCGTATTGAAAGCATTTTTAGACTTGTTACCACAAAAATCCTTAACAGGAAAAGTAGTTTTACCAATCGCCACTGGTGGAACTATTGCTCATTTACTATCAGTAGAATATGCCTTAAAACCCATCTTAGGCGAATTAGGAGCGCGGCATATTCTAGCGACTGTTTACGCCGTAGATAAACAAATTGAACGTCAAACCGATGGTAGCGTCCAACTCGATGCCGAGATTGACCAAAGACTTAACGACGTTCTCAAAGATTTAGTCAAAGCTGTCAAAGCTGATGCAACAGCTACTCAAGAATTGGTTAATGCTAATTAATTTATTGAGTCAACAGTCCATAGTCAATAGTCAACAGTCAACAACCAATGACTAATGACCAATAACTAAGCAAGTTTATACCTCCGTATGCTGTTAGCAGATGGTAAAATAAAACTCATCTGCTACTTTTCTTAAAACAAAAAAATTATTACAATAACACCTAAATATAGCTTTTATTATCCTAGTAAAGTAAAGACAAGAACAATTGAACGCAGATGGACGCAGATAAACGCAGATAAATTTGCACCTCAGCAGGCTAGGAAATGTTATTATGGCAACAAACATGATATGAGTATTATTGTCTTCGGCAGCATCAATATAGATTTAGTTGCCACAGCACCCCGCTTACCTATTGCCGGAGAAACATTGCTGGGAGATACTTTCTTAAAAGTTCCAGGTGGTAAAGGTGCAAACCAAGCCGTAGCCCTAGCAAAGTTGGGAGTTCCTACCCAGATGGTGGGACGAGTTGGTGCAGACAGTTTCGGCGCAGAACTGGTACAAAATTTACAAGATGCTGGCGTACAAACTGACAATATTTCTGTTGATGAAACTGTCAGTTCTGGAGTAGCTATGATCACCGTAGCTCATAATGGTGATAATGAAATAATCGTTATTCCTGGTGCTAATGAAAAGGTTAATCAGGAAGATATAGAGAAATTATCACGCATATTACCAAACGCTAAAGCATTGTTATTGCAACTAGAAATCCCTATAAATACAGTAGTTGCGGCTGCACAAGCAGCTAGGAATGCTAATATCACCGTAATTTTAGATCCTGCACCTGCACAAGCAGATTTACCAGCAGAACTATATCCCTTAGTTGATATTATTACCCCCAATGAAGTGGAAGCAGGGCAATTAGTTGGTTTTCCTGTGGATGGGGAAGATGCAGCAGCAAAGGCGGCTAGGGTGTTATTGCAGAGAGGCGTGAAAAGTGCGATCGTTAAATTAGGCGCTAAGGGCGTTGTTTGCGCCACTGAAAAAGAAGTATTTTTTGTTCCTGCATTCTCTGTAGAAGCTGTTGATACTGTAGCTGCTGGTGATGCTTTTAATGGTGGTTTAGCCGCAGCACTTTACACAGGGCTTTCTTTACATCAAGCAGTTGTTTGGGGTGCGGCTGCGGGTGCTTTAGCAGCCACTAAATTAGGCGCACAAACTTCGTTACCTGATAGATTTACATTTGATACTTTTCTTGAAGAACGTGGTGGATAAAACACGCTATGGAAAAGCGTAAGTCCTAAATTATTCACTAAGGCAATAATTGCTCATATCATTTTGTATTGAACGTTGTTCAACACTACTCTTTTGTAATGCAGCTAAAAGGCGGTTTGTTTGTTTAATATCCTTTTTATTTATGGCTGTTGCTGTATCATTTAAACCTTTACTAATATCTTGATAAAGTTTGATAAGGCGTATTTGATAACTTTGTAATTTGTCATCTTGAATTTTTAAGCCTTTCATGTCTGTACTTAGTTGGTCTATTTTACTAGCAATTTCAGTTAAGCCTTGAGTAGCTTGAGCATCGTTAGTATTATTATCGTTAGTATTATTACGGTATTGCCGACCGAAGAAAGCTGCTTCATTAACAATTTTTATCAATTTGTTACATTGAGCATATTTACTTTCACCACAGCTTGTAAATAATAATGCGATCGCCGCCACAGATGAAAGTTTAATAGTCGATTTATACATACGTAGCATATTATTAAAACCCCTGAATATATGAAGTAAAAATAGGACTAATGCAATTAGTCCTGATACTTTATAGTTCATTTTTTTGTAAACGTGTATGTAATTACACTAAGGCTAAAAAAATTAATATTTGTTGTTAACTGTTGACTATGGACTATTGACCGGAAGAGGCAGGGGGGAAGGGAGCAGGGAGCAGGGGGAGCAAGCCCTTCCCCCCAACGCGAGTGCAAAGCGGAACATGGGTACAAGCCCCGCCCTTCTAGGGAGCTTGACCGGGGCGGAGTACAAGCTCTGTCTTGGTTTTCCCCCTTGCTCCCTGCCCCCTGCCCCTTTTCCTCTTGTTGACTCTTTAACAAAGTATCAGTAGCATTGACAACAATCTGTGCCGCACCAGCAAAAAACGATCGCTCAATATTTTTAGGTACATCGCTAGGTTGGTGGTAATGTGGTGTGCGGAGATTGGCAGTATCTGTAACTAACACCGCACCTATTCCTTGATACCAGAATGGTGCATGATCACTACGCAGTGTGTCAGGGGTGAGTAAACCTTTCAAGGGAATTGGCAGAGTGAGGACGTTCAGCAGGTTGGTTGTATCAGTATTGTTAAAAGCATTGAGTAGTGACAGATTTTCAGTATCACCAACGGCTACCAAAAAATCACCCTTGTCGCTGGGTGGCGTAACAGGTAATCCCACAGGATATTTTTGACAGCCACTAGTGTAACAAGCATAACCAACCATATCCATAACTATCACGCCCCGGAGTTTTTCCAAGCGTTGAGTATTAGTAACGAAAGCTTTACTACCAAGCAACCCAGCTTCCTCTAAATCAAAAAAAGCTAATTGCAAAGTCCGGGGTGTGGGATGGGAAGCAAATAATCTGGCAATTTCCAGTAAGACAGCGACACCACTAGCATTATCATCAGCGCCTGGAGAAGCGGCTACAGTGTCATAATGTGCGCCTATCAAAATTGCCTTGGTTGTGCTGTCAGTGCCTTGACGTTCAGCAAAGACATTTATACCATTAGGAAACTTTTCTAGTTTGGGTGTCCAGCCAAATTTCCGTAGTTCACTAATGATATATGTGCGAGTGCGCGATCGCTCTGCTGTTGTATAACGTTGAAAATTTAACTTTTGGATATGCCCTAATAATATATCAATAGATACTTGCAACTCATTCTTCACTTCCTGAGACTCTGGTTGTGGCTGAGGCGTTGTTAACGGTACAGTCTCAACAATTGTTGGAGAAGAACGCTGCTCAAAAAAAGCGCTACCCCTACTCCCTACAATCACAACCACTACCAATACTAACAATGTCAGCCAAATTCGTTTTTTCATTATCAATACCAATAAGTTCGACAACTCGTCTTTTGACAAAGTGACTAATATGACTTAAAGTTTTGCCCTAGAACTTTGTAACTGACAGTTGACAGTTGACAGTTGACAGTTGTTCCTTTTGCCCTTTCCCCTTTCCCCCTTTCTCCCACCCTACGGGAAGCAAGCTACATCTCCCCCCACTCCCCCTACTCCCCCCCCTCCCCCACTCCCTCCATATGCTAGATTTATCACTCATCATCATCCTGGGGTTCTTCGGTAGTTTTGGGCATTGCTTCGGGATGTGCGGGCCGCTAACTGTAGCGTTTTCACTGTCTCATCAACACAGCACTCCTGAAAAAGATTCTCAGAAAAACACATCACCCTCAAAAACTCCTCCGACTTGGCAACAGCAGTTAAAGTTTCATTTTCTGCTGAATTTGGGACGGATGTTGAGTTATGCTCTTGTCGGTGCTGCACTAGGGGGAGTGGGGGAAGTGCTAGTGCAAAGCGGACAGTTAGCGGGTGTTGGTAGCGACTTACGCCGTGTGATGGCAATTATTACTGGCGTGATGTTGATTTGGTTTGGTTTAGGACAGTTAGCACCAAATTTTTTACCCCATATTCCCATATTGCACCCCCTATTAACAGGCAACTTACACAACCGCCTGAGTACAGGCATGATGAAACTTTCCCTACAACAGCGATGGTGGACACCTGCACTGTTGGGTATGACTTGGGGTTTGATGCCCTGTGGCTTCCTCTACGCTGCTCAAATTAAAGCGGCGGAAACTGGTAATTTATGGATGGGTGGGGCGACTATGTTGGCTTTTGGTTTGGGAACGCTACCCACGATGTTAGGTGTAGGCGTATCTACTTCCTTGGTGAGTCAAGATAAGCGCAGTCAGTTATTTCGTTTAGGTGGTGTGATTACCCTAACTATGGGGGTAATTACCTTGCTGCGGACTGGTGACACAATGGTAGATTATACCGGACACGCAGCCTTACTCTGCTTAATTTTGGCGCTAATTGCTCGTCCTGTGAGTAAATTGTGGGCATCGCCTTTACGTTATCGCCGCGCTTTGGGAGTAGGGGCATTTGTTTTATCTGTGGCACACACTAGCCACATGATTGAACATTTATTTGAGTGGAAATTAACTAGGTTTTTCTTCTTAGTACCACAATTTCAATTAGCGATCGCTGCTGGTGCTGTAGCATTAATATTAATGACTCCCGCAGCTTTCACAAGTTGGGAATCATTGCAAAAATCTTTAGGCAAGCACTGGCGACAAATTCATTTATTGAGCGTACCAGCTTTGCTTTTGAGTGCGATTCATACAGTGTTGATTGGTTCTCATTATTTGGGTTCTATCCCAAGTTGGGGGAATAAGTTAGCAACAGTGCTGTTAGGAATTGTGACTCTTGGCGTGTTGCTTGTAAGAACAAAGTTTTTTTGGTCAAAGTTAGCCGTAGAAAAATTTTATGTCCCCCCTAACAAATCACGCTAAAACAACCAAAGAAAAACAGCAGGTGTATTCTCACTCAGTCCCAGCATCAAAGTATTTAATATTACTACTAGGATGTGTTAGTCTCTCCATCATTGATACTTACCCAGCTACCGCCCATAAGGTGGAGACAACACCAGATGTTGGCGCTACACTCCACATCGAACCAAATGATAATCCCCGTGCTGGGGAATCGACACTAACCTGGTTTGCCCTCACCCGTAAAGGTGGTAAAGTCATTCCTCTGGTGCAATGTAATTGTCAGTTAGCAGTTTACGCCCAACCCCACACACCCGGCGAACCTGCACTTTTGGAACCATCCTTAAAACCTGTGAATGCTGAAATTTATCAGGGAATACCAGGCGCAGATATTAACTTTCCCAAACCAGGAATTTATCAGCTACAGCTAACTGGTAAACCCACAAGTGGGGCGAACTTCAAACCATTTGAATTTAAATTTGAAGTCACTGTAGCCGCCGGAAATAGAGTTGATACACAAAATAACCAAGATGTCAACAATAATCAATCAGTTGCCGTAGAGACTGAATCTAACTCGATACCATTGTGGGCGATCGCAATTCCCATTGTCGCCATCTTGGGTACAGTATTCGCAATTTGGCAAAAGCAAAAGAGATGATTTATGTCCTTTGATAACCTGTGTAAACTCCTATCAGAAAAACATCCCCAAACTTTTGCCAGTTGGGTATTAGGAACTCCACAAAGGAGCGCCAAAGTCGTCAAAACCGAATTGAGCATTGAACCAATACGTGCTGATTATGTTACATTCCTACAGCTAGAACAACGCATTCTCCACCTAGAATTTCAAACCAAACTCGAATCCACACCACCCCTACCCCTACGGATGCTCGATTATTGGGTTAGATTGTATCGTTTATATCGTCTACCAATAACGCAAGTCGTAGTATTATTACTGCCTCCCACACCAGGGACAGTTATTGAAACAGTTTTTCATGTGGAAAACACCCGTCACGAATATCGGGTAATTCGTATGTGGGAGGAAAACCCCGAAATATTCCTGAATAACGAGGCGTTGTTGCCATTAGCACCATTAGCAGCAACAACCCAACCCCAAGCCTTATTGCAACAAGTAGTGGAAAGAGTCAATCAACTTGAGCCAGAACAAAAACCAGAAATATCCACATACACCCAAATCTTAGCAGGGTTAAAATACGATAAAGACTTGATTCGACAGATATTTCGGGAGGGTATGATGCGCGAATCGGTGATTTATCAAGAAATTTTAGCTGAAGGTGAACAGCGAGGTGAACAGAGAGGAAGACAACAAGGGCGACAAGAAGGGCGACAAGAAGGAGAGCGATCGCTTATTCTCCGACTCTTAAATCGTCGCGTCGGAGAATTACCCCAAACAGCGCTGTTACGAATCGAAACTCTACCTTTAGAACAATTAGAAAATCTGGGTGAAGCGTTGTTAGATTTTCAGACTTTAACCGATTTGGAAACTTGGTTCGCCGCATTAGATAAGGGGCGGGTTGATTAAATACTTAATCAACCCATTTGTTAAACCCGCCCCTACCTACTTACCCATCTATTGATGCCGCTTCTGATGCCACTGCCAGGCATGAGAAACGATATCTTTGATTGATGTGTACTGGGGTTGCCAGCCAAGGATTTTTCTGGCTTTCTCACCACTACCAATTAGGCTTGGAGGATCTCCGGGACGGCGATCGCTTTCTTCCACCGCTACGGGTAATCCTGTCACTTGTTCGGCAGCTGCAATTACTTCCCTCACAGAGAAACCTTGCCCATTACCCAAGTTGAAAACTTCGCTATCCCCCCCTTTCAATAAATATTCCAGTCCTAAAATATGGGCATCAGCTAAGTCGTTAACGTGAATATAATCCCGAATACAAGTGCCATCTGGTGTTGGGTAATCAGTACCAAAAATGGAAATTGATTTGCGCTTACCCAAGGCTGTAAGTAAAACCAGAGGAATTAAATGAGTCTCAGGATTGTGATCCTCACCTAATAAACCATCGGGATTAGCACCAGCCGCATTAAAATAACGGAAACGTACGGATTTTAAACCGTAAGCCACATCAAAATCCGACAAAATCCGCTCCACCATCAACTTTGTCGCACCATAAGGATTAATGGGGTTTTGGGGATGATCTTCAGGAATGGGGACAACTGTCGGCACTCCATAAGTGGCACAAGTGGAAGAAAAGACAAACTTATTAATTGAAGCAGCTAGCATCGCTTCTAAGAGTGTTAATGTCCCTAACACATTATTGCGGTAGTATTTAGCAGGGTCACTCACAGATTCGCCTACATAAGCATAGGCGGAAAAGTGCATCACTGCATCAAAATGACGGGACTTAAATAAATCATCTAACAAAGGGCGATCGCCTGTATCCCCTACTATCAGTTCTACTTGCAAAACCTTTTCTACTATATCGCGGTGTCCGTAAACCAAATTATCTAGTATCACCACGTCATAACCTGCTTGCTTCAGAGCCAGTACCGTGTGCGAACCGATATATCCTGCTCCCCCCGTTACCAAAATGCTGGGCTTTCCAGGCGACATAGTTTTTCCTTTTGAGTAACAACTACTCAATTAATTTACAGGACTTACGCATCAAAGTTTTCTGTTGAGGCAGGGTGTAAGGGTATTGTATTAAAACAAAAATATTTACCCCTACACCCCTATACCCCATTACTAATCTCGAAAATTATAAATATTGAACGCAGTGAGGAAAAATTGCACTAAAATCACTACGACGGTGGTCTTTTGTGTGAGGGTTGAAGTATTTTATGTCAAATGCTGCAATTACAGTTGACGCTAAAATAAATCCACTTCGCAAAACCTCTAGGCTCACTGCAAAAGGAGATTTGAGAGTAAATCTATGTTTTTACTGTTAAGCCGGGTACTGCTGTGGTTACTGATTGGTACTATCGTATACTCGCTGTTTCAGCGATTTTATCCTTCCGGTAGTTTTGTCGGCAGATTAATTCTAGTGATTGTGTTGATAGTCATAGCTTTATCGTTCATTAATCCCAACGAACCCGCTGTGGCCTCTTTATGGCGATTAATCTCTTTCCCACTCAAACCTTTAGGGGCGGCGGTGTTGATGATGATTTTTGCTGCCCAAAGAATTAAAGGTGGTGGTATAGATAAACCCGGAGGATATCTAGTAGGTTGGGCATTGACAATTTTACTATTGTCGAGTACGCCAGCGATCGCCTACTTCTTAATCAGAGCGCCATTGGCTACAGGCGCAGTTATTCCCAGTTATCAATTATTGTCAGCTGCCCCATCGACAACAACAATAGCTTTGGCACAAACTACCAACCAAACACCAGTTGCCGATATTGTTGGCGATACTATACTACCAAGCCCAGAACTAGGACGGACAACCATAGCATTCAACCCTTTGAATAGCATTCCGCCCTATCTGTTACAAAATCCTCAACAAATTCAAGAGCGAGGGCTACGTCTAGAAGACTTTGTGCCTAGTGCCACAACACTACAACTGACAACACAAGTCTGGGAAAGTTACCTCAATCAAGTTTACTTTTTCTTACGTGGTCGTCAGGCATAAGTGTAAAATACAGCAGGGAACAGGGAACTCTTAACAGGGAACAGGCGGGAAAGTCTGTTGGTACATAACTTTTGGGTGAAAAGTTGTACCTCATTCACCTGCAATCTGCTGTAAATATCTGAAAACAGAGAATAGGGGCTAGGGGCTAGAAAAAGGCAGGAGGCAGTTGACAGTTGACAGTTGACAATTGACAGTTGACAGTTGACAGTTTTTCTCCTCTGCTCCTCTGCTCCCCCGGTCAGCTTCAGAGGTTCCTGCTTATGTGACTTCATGCTCCTCTGCTCCTCTGCTCCCCTACTCCCCCAGTCCCCAGTCCCCAACCCCCCATCATGGCAAAAACTCGACGAATTACTAAACTTGCTGCTTATTTGCGCCCCCATTGGCGGGACGCGACATTGGGCATCCTGGCTTTGTTGTCTGTCAATGGGCTGGGTGTTTATATTCCTTGGTTAATTCGGTCTTGTATTGATAAACTTTCTACTCAGTTTAGCTGGAATCAAGTACTACATTATGTAGTTGTGATTATTTTGCTGAGTTCGGCTATGTTACTCATCCGCATGGCTTCGCGGATTTGGTTATTTGGTGTTGGTAGACAAGTAGAATTTGACCTGAAGCAGCGTATTTTTGAACATTTACTAAAGCTAGAGCCTGCTTATTTTGCTAGCAATAGTATAGGCGATTTAATCAGCAGAGCTACCAGCGATGTGGATAATGTCAGACGATTGTTAGGTTTTGCAGTATTAAGTTTAGCAAATACTTTATTTGCCTATACTCTCACACTGCCAGTCATGCTGAGAATTAGTGTGGATTTGACACTAGCAGCTTTGGCTGTCTATCCTTTTATGTTCCTTTTAGTAAATTTATTTAGTAATCGTTTACGGCGACAACAGGCGTTAGTACAAGAACAACTGTCTGATATTAGTGAACTAATTCAAGAAGATATTAGTGGTATTGCTTTAATTAAAATTTACGCCCAAGAAGAAAACGAGCGTCGGGCTTTTGCCGTGCAGAATCAAAAGTTATTAACAGCTAACTTGGAACTAGCCAAAACTCGCAATACTTTGTTTCCTTTAATTGGTGGTTTAGCCAGTTTGAGTTCACTGGTGATTATCTGGTTGGGAACATCACGAATTGCTGAGGGAACCTTGCCTGTTGGGGACTTTTTAGCACTTTTATTATACATAGAACGTTTAGCATTTCCTACGGCGCTTTTGGGCTTTACTATTTCCACTTACCAACGAGGTGAGGTGAGTGTGGATCGTTTAGAATCTATCCTCAGCGTTAAAGCTAAAATTCAAGATACTGACGAAGCCATCAATTTACCTTTGGCAGAAGTCAAAGGGGAATTAACAGCTAAAAATCTCAGTTACACTTATCCAGGGGCGGAAACTGCGGCTTTAGACAAAGTGAACTTTACCATTAACCCTGGTGAAACCGTGGCTATTGTTGGGGCTATCGGTTCGGGTAAGTCCACTTTAGCCAATGCTTTGCCTAGATTATTGGAAATTGAACCAGGACAGTTATTTTTAGATGGGTTGGATATTACTAAGGTAAGTTTGGCAGATTTACGTAGTGCGATCGCCTACGTTCCTCAAGATAGTTTCTTGTTTAGTACCACCATTAAAAATAACATTCGCTATGGCGATCCAGTAAGACCAGTAGAAAATGTCGAGTACGTGGCAAAACTTGCCCAAATTCACCCCGAAATTATTAATTTTCCTCAACAATATGAAACCATTGTGGGCGAACGTGGTATTACCCTCTCTGGTGGACAAAGGCAACGCACCGCATTAGCTAGAGCAATGTTAGTCAATGCTCCCGTCTTAATCTTAGATGATGCCCTCTCAAGTGTAGACAATCAAACAGCTACCCAAATCCTCAATAATCTTTCTCATGGCACTGAACGTAAAACAGTAGTTTTCATCACTCACCAACTTTCGGCTGCGGCGGTAGCTGACCGAATTTTTGTCATGGATAAGGGCAAAATTGTGCAGATGGGTAATCACTTAGAACTAGTGCAGAAGGAAGGTCTTTACAGAAAATTGTGGAGTCAGCATCAAGTAGAAGAATTACTAAATTAGTATTTTCCATCTAGGCATATTTCTGTTTGTATGAGTATACTTTTTGGTAAACACAAAATCGACAATATTCATACTTTTAGAAATTAATGCTTGAATTCATACAACAATTTTTTACAGACGGCTTATTCATTCCGCATGGGCATTGTTACCTTTGGAAACCTGGTTTGCTGTGGTTACACATCCTCTCAGACTCTTTAATTGCTTTTGCTTATTATTCAATCCCCATCAGTCTGATTTGTTTTGTTCGCAAACGAGAAGATTTACCTTTCAAAGGCTTACTGCTATTATTTGGAGCCTTTATTGTCTTCTGCGGTACAACGCATATCATGGAAATCTGGACACTTTGGCATCCAACTTACTGGTTATCTGGCAGCATCAAAGCTATTACAGCGTTAATATCGGTTTATACTGCTATGATTTTAGTGCCGATAATTCCCCAAGCACTAGCTTTGCCAAGCCCTGCTCAATTGGCGGCTAGTAACGCTGAACTCAAAGCAGCTTTAGAAAATCTGGAGAATACACAAGCGCAACTCATTCAAACTGAGAAAATCTCCTCTATAGGCAAGTTAGTTTCTGGTATCGCCTACGAAATTAATAACCCAACTAACTTCATCTATGGCAATATTCATTTTGCTCAGGAATATGTGCAAAATTTATTAGGGTTAATTGCTCTGTACAAGGAAAAATATCCACAACCAGCATCAGCTATTCAAACTTATATTCAAGAATTTGATATCAATTTTATTCAAGAAGATATACAAAAGATATTATCTTCAATCCAACTTGGAGCAACTCGTATTCGAGAGGTAATTTTATCTTTACGAAAATTCTCTCGATTAGATGAAGCTGAAATTAAAAAAGTAGATATTCACCAAGGTATTGATTCTACATTATTACTATTGCAAAATCGCTTAAAAGGTCAAGGTCAATACCCAGCGATTGAGGTAATTAAGGAATACGGCAATTTACCAAAAATTAGTTGTTACCCTAAACAACTAAATCAAGTTTTTATGAATATCTTAACTAATGCTGTTGATGCTTTAGAAGAGTCATTAGTTAATGAGCAAAAAGCCAAAGAGCATGGTTGTGATGTTTTAAATAAACCCCAAATTTATATCCTCACCGAAGTTGTAGATAATGAGCAGGTAAGGGTGAAAATTGCTGACAATGGTTATGGAATGTCTGAAGAAATCAGGCAAAAAATTTTTGAGCCGTTTTTTACTACAAAATCCATTACTGCCGGTACAGGTTTAGGGTTATCAATTAGCCGCCAAATTATCGATAAGCACGGTGGTAAAATAGAGTGCATTTCATCACTATTTAAAGGGACGGAATTGATTATTCAACTTCCCATACAAATGACATTTAGTAAAATAGATGTTTTGCATAACCGCTCATAGAAATCTGGACAATTTTCTTGAGATAGTTGGGTGTTTCTACGGCGTTATGCTTAACAAGCAGATTTATTTGCAGTGTTAGTTTGCCTAACTACTAGGGAAGTATAAGTTATATCATTTCCGCTTCAACACTATCATATCTTGGTGGCTGGTAATGGGTAATCGTAAAAACAATTACCGATTCGCTATTATCCATTACCAATTAAACCAATCATATTGTAAGTAATTAGCCGGACTTGATATTACTAGGACTTACGCACCAAGATTGTTTGTTGGGATTGGGTGTGAGGGTATAAGGGTGTAAGGGTTTTGAATACCTATACCCCTATACCCTTGCCCAAACCCTTGATTTTTCGTCTTCATGCGTAAGTCCTAATTACCTGAAAAACTAATGGTGCATAATAATGTTTTCTACTTCTAAGCCTGCTGCTGTGGGGAAATTACAGCATCGTCATGTTGGAGCGATCGCATCTCTGATATTAATTTGTCTGTTAAGCTCTGGGAGTCGATTATCTCTCCAGCATACTATCTCTAATGTCTGGGATGGCTGTTTATGGGGAATTGCCGACCCGGTACTGCACTGGAATAGTTTGGTTAATCTCTTGGCTATTGGTTTGTTCTCTGCTGGTCTTGTACATGGTGCTATTGTTACTAATACCTTTGTATTAGCATCAGTCTTAGGCTTAATTACTCGTTTCTTACAGTTCCACTTACCCAGTGCAGAGATAGCGATCGCTCTTTCTATTCTCGCTCTTGGTACTATGTTAATCACAGCCAATCGCTCAAACTGTTTGATTGTGGTAATTTTAGGTGCGTTGGCGCAGCCCGCCGTAGGCATCGCTGGTTTGTTTCAAGGTAACGTTACAGGTCAAACAATAACTGGGACTGACCTAACATCATTGCTTATCTACACATTAGGTATGGCTTTCACTCATTACACAGTCGCTACCACCGCCAGAAAAATCAACTCTCATAGCTTACCCCAAATTGCCCATTTTGTAGGCTTTGCTCTAGCTAGTATTAGTATCGTATTTTTAGCCACTTAATCACGACTAATACCGTTTCACTTTAATATTGATACACATAGGCAGCAGGGGGGCAGGGGGCAGGGAGCAGGGGGAAAGAATTAGAGGTTTGTCATTTGTATCAGGTATTTCGTGAAATGGTATAACTTGACACTCCCCCGTTTTGCCTAAATCCTCAACCATCCCCCAGCCCCAAATATAAAACCCCACCCTCTTACAGCCTTTGCCTAGATAGGGTGGGGTTAAATCATACAATCATAGTGAAGAGTTATCACTTATCAGTTAAATATAGGATTCCTACTTGATTTCTGAATTGTACGTAGGGTGGGCATTGCCCACCAAGACTATGATATGGTGGGCAATGCCCACCCTACTGGTACGGAGATTTTTTCAAAATTCAAATAGGATTTCTATATATTGGTGAAACACTACACCAATTGGTGAAAGGCTTATTTTGGCGCTTCTTTATCCCCCACCATACGCCGTTAGGACTGATAACTGATAACTGATAACTGATAACTGTTTTAAAATGCTCCAACTCTGCCAAGGATCACGTAAATCGTTTTAAAAATCAGTTGTAAATCGTATAGTGGATGCCAATTATTTTGATATTGCAAATCTAAATCTACTATTTTTTCAAAATCTTTCACATGAGAACGACCGTTAACTTGCCACTCCCCGGTTAAACCAGGCTTGACATTCAAACGTTGCCAGTGACGCTTGTTATATTTGGCTACTTCATCAGCCGTGGGTGGACGTGTTCCGACCAAACTCATATCACCCATAAACACATTCCAGAATTGGGGCAGTTCATCTAAGCTGGTACTACGCAAGATGCGTCCTACTCTGGTAACACGGAAATCATTTTTGTTTTTAAAGATCAGTCCGTCAGCTTCATTATCTACTAAGCTTTTCAGTTTTTCCGCATCATTCACCATTGAGCGAAACTTCCAGATGTGGAAGGGACGACCCCGAAGACCATAACGTTCTTGAGAGAAGAAGATTGGGCCTGGGCTATCTAGCTTAATGGCGATCGCAATTGGTACGAAGGCGATCGCTAAAATCAATAGTCCCACCAAGCTACCTACAATATCCAAAGCACGCTTGAACTTGGATTGTGCAGAGGGATGGGGCATAAGTGCAAATTCCCAATCCTTGTAACTCGTACCTTGCAAGATGCTTTCTAATTGTGTTTGATACATGGTACATTTTTTAGCCGTTGACTAACAACAAGGGTAAAAACACTGAGTTTCACTCAAAATATAAACTCCTCTTCATGAAAAAACCTCGCTTTTTACGGTATATTTACGTAATCTTCATCAATTTTCTAGGGATCATGAAGTTTTTTAAACCTAGAATAAAGAAAGATAAATATTCCGTGAGGAGGATGATAACCAGACAATAATATGTATCCAAAAGAGCTTACTCCTACTAACTGTGATTCTCTGTTGAAGAAGGCAGAAAGCAGAAGTAGTCACATAGCTGAGGAGATGGATAAATCATTAACTCTTGATAGCAAGCAGCGATTAGCGCCTGTTCCCTGTCACCTTTTACTAGCCATATCTTGACTTTGATTTATATAGTTAAGTTTATTCGTGTCTTCCTACTGAGGAAATTGCAAATTAGATACTTCATCTACCGACCTACCATTGAGCTAGCAAAAAAGCTTCTATCATTTGCTAGAAGCAAACAGCAACAAAATCATCAATAGTAGGAAAAAACATTTATACAAATCTAAGTTTGTTGAATTTAATTACTCAATTATTAACGTCACTAGATTCTAAAATGCTCTCTTATAATCGGGGTGGTCAAGAAATGATTGCATCTGGGGTCGAAGTAAAAATTAGTCGCTTGGAATCAATTGTTGAGCAGATTGGGGAAGCAGTATTATCTACTACTGAAACGATAGAAAAACTTGCCGAAAGAGTAGAAAATATCAGTAACCAAGTTGAAGCACAAGGCAAGCAATTACAGCAACAGGGATATCAAGTTTTTGCGTTGTGCGATGCAGTACAAAGTCTTGCTGAATCCCAAAATGAATCTTTACGAAAACTCACAAAGCTCACACAAACTTTAGATAGGCTAACTTCTTTAATTGAAGCAGTAGATGAATGAATTGGGAGAATCCCAAGATTTTCCCCCAGTCCCTACTTCCCATTAAGTAGAACGTTTCATTTTATTAATTTGTTGTTGTAATTCTTCAATTTGACGGCGTAGCTTTTCGGCTTCGGCTTCTGGCGTGGCGACTGGCACATCTACGGAACCGGAGGCGGGCGATCGCTGATAATTACCTTGGCGAATTTGTTGATATTCTGATGATACTGCCCACTGTTTTAAGTATTGCACTCTTTCTACAGGGAAAGGATGAGTTAACATCATCCCTTGAGCGCCGTTGTACATTAAGAATTTATACACTTGATTAAGTCCATCTTGGTCTAGTGCTTGATAATTTTCGGATTGCTTGATAAATTCCGGCAAACTGCATTCATGGGCATATTTGCCACTACCGCCAGCAAGCTTCATCATTGACGATAAAACCGTATTCAAGTCGTCTACAACTAACAGCGCCGCCCGATCTGCCGTTAACTCAGCCTTACGCCGCCATTCAAAAAAAGCATAAATTAAGGCTCCAGAGACGAAATTACCAAGGCCAAAGGTTAATTCCCCCAAGGCAGAAGCCGTACTCATTGCCCACATCGCCATTTGAATTAGAATAGTATGACCACATTTAATATGCCCCAATTCGTGGGCTAACACCGCCCGAATTTCGGATTCGTCCAGTAAGTCCAGTATCCCTGTGTCTATGACTATATAAGGATTCTCTTGACCTAATGCGTAGCTATTTGCCTGTGGATTTTGTGCAACAAACAGTGTAGGTTCTGGATAAATATCCAAATCCCGCACACACTCCCGAAATATCTGGTAAATAGTGGAATATTGCCTTGGCCCGACTTGGATGGTGTTGCCCATTAGATAAACTAGCTGAGGGCGTTCGTAGACAAATTCCACAAATTTACGAGCAGTTAAATCAAATCCTGGTAAATTCCGTAAAGCTTGCTCGGCTTGACGATCTAGTGGATGTCTGAAGGCTTCGCTGGAGATTCCTGTGTAAGTTGGCATAATTTTAGGGTATTGGTCAGTGGTCAGTAGTCAGTGGTCAGTGGTTATTAATATGCAACGGACAACTGACCACTAACAACTGACAAACAACATAATAGAAATGGGGCTATTGGCAATTAAAGTCATTTTGTATGGGATGGAAAGCGTGTGATTGAGGCAGAAGTTCATTTGTCATTACATAACTTTTTGCGATCGCAGGCGGGTTTCCCTTCCTGGCCCCATCATTTAACGATGGCACGGTTGGTAGCACGCGCCTTGCGTCTGGGACGTAGCGCCTTAATTCAAGTAGGAGCTGTTTGTGGCTATCAAGGACGGTATCGCACTAGCTTTGTTGCCTCCGCTTTGATGTGGCATGGGCCTGTAATTATTGTGGCTACCCAAACAGTACAACAACTGCTGCTGCGAGTGGAAATTCCTCGCCTACAGCAGTGGTTACAAGTTAACAAATCAATCAGAACAGGTGACGCTTGGCCCAACCCTGAGTTCCAAGGAATACTTCTGATTTCTCCCGAAGCTTGGTTACAAGGACAGCTCACATCTGCCGATAGTTTTCCCCAAGGCATCCCCACAATTATCGATGGCGTAGATGATTTAGAAGATTGGGTACGTCATCAGCTTACTCAAAATATACAGCCCCAAGACTGGGAACAGCTAATTCTCGCTTGTCCTGAACAAGCCGAAGCAATTCGCGCCGCCAGGATTCAACTGACAAGCGAACTATATAAGCATCCAGCTAATCCTTATGACTGTTATTTAATTTCCCAATCAGAAACTGATATTTTAAATCAACTCCAAACAACTTTAGCATCAGCATCAGGTGTACCAGAAGTTTGGCAGCAACTCTGGCAGCAACTACCAAACAATCAAAACCCTTCCCCCTCATCTCCCTCATCCCCCTCATCTCCCTCACCCCTCCTCTGGGCAACTATCGCCCGTCGCCAAGGTTTATTCTCGCTGCACTACGTACCAGTGGAATTAGGCGAAATTCTTGCCCCCATTTGGCAAAGACAGCCAGTCGTCTTAATTGGCAGTGCTTTAGAGCCAGAAACCGAAGCCCCACTGTTTCGTCAACGTTTGGGTTTAGATGATTTAACCTGCCTAAAATTCGCTTCTGATAGCCAATCAGAGGCAATTCAACTGTACATACCATACCAGTTACCTCTACCCAATACGCCAGAGTTCCAAGCAGCATTTATTCATAAGGTACGGACTTTAGTCTGTTTGAGCGCTACTGCACCGGGATTGACAGTTTTATTAGTGGGAGATGTGCCATTAAAGGCGCAGGTGGGTGCAATTTTAGCCTCTGAGTTTGGTTCGCGGGTGCAGGTAGAAAAAACTTGTTTAGATGAGAATGGCATTTTAGTGAGCGGTTGGGAGTTTTGGCGAGAACATCAAGCCGTCTTACCCGCGCCTCAATTGTTAGTGATTGCGACTTTACCCTTACCATCGTTAGAGCATCCCCTTGTGGCTGGTAGAGTAGCTCACTATAAGCGATCGCATCAAGACTGGTTTCGTTTATTCTTATTACCAACCGCTTTAAATGAACTACAACGGGCAGTAGCCCCGGTACGCGAAAATCAAGGTGTCGTCGCCCTACTTGATAGCCGTGTAGTCAACCGCAGCTACGGCTCCCAAATCCTCAACTCCCTCAGCCCTCTCGCCCGTCTCAACTATCTCGACCCCAGTGTATTTGCCCCTAGTGGTGAGGAAAATTCAGCCTAACGCGAGACGGGAGTGGGGGGAGATGTGCTTCGACTTCTCTACGAGACGCTCCGCGAACGCTCAACAACTGGGAGATGAGGGAGTGGGGGGAGATGAGGAGAAAAAATGATAACTGATAACTGATAACTGATAACTAATGCCCATCACTAGACCAATGAGGGCGATCGCTTGCTAGTTTAATTACACCATAAGACCGTCCCACTTGCCATAATGTAGAGTTTTCGTAGCTTGTTCTTGGTTCATCAATATTAACTATATTGCCACTAGCATTTTTCACTCTTAATGTTCCTGTCCAGGTGATTTCCCAGTCAATGGCTAAACCTCTGGTATGGCGAGAAGTTAGCGCGGGACGAAAAGCAATATTATAAGCAGACACCATTTCTCTCGCTGCTTGAATAGAAATGGCGTTGTTGTAATGCACCCAATTAATATCTACATTAGGCATCGGTGGGACATTTTGGGCTGCAATTTCATTTCTACTAATTCTAAAAGCGTAGTGCATTAAATAAGCCCGTTCTGGAGGACGCAATACGGAAGCGATGCGGATAGTAGCGCCTGCATCTTGTAACGCACGTTCAAAAGCTTGTACTCTTTGGCGGAAGGGGGAAGCTAAATCATCAATTGCATCTCTGTCGCGGAAGAAATTCACCCAATTTCTGCCACTGAGTCGTTGTCTTAGTCGTTTAGCATACTCGGTAATGTTGTCTATAGCTGGTGCAAAATCATCACCAAGTTTGGCTTTTGTGGCATTAGAAAGCTGTTGAGTTAAATCAGCAGGAAAATTTACATCTCTTTTTTTGTAAGCTTCCGCTAATCCTCTAATACTATTATTGCCAAAATCGCCATCAACAACTAACGGTGGATTTAAAGTGGCGATCGCTGTTAAACTTTTTTGTAAATCTTTGACTTCATTATCGCCAAAATTGAGATAAGCCAAAAATCTCTTCACTCCATTGGCATAAAAAGCAATATATACTGCAAATCCTTGTGCTAATGCTTTTTCATAAGTAGTAATATCAACAATTCCCGTCACCCTCAAACCATTTTTAGTTTGATACTCACGGGTAGCTTTATCGGTAATACTGCCAAAATCACCATCTACCGCACCAATAGGAAAATCATTATCTAATAGGAATCTCTGCCAAACGGTGACATTTCTTCCTTCAGCACCTCTTTGCAGGGTGGGAAGTTGCAAAGCCTCAATTCTAAAACTCATAGTGTGATACAATGTAAAGAATTAAAAGTTCGGAGTAAGGACTTCAGTCCTTTCTTTTTTGAGGACTAAAGTCCCCACTACAAACTTATTCTTGCAAAAAAACCAAATCTTCTGGCGTATTACAATTAAATAATACTTCTGGCGTAGGTAAAGATAACAGTTGTACAGAATGGTTATGTAACCATTGCTGAAAAGAACGCCCACCTTGATTGATAAAATCTAATAATTGTGGTAGACAGCGACGGCGATAGAAACCACATAAAGGTTCCCAGCCTTTGGCGTGATGGGCTAAGGCTGCTATTGCATCTTCTGGTACAATCTCAAGACTAGCAGCCCAATCTTGCAAAACCTCAACCCGTAATTTAGGTAAATCGCAAGCTAACAGCAATACCCATTCAGATTTTACCTCTGCTAACCCTTGAGCAAAGCCAACTAAAGGGCCGTGAGTCGTCGCATCAGGGTTAGAGGGAACTTCCCGAATAAATTCGCACCTGGGTAAAACTAAATGCTGATAGCGTTCCGGCCAAGGGGTGACTATATAAACTTTATTAGCACAACTTGCCGCAATATTACAGACAAATTGCAACAACGGCACACCATTCACAGATATCAAAGCTTTATCCTGTCCCATACGGGAACTTTGACCACCCGCTAAGACAATAGCACCTAACTCATTAATCATTAGTCATCAGTTTTAGGTATTGGGTTTATCTTAGGACTTACGCAACTGGTACTTGGGGTAAAGTGCGTCAGATATGGAAAACCTTTGATTTGTACGAGATTATTGGGGCTGACGCACCCTACAGTTAGTTTGATTATGACACTTGCGTAAGTCCTATATCTGTAAGCTTACAGTCTGCTTGATGAGGGAGAGTTTGATATTTGTCGAATTTCTTGCTAATGTATCTGCAATTTGACATACTCACCGCCCTTGAAGAGCGGTGATTCTTGACGCTTCACAGCAACTAGCTACCGAAGTAGTCTTATGGTCGCTCCCCGTCCGTTTAAGGTCGTGCCGATGCCCCATGCCGACCATTTCTATATTCTTAGAAGCATTCTCGTCTCTGTCGTTTTCAGTGCCGCAGTTTAAGCACAACACTGAGCGAACAGACAAATCA
>DATNQO010000114.1:0-2048 GCA_036704005.1 Leptolyngbyaceae cyanobacterium | reverse complement strand
TCCCGAAGCCGTGAAGCGGAGCGGAACATGGGTATCAAGCCCCGCCCTTCTAGGGCGTTCTCAATTGGTCGGAGTACAAGATCCGTTACTACATCCCCCCTGCTCCCTGCTCCCCGCTCCCCTGCCTCTTTTGACCAATCTTTAATAATCCAATAGAACTTGTATCCAATGGGGGGGGCGAGGAATGGGATTGCCTAAGCGATCTAAAAGTAATAACGCCGCTATGTGTACAACAAACAGATAAATAAAATTGTTGATCGCAATCAATGCTATTGCCCCCAGCTGAATCAAAAATACACTAGGACTATTTAACAATCCCAGCTGCAAGAAGATCCACTCTATTAACTTTGTAACTTGGGTAATTAAATAAATCCATAGGTCTTCCCCCGACAACACAGACAGTAACCACAAGCGGAAAAAGACCCCTAAAGTACCTAACAGCGTACCCAAGGTAATAGAGACAATCCAGGGAGCGCGGCGATACCAAGCCGCACCTAGTAGCACGCCCATGAAGGCAAAAGGCATGACAAACAACAGGCTGCGTGCTGGCCCCATTAACACGGACAACAGTAAACCAGAGGTTACAGCCGCCATCCATGCAGCTCGTTTACCCCAACGTAGGTAAACTAGGGCGATGGGTACGGGGAAGAATATCCGCAACAATGGGCCGAGGGGAAAGTAGAAATTGATAAACCAAATCAGGCTGGAGGTGCTTGCTAAGAAAGCCGTCTCTACCATCCTTAAGGGAGTATCAACTTTCAACTGGGGAGATAGCAAGGTGTGCTGCTTTGGCTCTGGTTGAGCTGAATTTGGGTTATGTTCGGTCTGAGATTCAGGGGATGTATCTTCCTCTGGCTCATCTGGCAGAGAATCTAATATACTCATCGGGAAAATTGATTAGATTAACATCTTTTCTAAGGCTGACAAATCAGGAATACAAATAGTGTCTTGATCTCGCTTAATCAAGCCTTTTTTTTCTAACCTTGTCAATACCCTAGTGACAGTTTCTCTTGCCAACCCACTCAAACTGCTCAGTTCTCGATGAGGTAAATTAGGAATTTCCGTTCCTGTCTGTCCCCGCTTTCCTTGACCTTCTGCTAAAAATAGCAGAGTATCTGCCACCCGCGATTGACTATCAGATTCTCGCAACCGCAGCCGGCGATTTACTTGCCGCAAGCGCCGAGCCATCAACTGCGATAAGCGCACACCAGCCAAAGGTTCTGTGTGCAGCAATTTGACAAAATCTTGGGAAGGCATACTACCAATTACTGTGGTAGTCAGAGTAATCACATCTGTGGAACGAGGTACTTCATCTAAAGCCGCCATTTCCCCAAATAATTCTCCTGTGCCGAGAATATTCAGCGTCACCTCTTTCCCTTCTAAATTATAAGTACGTATTTTTACCCAACCATCTACTATAAAATATACAGCACCGCCCCAGTCGTTTTCTAGTAGGATAACCTGATTAGCTGGGTGTGTACGTGTAACAACATGATTAAGAGCCAGTTCTACAGCAGTTTCTGGTAGCCCTTGAAAAAAGGGAGCCGAGATCATCCAAGGATTAGTAGACAACTGCAAGCTATATCGGTCTTCCATTACGACATTATGATGATTAAGCGGCTATATGTAAACAAAGTTAAAGAAGTATATCTTAGCCTAAAATGTTAAGTACTAGTTATTACATGAATGTTTTTAAATTTTATCTCATAAATTCAAACTAAGTCACGCTTATACACGCAACTGTTCTTGATTCTTGATGGAAAAATAACCAAACTCAAACTAGTTAATTTTTGTTAATCAGTATCACTAAGTATTCTTTACGGTGTCTTAGGCTTAAGCCATAATGTGTAAAAAGCTTTGGGTTAGGGGTAGGTAGTGGGAAGTGAGTAATGGCAAGTTCACCAAGATCATCATAAATCATGGTGGATACTTGTTAACCCGCCCCTACTTGTTTTATAAGTAGTAAACTACCCACACTGACCTGACGGTACAGTGTGGGCTTTTAGTAGCCCTGAACTGTCTGTGCTGAGGTCACAACACAGACAGTT
>DATNQO010000113.1:0-10963 GCA_036704005.1 Leptolyngbyaceae cyanobacterium | reverse complement strand
TGTCCCGAAGCCGTGAAGCGGAGCGGAACATGGGTATCAAGCCCCGCCCTTCTAGGGCGTTCTCAATTGGTCGGAGTACAAGATCCGTTACTACATCCCCCCTGCTCCCTGCTCCCCGCTCCCCTGCCTCTTTTGACCAATGACTAATGACTAAATAATTATGAAAGCTGTCTGCTGGCAAAGTGCTAATGAGGTGCGGGTGGAGTCGGTTCCAGACCCGACAATTCTTAACCCGCGTGATGCGATTATTAAAATTACTTCCACAGCAATTTGTGGTTCTGACTTACATATTTACGGCGGCTATATTCCTACTGTGCAACAGGGTGATATTATCGGTCACGAATTTATGGGGGAAGTGGTCGAAGTTGGACGCGGGGTTGATAATTTAAAAATAGGCGATCGTGTCGTTGTTCCTTCTACAATTGGCTGTGGTAGATGCAACTATTGTCAGCGTGATCTGTGGTCATTGTGCGACAACTCTAACCCCAACACCTACTTAGAAGAAAAACTCTATGGTAATGTCACATCAGCTATTTATGGTTACTCTCATCTGTTAGGTGGTTACGCTGGCGCACAGGCTGAATATGTGCGCGTTCCCTTCGCTGATGTCGGTGTGGTGAAGGTTCCAGCAGATATCCCCGATGAGAAACTGCTATTCATCTCCGATGCTATCCCTACCGGATATATGGGTGCTGAGATGTGCGACATTCAGCCAGGTGATACTGTGGCTGTGTGGGGTTGCGGCGCTGTGGGACAGTTTGCCATGATTAGTGCTTATATGATGGGTGCTGAGAAAGTCATCGCTATAGACCGCTTTCCCGAACGTTTGGAGATGGCGAGAAAGTACGCCAAAGCCGAAGTTATTAATTACGAAGAAGTGAATGCAGGCGAAGCGTTAAAAGAAATGACAGGCGGACGCGGCCCTGATGCTTGCATTGATGCAGTGGGTTTAGAAGCGCACGGTGTGGGTATAGAAGACTTTTACGACCAAACCAAGCAAAAGCTGAGGTTAGAAACCGACCGTCCCCACGTATTGCGGGAGATGATGGTGGCTTGTCGTAAAGGTGGGACGCTTTCAATTATGGGTGTCTATGGTGGGTTTGTAGACAAAATACCCTTGGGTGCAGCCTTTAATAAAGGTTTAACCTTCAGGATGGGACAAATGCACGGTCAGAAATACATGAATTTGTTACTACAACTCATCCTAGAAGGCAAACTTGACCCATCGTTTATAGTTACCCATCAATTACCTCTAGAACAAGCACCCCACGGTTATCACATTTTTCAACAGAAGCAAGATAACTGTGTGAAAGTTGTACTCAAACCGTGAGAAAGGGGACTGGGGACTGGGTACTAATGGCGTGGCAAGGCTAAAATAACGTGAGTTCGACAAGCGTTGTTTTGACCTCTCCCCCAACCCCTCTCTCTTGAAAAGTTCTGAACGCCGGAAGCCGGCGCACCCTACGGGAAGCAAGCTACAGACCTTTCGCTCCTTCGAGGAGAGGGGTTGGGGGTGAGGTATTTTTTCGTTTCTCCTCCCTCTCCTGACGGAGACGCTACGCGAACGCCTTTTAGGAGAGGGCAGGGTGGTTTCATACAGAAAAAGAAAAATTTATAAGTTCTGATTTCTGGTGTTGTAGCAGAGATTTTGCCCTCTCTCCAAACCTCTCCCCCACGGGGGGAGAGGCTTTGAAACACAATAATCTTTTTTCTCTGATTGTATGAAACCACCCTGCTCGCCTTTTAGGAGAGGGGAGGTTGGGAGGGAGAGGTTCATCGAACTCACGTTAAAATAGTGCATTAGCGAAAAATGACTCATCTTAATCATCTGCGTTTATCTGCGTTTATCTGCGTTCAAATTTTTCTCAATCTATTGCCACGCTACTAGATTCTAAGCGCTATTTTCTAACTAGGTAATTAGTAATATACCATCACAAACTACTACTAATTACCGATTTTTAAATATAGTTTTATCGCAGTTGGCTGATAGATGATGACATCAGCTAATGCTTAAACCTTTACTTTAAAAGTTTTTCAACCCTATTCCCTGTTACCTGTCACCTGTCCCCTGCTATAGATAGATGCTAAAGCGCATCTATTCAAGCAAAAATATACACATCGTCTCATTGAGGATTGTTATGAATCGAGTAATTTCCTGGGTACAAAATATTCTGCTTCGTCAAATTTTGGTTGTTTTCTTAGTAGCAGCAACCTTTTTCGTAGGTCAATCTTTTACCTACGGCACTGCTATGATTGCTCAAGCTGATACCGTCAAAACTCCAGAAGGTATTTACTACAAAGGTACTCCTGATAATGAAGGCATCGGCAACGATAATCAAATAAGAAATGCTCAAAATCGCCTTAAAGGTGCTGCTGATAATGTGCGAGAAAAGCTAAACTTAGACGAAGAGACACCCAGAGCTACTAAAGAGTTTGGCAAAAATGTACAAAGAAAAGTAGGCGAAACCATTAATTCAAATACTCAAAATGAAGGTGGTTATTATCAACAGCCTGAGCGTGTAAGAGAAGCCAGAAGCCGCAGTTAATAATTCACATCTAGTTTGAGTCTGTTACTCATAAATCACTAGATTTTGCCACTGAGAGAATTAGCAATAGAGGCGCAAATATCGCGCCTCTTAATGACTAATGACTAATGACTAATGACCAATGACTAAGGACTAATAATTATGAAAGCAGTTTGCTGGCATGGGGCAAATGATGTCAGGGTAGAAACTGTACCTGACCCAAAAATTCTTAACCCGCGTGATGCAATTATTAAAATTACTTCTACAGCTATTTGTGGGTCAGATTTACATATATACGATGGCTATATTCCCTCGATGCAAAGTGGCGATATCCTTGGTCATGAGTTTATGGGGGAAGTGGTAGAATTAGGCAGTGCGGTGAAAAATGTGAAAGTAGGCGATCGCGTGGTTGTTCCCTTCACTATCTCATGCGGTTCTTGCTTCTTCTGCCAACGGGATTTATGGTCTTTGTGTGATAATTCCAACCCTAACGCCTGGATGGTAGAATTGCAAATGGGTCACTCCCCAGCAGGTCTATTTGGCTACTCTCACCTCTTCGGCGGTTACGCTGGCGGTCAAGCAGAATACGCCCGTGTGCCTTTTGCTGATGTCGGCTTGCTGAAAATCCCCGATAATCTACCAGATGAAAAAGTATTATTTTTAACTGATATCTTCCCTACCGGCTACATGGCGGCGGAAAACTGCAACATCAAACCCGGCGATATTGTGGCTGTGTGGGGTTGCGGCCCAGTGGGACAATTTGCGATCAAAAGCGCCTATATGTTGGGTGCGGAAAGAGTTATCGCTTTTGACCGGGTTCCTGAACGGTTGCAGATGGCTAAGGAACAATGTCATGCGGAAGTCCTCAACTATGAAGAAGTAAATGTTGGGGAAGCCCTGAAAGAGATGACAGGTGGACGTGGCCCCGACGCTTGTATTGATGCAGTGGGAATGGAAGCCCACGGTACAGACTTGATGGCTTTTTACGACAAAGTAAAACAAGCTGTCAGACTAGAAACAGACAGACCAACCGCATTAAGACAAGTGCTGGTGTCTGCTGCTAAAGGTGGTCACGTTTCCATAGCTGGTGTGTATGGCGGCTTCCTCGATAAAATCCCGATGGGTGCGGCTATGAATAAGGGTTTAACTTGGAAAATGGGACAAACCCACGTTCATAAATACTTGAAGCCCTTATTAGAACGTATTCAAAACGGTGAAATTGACCCCTCATTCGTCATCACCCATACCCTACCGTTAGAACAAGCAGCCCACGGTTACGAAATTTTCAAACACAAAAAAGATAACTGCATCAAAGTTGTATTGAAACCGCAAGGTAATTAAATATGAGTGATACCAGCGTTAAAAAAATCGACTCGCATCATTCCCCCAAGGGAAAACTCGGTCAGAAATACTTAGCATCGGGTAAATCTCTTTCCATGCGCCTTTGGGAAGATGAACAACCGGGTGAAGATAAACAACCAACCAGCCGCGAATACGAAACTGTTGGTTATGTAATTAACGGTCGCGCCGAGTTACACATCGAAGGACAAATGATCCTTCTAGAACCGGGAAGTTCTTGGACTGTACCCAAAGGTGCAAGTCATACTTACAAAATTCTAGAACCATTCACGGCTGTGGAAGCAACCAGCCCACCGGCTGAAGTTCATGGGCGGGATGAGAATTGAGATAGGTTATAGGTAACAGGTAACAGATGAGAGGTTAGGGGTTGTAGAGACGTTGTGTACAACGTCTCTACAGGATTTATGTAGTATGGTGTTTATTCTTACTTGATTTCTGAAATGTACGTAGGGTGGGCAGTGCATCGGCCTACAAAGTGGTGAGATTTTTTCAAAATTCAAATAGGATTTCTATAACTAGTATTAGTGGGGAGATAAAAGGAAAATTCTTTAATTTTGAATTGATTTGTCCCCAATGCCCAATCCCTTTTAATATAAAGTGTAGATTTTTCATCAAAGCTTGTGAATTTCTTTATCGGTTGTGCTGTTTGGGCTTACAAGGGTTGGGTAGGCGAATTTTATCCCCAAGGGAGTCGTGCTTCAGAATTTCTCCACCTTTACAGTCGTCGCTTCACTACGGTAGAGGGTAATACTACTTTCTATGCAATACCAAACCCAGAAACCGTTAGCCGTTGGGCGAAGGAAACACCACCGGGCTTTGAGTTTTGTTTGAAATTACCACGCGATATTACTCATCAAGGTTTATTAAAACCCTATATTCCCGCCGCTTTAACTTTTCTAGAAGGGATGCGTCCTTTGGGTAAACGCCTCGGCCCCATTTTTGCCCAGCTACCGCCGAGTTATGCACCTGCGTTAATTGATGATTTGGCTAGTTTTTTGGAAGCTTGGCCGCGCACAACAGCACTATTAGCGCTAGAAGTAAGACATCCTGACTGGTATCAAGAACCTTATAAGAGTAATTTGACACAGCTTTTAGAAACTTTGGGAGTGGGAAGGGTATTACTAGATTCACGCCCTATTTATACTGGAGAGGATGACCCCCAGTTAGCATCAGAACGACGTAAGCCGAAATTACCTTTACAATTGAGCGTTACTACTAGTTTTAGCCTGATTAGGTTTATTTCCCATCCTAATTTGATGGTCAATCAACCCTTCATGGAAGAGTGGGTACAGCAAATTCAACAGTGGTTAGAAGCTGGGACAAGAATCTATTTTTTTGTCCATTGTCCTACAGAAGAGCGATCGCCTCACAACGCCCGTCACTTCCAACAATTATTAGAACACAATAACGTACCAGTTCCGCCCCTGCCTTGGAGTCAGCTTCAACATCCACCCCAGCAACTTAACCTCTGGTAGTAGGAAAATACCTTAATTTCTCTACATTAGCTTAGACACCCAGTTCGTAGTAAAGGCTTTAGCCTTTTCTTCAGGACTAAAGTCCTTACTACAAACTAAATTAAAAAAAAATCAGTTGATACATACATTATTTTTTACTTTTCCTCACCAATTTCGTTTTGAGTAATTTAAAAAAAGAGTAATAATGAATTTTGTAATCCTTTTCTGATAAGACCTAACAAGCCATCATTACCAAAAATGAGGGGTCATACCCCTCTTGACCAAATCGCCAACAAGATATCAACAACGCCAAGCATTAATTAGCAGAAATGCGTTAATTGTGAGTGCTTTTGTTGAGGCGCTTTTTGTTTAAGCCGTTATATCAAAGGAGGTTCAGATGAGTCGTCTTCTTTATGAAAATTCGGTTTCATATCAAGGATATCTCATCATTCCATTTGTTTTTGGCAAAGCAGATAGGTATGAAATCTATTCCTATAAACTCTTGTCAGAAATTGGTCGAGAAAGTAAACTACACAAAGCCGAGAATCCAGCTAAAATCTACGGTAATAGCATTAGCAATATCATTGAAATAGCTAAAGAGCATATTGACCAAAACGCAGATTTTGTAAGTCAGAAAGATAGCTTTCAATCACGCTACATTTACCGCAACAACTTAATTGTTGTCTTCCACGAGAATGATAGATACTTTTACGACCATTACCCACCCGATTTATTAAATAACATTGCTGCACCCAAATTATTCAAATCTGAGTACGAATGTCTCAGTTGGATTAAGCAGGGGTTGGATGGGCGATATATGCGACAACAGGCGAGGTAGAAGATAGGGGTGTAGGGGTGTAAGGGTGTAAGGGTATAGGGGTGAAGATGGTAACAATGAACTTTTGCACTCCTAACTCAGAACTCCCCAGCCCCCAGTCCCTAGTGCCTCAGTTACTTTCTTAATAGCAAGTAATATATAGAACCAGTAGCTACGGTGATACCAGCGCGATCGCCTGCTAAGTCGCCATAGCCGAGAAAATAATCGACTCTGCCGGGGCCTTTGATGGCGCTACCTGTGTCTTGGTCAAGGACAAAACGACTGACTTGGCGCTGAATCAATTGGTTACGTCGCCCTGGATAGGGGAATGTAGCGTTAATTACAGCCAATGCGCCTGGAGGCATGAGAGATTTATCGGTGGCAATGGAACGTTCTGGTACGAGTGGTACGCCGATACTGCCTGTTGCTGGTTCGCCTTGGGTTTCTCTGAAGAATATAAATCGTTCCCAGCGTGGGAGATAATTATTCATAGACTGGGGATTTTTGCGAAAATAGCGAATAATCCCAGGCATATTTAATTCTTCTTTGGTTAGTTTGCCATCTTGAAATAGCAGTCGCCCTACAGCTGTCCAAGGGTAATCTGTTCCGCCTGCAAAACCAACGCTGGTTTGAGTTCCATCAGTTAGCTTGAGTTTAGCAGAACCTTGGATATGGATCATGTAGGCTTGAAAGCGATCGCGTAACCAAAACATTTCTAAACCGCTTAGTCGGCTTTTGTTTCCTAATAAACCATCTACCCCTTCTAAATCAACCCGTTTGGGGTGGGGTTTACTCCATTGGTCAAAATCTGGCGGAAGTCGATAAATGGGATATTTATATTGTGCGGTGCGTACACGACTGGCTGAGTAAATCGGTGCATAGTAGGCGGTAAACTTGACTCTGCCTTGTCCATCATCACCAACTGACTTGTAAAAAGCAAACTCTCGCCGCACCGCAGCTTGTAACTGTGCTGGTGATTTTGCTGTAGCTACCAACTGACGAAAACGCCGCAAACTCCGCCGCACTCTATCGAGGGTAATTCCTTTGATGGGGTAATTATTGTATGCTGCTGCTGCTTTTGGGGTTTCTAGGTAACGCAAACTATTATCTATTGAGCGTAACAGACCGGCGCGATCGCTCCTCAAACTTCCATGACCGATAAATAGTTGTTCGTCCCAACCCAAGCAAGTACGCGCTGGTGTGCAGTTAGTACCAATATCAACAAGTTTTAAAGGTGGTGCTGTGGGGGAAACCTGACTCACAGCAATTTGTGCTGGGTTAAAAAAGGTGATGCCTAAACTGAGGGAAAATAAAGCCAGCTTGTTTCTCATATTCTTATCTCAAGCTTTTTATATATCAAACAATAGGACAGTAACCCACAGCTTTAGTTTCCGCAATATGCTGTAGCGATCGCACCTGGCGCTACTTATAATAAGGACTTGCAGATCAAAAAATGTGCAAAATGTCGGGTGCGTCAGTACGAGAAACCCTAGCTATGCCAAGAAAATCTTCATACTGACGCACCCTACTAACAATCTGAGTTTGATGAGTGGATTCAGTAGAAATTGGGAGATTAATTCTTTATCTTCATGCTCAAGAGTATTTTACTAGTAAATATACGTAATTATCAAATTAGCAAGGAATTTTTTTAACTGAAGTGATAGATCACGATTGTAAGTGGGTAAGTTATTTGCAGAACAAAGCGATCGCCTACTACTTACCCCAAACTTCAGGAGAAACCCATGTTAAAGCCAGAATTACAAGCTAAATTCCTCAGCCACCTCAGCAACCGTAAGAACAGAGAAGAAGAAGGTTTTACCTTAATTGAACTGCTAGTAGTTGTAATTATCATCGGTGTGCTTGCTGCGATCGCGTTACCTTCGCTACTTGGTCAGGTGAATAAAGCTAAACAGTCAGAAGCCAGAAACTACGTAGGTACAGCTAACCGTTCTCAACAAGCCTTCTACTTGGAATACCAAAAGTTTGCTAGTTCCATCAATGAACTACAAATGGGTATCAGAACTCAAACCGATAACTTTAATTACGTAATTGTTGGTAACAATACCAGTGATGTTGCTCAATTTAAGGCAGAAAATAGAGGTGCTGGGCTGAAAAGCTACTACGGTTTAACAGGTACAACCCGGGGGGATAGTGCTACCAGAGAAGCACTTACACTAGCAATAGCTTGCGAGTCAATAGCACCTCAGCCAGTTAACGGCATTATTTCCACTATTTCTTCATTCAGTACAGCTTGTGCTACGAACTTTACATCTTTGGCTAGATAAGAAAAAAAGTTTCTGGGCTATATCCCCAGTCAGTATTACATAAAAGTTGTGTTCGATTGGGTAATGTGTAACTACATTACCCAATTCTCATAGTTACTGATTGCCTCTCTAGTTTAACTAATTTCGTCTTTTATTATTTCATCTAACCTAGTTTTAAATAACTTTTATGGTCATTATAGCTAATAATCGCCAATGGATTCACCAAGCAGAAAAATATTTCCTAGCAGGTAACTATGCTCAAGCTGCTAGTCTCTATGAAGAAGCAATCTCTGTAGAGCCTGATGCAAAATCATACTATTGGCATTTAGGATTAATGCTACTGTTGCAAGGGCAAGAAGTAGAAGCACAAACAACTTGGTTAATGGCAATGATGGATGGGGACACAGACCAAGTTGATATTTGGAATGCTGAATTAGTTGATGTATTACAGACAGAAGCAGAACGTAGAGAATCTTTAACTGAATATTCGCTAGCTGAAAAAATACGAATTAGTATTAAAGAAATTTCGCCTCAAAACCTTGATAATCTTTTACACCTTGTTCAAATAACAATTAAGTTAAAGAATTATACAGATAAATATTTAGAAGATATTAACTTAATTGAAGTACTTAAATCAGAGCCAAAACAGGTAATTGAAGTATATATTTTAACAGAAACTGTTAGTCTTCTTTTAGATTATGCTTATTTCTATCCATCAACTATAAAATTATTGGAAGCCTGCCTACCATATTTTCATACAAATACTCAGTCATTACTTATAGTTCTTCTGCCTGCCGCAATAGATATTGCTTATTCTAAAGGAAGACCAGGAACAGCAGCACAATTATGCGAACTTTATTTACAATTGAATCCTCATAACATAGAAATAATTGGTCATTTAGCAAGTTTTTATCAGAACCTTGGTCAATTCGATAAAGGAATCGGCAATGCTAAGTTGTATTATTCTTTAGTTGAAGATTTAGCAGATAAAGTATATGCCAATCGTCAAATACTCAGAGGATTGATGAGTGCAGGCGGACATTGGGAAGAATCATGCTCTGCTCATAAAAGACAAGGGTCTTTAGTAGAGTCTCTCATGCAAAATAATCCTCTTCATCTTGATTCAGTTAGAGTATCAAGGCTATTTACAGCTAATTTTTTTACTCCTTATATTGAAGATAATCCTAAACAAAATAGGTTAATTCAAAATCAATTACTCAAACTCTGTCAAACAAACATAGAAATTTATGCAAAAGATTTAGTAGAAAAGTATTTTGAAGGACATATAAAAAGAAAGATAAAGAAAACTGAGAAAAAACTAAGGATAGGATACATCTCCTATTGCCTCAGAAGTCATTCTGTAGGTTGGTTGGCGCGTTGGCTGTTTAAATATCATGACAGAGAAAAGTTTACAGTTTATGCTTATTTTGTCAATACTAATCCTGACTGTGACCCTTTACATGAATGGTATCTTAATAACGTAGACCATGCCTATAAATCAGCGATAACTGGTGAAATTGCCGAGCAAATTTATCAGGATGAAGTTGATATATTAATCGATCTAGATAGTCTTACTTTAGACATTAGTTGTGAAGTTGTATCCCTCAAACCTGCACCTGTTCAAGTCACTTGGTTAGGTTTTGATGCTTCTGGTAGTCCATCCGTGGATTATTTTATTGCTGATCCCTACGTTTTACCAGAATCAGCCCAAGAATATTACAGTGAAAAGATTTGGCGTTTACCCCACACCTATATAGGTGTAGATGGTTTTGAGGTGAGTGTACCTACAGTAACTCGTGAAGATTTGGATATTCCTCATGATGCGGTTGTGTATCTCTGTGGACAGCGAGGTTTCAAAAGACATCCAGATATTACAAGACTTCAGTTAAGAATTATTAAAGAAGTCCCCAATAGCTACTTTTTAATTAAGGGTTTA
Source organism: Leptolyngbyaceae cyanobacterium (assembly GCA_036704005.1). GTDB lineage: Bacteria > Cyanobacteriota > Cyanobacteriia > Cyanobacteriales > Nostocaceae > Trichormus. The sequence continues at coordinate 608 of DATNQO010000113.1, read as the reverse complement.
TCTGATGAGGAATCTGTAAAAAATTTCTTTGAAAAACTAGCCCAAGAAGAAGGCGTAGATAAATCAAGACTGCGATTTTTACCTATAGTCATGACAGAATCAGTTCACCGAGCTAATTTAGAAATTGCCGATATAGTATTAGATACCTATCCCTACAATGGTGCTACGACAACCTTAGAAACCCTGTGGATGTGTATTCCTATGGTGACAAAAGTAGGTGAACAATTCGCCGCCCGTAACAGCTACACCATGATGATGAATGCTGGAATTACAGAAGGTATCGCCTGGACTGATGAAGAATATGTAGAGTGGGGTGTGCGCTTGGGTAAGGATGAAACTTTAAGACAACAAATTGCTTGGAAGCTGAGACAATCAAGAAAAACATCACCTCTATGGAACGGTAAGCAATTTACCCGTGAGATGGAAAATGCTTACACCCAAATGTGGCAAAAGTATCTAGAAAGTTAGTTCGTAGTGAGGGCTTTAGCCCTCCCAATATATAACTAAGGGCTGAAGCCCTTACTACGAACTTTAAAAATTGTCCCAGTCTTTGCCATAATCTCGCAGTGGATATTTAACCCAACAATCACGTAACCATTCTCGCCCGT
>DATNQO010000112.1:0-71807 GCA_036704005.1 Leptolyngbyaceae cyanobacterium | reverse complement strand
AAGCTTTTGGTTGAGGGGAAAGACGACCTGCGCGTTATACCGGAATTGATAGAAAAAAACGGAATTGTTTGGGTTAATAACAAGAAGGAACCGATTGTATCTATTGAAGATTACGGTGGTTATAGCAATCTTAATTCAGACCTGATATTAACAGAGTTACAAGCATCAGGACTGACTCATCTGGGTTTAATGGTAGATGCGGATGATGACCCTCAAGCACGTTGGCAAAGTATTAGAGATGCTTGTTCAGGTAGTATTGCTGATATTCCTCAAGAAATACCAGCAACAGGGTTAATCCATACTACAAACACAGGAATTAATTTCGGTGTATGGATGATGCCAGATAACCTGATGCAAGGGATGTTAGAGACTTTTTTAGCTTATATGATTCCCGATGAGAGTGAGTTACTTTGGACATACGCCCAGGAAGTTGTAGCTGAGGCAAAAATTAAGGGAGCGCCATTTATAGATGCTCGTACTGATAAAGCAAAAATTTACACTTGGCTGGCATGGCAGAAAGAACCAGGAAGGCAACTACATGATGCAATTAAGTATAAAATTTTAAATCCCCAGCATTCAAAGGCACAGGTATTTGTGAACTGGTTTAAGACTTTGTACGACCTGTGAATTTTTACCTTAACTGAAATCTTGCACTTTCTTAATAAGACTGTGGCGATGCACTCCCCACCCTACAAAATCATAAGGCCTCGAAGCTCAGGTTTTCGAGTAGAAGGTAATGGTGCAAAATATAAGCCTCCTACGGGCGCGATGAACGCTCCCACAAAATGTAGAAGAAACATTTTTTCTCCCCCTATACCCCTACACCCTTACACCCCTGTGTTTCTTGAGAGATTGCCAATGCGATCGCCTGTCTTGTAATATCTGCATTAATTGCAAGTTATTAGCAAATATAATATTTGATATTGAAATTTACAAAGCTCTTAACTACCTATAAATCAAGCAAAACAGAAGCTTTATGCTAAAATAGTTGCTAAATAATAGCAATATATATAATTCTCCATACAATCATCTGTTTGTAGCTGTCCTTGCTTTATCTATTCCCATAGATGAATAGCAGTAGCTACATGGATTAGGACATGGAGGAATCATAAAATCTTGATAGCTATCAATTTTTGAACCTATCCCCTGTCCCCTGTCTCCTAACTATTGCAACTAATCTATAACAACAAAAATATAAATAAATGTTGCATTCTCGAAAAATATTGTTATATTAGTTTACATACGGCAATAATCCTTATCAAAATTAATTTGGAGTGCCACCCATGACAGACACAACAAAAATCTCTGCTTCTGTAGTTGAAGACCGCAATTCTTGGCGTTGGGGTTTCACTCCTCAAGCCGAAATCTGGAACGGTCGCTTGGCAATGATTGGCTTTTTAGCAGCCGCATTGATTGAGCTGTTCTCTGGTCAAGGCTTCCTGCACTTCTGGGGCATTCTGTAAGCACCGAAAAATGATGTAGAGACGTTGCATGCAACGTCTCTACAGTGGAGAATAAAGCGCATCTATGGCTACGCCAGACAAGCTACATCAAGAAACGGTGTAAGACTTAGAAAAATAGATTATCAAAACAAAAAACCTGGAGGTGTAACAACACTTCCAGGCTTTTAAGTTATTTGTCAGTGGTCAATTGTAAAAACAAAAGACAACCGAACACTGACAACTGACTAACGAATATATTCCTTCAGAACGCTGTTGCGGTTGGGATGGCGTAACTTACGGAGTGCTTTGGCTTCGATTTGGCGAATTCGTTCGCGGGTGACGTTGAAGATTTGCCCAATTTCCTCTAAGGTCTTCATGCGACCGTCATCTAGACCGTAGCGGAGGCGGAGAACGTCGCGTTCGCGGGGGCTGAGGCTATCGAGGACTTTTTCTAAATCTTCGCGCAGAAGGTTTTTAGAAACTTGGTCTTCTGGGGTTTCGCCGTCGGATTCTATAAAGTCGCCTAAGCGGGAATCTTCTTCTTTACCGATGGGTGTTTCTAAGGAAATGGGTAGCTGGGCAGATTTGGCGATGAAACGCAGTTTCTCGATGGTCATTTCCATGCGAGTAGCGATTTCTTCTTCTGTTGGCTTGCGTCCCATTTCCTGAGACAATAATTTAGTGGTTTTCTTGATGCGGGAGATGGTTTCGTAGAGGTGAACCGGCAGACGGATGGTGCGAGACTGGTCAGCGATCGCACGAGTAATGGCTTGGCGAATCCACCAAGTAGCATAGGTGGAGAATTTATAACCTTTCTCATGGTCAAACTTCTCAGCCGCACGAATCAAACCCAGACTTCCTTCCTGAATCAAATCTTGGAAAGATAAGCCACGGTTCATGTATTTCTTGGCAATTGAAACTACAAGGCGCAAGTTTGATTGCACCATTTTATCTTTTGCTCTGCGGCCAACGTGCAGGCGGTAACGGAATGCGGGCAATGGTATCTGTACTGCTTCTGCCCATTCACTATCACGGGGATCACGTTCTAACTGTTCTGACAGCCGTTCTCTTACCCTCTCTAATTCCAATAAATCAGCAATTTTTCTTGCTAGTTCAATTTCTTCATCTGCACGCAACAAACGGATACGACCAATTTCTTGCAAGTACAGACGAATGGAATCTTCGGTGTAGTGCTTCTTCTTGCTTTGTGTTCGACGACGCGACTTAGCGGCTTTTCCAGACTTTGCGTCGTCCTCATCAGACTGAGGCTCTAAAAACTCATCAATGTCGCCATCATCAGCGAGCAATAAGTCCTCGTCTTCTTCAATTAGGAGGTCTTCTAACTCGATCTCAGGCTGATTCATCATTTCTAGGTCAGGCTGATAAATGCTATCGAGTACGTTGTTAGCCTGGTTCATGCCGCGTTCCTCATGCTCCTTGCAGAATCAATTACTCAAGATGTTCTACTGCTCTTTTTAATCAGAGCTAGTTGACAATCGAAGATAGGGTTTGAAGTTCGTTTCCCTAATCTTTTTCGGACGTTCTGTTCCTCTTTAGAGGAACTTCGGACTAAGTGGAAAAATCAGCAGTTAATGCTGACTTATTTATCTGGGTACAAACCAAAAGTGTAGCTTTAGCTAATCACTTTTAACTGGCTTGTCTAAAAACAGACTCGTCTCGATAAAAAAATTACCACTGCATATAAATGATTTATGACTGTTGGCAGATTTTCTTATAAAGACTGTACCGATTGTAGCCTGTTTCACAAAAATTGCACTCTTTTTGTGTATTAATCATGAACTGATTACGGAAGGTTAAGCCTCCAATATCAAAAAGATGTTGAAAATGGTAGTAATCCCCTTAAATTTTCTCTAAAGCTTTGTGCAATTGCATTGCCATTATCTTTACATACTCAGGAAATTAAAGCCGCCTTCATACAATTTCTGGTATTGTGCGAAACATAAATTACCTAGAAACAGTATATTTTATGTTAACTGAGGCGAGAATAATGAACGCACCCATTTTTACATTTCCTTCATAAATAAATTAGTCCGGAGAATTGGAAAGGACTTCCAAACAAGTGCATCAGCTAAAGAGGTGCTTCTTTTGAGAAACTTAACTTTTTACTGGTTCATCGCCTTGAGCTTCGTGTAAAGGCTCGCTCTATTCTAGCCGGATGGCTAGCGATTAAGGTTTTACAGATTTGGTCTTATTCACACATTAGCGCACCGCCGAGATTTCAACCCATAGAATCTTGACAAACTCTTTTTATTGTATACAACGATATTTTAATCAATTCAAAAGGAATTTGACATTCAAAATTACAGATATTTGTCAACTTATGGCAAAACTTTATCCAATACAGACAAAATATGTAGCGTTTTCAACAGCAAACTAGAATATACCGATAAGTTACCAGCAGTAGACAATCCAATGCTAGCAACGTTATCTGGAATCGTCAGTTCAGTCTATTGATAAAATTGCTAAGTTTTTAGAGGCTGACTTATATGAGAAAAATGCGAAATAAATTACGCAGTTTACAAAAATCTTATCTTGTGAATTTCCATCCTCAAGATAGTCCTACTCATGTCGCCTTAAATCCAATATTAACTTTGCTATACAAGCTTAACAAATACTTTTTTGGTTTGTAACTGGTATTAACGAAATCACAAACTGATATTGAACTATTTTACTGAGATAAATGATAAAAAATTTACGAACCTCGTCTAAAATACTTGACTGTGGGTAAATTTTGTGCATCGGTATATGCGAAAAAAGTTATAGATTGACTTAATATTCTCTATGTATCCTATCAAACATTTTTAGGTAACTAGTCAAAATATGAAAAATTTTTTGATTGGGACTGGGGAGAAGGAGATGAGGGAGTGGGGGGAGATGGGGGAGATGGGGGAGATGAGGGAGTGGGGGGAGAAAAACTAATGACTGTTGACTATGGACTAATGACTAATGACTAATGACTAATGAAAAAAATGGGTAACTGATGTTAAGCAATTACCCCTTGAGAAATTAAATATTGATACTGTTAAGCGATTAGATATCTAAATCTGTGAGGTTAAGTTTAGAACCATAGGTTTCGATAAATTCGCGTCTGGGTGCGACACGATCGCCCATTAAAATGGTAAAGATGCGATCAGCTTCGGCTGCATCTTCAATTTCTACTTGCTTGAGAGTGCGGGTTTCGGGGTTCATGGTGGTTGTCCACAGTTGTTCGGGCATCATTTCCCCTAAACCTTTAAAGCGTTGGATGGTATAGTTGGCGTTAGCAGGGAATTTGGCGATCGCTTGTTGCAATTCACGTTCGCTATAACAATATTCATAATTGCGTCCCCGTTCTACCTTGTATAATGGGGGACAGGCGATGTAAATGAAACCTTGCTCGATGAGCGATCGCTGGTATCTATAAAAGAAGGTGAGTAACAGTGTGCGGATGTGCGCACCATCTACGTCCGCGTCAGTCATTATGATGATGCGGTGATACCGTAATTGGGTGGAGTCAAATTCTTCACCTTTCACGCCTAAACCCAAGGCTGTGATTAACGCCTGAATTTCATTATTTTTATAGATTTTGGAATCGTCGGTTTTCTCAATATTAAGAATTTTACCACGTAGGGGGAGAATAGCTTGGGTGCGGCGATCGCGTCCTTGTTTGGCGCTACCACCTGCTGAGTCTCCTTCTACAATATAAATTTCTGACTCACTAGGGTCGCGGGAACTACAATCAGCTAATTTACCGGGTAATGGAGAAGATTCTAATACAGATTTGCGTCTGACTAACTCCCGCGCATGGCGTGCTGCTTCGGCGGCTTTGAAGGCTTGGATGGCTTTATCTAAAATTGAGTCAGCAATGCTGGGGTGAAATTCTAGGTATTCGGTGAGGACTTCGCCAACGAGAGAGTCAACGATACCGCGAACTTCGGTGTTACCAAGTTTGGTTTTGGTTTGTCCTTCAAATTCTGGGTCTGGGACTTTAACGGAAATAACAGCCGTCAAACCTTCGCGGACGTGTTCACCACTGAGGTTTGGTTCATTTTCTTTAATTTTATTGCGCTTGCGAGCGATCGCATTTAATGTGCGGGTCAGCACCGCCTTCAAACCTTCCAGGTGTGTACCGCCATCTACGGTGCGGATGTTGTTAGCAAAACCCAGCACGTTGTCTGTGTATGCATCCGTACACCATTGTAAAGAAACTTCTATTTGGACGTTATTACGTTCTCCCTGCACAAAAATGATTTCTTCATGGAGTGGTTGCTTGTCACGGTTCATGTAAGCAACATATTCTTTAATCCCACCCTTGTATTCATAGGTTTCTACTTTGGGTGTATCGCTTTTCAGCAGTTCTAAACGGTTGTCGGTAAAAGTTATTTTTACCCCTGCGTTGAGATACGCTAACTCGCGCAAGCGACCTGCTAGGGTGATGTAATCAAATTCAGTCCCAGTAGTAAATATTTGTGCATCTGGCTTAAAACTAACAGATGTTCCCGTTCTCGCTTCTTTATAAGGCTTGGCGATGAGTTCGGTAACGGGGACACCGCGTTCGTAACGTTGGGTATGAACTTTTTTATCCCGCCAGACTGTCACCTCGACAACTTCTGACAAGGCGTTAACAACAGAAATACCAACCCCGTGTAGTCCTCCAGAAACTTTGTAACCACCGCCGCCAAACTTACCCCCAGCGTGTAGCACGGTTAATACAGTTTCTAACGCCGATTTCCCGGTGCGCGAGTGAGTATCTGTAGGTATCCCCCGACCATCATCTGTGACAGTCACGGAACCATCTGCATTGATATCAATCTCTATATGAGTGCAGTAACCTGCCAATGCTTCATCAATAGAGTTGTCTACCACCTCATAAACTAGATGGTGGAGTCCTCGCGGCCCGGTAGACCCGATGTACATCCCCGGTCGTTTGCGGACGGCTTCCAGACCTTCCAGAACTTGAATCTGATCGGCACTGTAACTGCTCGTCATGAAAATTCTCCTGATGCGTGGGGTAAAATTCGCCTAAAGGCTAAAAAGTCAAATCACTCCAAAATTCTAACACAAAAGCCTTAATGGCTGCTGTAGGGCAATCTTGTGAGAAGTTTAAATAGGGGATGTATCCCCATAAGTTTTTTCAATTAATCGCTTGAATATTGCAAATTTTATCGATTTATAACATACTCAGGGACTGGGGATTGGGGATTGGGAATTGGGGATTGGGTAGAGATTGTTTTAGGATGAGGGTTTGATGATGAGTTTGTGTCTTTATATATGCTGGTGAGTGTTATGTAGTGAGAACACAGTTGCATTAAGAAAATTATTTATCGAAGAGGCGATCGCTCAAAATAGTAAAAAGCCTCAAGATTGTAGCACAAAAGCATTGCTAGGGAAGGGGGAAGGGGAAATGGGAAATGGTAATGAAAGTGATGATAACTGATAACTGATAACTGATAACTGTCAACTGACAACTGACTAATGACTAAATTAATCGTAATTTGTGGGGCGACGGCGACGGGGAAATCTGGTTTGGCTTTGAAGTTAGCCATGCGGTTGGGTTCTGTAATTCTCAGTGCTGATTCTCGTCAGGTGTATCGTGAGTTTAATATTGGTACTGCTAAACCCAGTTTGGCAGAACAACAGGCGGTTCCTCATTATTTAATAGATATCTGCGATCCTAAACAAACGATGACGGTTGCAGATTATCAAGAACAAGCACAAGCATTAATTAATTCTTTGCCAAATTCGCCACTTTTGTTAGTTGGTGGTACTGGCTTATACATACGCTCGATTGTGCAGGGGATGAAGATTCCCAGGGTTGCACCAAATTATGAATTGCGATCGCAACTCGAATCCCTCGGTCAAACCACTATCTACGGCATCTTACAACAAGTTGACCCCATAGCCGCCCAAAAGATACATCCTAATGATCCTGTGAGGACTTTACGAGCATTAGAAGTATTTTACGTAACTGGTGTACCCATATCTGAACAACAAGGAGAAAACCCGCCAGATTATCCAATTATACAAATTGGGTTGGATTGTGAGATGGATAAATTAAGTGAGCGGATTTACAAACGCACCCAGCAAATGATAGCAGATGGTTTAGTGGCTGAGGTTGAATATCTATGTGAAAAATATGGTGCTGATTTACCTTTACTAAATACTTTGGGATATCAAGAAATCAAGGAATATTTAGCAGGTAAAATTTCGTTGGAGGAGGCTAAAGAATTAACAGTTTTACATACAAGACAATTTGCTAAACGTCAGCGCACATGGTTTAGATCATATCCGCAAATTGAGTGGTTTGATGCCAATGACCCTGATTTATTAGATGAAGTTTGGCAGCGTGTCAGTTAAATAAATCATGTAGAGACGTTGTATACAACGTCTCTAAAGTGGAGAATAAAAGTTGAGTTTGTAGTGAGGACTTTAGTCCTCTCTGCGTTCGCGTAGCGTGTCGTAGACAGACGCTACGCGAACATAACTAACTTGATTTATAAAGCATCCGGGTCAATACCCATAGCCCTTAGTCTTTCGGCTAAAAGCTGTGCGCGTGCTTCTGCTTGTTCTGCGCGTTCTCGTTCTTGTTCTGCGCGTTCTCGTTCCTGTTCTGCGCGTTGTCGTTCCTGTTGTGCAAGTTCATCTCCTGTAAGCAGAATATTACCGTCTGGGTAGCACCAACGTAACCAATTATCCTGTCTTCCTTCAAACTCACCTTGCCAAAAAGTGACACCCAAACCAACTTGTTCTAACCAATTTTCTGAAGTTTCAAAATAACGTCTTCCTCTCAGTTCATAAACTCGTAGTGTCTTTTCTCCTAATTGCTGTATAGGGTCATATACAATGTAGTAACTCACCCGCATTTGTTCATAAGTTCGCAGCTTTTTACCGAGTTCTTCACCTTCTTTATTTGAGACAATCTCTATCACCACTTCGGGAGGTTTACCAAACTGCCAAACCATATAACAACGGTTTTGTTTTTCCCACCAATCTTCAGGTGTTTGGACATCCAAACTGAGGAAAATATCAGGTACAATTTGTGGCTGTTTATCTGCGTAATATATACCTACATTAGCTTCAGCTAAAAAAGGTTGATTTTGAAAAGAAGTGTAAAGAGAACTGACCAATAAACGTTGCTGTTTGGCAGATGCAAAATTATCCACAGGTGTATCATCTTCGGTAATTAGCTGGTTGGCATCTGGCACATAGAAATTATCGTTATTTATGATAAGTTGCTCAACCATAAATTTATCCATTGTCTAAGCGCGTTATTTCTAGGTTAATTGATTATGAGTGTGAAGATACTCAAAAGATGTTTGAACAGTATTATTACTAACATCAAATTATTAAAGACCTAACCCCCCTAGCCCCCCTTCCCTTGTAGGAAAGGCGGGTTAAAAGCCTCTCTCCGTTTCGGGGAGAGGTTTGGAGAGGGGTTATTAGTGTACTTTTCGACTTTCCAAAGACCCTCTTAGTTATTTACCTACAAAAACTGAGTAAGCTGTGCCAAAATCTACAAATAGAGGACTGTAGAACAGCATCATGATTGGATATATACTGCGGCGGCGTTATAAAATTATCGAAAAATTAGGCTCAGGTGGGTTTGGCGAAACTTACTTGGCTGAATACCCGCAGGATCTACCAGTCAGCCCACAGTACAAATGTGTTGTCAAGCGTCTTACTAGACCCCAGACTCCAGACTTAGATACAGAAGAAAGGTTTAAGAGGGAAGCAGCTATATTATTTAAGTTGGGTAAGGAACATAACCAAATTCCTGAACTGTATGATTTCTTTGAGGAAAATAGAGAATTTTATCTTGTTCAAGAATATATTGATGGACATGATTTGAGTTATGAAATAGAACAAGGTAAACCTTGGAGTGAGGCTGATGTAATTCAACTTTTGCAAGAAATTCTAGAGGTGCTAGATTTTGTTCATCAAAATAATGTGATCCACCGTGATATCAAACCATTAAATTTGATGCGGCGGTATTCAGATAATAAAATTGTCCTCATTGACTTTGGAGTTGTCAAAGAAATCAGTGCTTTAGGCGTAAATGCTCAAGGAAAAATCAGCAGTACAGTTCCAATTGGTACTCTTGGTTATATGCCAAATGAGCAATTTTATGGGCATCCTAAATTATGTAGTGATATTTATGCGGTGGGAATGACTGCAATTCAAGCATTAACTGGGTTGCCACCACAAGAACTACACATAGATCCTGATACATTAGAAGTTATATGGCGAGAAAAAGCTCAAGTAAGCAACATATTGGCAGATATTTTGACCAAAATGGTGCGGTATCATTCCAAGCAGCGATACACAGATGCAGGTGAGGTATTGCAAGACCTGAAAAAATCAGATTTGCTTTCATTAATTGTTACGACCTTACTAAAACGAATAAAAATTAATGATAAGTATGGTTACATTGACCAAATGGGGCGGGTAGTTATTCCACCGCAGTTTGATGATGCTGCGAACTTTTCTGAAGAGCTAGCACTGGTCAAGATTGGTAACAAATTTGGCTATATCAACAAAACAGGACAGCTAGTTATCCCACCTCAGTTTGATTATGCTGCGGACTTTTCTGAAGAGCTAGCACTGGTCAAGATTGGTAACAAATTTGGATATATTGATAAAACAGGACAGCTAGTTATCCCACCGCAGTTTGATGATGCTGAGTCCTTTAGTGAAGGTCTAGCTATAGTGAAAGTCAGCAATAAATATTGCTATATCAATAAGAGTGGTCAAATAATAATCCAATCTGAGTTTGATGAAGTTTGGGATTTTTTAGAAGGCTTGGCAATAGTCAAAATGGGTAATAAATTTGGCTACATTGGCAAGAGTGGTCAGCTAGTTATTCCACCTCAGTTTGATGATGCTTGGGATTTTTCTGAAGAGCTAGCATTAGTCCAAATTGGTGACAAATTTGGCTATATTGATAAAACAGGTAAGCTAGTTATATCTCCCCAGTTTGATAATGCTGGAAATTTTGCTGAGGAACTTGCAAGAGTCGAAATCGATGACAAGTCGGGCTATATCGATAAAACAGGAAAGCTAGTGATATCTTCTCAGTTTGATGAGGCTTGGGAGTTTTCTGAGGAACTTGCAATAGTCCAAATCGATTACAAGCTAGGCTATATCGATAAGACAGGAAAGCTAGTGATATCTCCTCAGTTTGATGAAGCTGACGATTTTTCTCAAGGATTGGCATGGGTAAAAATTGGTGAACAGGAACGTTATATAAATAAAACTGGCAGGTTTATTTATTAACTTTACCAGCGTCAATTGAAACTTTTAAATGTTGTTTCTTCACTCACTTAACACCACAAACAAATAAAAAATGCAGCAATGCAACCGTCCGCCATCCAGTCATAATATTTGATAAGAGGGTTGGCATAGCTACCGTAGGCATCGCCTCTTCACCCCCTGAAACTGTTATTCTGACAACATAGGCTAATTACACTCCTCCACTCGGTAGTTAAATAAAAATCTATGCTTATCCAAGACCAAGATAAAAAACAACGTAACTGGAAACCCATTATCAAAGCCTTTGAAGCTGTCCTGGGGACAAAAGGCGTAGTCCAACGCCGTGAGGAACTTATCACCTACGAATGTGATGGTTTAACTAGCTACCGTCAACGTCCGGCTGTGGCGGTGTTACCTAGAACTACTGAACAAGTGGCGGCGGTAGTGAAAATATGTAACCAGTATGCTGTACCCTTCATCGCCAGGGGTTCTGGAACTGGTTTATCTGGTGGGGCTTTACCATCGGAAGATTCGGTGTTAATTGTCACTGCCCTCATGCGGCAAATTCTCAGCGTAGATTTAGATAATCAGCGTATTGTAGTACAGCCAGGAGTGATTAACAGTTGGGTAACACAAACAGTTAGTGGTGCGGGATTTTATTATGCGCCAGACCCTTCTAGCCAAATTATCTGTTCGATTGGGGGTAATGTGGCGGAAAATTCTGGTGGGGTGCATTGTTTAAAGTATGGTGTCACCACTAACCACGTTTTGGGGTTGAAAATTGTTACGCCTGAAGGGGAAATAGTTGATTTGGGTGGACAAATTCCCGAAAGCCCTGGTTATGATTTAACGGGTATATTTGTCGGTTCGGAAGGTACTTTAGGAATTGCGACAGAAATTACCTTACGTATTCTCAAAAGTGCAGAATCAATTTGTGTATTATTAGCAGACTTTACCAGCGTGGAAGCGGCTGGGGCGACTGTTTCCGATATCATCAGTGCGGGGATAATTCCTGGTGGGATGGAAATGATGGATAACGCTAGTATTAACGCGGTGGAGGATGTTGTTGCTACTAATTGTTATCCTCGTGATGCGACAGCGATTTTGTTAGTAGAAATTGATGGTTTGGAGGTTGAAGTTGCAGTCAATAAACAACGTGTTACCGAAATTTGTAAAAAGAATGGGGCGCGGAGTGTGACTTCTGCTAGTGACCCAGAAACTAGGTTGAAATTGTGGAAAGGACGGAAAGCGGCGTTTGCTGCTGCGGGTCATTTAAGCCCAGATTATTATGTGCAAGATGGGGTAATTCCTCGGACTCAATTACCTTATGTTTTGCAGGAAATTGAAGCATTAAGTCAGAAGTTTGGTTATCCTATTGCTAATGTGTTTCATGCTGGAGATGGTAATCTTCATCCATTAATTTTATTTGATAATGCTGTTCCTGGTGCGTTGGAGAAAGTCGAAGAATTGGGTGGCGAAATTCTCAAACTTTGCGTGAGAGTTGGCGGTAGTATTTCTGGTGAACATGGTATTGGGGCTGATAAAAAATGCTATATGCCAGATATGTTTAGTAATACCGATTTGGAAACTATGCAATGGGTAAGGACAGTATTTAATCCCCAAGGTTTAGCAAATCCTGGGAAGATATTCCCCACACCACGCACTTGTGGGGAAGCTGCGAATGCTATTAAAAATCAACAGTTTGAGGGTGTAGAAAGATTTTAATAATTATCAGTTAACGGCGAAAATATTTTTTATAGTAAGCGGCTTTAGCTGCTTATTTTTTTGTCATAGTATATTGAAAGATTTAATTTCCTAATATTTTGCGCCTTTTCAATAAGTAGATGCCTCCCTGCACTGCCCACCCTACTCATATTAACTCATACCATCTCGAAAGATTTAATTCCTTAAATTTTTATGTAAAAAAAATTACGTTAGAAAAATATTTAATATTATAGCGATCGCCATTACAACTCCACACATATCTATGTACACAGACTGGAAGAAAGACAAGCTTTTCTTTGGTTGGGTATTAGGAACTACCATAGGGTTAATTGCTGGTCTGATTATTGGCTTTTTGTGCAATATGTTTATTTTTATGAATTTTGGCAATTTTATTATGAATTCTGACAATTTTTGGATTGTTCATCTTGTAATGTTAAACTTTTTTGGTAGTGCGATCGCCGGAATAGTTTTAGGAGTTTGTCAAGGTTTACCTTTAGAAAAAATATTAAAGCAAAAGGCATTATCCAACAATATTAGTAGGATTAGTATTAAATGGATTATAGCAACAACTATTGGTTTTTCTCTGGGTGGTATAGTCACTAATCTATGGATTGATTATCTACATGGTATATTCACCAATCTAACGAATAATGGAGATCAGATACTCTTCGGTAAGATGTTTCTTCTCAAGCTATTTACTATCCTCATCTTCATCGGACTGGCTCAAGGAATAATGATGAAGATGTCTATCAAAAAAATTTCCCCCTGGTTAAAAGCTCATATTAATAGTATTTTAGCTAGTTTTTTAGTTGGAATGTTTCCCTATTTTATCTTAAATGCACTAATAGCAATATTACCTGCGGGCGGAATAGTCACTTTAGGTGTAATATGGATTATTTCTCCTTTAACAATTACCTTATCTACCGGGCTGATCTATGGTTGTATTACTTTCTTCTCTTTACCCAGTTTATTCAACAATAATGAAGTTTAGCACTAACTTAGCTATTTAACGGTGCGATCGCCTCCGCTAAATCCAGGTTATGATCAATTATTACAGTTTAAATTATTGATACATAAATGACGTTATTAATAGATATTTTGAGGGTATACTAACTTATCCCGTATCTCCTATCCCTTCTTAAGCGCAAAGTTAGACTCTCTCATGAATCGGTTGGCAAGACTGTTTTTTTCTTACTTGCTGTTTGTGCAACTACTATTGTATCTAACAGGATTATTTGTCCCTTCATTTTCCAACTACCCACAAAAAAGCAGTGTACCAGCTACAACAGAAATTCGTGGAGTTTGGCTAACTAATGTTGCTAGTGGTGTACTATTTGTACCTTGGGGGGTTAATCGCGCCATTGAGCAATTATCTGCGCTTAACTTTAATACCATTTACCCTGTAGTTTGGAATCGCGGTTATACCTTTTACAAAAGTGCTACAGCTAAATCTGTGATAGGTGCTGATACCCAACCTCTGCTAAATTTTATGCACGGTGGACAGGATGTTTTAGCCAAGTTAATTAAACTTGCCAAGCCGAAACAAATAAGTGTGATTCCTTGGTTTGAATATGGTTTTATGTCCCCACCAGATTCAATGATAGCCAAGCTTCATCCTGAGTGGTTAACAAATGGTCAGAATGGCGTTATATCTATTAGCGAAATGCTACCAGAAGAAAGTGACGATGACCCAACAAATAAGCTAGTTTGGCTTAACCCCTTGCATCCAGAAGTTCAGCAATTCATCCTATCACTTGTTAGAGAAGTTGTTAAAAATTATGATATTCAGGGCATTCAATTTGATGACCATTTCGGAATGCCAGTACAATTTGGCTATGACCCATACAGTATAGAACTTTATCAAAAAGAACATCAAGGGAAAAGCCCTCCTGAAAATGTCTTTGACTCAGAATGGATGAGTTGGCGGGCTAACAAAATTACTAGTTTCATGACAAAAATATCCCAAGTTGTGAAAGAACTTAAACCGAATGCGAAGATATCTCTTTCACCTAACTCACAATCTTTTGCTTATAAATACTATTTACAAGATTGGGCAAATTGGGTAAAAAAAGGGCTAGTAGATGAGTTAATTTTGCAAGTGTATCGTCATGATATAAATAGTTTTGTGAATGAATTAGAACAGTCGGCAGTCAAGTATGCCCGTACTCAGATTCCCGTAGCTATTGGGATATCCACAGGAATTTTGCGAAAGCCTGTTAAGATTGACCAAATCAAAAAACAAGTCCAAGCTGTGCGCGATCGCTCTTTTTTTGGTATCTCTTTCTTCTACTGGGAAAGTCTGTGGGGTTACATCACCCCAGAATCACCCCCATACCGCCGAAAAGCTTTTCAAGAAATGTTCACCGCCAAAGCCGCTAGGCCGTTAGCGCCAGTTAAGGTAGGCGGAAGAGTAGGGGAAATGAGGGGAAAAGGTTAAAGGGGAAAGGGGAAAGGGAAGAATTGAAATCCTTTACCCCAGTCCCCAATCCCCAGTCCCCAATCCCCAGTCCCCAATCCCCAGTCCCCAGTCCCCAGTCCCCAGTCCCCAGTCCCCAGTCCCTAGTCACTCCATGAAAACACCGTTGAAATTTATCTTGCTGTGGATTATCGCTACTTATGGCGGATTTTTGGGTAGTTTGTTTTGGCTAGAAATTGCTGAACAGCGAGAAATTAGCATTTTACAGGCTGCTGTTGGTGGAGTGGCGATCGCACTACCCCAAAGTTTAATCCTCAAAGAGAATATCTCTAGACTCAAGTGGGTTGCGTTCACGCTGTTAGCTTGGGTGACAATGACAGCGATTGGTTTAGGTGCTGTTGGTTGGGTTGTACCGCCTACTGCATCTCTTGTGTTACGCCTCCTCAACGGGGTTAGATCCGGCGTTATCGGCGGTTTAGGTATCGGGCTGGCGCAATGGTTAGCAATTCGTCAGCCAGCCCCTTGGGCTTGGCAATGGATATTAGTTAATTCTTTAAGTTGGGCGATCGCTATCCCCATAGGTACTACAATAGGCTTTATCTTGCGCCGCCTGACAGGTTTATTCTTAGGCGAACTTGCAGGTTTAGCTATTACTTGGCTAATAGTCGCCATCCTTACAGGTATTAATGCTCCTAGATTATTAAAGTAAGTGGTTAGTTGACAGTTGACAGTTATCAGTTATCAGTTATCAGTTATCAGTTGTCAGTTGTCAGTTGTTATTCTCCTCTGCTCCCCTGCTCTCCTGCTCTCCTGCTCCTCTGCTACTCTGCTCCTCTGCTCCTCTGCTCCCCTGCTCCCTCATCTCCCAATCCCCACTAAAAGTTAAGAAATCATTACTTCATCAAGAAATATGACATAAATTAATTTATAATTTGAATTGAATTAATCTTATGCAAAAATCTTAAGTAAATCTTAATAATAAAATTCAGTAAAATTACAGTAGCCTGCAAATCTGATTTAGGCTGCAAGTAGCAGGATTTTTTTATCATACCGCTATTAAGTTTGCTGGATTTCTGGTAAGAAATAAAGAAAGACAAAAATATTATCAGCAAAATCTAACAAAACTCCACTTTAGGCGCTAAAAAGCATTTTCTACCATGAAATTCCGAGAGAAAGCGCCTAGATCAGCCAATAAAACCAGACAGGGACTCTCGCATGAATACCAACCCAGTAGACTCAACAATGAAGTTGAAGGAACAGGCGCATCCGCAGATTATTTTTGGGGCAGAGGTAGATGAACAAAGTAGTGGCGAACAGTTGCTACTGAGTATGTATGATTCTGTGCAGACATCTATATTTGTGGTAGATGTACTGGAAGATGGAGATTTTCAGTATGTGGCACTCAATCCTACTCATGAAAGATGGGTTGGTATTAAATCGGAAGACTTGCGAGGCAAAAAACCAGAGGATATTTTAACGCCAATTGATGCAGTGAAGGTACGTCAGCATTATACTGACTGTGTGCGCTTTGGCACAACTATTTCCTATGAGCAATGCTTGCAATTTCAGGGAAAAACTACTTGGTGGAGTACAACTCTCACACCACTACGAGATCAGAATTCTAGAATTTATCGCTTGATTGGCACTAGTAGCAATATCACTGCGACGAAACAGTTAGCCCAAGCCAGAGAAATTCAAGCGGAGGGCGCACAAATTTTAGCTGCGATCGCCCAAAAAGTTCACGAATCTTTAGATTTAGACACAATCCTTGAGCAAACTACTGAAGATTTACGGCAGTGTTTAAATTGCGATCGCATCCTCATCTATAAAATCAAGTCCGAGAACAATGGGAAAATTGTCGCAGAATCAACAGTATTTTCTGGTGTTTCCCTTTTGGGTAAAAGCTTTCGTGACCCTTGCTTAAACGGCAAATATCAACAAAGCCAAGGGCGATGTTGTTTGGAGATGGTTGAAGATATCTATTGCGCCAGGGTGAAATCTTGTCAAAGAGACTTCCTCGCTTCTATGGGAGTGAGGGCTAATTTAGTCGTACCAATTAGCTTACAAAAAGATTTGTGGGGACTGTTAATTGCCCAGTATTGCGATGAACCTCACCAATGGCAGCAGATAGAAGTTGATTTAATCAAACAACTATCAAACCAATTGAGCGTAGCTATCCAACAAACAAAACTACAACAGCAAATAAAACAACTGCAAACTAAATTAGATGCTCACAAACAGGAGCAGCAAGCGCAGTTAGAAAAGCACCAACAGTTTCAGTCTTTAGTTTTACATATCACTGAAAAAATTCGTGAACGACCTAATAAAACGCAAGTTTTAGCAACAGTTATTCAAAAATTAGCAACATTATTTCACCTAGAATCTTGCTATATCGAACTTTATAACCCTGACTGCACTTGTGCTAGTGTAGTTGATGAATACCCAACCACCAAACCCATATACCAAGGACTAACTAGGCAAGTTGCAGACTTAAGCGAAATATATCAACCCCTGTTAGAAAAACAACATTTCCAAAGCATAGAAATAGTTCCAGGTTGGCATCCTCAGTTACTAGTAATTACACAACTAGCTTGCCCAATTTTTGATGAACAGGGGATGATAGGTAATCTATGGCTGATTCGACCGACACAACAAATGTTTGATGAGTTGGAAATCTGTCTAGTAAAAACTTTAGCAAATCATTGTGCGATCGCCATTCGCCAAGCCAGGTTAGACGCAACCAACCAAGCCAGACTGCAAAAATTAGAACAACGCGAAAACCTCACCAACAAATTTCTCAAACAACTTTCCCAAGAACTGCGGACACCAATAACTAGCATTAGCCTAGCAGCGCAAACTCTGGAAAGTGTTATTGCACCCAACAATACAATAGATGAAGTCATCCCCCAACTCTTGCAAATTCTCCATAACGAGTGCGGAAGAGAAAGCCAATTAATTAACGATTTGCTGACACTAACTTATCTTCAAGCCCAACCAGAACCCCCTACCCTCATTTCCATCGACCTGCAAACCTGGCTTCCTCCCATCGTGGAGTCCTTCCGTGACCTGACAAATGTTCAGCGACAGCAACTAAACTTAATTATCCAGCCAGAATTGCCACGTTTAGAAACCGATATCACCGAACTAGAGCGTATCCTGACCGAATTACTCACCCATACCTGCAAATATACCCCAGCAGGTGAAACAATTACAGTCACAGCCGAACTCACAGACAACGCGGTGCAGTTGAGTATTAGCAATTCTGGGTTAGAAATTTCTGCGGAAATGCGATCGCGCATCTTCGAGCCTTTCTATCATATATCTCACAACGACCCCTGGACACATAGCGGTACAGGCTTAGAAATGGCATTAGTCAAGAGAATGGTCAAGCACTTAGGCGGTTATATCTGCGTCGAGAGTGGGGATGGTCAAACCACCTTCATCATCAAATTCCCCATATCAGTCGGCTGAATTTTCAACATTAGTAATTTCGTAGGGTGGGCAGTGCAGGGAGGCATCAGTTTATTGAGAAGATGCAAGATATGAAATTACAGTTTCTACAGCCAATGGGAAAAATCAGATGACTGACTTAAATGTAAAAATTCCTGAGTCGTTATACAAACAAATTGAAGCCTTAGCTGCAAAAGAAAATATGTCAATTGAACAACTTGTAGCAGTTGCTCTATCTGCACAAGTATCAGCATGGATGACTAAAGATTATTTGGAAGAAAAAGCTAAACGTGGGAGTTGGGATAAATTTCAACAAGTTTTAAATAAAGTTCCTGATGTAGAACCAGATGATTACGACAAACTTGAGTAATTAAAATGATAGCAACATTTATTGAAAGAAAGCGTGAGTTAATCGCTTTCATGTTATCCGCCCAAAGGCTTGGCTGGCAAGCATCTCCCTCTGTTCGCCCCTACTACTAAATTGTTGCAATGGTAGAGTCTACGTCAACGATGAGATCGCGCATCTTCGAGCCGTTCTATTATATTTCTTACAACAATACCTGGAAATATAGCGGTACAGGCTAGGTGTGTTTCTTGACATCTTAGTTACATGGTTGCTATGGTTTAAACAGTTGCAATCATTACATAACCCAAGGTTTGAAAAGATTAAGTTCTCGCCCCTTGTAGCAGCCTTTTAAAGGTTAATGTTGCTTTATTTAAAGCTATATTTGTTTGTTTATAGGTTTATTGAACTGGTATTTTCTGCCTCTTCTTGTTTTCATTTTCCTTTCAAAATCAAAATATATTGATTAGTAATACCTATGAATCCACAGTCATCGCCTAATTATATAGAGACAGTTTTAGCTCCATATAAAAAACCTTTAATAGATGCTTTTGAGGAAGAAGCTAAAAAATATAAACAGCAAATAACCGATGAAGATTACCATAGATTTAATTCTAGATTTAAACAATTAACTCCCCAGCAAAAAAAAGGTTGGGTTCATTTTTTAAGTTCTGAATTTGACATAGAGACAATAGAAAATATTTATAAAGCTGATTTCTTCTTTAAAATTTTTACAGAAATAAAGGAAATATGTGACAATTATGATAAAATAAATCCAGAAAAAAGCTATCTAGATGGTAATTTATTTTATGAAGTTAAAAAAGTTTTTAGTAATAGAATAACTGATGCTAAAAAGTTGGCTGGAATATCCATTGGTGAGCTTAGTTCTTCATTAAAATTACCTAAATCAGACGCTGAATCCTTACAACAAGAAATTATTTGGCACAATATTTTAAACCTGCATCTTTATTCTAAAGCTCAAAAGATAATTGAAGAGGTTAGGCGGGAAGTAATAAAAAACAAACAGGATTAGTACAACAGCCTCCTTATTAAAGTTACTGATTTTTTATCAGTGAGTAGGGTGCGTCATGATAAATATTTTCTGGGTATAGCTAGGGTTTATCGTACTGAGTCACCCTACATTTTGGAGATTTTTATCTGGAAGTCCCTTGTAAGAAACACAGGTGACAGGTGACAAAAAGAAAAATGTAAATAATAGTCGTATTTTTTTAATATTTTGCGGAAGAGAGAAACGCACCGTGGGGACTTATATCTTGCACCACTTGCTGATTGCTAAAATAACAAGCCAAAAAGCCTATGATTTCGTAGGGTGGGCATTGCCCACCATCGCCTTATTGAGAGATTTACCCACATCAGTCGGCTGAATCTTGGCAGCCTGGGGAAATTTTGCTAATATCTTAGTTAGTGCGGGTGACTAGCTCAACGGTAGAGCAGTAGACTCTTAATCTATTGGTTGCGGGTTCAAATCCCTCGTCACCCACTTTTTACACTGCAATTTTTCTCTATGTTTTCTCTTCATCTCCCCCAAGCCCTATAGTTCTTAACAGTTAACGCTTTTAAGCATGAGCGTATGTCTTTAGAGGTTTTAAGTTGGCATTGTCCGATTTTGGTGAGAACAGAGTTAAATAGAGAAATGCAGCAGGATAACTTATGAACGCTTACAAAGCATATATCACTATTGACGATAGCAAACAGATAGTGTTATCTGATTTACCATTTACTCCCGGACAGCGAGTAGAGGTAATTATTTTAACAGAAGATAGCATAGAAGAAATTAAATCTGATAGTCAAGAAAATAAGCGGAAACAGTTTTTGTTAGCTGCGAGTAAAGCATACGCACAGTTAAGAAATCAACCCGAATTATGGCAAGATGAGTTAGCAGAAAGGCAATTATGGGATCAAACTTTAAGTGATGGGTTGGAGGAAGTTTGAGCAAAATTTCACGGGGTGAGGTTTGGTTGGTAGACCTGAACCCAGTTAGAGGACATGAACAAGCTGGAAAAAGACCCGGTTTAGTTGTATCTGTAGATTTGTTTAATCAAAGTCCATCAGGTTTAATTATAGTTTTACCTATCACTTCTAAGGATAAGGGGATACCGTTTCATGTGGAAATTAATCCGCCTGAAGGGGGTTTAAGCATACAAAGTTTTATTAAATGTGAAGATGTACGCTCAATTTCTGTAGAAAGATTGATTAATAGATTAGGCGTAGTTTCTGATGAAATATTGGCAGAAGTTGAGGAAAGGCTGAGAATATTGATGGGTTTGTAAAAAAGTGAAAATTTATAAATATTCAAAAGTAAATATAGGGAAAAATTTATCTGCGTGCATCTGCGTGCATCTGCGTTTTATTATTCTTGCCTCTACCTTACTAGGGTAAGAAAAGCTATAAAATATTTTAATTTTGCTGAGAACCTGTAAGAGTTAAATGAGGAATTGGAAGTGTTGAATGCTGAAATGGCTATCGATTATCGGTATCGGTGAGGATGGATTATCAGGGCTAAGTGCGATCGCTCAATCTCTACTAGCTCAAGCTAACATCATAGTGGGAGGCGATCGCCATCTATCAATGTTACCGCCAAACGACCACCGCGAAAAAATCCTCTGGACTTCACCTATCAGTCACTCAGTAGAGGAAATTATCAGTCGTCGCGGTCAAGCTGTATGTGTGTTAGCCAGTGGTGATCCTCTATGTTACGGCATTGGTGTTACCCTCACGCGACGCATACCCATATCCGAAATTACTATTATCCCTGCGCCTTCATCCTTTAGCCTCGCCTGTGCCAGATTAGGATGGTCTTTAACCGAAGTAGAAACCCTCAGTTTATGCGGTCGTCCCTCGGCTTTGGTGCAATCTTATATATATCCTGGGGCGCGGTTGTTAATTTTGAGCGAGGGGAAAAATACACCCGGTATTATCGCCGAAATTCTCACACAGCGCGGTTTTGGTAATAGCCAGATAACCGTGTTGGAACGGATGGGTGGCATTCATGAAAGGATATTAACAAGCACAGCCGCAGCTTGGCAGGATACAGAAATTGCAGACTTGAATGCGATCGCCGTCCATTGTCTTGCTCATCCTGGTATTATACCCTTACCCAGAGTACCAGGATTACCAGATCACGCCTATCATCATGATGGACAACTCACCAAACGGGAAGTGAGAGCCGTTACCCTATCAACTTTAGCACCCAGCCCTGGAGAATTACTTTGGGATGTAGGCGCGGGTTGTGGTTCCATATCTATAGAATGGATGCGGACTCATCAGCGATGTAGTGCGATCGCGATCGAACAAAACACCGCTAGACTACAATACATTGCAGACAACGCCGCCGCATTAGGTACACCCCACCTGAAAATCATCGCGGGAAAAGCACCATCAGCCCTGCGAGATTTACCCGCACCCGATGCTATCTTTATTGGTGGTGGAGTCACAGCAGATGGGTTGTTTGATATTTGTTGGCAAAAACTACGTCCAGGGGGAAGATTAGTTGCCAATGTCGTCACAATAGAGGGTGAACAAACCTTATTTCAATGGTATGAAAAAGTAGGTGGCAGTTTTACCCGTATCGCTATTCAACGAGCCGAACCAATTGGTAAATTTTTAGGCTGGCGGGCAATGGCTCCTGTAACTCAATGGATCGCATTCAAACAGCAATCTACTGCCATCTACTAAATTCTACCTGAAAATGTCACACCAGGGCAAAATTATGGCAGCCGAGCAGAGCTTAATTCTTGATATGACGACTGTTTTAGGAACCTCAGCACTGGGAGGATATGTAGCAAATCGACTGCGCCAGCCTGTTTTGCTTGGTTATTTAATTACTGGCTTACTAGTAGGGCCTTACGGCTTCAAGCTATTAAGTGATGTGCCGCGTATTCAATCTTTAGCATCTATTGGCGTTGCTTTTTTATTGTTTGCTCTTGGTGTCGAGTTTTCTTTAACAGAATTAAAGCGAGTTAAGGATATTGCTATCAAAGGGAGTTTATTACAAATAGGCTTAACTACAGCTTTTGTTGCAGCTTTGACTATTTGGCTGGGTTGGGTTGAAGGATTAACTCAAGGCATTTTTTTAGGTGCAGTTCTTTCTCTTTCTTCCACGGCTGTAGTGTTGAAATCTCTAGCAGAAACAGGCGAAACGAATACAATTCATGGTCAAGTGATGCTAGCAATTTTAATTGCTCAAGATTTGATGTTAGGCTTGATGTTAGCCATTTTACCAGCATTGAATCAGCCGGAAAGTATTGGTTTAGCTTTAGGTAGTGCTTTATTAAAAGTGTTGATATTTTTAGCTGCCGCCTTTGCCTTTGGACGCTGGATAGTACCAACTTTAATTAGTAAAGTTGCTGCAACTGAGAATACAGAATTATTTATTCTCGCTGTAATTGCCCTATGTTTAGGAGTTGCATTAGTTACAGCTAAACTTGGTCTTTCCATTGAAATGGGTGCATTTGTCGCAGGGTTAATGGTGTCCGAGATTGACTATGCAGATCATGCACTAGCAAAAGTTCTCCCCCTCAGAGATACCTTTGCCTGTTTGTTCTTCGCCTCAATTGGGATGCTAATTGATCCTGGTGTTTTAATTCAAAACATCGGCACAATTTTAGGGCTAGTAACTCTAGTCATGCTAGGTAAAGCCGCGATTATTATGCCTATCATTTTGAGGTTTGGTTACTCGCTCAAAACCGCTATTATTACCAGTTTTGGGATTAATCAAATTGGAGAATTTTCCTTTGTTTTAGCTTTGGCAGGCTTGCAACTTAAACTAATTCCCGAAAGCAAATATTTACTATTATTAGGGACAACAGCAATTACACTTGTCCTCACTCCTGTATGGCTGAAAATATCTCCTCATTTGGCATCTAGACTATTGCAGATGCCCTTATTTGCCAATTCCTTCCGACAATTTGCCGAACCCAAAATGTTATCTATTCCCGAAACCATCAGTGGTCATGTTGTGGTTGCAGGTTATGGCAGAGTCGGACAAGTTATTGTGAAAATTTTACAAAATCAAGGCTATGCAATTATAGTAATTGAAAATAGCGAAGCCGCCATTCAAAGATTGAGAATAGAGCAAATCCCTTATATTTTCGGTGATGCTGATTCAGAACTAGTGTTAGAAAAAGCCTATTTAGAAACAGCCAAAGCCTTAGCGATCGCTCTCCCCGATCCTGCCAGTTCTAGATTACTACTACAAAGAGCCTTAGCGATCGCCCCAGAGTTAGATATAATCGCCCGTTCCCACCACAACAGAGAAATAGACATCCTAACTCAAATGGGTGCAAAGGAAGTAGTACAACCAGAATTTGAAGCCGCACTAGAGTTAAGCGCCCATTTACTAACAACCTTGGGAGAACCAGAAAATCAGATCCGCACAGTCATCACCAACATCCGCACCGACAGATACCGCAGTATTAGGTCAATTAGTCATTAGTAATGGGTAATGGGTAATGGGTAATGGGTAATGGGTAATGGGTAATGGGTAATTGGTAATTGGTAATTAGTCCACAGTTTTTTCCTTTGCTTTCCCATCTCCCTTATCTCCCTCATCTCCCTCATCTCCCTTATCTCCCCCATCTCGCCCAGTCCCCAGTCCCCAATTTAGTTAAACTTCATTGCGAAGTAAGAAGCGAAGTGAAACAGCATGATAAGTTTTGATAATGTGAAGCAATTGTTAAAGAGGATAAGGAGAATACGGTGGCAATCGAATCAAACCTATTAAACGGCACAGTTCTACCCAAAGAAGACATTAGCGAATATGTTGCCCACCTCCAGCTACACATGACTTTACAAGCCAGGAATTTAGTTCCGACCCTGCAACAGACTATAGAAGATAGTAGACAGCAATTATTGCATCAAACCCAAGCCAACGTTGAAAAACTGGTTTCTCGGCAAGGGTTATGATATAGCAAGAGATAATTAATAAAAAAACCAATAAAATAAAAGCGGATATTGTTGGTTCCATCTGAAAGTGTTACCTATCAAGTCTGCTTTTTCTATTTTTTTAGCCTTTAGCTAGGAAAATCACCCTTTGGGTGCAACAGTAAAGAGCATAAAGCCGTTAAAATTATTGCAGCATCTCCCCCGATCCAATCCGTTAAGGCTAAATGGCAGCCCCAAAAAAAATGACCTCACTACTTCCCCGCAATCTCAGCGTTGTCATCCGGCCAGTCCATTACCGGGATCTGGACGGAATCGAGCGGATATCTCAAGAATCATTTGCGGCCGACACAGCCCACGGTGCTAGTGCTGTTGCTAATCAAATGCAATGGCTGCGTCGCTGGTATGGTTTACTCAAGTTTTTGAGCTGGTTCCCCAACCCGCTACAGTACCGTTTTTGTGCCTATGTAGCCGAACAGGGGCGGATGCTGTTAGGAATGATTCAAGTTTCGCCCTTCAACAGAACGCGCAGCACTTGGCGAGTTGATCGGGTAGTGTTGGATCGGGCTGTCGATAAGCAAGGTATTGGCTCCCAACTATTACGCCACTGTTTTGAAACGATTGTCGAAGCTCGTACTTGGCTGTTAGAGGTGAATGTCAACGATATAGAAGCCTTAGCACTTTATCGGCAAAATGGGTTTCAGCGTTTGGCAGAAATGACCTACTGGGAAATTGACCCCGATTTATTAAAGGAATTAGCACAAGCCGAGCCAGATTTACCCAACCTGCTGCCAGTAAGTAATGCTGATGCTCAGTTGTTGTATCAATTAGATACAGCATCAATGCCGCCTTTGGTGCGCCAAGTGTTTGATCGCAATACTCGCGATTTTAAAACCAGTTTCTTCGGCGCAATTAGAGATGCGATCAAACAATGGGTAACAAAAATTGAAGTAGTAAGCGGGTATGTATTTGAACCACAACGCAAAGCGGCGATCGGTTATTTTCAAGTACAATTAGACCGCAAAGGTGAAACTCCCCACGTAGCCACCTTGACAGTTCACCCTGCTTATACTTGGCTATATCCAGAATTACTGTCTCAGCTAGCACGTATTGCTCAAGATTTCCCTCAACAAGGCTTACAATTAGCCTCCTCTGACTACCAGCCAGAGCGAGAAGAATATTTAGAGCGCATTGGTGCAAAACGCATAGAACACACCCTGATCATGTCTCGCTCAGTCTGGCACAAACTGCGGGAGTCGAAATTTGTCTCCTTGGAAGGTATTCAATGGACTGATGTCCTCCAAGGGCTACAGCCAGCACGTAAACCCATACCTGGGGGTATGTCATGGGTAAATACCGGACAGCAATCATCCCCAGACATTCCCGTACCCAGCCCATCAGAACCTATGGCCTTTGGGGTAAAAGAAGCCTCAAGTCAGCAAGAGCCAGTTGATGGGGAAAGTAGAGATTAGAGGCTAGAGGCTAGGGACTGGGAAGTGAGGAGAAATGCGGGGAAAGGTGAAAGAGGAAGGAGAAAAGGGAGAAGCCTTTGCCCTTATTATGGACTGTTGACTAATTACCGTACAGACGCGATTAATCGCGTCTGTACTTACTAATGACTAATGAGCAATGACTAAATATATTTCAGCTTTGGGATTGGATGTGGGACGCAAGCGTGTGGGTGTAGCGGGGTGCGATCGCACTGGGTTGATTGCGACTGGGATCACCACCGTTGAGCGCAAGTCTTTTGAACGAGATGTCCAGCAAATACAAGATATAGTGAATGAGCGTCAGGTAGAAGTTCTGGTTGTGGGTTTACCTTATTCAATGGACGGTTCTATAGGGTTTCAGGCTCGCCAAGTGCAGAAGTTTGCTACAAGGCTGGCTAAGGCTTTGCACTTACCCGTGGAATACGTTGATGAACGCCTGACTTCTTTCCAAGCAGAACAAATGCTCATAGCTGAAAATCGTTCCCCATCACGCAACAAAGGCTTAATTGATCGCAAAGCCGCAGCATTGATTTTGCAGCAGTGGTTGGATACTAGGCGAACTAATGCTCAGAGTTCGGTTGTAGCAGTCGAGTATTGATACCTTTGAACGTGATATTCTGAAAGCTGTTACATAGCAGTTGTATCTAAGTCTAAAGCTTTTCGCTTGACATAATTGTCATTCAAGAGTAAAGCGGCTTTCACATCTGCTGGTACTTATAAAGTTTCATACCTTGGCTATGTTTTCCTCTCCATTTTCTGAAGATAACGACCATGATCCGACAGGTTCCATCACCTTAACCGATGAAAAAGGGCGATCGCTGGAATGTTATGTTGAACATTCGCTCACAGTGGATGAACAAGAATATGTTCTGCTACTTCCTGTCGATTCACCCATTGAAATTTTTGCTTGGGAAGGCGATGACGAAAACGAAGAAGCAATTCTCGTAGAATTTGATGATGCCATTATTGATGACCTCTTTGCTACTGCTCAAGCTGTCCTAGCAGAGCAAAACTTGGTACTCAAACAAACCGCCTACGCTTTAACAGTAGCCGGCGATTTACCTCCTGTAGAAGAATCAGAGCTATTTACTCTAGAAATTGAAGACGAAGCGGCTGATTTGGAACCAGAACAACTCCAGCTACTTGCTAACTTCTATCATGATGACCAGGAGTATGCAATTTATACACCTCTTGATCCTCTGCTATTTTTCGCCAAAATTACCAAAACTGGCGAACCTGTTTTACTCTCACCGGAAGAGTTTCGCAAGGTGCAACCCTTATTAGAAGAACAACTTTTCAATGAAGTTGAATAAAATCAAAAGTTTTCAATTAAAAATTAAAAATTTCAGATTTTGATTTTTAATTTGAGGAAGACGAAGTATAGTTAGTTGCACCATAGTCCAATTTGATGCCAAGGATCAAACCGTTCTAGTAACTATTGGTTGACTAACTTTGTTATTCAGTTACAACGGTAATTAATCTACATCTAGTAAAATGCCAAAATCTCAAAATATGTGGGTTTTGGCATTTTGAATTCTATAAGTAGGGGATAGCTGAAAAGCCTATTGAGTTCGTAGTAAGGACTTTAGTCCTTGATACAAACCTTAGCATTGGCAACTGTTATCATACTCAATTAAAACTAACTTGAGATTTAAGGATATTCACCCTTAAACCAAAAATGCTCAATCCAACATCGACATCTAAAATCCAAAATCCTATGACTTGGAACAAATTTTTACAGCCTGATTTAATTTTGGCGGGTTCAGTATTAAACCTTACCCTAGATGTTATTCAACATCACAAACTCAAGGGATTGGTGTTAGATGTAGATGAAACCTTAGTACCAATTACAGTAGGAGAAGCTTCACCAGAACTGAAACAATGGGTAGAAGAGATTCGCAGCCATACGGCGCTGTGGTTGGTAAGCAATAACCTCAACCAAGCACGTATTGGTGGTATTGCTCGCTCCTTAAACATACCTTACTACTTGGGTGCAGCCAAGCCCTCGCGACGCAAAATTAGAGCAGCGTTACAAGCAATGAATTTACCAGTTGAGCAGGTGGGAATGGTAGGCGATCGCTTATTTACCGATGTCTTAGCAGGTAATCGTTTAGGTATGTTTACCATTTTAGTCGAGCCAATCGTCCATCCTGAAGCGGCTTTGCGTTCTCACCCCATCCGCAATTTTGAAGTTTGGTTTTCCGAGATTTTAGGAGCCTCAATTAATCCTGAACATACCAAAAGTTACAACAAGTAATAATCCTTAAACAAATAAAACCTAAAGAAATAATTAAGAAATATGATGATCAGCAAAATTTCGGAGAATATAAGTATTAATAAAATGGGGTTAACAAAAAAAGACCCTAGTGCATAATAAATCAATATAAACTAGTAAAGCGTCAGCCTTCACTTATAGAAGGACTGGCGCTTTATAACTTTATGATTAGTCCAGAGTCCATAGTCCAGAGTAAAAACTGTTGACTGTTGACTGTTGACTGTTGACTGTTGACTGTACAAATGACCAATGACCAAAACAATTGTCGTCAAAATTGGCACTTCTAGCCTCACGCAACCGGAAACTGGACAATTAGCGCTTTCTACCATTGCGACTTTAGCGGAAACGCTTTGTTATCTGAGACAGCAAGGTAATCGTGTGATTTTAGTTTCCTCTGGTGCGGTGGGTGTGGGTTGTGCGCGGTTGGGTTTAACCGAACGTCCCAAAGCGATCGCCCTCAAACAAGCGGTAGCAGCAGTTGGTCAAGGTCGATTAATGCGTGTATATGACGATTTATTTACCACCTTGCAACAGCCGATCGCTCAAGTTTTGCTCACCCGTAGCGATTTGGTACAGCGCAGCCGTTATTTGAATGTTTACAATACTTTTCAGGAATTACTAGCGCTGGGAGTTATTCCCGTAGTTAATGAGAATGATACAGTCGCCGTAGATGAACTGAAATTTGGTGATAATGATACACTCTCAGCATTGGTTGCTAGTCTTGTCGAGGCAGACTGGCTGTTTTTACTCACCGATGTAGACCGATTATACTCAGCCGACCCCCGTTCTGTCCCCGATGCTCAACCAATATCTTTAGTAACTAGCATCAAAGAATTAGCAGACTTACAGGTGCAAACAGGAACTCAAGGTTCTCAATGGGGTACTGGGGGGATGGTGACAAAAATTTCCGCCGCCAGAATTGCGATCGCGGCGGGAGTGCGTACCGTCATAACTCAAGGGCGATTTCCCCGTAATATTGAGAAAATCTTACAAGGGGAAATGATAGGGACTCATTTTCAACCCCAACCAGAACCAACTTCTGCTCGTAAACGTTGGATTGCTTACGGTTTAGTACCTGCTGGTAAATTATACCTAGATTCAGGTGCGATCGCCGCCATTGTCCAAGCAGGAAAATCCTTATTAGCAGCCGGAATCAAAACAGTTGAAGGTGATTTTGATAGCCAAGATGCTGTGCAGTTATTAGATACTCAAGGTAAAGAAATTGCCAGGGGATTAGTTAACTATAACAGCAATGACTTACAAAAAATTTGCGGTCGTCATTCCAAAGAGATTCCCACAATTTTAGGTTATGTAGGTGCAGAAACCGTGATTCACCGCGATAACTTAGTTTTGACTTAAAAATAGGGATTAGGCTTGAGAAGCTAGAGGCTAGAGAACAAATAAGTAGAGACACTTAATTAAATATAAGTTTGTAGTAAGGACTTTAGTCCTTTCAAACCCAGCAATAGAGCGATAAATCGCTGACTACGAACAACAACTCATTTTATATTTAATTACGTCTACCTACTTATCAATCAAAAAAATCAGGTAGCGCATATCTGTGCGCTCCTACCTACTGTATTAAAGTATTGTTGATTCAAAAATTTAAAATATCAATTGATTCTTCTATTTCTAATTCTAAAACTCTTTGTTGCGTATCTTTTAGCGCCTCTAATTTGCCTTCTTTGCGATATATATCTGCTGCTTTTTGAAAGTCGGCAATTGCTGCTTGTTTATCTTTTATTGCTGCACGCACATTACCACGATTGTAATAAGCATCAGCGTAATTGGGATTAATTTGTATTGCTTGGGTGTAATCTGCGATCGCACCTTCTTCATCCTCCAAATCATAACGCGCGTTACCACGGTTATAATAAGCATCAGCCGCGTTAGGATTAATCTTTATTGCTTGCGTGTAATCTTCGATTGCGCCTATATAATCACCAATATCTGCTCTTGCATTACCCCGATTTTTGTAAGCATTAGCATCGTTGGGATTAACCTTAATTGCTTGAGTAAATCCCGTTTGTGTGCCTAATAAATAACGAGAAATTCCCCGATTCTTGTATATATCTGCATATTGGGGATTAATTTTGATTGCTTGGGTATAATCTTCAATCGCTCCTTGATTATCCCCTAAATGAGAGCGTGCTTCTGCGCGGTTCCTATAAGTCACAGCCACATGGGGATTAATTCTAATTGCTTGAGTATAATCTTCAATTGCCGCTTCATAAGCAGCAATTTGAGATAAAGCTAAACCCCGTTTATGGTAGAGTTTAGCATCGTGGAGATTAATATTTATGGCTTGAGAATAATCAGCGATCGCCGCCTCATAATCACCTAGTTGATAATAGGCTAAACCCCGTTTATAATAAAGTTCAGCATCACTCGAATTTAGCTGTAATGCTTGAGTATAATTGTTAATAGACCCAGTATACTCTCCTTGAGCAAAACACGCATCACCAAGTTGTGTATAATCTAAATTTGCCTCTTCTTCTCTTCTATAAGGTAAAATATCTTTCTTATTAGTGAAAGCTGTTTTAATAGAGTTGTTTGTATTTATCTTATTGAAGACTTGTGGCTGAGATTCGTACCGATATATTGCTGGTGGTTGCCTAAAAGAATAATGCACAGAGGTTTGTAACTGTTCCAAATACCCCCACAAACCACCACCATAAAGTAACTGTTCTATCCCAAATGATATTTTACCAGTCTTTAATTTAATCATTTGAGTTGGTAAAAAGCCAGCTAATAATAAGTGATATGCTGATTGTGCTTCGTTAACATCTTCTTGAATAAAAATGCAAACTACCACCGCATTTTTTTCTACTTCTTCCGCACTAATCGACCATTTCACCCTATCAATGCTGCCGTGACGTGATTTAACTTCAATACCAATAGCAGGGTTAGCAGTTAAAGTAAAATCTATCTTGCCATCGCCACCAAGTCGTTTCTCATAATCGACTTCTGTAATCAAATCAGCTAACCTTTCCTTAACAACTTCCTCCCCCAATTTTCCCTTGAGGTAGCTAATAAAAACATCGCGGACTGGCGAAACTCGCTTGTATTTCTCAGCCATCTGCCAGCAAAAATCCCGGAGAGTTTTTAATCTTTCGCCAGAGATAATTGTTAACTCACTATATTGACCTTCTATTTCGCAATGGAGAAGACAACCAGATGATAACCTCTTAATAAAATCAGACTGTAGCGATCGCAGTAGCGTAATCCAGTCCATTTATAGTTGGGGGAATTGATTGATGAGATTAACTTATTTTATACCGAGTTGTCTTATCTATTCCGCAAGTTTAATAAAAAAATAGATAAACTAAATTAATCTAACTCTTGTCATACCATTTCACGAAATACCTGATACAAATGACAAACCTCTAATTCTTTCCCCCTGCTCCCTGCCCCCTGCCCCCCTGCTGCCTATGTGTATCAATATTAAAGTGAAACGGTATCAGATGGGCATACCTACCCGTAGGAATAGTTAATTATAGATGGGTTTTAGCTACCCTCAACAACAGCATCTTTATATTGAGCTTCTAGCTTTAGATACAGTACGGTGTTCCTAACTCAACGTTACTATATGATAGTTGCCATACCATTGCTTGATGCAGATGCACTTTATTCTTGACTCTCCGAAATTGATATGTCAATCTCTACATCATTTATTTATTGCAACTTCATAGTAAATTAGTATCAGCATATAAAAAATTATGCTTGAGAAAGCAGAGAAATATTAAATTTATCAGGTGAAGATATTACACTTACGAATTTTCCGTCTTTATAGCTGCTAATGCACCTCATGCTTTGAATTTGAATAAAACTAAGCTTTTCTGCTTACACCTTCCGAAAAAACATCAAATCAATAGTCAGTAATATTGGGAGTTTTTCTAAAATGACATCTTTATCTTTCACCTTCACCCAGCACTTAGATATTGCCTCTAATCAATTAGAAACTATTCTGTCGAAACCACTTCATGAATTTCTTGATTCACCAAAGTTACAACAAGAATTAGATAGTTTAGATGTCAATTTGCTCAAGGAAACTTTATCAACAGCCGGAGCAGTTTTAGCTCAGGAACTACCAGCTTTTTACAATTGGTTGAAAAATGAGTTAGCAGTGAAGCGAGTTCCTGATAGTCCAGACCATACAACAAAATGGGTAATTGGTTTTGTGAATAATCAGAAAAGTCTAACTAATTTGGTTGAGTTACACCGTCCAGTTCCGCGTGCAGCTTTAGAAGCTTCTGTACCTCGCTTAGTAGAAATGTTTGCCGGAGTGAAAGACAAGCAAATTAGGCAAGAATGGCAAAAAGCTGTTGCAGCTTTGTGTTTAGTTCTAGTTGTCGCAGCTCGTGAACAAGATAGGCTAACTTCAGCAGTTTGAGCAGTCTTTTAAAAATTGTCAAAACGGCGAAAGTGCGATCGCCTAGCGTTGCGTAAAAAGGGGAACAAGGACTGCTGTTAATTCCCTCTTCCCCTTGTGTTTCCTAACTTGAGGTAGAATTAGCCGCCTCCGCAGCTTTCGCCGCCGCCGGACTACCACCCATGCGAATTTCCGAGGTAAAGGAAGCCATACTAAAGCCACCGAACCGCTTGAGAACACTGACACGCATCCGTAAATTGGGGCTAGCAAACCATAAGCGTTCTTCAGACCACATGGTTTCATACTCAGTGGTGAGAGTCAAAGCGCCATCCTCACCCATCTTATAACGTCCAGCCACAGGGGCTTTCTCGGCGTAACCCATCTCCCGCAGTAACCTACCTTCTTGGGGATTATCGGCATCTGGTACAGTAACTAACACTGTAGAACCTGTGTGTTTTTCCTCATCCCATTCCATTGTACCGTTCCAGCTAACTCTCGCACCACAGGAAGCAGCACTAGCAGGAACTTCGTACAATTCGCACAGTTTGATTACCTCTGGGTGATCTGCGCTTAGTGTCTCAATTACCAGATCAGACTTGCCATCTTCAGATTGCTTAAAGGCTAAATGATGGCTGGTACGATGAGAAAACCACTTGCCTGCACTCAATTCAAAAAATTCTTCAATATTCATGAAATTACCTGAGCCTAAATTCTGAAAATCCCACTTATTATTATTAAAAGCTAACACGGGACTTGACACAGCATTTGTCATCTGAATAAAAACACCTAACCTCTAGCCTCTAACCCCTATTAAGCTTGAACACCCACTTCCTCAAGTTTTTTGACACCAATCCTCGCTGCTTCCGCAACATTAGGATGATTGTCTTTCTCTAAGTATTTCAACGCTGACAGACTCTTAGCAGTGGGAAGATTAGTTAACGACTCTGCCAAGCGTTGTCTAACTAACCAATCCTCTGATTGGGCAAAACGCAGGATACTATCAACAGACTCGATCGCGCCAATTTCTCCTAAAGCAGATATGGCTGCTTGTTGTATGACTTCTTCCTTGCTGTCTAATGCTTGAAGCAAAACTTGACGGGCGCGTGGATCTTTGAGATTACCAAGGGAAACAGCAGCGCTAAAGCGGACTAGCCAGTCGGTGTCCTCATAAAATGCTCGTGAAAGTACTTCTAAGGCTCTATTATCGCCCAAATAACCTAAAGCACCAGCAGCGTCAGCCCTAATCCCATAATCTGGGTCATTTTGCAAAATGTCTGTCAAAATCTCATAACATTCATCTGTCTGCTTGATACCCAGCGCAAATATTGCCATTGATCGCAGCTGCAAAGACTCGTCTTTTAGCACCTTTTTAATTAAAGGTACAGCATCCTCAGCAGGTATATTCCGTAAATTGGCAAGGGCTACCATGCGATCGCGCAAATTTGGACTTTCTAACTGAGCAGAAATTTCCTGCAATTGTGAAACAGTCATGTGTTAGCACATTATTAAGCTATCTTTACTTTACTTTACCTGATGTCTCATTTGGCTTTGTCAGGAGTCCAAGAATGAGGATAGAGTGTTTACCGTCCACGTAGAGGTTAATGAAAACAAAAAATCAAGGGTTTGGAAAAGGGTATTGGAGGTAAGCATTCAATACCCACACCCCTACACCCTTACACCCTTACACCCAGTCTGAAGGCTATGGTATTAATTGACGCTATACCCTTTTGATGTGTATTATGCTGTTCTAGCTTTGCGTTTTAATCTGGAAGTCACTCCCCAAGCCCCCACAGCGACTAGACTAATTACAGTGGTAGGTTCAGGTACTGATGTATTTTGTAGAGTGTAGGTAACATCACCGAATCCACTACTGAAGGAACCAAAATCATAGGCAAAATAGGCTTCACTAACATCAAAAAAACCAGGAATAAAAGACAAAGAAGGTTCAGGAGAATAACTTAATCCCAAAAACTTCCCATCTAAAAAAGCTACTTGTGGATTATTAGCTACTGTATAGTTAGTGCCATCAAAGTTAAATGAAACATCAGAAACGTCAATAAATTCTTCACCAGAGCCAGTTAAACTTGAGTTATCATAGCTGAAGGAACCAAAGTAATTATTTCCAGATAGTGAACCGGAATCAATAGAGACTTCAATGGTGTAATTAATAGTTGCGGCTTGAGATGGATTAAACCAAGCAGTGGCGAAGTTGAAAGTTAAGCTGGCAGTTGTAAGGGTAAGTATTTGCAGGATTTGCTTCATAAATTAACCTACTAAAAAATAAATTTGTTGGTCAAAAGGCTGGCTAAGAAACATCTATGTCAGCCTTAGCTTTTTTAAAATCAAGTATCGAAGAAAAGAAAATTGTCAGAATTGCTTAAACTAGCAACATCAACATTTTCTACAACGATAAAACTTCTAGCTTTTGCAGAACCAGCGAAACCATCAGGGTCAAGGTTGATAGAAGTACCTAGTCTTCCTCTTGAGCCAAACTGCACATATCCATCAGCGATGCCTTCGGCAGGCTGCGCCAACGCATCTGTACCTGTATAACCAAGATTGTCTAGAACTTCGCTAAGGTCAATTTTATCACTACTGACAGTAAAATCAGTGATGCGATCGCCTCCCTCTGTATTACTGCTATATCGGAAGATATCCGTACCTAAACCACCTGTAAGAACGTCGGAACCTTCTAAGCCAACGATGATACAGCCTTTTTCAGTTGAGTGGAGTAAACTTTGCAAAGGAACAGAGGCTAGAAACTAGGGGTTAGAGGCTAGATGAATGTATCTCATCAAGGTGAAAAGTGCTGTAATAGATATGTTACAAAGATTGCTGGAATTAGTAAGTAGGTAGACATAATTAAATATAAGATGAGTTGTTGTTCGTAGTCTTCGCGTAGCGTCTGTCTACGACACGCTACGCGAACGGAGAGAGCGATTTATCTCTCTATTGCTGGGTTTGAAAGGACTAAAGTCCTTACTACAAACTTATATTTAATTAAGTGTCTATACTTATAGTC
This sequence comes from Leptolyngbyaceae cyanobacterium, assembly GCA_036704005.1. Classification (GTDB taxonomy): domain Bacteria; phylum Cyanobacteriota; class Cyanobacteriia; order Cyanobacteriales; family Nostocaceae; genus Trichormus. The sequence goes on along the minus strand of DATNQO010000112.1, from coordinate 36,122 downwards.
AATTGTGGCGGCTGGAAATGAATTAAAATTAGCCGTTGCTAAGTTAATAACTTGCGGAAGAGATAAATATAAAATTCTCAGGATTGCTTAAACTAGCAACGTCAACATTTTCGACAACGATAAAATTTCTCGCTTTTGCAGAACCAGCGAAACCATCAGGGTCAATATTCACAGAACTGCCATTTCTTCCCCTGGATCTAAACTGCACATATCCCTCGCCGATGGGGTCTGTACCTTGATAACCTAGATTTTCGAGCAATTGCCCTAATTCAAATTGATCGCTACCTACAGTAAAATCGGTGATGCGATCGCCTCCATCCACCAGACTAGTATATTGAAATATATCTCTACCCAGCCCACCCGTAAGAACATCAGCGCCTTGTGAACCAATGATTAAGTTGTTAGCATCAGAACCAATCAAAGTATCTCGCTCAGAACTACCATTAATAATATCTGTCAAGTTAATGCTAGTAACTTGGAAACTAAAGTTAGTCTCTGTACTACCAAAACCATCTATCTCCAACACATAATCAATATCGTAAGGTAACAGGTCAGCTACAAAATCAGAGCTAATATTCCCACCCCTCGCCACAGGAATAAATGGGTTGTCACCGTAAAGTATCCAATTAGCTGAGGAAGGCGCAGCAGTCAGGCTATTGAAGAATAACTTTTGTAATGGTTGTGCTTTAAAAGTATACAGTTGTGTTTGTTGTCCAGCTGGCACAGTCCCAGAGACTACTGTATTCAAACTCAGGGTGTTGGCTCCTGCATCCAACAGTTGAAAGCTAAACTCAGTAGGAGGATTTTCATATGCTCCTGATGTATCTTGCACAACCAAAGTATAAGTGCCTGTTTCTGGGAAAGGATATGTAAACAGAACATCAGAGTCTACATTCCCATAAAGATAAATATAACCATCTTTACCAACTATGCTTACGGAAGCATTGGAAAAATTATCCTCAATTAGAGCATCATAATACAATCGCTGTCCGGCAATGCCGGTGAAACTATAAAGAAATATGTCCCCAGGTCTGTAAGTTCCAGAAATAGGTGTGTTGAGTTCTATAGGAGTAACGAAGGGTTCTAGCTGAAAACTATAGCTACTATCCTGCACACCAGAAACATCAACAACTAAAATACTTCCTTCAGATATGGTAAATGGAAAGCTAACGTCGGCAAAAAGCGGGGAAGAAAATTGACCATTTTGAGAATACACTCTGCCTCTGATTGATGCAACTCCCTCTCCTACAGTCTCAAAACGCACAGCTTCGGTTATACCTGTCACGCGATACAAGCCTGCTGCTCCTCCTGATGGTAAGGTAATAACTTCATTCACGCTTAAAGTAGGCGCATTCGCTACATCTATTAATCGGAATTGATAACTACCGGACTCAAAGTTATCTGAAGCATTACTTTCCAATATCAGCTGATATGTACCAGATTCTGTCAATGTCAACAGACTAGCCTGATCAAATTCCGAGGGGTATAAAGGATAATCATTATCTGCATCCTCGTTGAGAAAAATTGTATTTCCCAAAGGATCGACTAAGCGGACACGAATATTATCAGATAAATTATTCTGGAGAGCATCGTAATACAATAGCTGTCCGGCAGTACCAGTAAAAGTAAATACGTTTTTCTCTCCCTGTTCGTCAATAGTACCTGAGACAGATTGATTGAAAGTCAATTCGCTTGTGGTGGTTGCATTGTTGTAGCTGAGATTTTGAATAGCTTGCTCTGTGTCCGGCGCAACTGAAGTTATAGAAGAAATCGCCATATTTTTTCCTCTTGGTTATTAGTAAAATCAGGGTTATAAAAACAGAAAATTTTGCTGATCACTCAAACTAGCAACATCTACATTTTCGACAAAGATGAAATTTCTCGCTTTTGCAGCACCAGCGAAACCATCAGGGTCAATATTCACAGAACTACCATTTCTTCCCCTAGAGCTAAACTGCACATATCCCTCGCCGATGGGATCTGTGCCAGAATAACCAAGACTTTCTAGCAATTGTCCCAATTCAAATTTATCGCTACCGACAGTAAAATCGGTGATGCGATCGCCTCCATCCACCAGACTGGTATATTGAAAGATATCTTTACCCAGCCCACCCGTGAGAACATCAGCGCCTTGTGAACCAATAATCAAGTTGTTAGCATCAGAACCAATCAAAGTATCTCGCTCAGAAGTACCATTAATAATATCTGTCGAATCTATGCTAATAACTTGGAAACTAAGGTTGACATCGGTACTATTAAGACCTTCTATCAGCAACGCATAATCAGTATCAATAGGTGACACGTCAACTGTAAAATCAGAGCCAATATTCCCACCCCTCGCTACAAGTACAAATGGGTCTTGAGTGTAAAGTGACCAACTAACGGGAGCCAAACCATTAATCAGGCTATCGAAAATTAACTTTTGTGATCCTTGCGCTGTAAAGTTATATAGTAGTTGTGGCCCTGTAAAATTATATTGTAGTTCTATTGGGTCTCCAGCAGGTAAAGTTTCATTGACTACTGTATTCAAACTCAGGTTGGTTGCTGGATACACTTCCGATATTCCAAAGCTAAACTCAGCACTAACACTTTCATATTCTCCGTACTGACTTTGCACAACCAACGTATAAGTACGTGTTTGTTCCAAACGAGACGCAAACCTCATACTACGGCCTAAGCCCGTTGAAAGGTAAAGATTTCCATTTTCACCATATACGGTCACTGACGGGCTGAAAGACCCTCCCTCTCCCTCTATATAGCCACCATAATACAATAGCTGTCCGGCAATCCCGGTAAAACTGTAAGCGTATATTTCCCCAGGCTTGTAAGTTCCAGAAATAGATGTGTTCAATTGTATGGGAGTAACAAAGGGTTCTACCTGAAAACTGTAATTACTATACGGCACAGTAGAGACATCAACAACTAAAATACTACCTTCCGCTCTGCTATTGGTAAATGGAAAGTTAACGTCGGCAACAAGCGCGGAAACATATTGACCATCTGGGGCGTACCATCTGTTAATCAAGAAGGATGGAACTTCATCTCCAACAGTCTCAAAACGCAAAGTTTCGGGTACACCTGTCAAACGATACAAACCTGCTGCATTTCCTGATGGTAAGGTAGTAACTTCATTCAGGCTTAAAGTAGGCGCACTCGCTACATCTATTAATCGGAATTGATAACTCTCAGGCTCAAAGTTATCTGAAGCATTATTTTCCACTATCAGCTGATATGTACCAGATTCTGTCAATGTCAACAAACTAGCCTGATCAAATTCCGATGGGTATAAAGGATAATCATTATCTGCATCCTCGTTGAGAAAAATTGTATTTCCTAAAGGATCGACCAAGCGGACACGGACATTATCAGATAAGTTACTCTGGAGAGCATCGTAATACAACATCTGTCCGGCAGTACCAGTAAAAGTAAATACGTTTTTCTCTTCCTGTTCGTCAATACTACCTGAGACAGATTGATTAAAAGTTAATTCGCTTGTAGTCGCACTGTTGTAGGTGAAGTTTTGAATGTCATGCTGTTTACCCGGCGCAACTAAAGTTGTATCAGCATTCGCCATCAGCTTTTCCTTTTTTCATCAGCATTAGATGTCTGTTTATACCAGATTGCCGAGAAAAAAGTAACAGCCTTTAGTGGTAGATACGTTGCTAGCCCTATATGAAATCAAACAAAAGATGTGCCATTTGTAATTTAGAACAAGGTGCTATTTTTTGCTGTCGCCCTTGACTATCTAAAAAGACGGCTTGATTATTTTCACTACCAAAACCGCTATCTGGCTTGTCAATGGGGTTTGCAACGATCGCATCCAATTTCTTAGAGTATAACTTTTCCTTCGCTGGTGTAACTATATCGCCAGTTTGGGCGGCAAAACCAATCAAACGCTGATGGGGTTGTTTGAGTTGTCCTAATTGGGCAACAATATCAGGTACAGGTTCCAAGGGTAAGGATTGGGGAAGCGATCGCTTGGGTAATTTCTCTGTACTATAATCTTGAGGTTTGACATCAGCCACCGCCGCAGACATGACGATGATATCTGCGTTGGGTAAATATTCCAGCATCACTTGCTGCATTTCCTCGGCGTTGATAATGGGAATTGCTTGCACACCCAAAGGTACATCCCAATTAGCTGCACCATGTACCAACGTCACCATAGCGCCCCGGTGTAAAGCAGCTTGAGCTAAAGCCAGTCCCATTTTACCTGTAGAAGGATTACCAATAAACCGTACTGGGTCAAGATACTCTTGCGTACCTCCCGCACTAATCAAAACTCGCTTACCAACTAAATCTCGCTTACCTTTGGTATGTAAAAGCGACTGGGTGTAAGTTAAGATTTCTGGAGGTTCCGCCATTCTCCCCGCACCGACGCGATCGCAAGCTAACAAACCCGATGCTGTACCAATTCCATGATACCGACTATCTGTTAATAGCTGTTGCCAATTGCGTTGTACTGTGAGCTGTTCCCACATATCGGTATTCATCGCCGGCGCTAACAACACCGGACAAGTAGAAGCTAACACGGTATTGGTGAGTAAATTATCAGCCATCCCGTAAGTTAGTTTAGCTAAAGTATTCGCCGTCAGGGGAGCAATTACCAACAAGTCCGCCCACTCACCCAACTCAATGTGCAATGGACGAGAGTGAGTAGGTTGCCAAAAATCATCATCTGTATAAGCAGGGTGACGCGAGAGGGTAGCTAAAGTCAAAGGTGTAACGAATTGCTGTGCGGAACGAGTGACAATAACTCGCACCTCCACCCCCGACTTAAATAAACTAGAAACTACTTCACAAACCTTGTAAGCTGCAATACCACCGCCCACAGCCACAAGCACCCGACTTTTTCTATTTTCTGTTGGGGGTTGGGAATTAACCATGACAAAAACTCAACAGTAAGGAGTTAGGATTTAATTCCTCATTATGAATTACTCCCAACTCCTGAGTATTAAATATTTATGCCTCGTCGTAGGGTTCTAAGTCTAACAGATGAATATAGGGTTCTACTAACTCTGGACGCTGAAAAGCGATCGCTCTTAGTAGATGCCAGTCATTCAAACCCTCAAAAGCATTGCTATAATTATCCATCTCTAGACGAGTAGCCAGTTCTTCTACCTCTGCTGCGGACATGGCAGCAATTTCTTTCTTGGAAATGCTTAGAGTTTTCATAATGCTTGCCCCTCCCTTTTGCAGCATTCGCACCCAGCACAGATCAAGTGACACGCTAATGTGCCACTCAATCTATATTACTCACTAGATGGCATGGATTTCCTAAAATCTTTCAGGATTTATACCATATTTTGTAAAAAACATTGTAACTCAGACTAAACCAGGGTATCAACAATGAAATTTCTGGCTACCTCTAACATTTCCAAATTAATTTCATGTCCTGTATCAAATTCATGATATTTGACGGGAACACCCAAGGATTCTACGGTTGTGCGTGCATTAACAGCAGCTTGCAGTGGCACAACTTCATCCCGTCTACCGTGCATGATTAAAATGGGCGGAATATTGGTATTATTAGGTGCGATCGCTTCTGGATGTAAATACCCACTCATCACCAGCAAACCAGCCAAGGGCAATTTTGAACCCACATCATAAGTCATCGCCCCGCCCTGAGAAAATCCACTCAAGATAGTCCGGGATAAAGGCACACCCGTACTACTTTCTAAAGAAAGGACAAAATCTTTTAACAATTGCCGACTTTCTGCCAAACCCTCATACATATTTTCCACTCTCAGGTCATACCAAGCCCGTCCCAGAGGAGTATAAGGGTATGGGTAAGGCGCATTGGGAAAGACAAACTGGTAATCAGGTAAATTGAAATAGGGCAGTAAAGGTGCCACATCCTCAGCATTAGCGCCCCAACCGTGTAAGGTGACAACTAAGCCGATAGGTGTTTGAGAATTAGCCGGGGGAACAGTAATAAATTGCAAAGACAGAGGTTTGCTCCTAAAAAACTGACGCTGTAATAAATCCTAATCTGTCAAGCTACCAATCAGACTGTCAAATCATAGAATTTGTTTGCAACCAGTCGGATAAATCAGTCATAGTAGCAAAGTCTAACAAAGCTTCGCCAAGGGCTTCTAATTGGTTTAGAGAAAGAGATTGAATACGCTGTTCGATTTCTGGCGATAGTTCACCCAATCTTCTTTTTAACAGCTTCAAAATAATGACTAGTTCACCCTCTTGTTTTCCTGCTTGCTGTCCTTCCACTCTTCCCCGTTCGTAGCCGATACGCTCACCTGTGGTTATGTATCTCATAGTCCGCTCCTGTTCAAATTGTTTAAACTCTTGCCAAAATTGCTCTTCCAATGCTTTTGGTAAAATCATAACCCAATCTATGAAGCGATATAGATTACGAATATCTTGCTCTTGTAAGCCTAAATCGTACAACCTGCGAATTAATCTAAATTTCCAGCTTTTACGTTCTGCGGGTGATGAGCGTGTCTGCTGAGTTTTCAAATGCGCCATGACTACGATCGCAAATGGATTACTATTATTTTCTAACTCCTGCCAATTGTTCTCATAGTCTAAAAGTTTGACTACACCAAACTCAAAATTTAAGCGAGTATTGGGATAATTGTAACTATAATTACTCGGTCGCCAGTCACGGTTACTATCACATAAAATCGCCAAGCTAATTGCTGGTACGCCAAAGCGATCAAATATGCGAAAGTTGTATGTGAACATCCGCTTACTAAAAGTATCTTCCTTTTGTGCCTGAATTTCAACGTGGATTAATAGCCACAGTTCTTGACCTTGGATTTGCCAAACTTTGACTAATTGATCAGCGTATCGTTTACCTTGTTCGGCTTCACGGCTAATTTGTTGAAACTCTTTATCGAGAAATTCGTAAGGGCGTTCCCAGTCAATTAATGCAGCCGTTTCCGGGAAAAAGAACTGCATGGCTTGAGGAAAGTATGCTTCGAGAATTTCCTTCCACGGACTATCAAAATTATGGCGATCGCCTAAATTATTCATGAAATAATGGAGAATCAACTACCTAATACAAGGACAGGGGTTAGAGGTCGGAAAATATTAGTATTATTTTATACTATAAACTAATTTTGCAGTACCTAACGAATCTGTGGTTCTAGAGTGGTAAATGGTTCGCCTGTGAATTTTTAGCCAATGGATCTGCTTTTTCGGTGATTATCGCCGCCAAACTCCCCCAAATGAAACTTATACGGCTGAAACTGCGTCTAGATTAAGATGATTATCGTTCTTTAGGTACAAAATGTTAGTTTTTCCCAACGGAATTCCCAAAATTAGGCATCTGCACTTACTCTAAGTAAATGCCTCATCCGTGGTTTCAACATAGAACTTTACAAAAATTAAAGTTTCCAAATTGGCAGTAAACACCCGACATACATGGATTTTCTAGGCTTGAGAACGATAAAAAAGACAGGATTCAGTGGAATTCCTGCATAAAGTTCATGAGTAAAGACGTAATAACAATGGAATCATTGATACGTCTTCATGAAGATGGCGGACTCAAGGGTGAACTGCTAGCTCACAAGATAAGTGCGATAAATGGGGGTTGTGATGCACACTTTAAAGAAGGGTTTCGAGGAGTGCAATCTCACTATGGTAACGGAAGCAGAAAAACTAGCGCAATTTTGGCGCAAGCGGCTAGCTGCGGACTGTTCAGAACTAAATGTGGCTGCAATAGAAAGTATCACTCTCTGGCTGTTAGGACGTGATTCACAACGCTTGGATCTGCTCAACCTTAAAGACCTTGAGATTGCAAAGCAAGCGATGGAATATCGCTGGAAGATTTTAAGCCAACGCTACTTGAATGTAGGGCGGGAACGTGCATACCGTAATCTGATTACTCGCTTGGGGAGTTTAGCGACATTACGGCATAAAATCCAAACTTGGATCAGTTTAAGCCGCGATCGCCAACGCACAGTTATTGACGTTTTGCAAGAGGTAATCCAAGAACTACTACAAAACGATACATACGTTCAGCAACAGATGGCGTACATCGCAGAAGTGGCTCTAGATAAACGTCTCAGAGACACTTTACTGTTTGCTACCGTAGAAGAGTATTGTTTGCGACCAGTCCGCAACCAGCCCTTGTTAGTATATCGTTTCGTCAACTACTTACGCCGTTCTCAACGTGGTGGCTTAACCCAAGTACCGGGAGGCGATTTAGTGAGATTGGTTTCCGAGGAAGTGCTGACAGATGATAGCGATAATCGCATTAATTTGGTGGATAACCAAGCGATCGCCGAATATCAAGAAGCACAACAATTAGAGGAACAACAAGCACTGCGCCAAACGGTACAACAAGAGTTTGCCGACTATTTACAAGAAAACTTGGGAACAGAAGCCGTCGAATGGTTAAAAATGTACCTGCAAGGTAAAACCCAAGATGAAATCGCCAAGAAATTAAACAAACCAATCAAAGAAATCTATCGACTGCGCGAAAAAATCAGCTATCATGCAGTGCGGGTTTTTGCCCTCAAAGGTAAACCAGAACTCGTAGATAACTGGCTAGCAATTTCCTTGCAGGAGAACAACTTGGGTTTAACACAAAACCAATGGCAGAAATTGTATGCCAATTTAACCCCCATTGGGCGACAAGTACTGGATCTGCGCAAAGCAGGTAATTCTATAGAAGCGGTAGCCCAAAAATTAAATCTCAAACCCCATCAAGTAATGGGCGAATGGACTAAAGTCTACCTCGCAGCGCAAGCCATTAGAACTCAAGAATAATGGGACTGACGCATGAACAGGAAAAATCAAGAGTTTGGGCAAGAAGGGTATAGGGGTATAGGTATGCAAAACCTAGACACCCCCATACCCTAATCCCAATTAACCCTGTCTTAACAGACGATTTAGGTGCGTAAGTTCTCAATAACTAAGGTGAATGTTGTTAGTGGTAGCCAGGAGTTAAGCTTGTACGGAGAACTAAGAACTGAGTGCTGAGGACTAAGTACTATTAGCAAGGTGAGGTGTAAGCCTCTGCCTAGTCAAACTCTAGCCTCTAGCCTCCAGCTTCTTAGCTGATTAAATTTATGTATATTCCTTATAAAGTACTCGGCATCAATCTTTAGGTAGAAATCCGCAATTGCCACCAGGACAATTGGATATAAATTATGTCATCTTTAACTAGAAATCTTATTTGGTAGTTGCACTCTCTATTTTGAGCTACTGCCACAACATTTTTATAAAAAATTCCTCCTATGGCTAATAACCACGACAAAATCAAATTTCCCCTTTGGCAGTATCTCAACCAACCATTGTTTAGCCGTGACTTAGAGTTAAATCCGCGACGCTTCGCATACAATTGGCGGATTGGACTTTTAAAACGGTGTTGGCATAAGGAATGTGATGCTAAAGGGCCACAGCAGCATTGATGTAGGGAATAGGGGACAGGTGACAGGGAACAGGTTTAAAGGTTCCTAGTGTAACGTTTGTATGTCCTAATCTATTTGACTACTATTATAGGACTTACGCATGAAAACGAAAAATCAAAGGTTTGGGGAAGGCTATAGGGGTATAGGGGTGTAGGGGTGTAAAAGCTTTAAACCTATACCCTTACACCCTTACACCCTTACACCCAGTCTAAACAGACAATCTTAGTGCGTAAGTCCTATATTATTACTCGTAATCAGTAATTAATATAGTGGGCAGGAAATAGGAGATTCCATATACTCCCTAACGGTTTTTGTAGAGGACTGTATCGAAAATCAGCCAACATCAATTTAGAAATTTCACGCAAGGTTATGCGGGGCATTGTGGAGTTTGCCAAGACTCATGATAGCCAAAGAATCCCCAACTATATTGCTTGCAATTAGTTGGGGTGCGTTCAACGTGGCTTTTTCCCATCTAACAAAGCACTAACTGTCATATCACCCATGACATTAATTGCAGTGCGACAGCGATCTAAAAACCAATCTACAGTTACTAGCAAAGCTATATACTCAGTAGGCAAGCCGACGGAAGTAAAAACCAACGTCATTGTTACGAGTCCAGCATTGGGGATACCTGCTGCGCCCACAGAGGCAAAAATAGAGGTGAGAACAACAATTAACTGTTGCCCCAAATTTAAATGTTGCCCAATGACTTGCGAGATATACAATGCAGACATTGCTTCATAAAGGGCTGTACCATCGTTGTTGAAGTTTGCACCGACTAATGCGCCTAAAGATGCAGAAGATTCTCTTAAGCCTATTTTGGTTTGCAATACTTCAAAGGTGATGGGCATAGCTACGGTGGAGGAAGATGTCGAGAAAGCAGTGAGAAAGGCATCAGTACCACCAGCTAAAAATTTCAGGGGGTTTACCCAAGAACCAATTTTGACTCTTAACAAGTAATAGGCAGCTTGTAAGACTAGGGCTACTAGCACCGCTATAATAAAGGCCGCCAAAGATTGGAAGGGGGCAAAACCTCTTTCGGCTACAGTTTTAGCGACAATACCGAAGACAGCGAAGGGAACTAAAGCAATTACCCAGTTGAGGATACGAATTACCGCTTCAAACAAAACTGCGATCGCATCTTCTACGGGTTGGTATGTATTCTTACCTTGAGCAATCTGCTCTGATTTTAAGCCCCGCAGCACTATACCAAAACACAGGGCAATCACAATTAATTGAATCACATTGTTATCCACCAGTGGCTTGAGGATAGCCTCTGGTACAGCATCTTTGACTAGTCCCCAGGGATCAAGACTTTGGCCTGTAATCGTTGTTTGTGGTTTGGCTAAATCTCCCCAAGTGCCTGGGCGTAAAATATTAGCGACTAAAAGCCCAATGACGATCGCTACAGTAGTATTAGTTAATAACAATACCGCCAGTCGTCGTCCGGCTGTACCTGGGATATTGGTAGTCATGAAGGTATGCAGCACTGCTACCAAAATCAAGGGTGTAGCTAAGGCGCGGAGGGCTTTGAGTACCAGTTCGGCAGGAATTGCCAAATTGTTAATTAAAGCCGCATTGCTGGGGTTGGGGTTGCCTGCACCCAAGGCTATGCCTAAGATAACTGCTAGTACCAAAGCAATAACAATTTGTAACGTGAGAGGGATACGCTTCCACCAAGGGCGGGTTTCGGTTTCCGGCGGATGATTACTCTCTGGTTGACTCATGCTGAATGTGGGGTAAATGATGGGTAAATGAAAATGATGTAATGATTAAAACATCACTTTCGGAAGTGAAATTTCTGTAAAAGCGTTAATCTAAGATTTCGTTGTCAGTAGTCATTGGTGAGTGGTCAGTGGTAGAAGATGTTTTAAGATAGCCCATTTTTAGGTAGGGGACTCATTCAAATAAAAAAACGGACAACTGACAACTGACTAACGGGTAATATTGTGGGCTAGTGCTGGGAGAGATATATGTCCTTTGTACCTTTACATATTCATAGTGATTACAGCCTGCTGGATGGGGCTAGCCAGCTACCAGAATTGATTGATCAGGCGATCGCACTGGGTATTAAGGCGATCGCAGTTACCGATCACGGTGTCATGTATGGTGCTGTTGAACTGCTGAAAACTTGCCGCAGTAAAAATATTAAGCCAATCATTGGCAACGAAATGTATATAATTAACGGCGACATCGAGAAACAAGAACGTCGTCCTAAATATCATCAAGTTGTTTTAGCAAAAAATACTAAAGGATACAAAAATTTAGTTAAATTAACTACAATTTCTCACCTCAAAGGTGTGCAAGGTAAAGGGATTTTTTCTCGCCCTTGTATCAATAAAGAATTACTACAACAATATCACGAAGGATTAATTGTCACCAGTGCTTGTTTAGGTGGAGAAATACCCCAAGCAATCCTCAGTGGTAGACCAGATGCAGCCCGGAAAGTTGCCCAATGGTATAAAGATGTGTTTGGTGATGATTTCTATTTAGAAATTCAAGACCACGGTTCCCAAGAAGACCGGATTGTTAACGTTGAAATTATTAGAATTGCTAAGGAATTAGGCATTAAATTTGTTGCCACAAATGACTCTCATTTTATTTCTTGTTTTGACGTAGAAGCTCACGATGCCTTGTTATGTATTCAAACAGGCAAACTGATCATTGAAGAAAACCGGATGCGTTATAGCGGCACAGAATATCTCAAATCAGGTGAAGAGATGAAGCTGCTATTTCGAGACCATTTACCAGACGATATCATCGCCCAAGCCATAGCCACAACAGAGGAAGTTGCTGATAAAGTCGAGCCTTACAATATCATGGGTGAGCCTCGCATTCCCAACTACCCCATTCCTGCGGGTCATACTGCTGATACTTATGTAGAAGAGGTGGCTTGGCAAGGTCTTTTAGATAGATTAAATCGCAAATCTCGCAGCGAAGTTGATTCCGTCTATAAAGAAAGATTGGAATATGAATTAAAAATGCTGCAACAGATGGGATTTTCTACCTACTTTTTAGTAGTGTGGGATTACATCAAATTTGCTAGAGATAATAATATCCCTGTGGGACCAGGCCGTGGATCGGCGGCGGGTTCACTAGTAGCTTATGCAATGGGAATTACTAACATTGACCCGGTACATCATGGGTTGCTTTTCGAGCGATTTTTGAACCCAGAACGGAAATCAATGCCTGATATCGATACAGATTTCTGTATTGAACAACGGGATAAAGTGATTGAATATGTCACAGAAAAATACGGTAAAGAAAGAGTAGCCCAAATCATTACCTTTAACCGTCTAACCTCCAAAGCAGTGTTAAAAGATGTCGCCAGAGTGTTAAATATTCCCTACGGGGAAGCTGACAAAATGGCGAAATTAATTCCTGTGGTGCGGGGTAAACCAACCAAACTTAAGGTAATGATTTCCGATGATACCCCGGAACCTGAGTTTAAAGAAAAATATGATAATGACCCTAGAGTCCGCCATTGGATTGATATGGCGATGCGAATTGAAGGTACTAACAAAACCTTTGGTGTTCACGCTGCTGGTGTGGTAATTTCTGCGGAACCTTTAGATGAAATTGTCCCATTGCAAAAGAATAATGACGGTTCTGTAATTACTCAGTATTTCATGGAAGATTTGGAATCAATGGGTTTGTTGAAAATGGACTTTTTAGGGTTGAAAAACCTCACCATGATTCAGAAAACTATTGATTTAATTGAAGCGCAGCACGGTTTTAGAATTGACCCTTATGAAATTACTAATACAGAACGTAAGGCACAAAAAATCTTAGCTAAAGGTGAATATAAAACTTTGCCTAAAGATGTACAAAAGACTTATGAGCTTTTAGAATCTGGGGAATTAGAAGGAATATTTCAGTTGGAATCTTCAGGGATGAAGCAGATAGTTAGAGATTTGAAGCCTTCTAATATTGAAGATATTTCTTCTATCTTGGCACTGTATCGTCCAGGCCCGTTAGATGCGGGATTGATTCCTAAGTTTATTAACCGGAAACATGGTAGAGAAAGTATTGATTATGAAAGCCAAATTTTAGAACCCATATTAAATGAAACCTACGGAATTATGGTCTATCAAGAGCAGATTATGAAAATTGCTCAAGATATGGCTGGTTATTCTTTAGGACAAGCTGACTTACTGCGTCGTGCTATGGGTAAGAAGAAAGTTTCGGAAATGCAGAAGCAGCAGGAAAAGTTTATTGATGGTTCAACTAAGAATGGTGTGAAAAAGCAGGTAGCTGAAAAGCTATTTGATGATATGTTGAAGTTCGCTGAATATTGTTTAAGTTATGAGACGGAAGTTTTGACGGTTGAATATGGGTTTTTACCTATTGGGGAGATTGTTGAGAAGGGGATTGAATGTAGGGTGTTTAGTGTTGATAGTAATGGGATTGTTTACACTCAGCCTATTGCTCAATGGCATAATAGAGGACAGCAAGAGGTGTTTGAATATTGTTTAGAGGATGGGTCTGTAATTCGGGCGACTAAAGACCATAAGTTTATGACTCAAGATGGGCAAATGTTGCCAATTGATGAGATATTTGAGGGGGGGTTGGATTTATTGCAGGTGGAGGGTTTACCGGGGTAGGAGGAATTGAAGGTTTAGCCTTTTTTAACGCAGAGGTACGCTGAGGTTAGCGCGGAGGAAGGGGAGGTTTTTTGAGGATAGTTCGTTGTGTAGCTTAGTTCTTTCCTTCGTTAAGCGGCTGGGGTAGAGCTATTTTTCTTGTTTGTTTTAATTTAGCGGAACTGCTTAATCTAATATTATACGGTTATATCTCTACAATAGTTCGGTTATTTACACTTGACAAAAGGAAATACTATAAATTAGATCCTACCTTTTCAAGCTTAATATTTGTTTTTCTGTAATTTTCATTTCAAAGCACAAGTTAAGCAAGGGCGATAATGCTCAATGGCACGATAATAGAAGCATGAAAGCGTGAAAATAAAACTCCTCATTTCTCCTCAAGAACTCACGTCTTTGTTAGCAGAAAAGTCATTAAGAAACGTCATCATTGATACGCGCAATCCTGAAGATTATGCTACTGCTCACATTCCACAATCTATCAATATTCGAGATTTTTTTACTTATCTTTTAGAAGATTCCTCGCCAACAGGTTTAAAGAAATTGCAAGAATATTTTGCGGGAATTTTGAGCAAGTTGGGCATCTTTGGCGGGGAAAAGATAATTGTGTATGAAGATGCTTTGAATAATGGTTATGGACAATCTTGTCGAGCTGCTTTTTTACTCAAGTATTTAGGTTGCGCTCAAGTATCAATTTTGCATGGAGGATATCAAGCTTGGCTAGCTGCTGGTTTACCTACTACCGATGAGGTTCCTGAACGGGAAAGCTGCATTTTTAGATTGCGTCCTCAAGCTGAGATGATAGTAACGACAAGCGAGATGTTAGCAGCGCTGGATAATCCGGCAATTATAAAATTAGATGTGCGCGATCGCAACGAATGGCAAGGGCTAACTTCTTCCCCTTACGGTACTGATTTTTGTCCCCGCAAAGGCAGAATACCCAATGCTATCTGGTTGGAATGGCATCGTTTCATGAAATCTGAATCTGGTATTCCCATGTTCCGTTCGCCAGCAGAAATCTTAGAAATTTGTCAGTCAGTCGGTATTACTTCCGAGTCTACCTTATACGTTTACTGCTTTAAAGGTTCTAGAGCAGCTAATACAGTCATTGCTCTGCAAGAAGCCGGAATAAATGCTAGAAATTACTTTGGCTCTTGGAATGAATGGTCGCGTGACTTGTCTTTACCTATTGATAGTAATCTAATTCAAGCCTAATATCAATTAAGGCTGGGCAATAAGGGTGATAAATATTACGACTTACCCTTACGTCTTTTTACTGTTAAACAACGGTATCTCTATCGCAAAAATATGGTATAA
This sequence comes from Leptolyngbyaceae cyanobacterium, assembly GCA_036704005.1. GTDB lineage: Bacteria > Cyanobacteriota > Cyanobacteriia > Cyanobacteriales > Nostocaceae > Trichormus. The sequence continues at coordinate 20,827 of DATNQO010000112.1, read as the reverse complement.
AAATAAAGTTGATCACAAAATTGCAGAATATCCGAATGTTGGAAGTATGAGGTAGCGATCGCTCTAATTATCAAAAAATATCCTAAAAGCAAGTAAATAGACGGTTTTTACAAAAAAATTCTTATTGAAGAATAAACGAGTAACAGTAATTAACTGTATAATATCAAGCTACTTAATCAGAGAGTAGCTAAAGTTGAGCAAAACTTGATACTGAAAGTTAATAGCATTTTTAATTGCCGAGTGTTCTGGTAAAGTAATTTTATTCCCCACATTGCCGATAGGTAATATGAAGTTTTTTATTTCGCGATTATCTATGTATCGTTAAACTGTAATATGAAGTATTCCTATCGATTAACTGTAGATTTAGGAGGAGATTAAATGAACCCGTGGCTGCGTCCCCTGAAAAAACTGCTGCTGATAGCACAGCAGACGACACATAGATTTAGATTTAACTCATTAAAAAGCTTTGTATCATTAGTATTAGTCGGGGCGGTTTTGAGCGTGGCGCTAGCCGCCTGCACTGGTGGTAACAATGGCAATAATGCTGGTACACAAAACCCAACTGCTAGCCCTGTTGCGGCTAACAAACCAAATGTGGAATTAACCCTAGTGTCCTTTGCTGTTACCAAAGCAGCGCACGAAGCCATCATTCCCAAATTTGTCGAAAAATGGAAGCAGGAACATAACCAAACCGTCACCTTTAGACAGAGTTATGGCGGTTCTGGTTCTCAAACTCGTGCCGTTATCGATGGTTTGGAAGCCGATATTGTCCACTTGGCGTTGGCTTTAGACACGCAAAAAATTGAAAAAGCCGGACTAATTCAACCTGGATGGGAACAAGAAAATCCCAATAATGGCATTGTTTCTAAATCCGTAGCAGCAATTATTACTCGCTCAGGCAACCCCAAAGGTATCAAAACTTGGGCAGACTTGGCTAAAGATAATGTTAAAGTGATTACTGCTGACCCGAAAACGTCAGGTGTTGCTCGCTGGAACTTTCTAGCTTTGTGGAACTCCGTAATTAAGACTGGTGGAGACGAAGCAAAAGCAACAGAATTTGTGACTCAAGTTTATCGAAATGTGCCGATTTTAGCCAAAGATGCGCGAGAAGCAACCGATGTATTTGGTAAAGGTCAAGGTGACGCTTTAATCAATTACGAAAACGAGGTTATCCTGGCACAGCAAAAAGGCAGCAAAGTAGATTATGTCATCCCCGATGTCAACATTTCTATTGATAACCCTATCGCTGTGGTAGACAAGAATGTCGATAAGCATGGTAATAGAGAAGTAGCAGAAGGGTTTGTCAAGTTTCTCTATACACCAGAAGCCCAAGAAGAGTTTGTCAAATTAGGATTTCGTCCAGTAGATGAGAAAATAGCTCAGACCAAAGAAGTAACAGATAAGTTTCCCAAGGTGAATACTTTGGGTACTGTTCAAGACTTGGGTGGTTGGGCAGACATTGATAAAAAATTCTTCGCCGATGGCGGTGTTTTTGACCAAATTCAAGCCAAAAACAAACGGTAAATAGGTAATGGGTAATGGGTAATGGGTAATGGGTAATGGGTAAAAGTTTTTTAGCAATTACCCCCCAGGTTCACCAGTTGCTTACAGCAATGGATTCACCAATTACCAATTACCAATCACCAATTACCAATTACCAACTAAAGTTAAATATTCTGTATCTTTTCACATTGAACTCTCTATGACCTTATCTCCTATTGCTGAAGTTGATAGTAAAACTCCTAAATGGAAAGTCTTTATCCAAAAAGTGTTAAATATGCCTTGGACATGGCGAATTACTATTGCATATCTAACAGTAATGTTATTTGCTCCTGTAATCGCCATGTTCCTCAAAGCTAGTACAGAACCGCCCTCGGAGTTTTGGCGAATTGCTACTAGTGATGTGGCATTGGCAACATATAATGTTACTTTTGTAACTTCATTACTGGCTGCTTTGCTCAATGGCTTATTTGGTACACTGATTGCTTGGGTATTGGTACGCTATGACTTTCCCCTGAAGCGCATAGTAGATGCTACCGTAGATTTACCGTTTGCACTACCGACATCAGTAGCGGGTTTAACATTAGCCACAGTTTACAGTGACAATGGCTGGATTGGTTCCTTGTTAGCGCCACTGGGAATTAAAGTATCATTCACCCGTGTAGGGGTTTGGGTGGCAATGGTATTTATTTCCTTACCCTTTATAGTCAGAACAGTACAACCTGTACTGCAAGAAATGGAGCATGACGTTGAGGAAGCAGCTTGGTCTTTGGGTGCTTCCCAATGGACAACATTTTGGAAAGTGATATTACCCCCATTGTTTCCCTCGATTTTAACTGGTATTGCCTTGGGCTTTTCTCGCGCTGTGGGTGAGTATGGCTCAACTGTAATTATTGCCTCCAACACACCCTATGAAGATTTGATTGCGCCGGTGTTAATTTTCCAGAGATTAGAGCAGTATGACTATTCAGGTGCAACGGTAATTGGCGTAGTCTTACTAGCAATTTCTTTGATACTGCTGTTAGGAATTAATTTGTTGCAAGGGTGGGCAAGAAGATATGACGGTAAATAAGCCAAAATTACACTCATCGGGAAGTGACAAGGGGAAAGCTAAACCGCCACAAAAAAAGAGTTGGGTTCCCACAATTTTAATCTTTGTGGCGATCGCTTATTTAGCCTTAGTTCAATATATCCCGGCACTGAACGTATTTTTCCAAGCCTTCAGTAAAGGAGTAGGGCCATTTTTCGAGAACCTCACCCGTAGCGACTTTCTCAGCGCTGCTAGGTTAACCGTACTATTGGCGTTAATAGCAGTACCTTTAAATACGGTATTTGGCTTGTGTGCGGCTTGGGCGATCGCACGTCACAAATTCCCCGGACGTGCTTTAGTATTAAGTATCATCGATTTGCCCTTCTCCATCTCACCCGTAGTTGCTGGCTTAATGATTGTTTTACTTTACGGGCGCAATGGTTGGTTTGGGCCATTGTTGGAAGCAAACGACATGAAAATCATCTTTGCTTTCCCAGGGATGGTATTAGCTACAGCATTCGTCAGTATGCCCTTTGTTGCTCGTGAAGTCATTCCTGTATTAGAGGAATTTGGCAAAGACCAAGAAGAAGCCGCCAAAACATTGGGTGCGAGTGAATGGCAGACATTTTGGCGTGTCACCCTACCGGGAATTCGCTGGGGTTTACTTTATGGCATAATTTTGACCAACGCCAGAGCAATGGGTGAATTTGGTGCTGTATCAGTAGTATCAGGTAACATTGCCAATCAGACCCAGAGTTTACCACTCTTCGTAGAAGATGCTTACAAGCAGTACGAAACAGAAGCAGCCTTTTCCGCCGCAGTTCTCTTAGCATTACTAGCAGTAGTTACCCTAGTATTGAAAGAGATTGTAGAACGCAGAACCCGCATTAAAGATGTGGAGTAAATGGTCATTAGTCATTAGTCATTAGTCATTAGTCATTAGTCCATATCAGTGAATAGTCGTCAGAATTTATGATGTTGATAACTGATAACTGATAACTGCTTCCCTAGTCCCTAATCAAAGTTCACATATGACTGACAACATACTTACTAATAAAAGAATTAGATTACGGATTTCTAAAGATTATCACCAGGAACCTGTAATTTCTCGGCTAGTATCAGAATATGGTTTGACTGTGAACATTGCGGCGGCAATTTTAGGAGCGAATGCTGTTGGAGATGGTTGGTTTGATTTGGATTTGCAAGGTACAGATACACAAATTCAAAGTGGACTAAACTATCTACAGGAGTTAGAATTGGAAGTTTGGGATGAAAGCAAAGTTGCTGATTGGTAAAAGCAATTAAAGTTGCAGGCGATCGCTTTACGCTAACCAATTAAACTTAGGGTGAGTAATGCTGCCCATATTATCTTCTTGGCGCTGCACTGCCCACCCTACAAATATTAAAGCAAAGGTAATAGGATTTCAAATTTTGTCCCTATGCCTAGTTTGGAAGAAAAATTTAATTTTCCGCCGTGTCTAGCAGTGATGATACGGTAACTAACTGCTAAACTTGTCTCTTTTTCGGTTCTTTTTTCTATTGAAAAATTTTCGAGTATTTGTTGTTGTAATTTCTCAGACATACCTGGGCCATTGTCAGCAATACAAATAGAAACCCAACGCGAATTGTGTTCATTGGGTTTGGTTGCGGCTTGAGAAATAACTTGTGTGGTAATTTCTATCGTTGGCTGTTTAGTATTGTCGCAAGAATTTGGTTGTAATTGCTGACGGACAGATTCATCCAACAAACTATCTACAGCTTGGCTTAATAAATTCATGAATACTTGATTCAATTGACCTATAAAGCAAGAGACTGGGGGAATTTTACCGTAATTTTTAATAATTGTAATTTCACCTTTTAAACGGCTTTTAATTAAAATCACAATACTATCTATGGAGGCGTGTAAATCCATAGGTTTAGGATAAACTGCGTCTATATGGCAGAAGTTTTGTAAGCTGGTGACAAGTTTTTTTAATCTTTCTGCTCCAGAACGAGCGCTAGTTATTGCTTTAGATAAATCTTCTGCTAAATAATCAAATTCAATTTCTTGTTTAATATCATTAATCTCTTCGCAGCTCTGGGGTAAATAATTATCATAGGCAGATATTAATTTGAGTAAATCTTGGCTATAGCTAGAAATATAAGTTAAGTTACCCCAAATAAAACCTACGGGGTCTAAAATTTCGTGTGCTACTCCATCTACTAATCTGCCTAATCTAGCCATTTTATCGTTTTGAATCATTTGGGCTTGACTACGTTCGTAGCGGACTTGAGTTTCTATACCGCGAATTTGCCAAGCTGCAATATTCAATTCGTGGGGATCTAATAATTTGTAGGAATTGTCTGCTGTATGTACCACTATGGGTTCTGCCAAAAATTCTGGCGATCGCCTCAGTGTATGTTGCATTGCTGTTAAGATAGGCGTGGTATCCTTCAGCACTAAAATAGGCAAACGAGCATAGCTGTAGAGAACATCTAATGATTCTTTAGCAAACAACTCTTGTCCGTAGGGACGCATCAAAAATTCTACTAATCGCCGTCGCGAAATCATCCCGACATATTTTCCTTGTTCTAACAAGATTACTCCTGGTAACAAGGGGTATTTATCAAAATATTTTCCCACTTCTGCACCAGTAACGCTAACTTCTACCCCAAAGGTGTACATTGGTAGTTCTTGGATAGTGGAATCTAAACGTAAATCGCGATCGCTACCAGCAGATAAAACAGGCGGTAAGATAACAGAACAAAATTCTTGTGACACTGGACACCCTGATATATACAAGAACTGTTGAAGGAGGGAACCTAAGAGAAGCAAGCTACTCACTTGACTCAGCACAGGCTGAACGCCTCGCTTCTGCGCTTCAGCACTCTCGCTTCTGACTACAACTGAATTTAGTAAAACTAACACAAAGTTTATTTTAGTGATAATACTTACAGTTGTTTTGTGTCACAGTGATAATACTGAAGATTAATAAGTTAACTTTGACAGATTGGACTTGCAAGTTAAAAGTTTTTATAGTAAAAGATCAATCCTCAGCAGAATTACAATCACACCGGGATCAAAAATGTTTGGCTGTAAGTTAGCGATAAGAAAAATTAATTTGCCAATTAATAATGGGCAAAAGCCGCAAACCATTACAGGCTATATATCATAGCTATAATCAGCGATAGCTATAGTGATCCCCAACTATTTAAAAAGTATGAATCATTAAAAAAATGCCGGAAGGTAATACTGTAAAGAGTTTATTGGGAATAAGTATAAATCTTATGTAATTAAAATTTATGTAACTCTATACCCAGTCTGCTAATATCGGAACTATTTCCACAAGAAAACAATGCTCAAGATGTCTATTGCCATTAAAAGTTCCCATCTATAAAGGAATAGGGCTTTTGTCAGTGGTCAGTAGTTAGCAGTCAGTTGTACAAGATGTTTTAACAGTGAACAGGGAACAGTTATCAGTTAAATACGTTAGTGAAACAGCACACCAATTGGTGGAAGGCGTATTTTGGCGCTTGTTTATTACCCACCATCCGCCCTGGCTGACTGACAACTGACAACTGACAACTGACAACTAGCAACTAATAACCGACAATTTCGATAGAATGACTAGGCATAATTTAAAAAATACACAGCGCTTTTGACTACGAGGCCCATGAATCAACTGAACAATGGTTTCACAATATTTTTGAGTCTGCTAGTCGAGGCGATGCCCTTTTTGCTGTTGGGGGTTTTATTCTCCAGTGCGCTGCTATTTTTTGTCGATGAGCGCAAATTGGTGGAAAAAATGCCCAAAAACCCTCTCTTAGGTGCTTTAGTTGGCAGTATGGTCGGCTTTTTGTTTCCAGTCTGTGAATGCGGAAATGTACCAGTAGCACGGCGTTTACTGATGCAAGGAGTACCGACACCTGTAGCAGTTGGTTTTTTACTAGCAGCACCAACAATTAACCCCGTTGTCATATGGGCAACATGGACAGCATTTAGGGATCAACCAGAAATAGTAGTTTTACGTGTGGTATTTTCGCTTTTAATTGCCACAATTATCGGTTGTATTTTCAGTGTACAAACAGACTTACAACCCATCGTCCAACCTGCGATCGCACGTTATTTAAAATTCAATCCCCCCGCCAAGCCGGAAACAAAACGCCGGGGTAGAACCCAAGGAAAAGATACAGGTTCATCTAGTATGTTGCGTCCGGGAACCTATATTTTAGGTGGTCGTGCAGGTGGTATTCCCGCGCGACTGGACGCTAACCTCACATCAGACAGTGAAACAAGCGCCAGCAACAGCAAACCTTTCAGAGATAAAATGCGCCTCCTGCTAGACAACAGCATCCAAGAATTGCGGGAGTTAGGCGCAGTCATGATCATTGGTAGTGCGATCGCCGCAGCAATTCAAGTCCTAGCACCCCGTGAATTAATCCTCAGTCTAGGTTCTGGCCCCATTACCTCAATTGTTGTCATGCTAGTTTTAGCCACAGTAGTATCCATTTGTTCTACTGTCGATTCATTTTTTGCCCTGTCATTTGCAGCGACATTCAGCAGTGGTTCAATATTAGCTTTTCTCGTCTTTGGGCCGATGGTTGATATCAAAAGTGTCGGTTTGATGTTATCTCTATTCAAACCCAAAACTATCTTTTACTTATTTGCCCTAGCTGGACTATTAACATTCTTGTTCACCCTTTTTCTTAACTTGCACGTTCTTTAATCAGTCAACAGTCAACAGTCAATAGTCCATAGAACAATGACCAATGACCAATGACCAATGACCAATGACTAATAACCAATGACTAATTCTAAAATTCCCAATAAAATATTTTCTTGGCTTGATGTCCTAGCAATTACAGCTTGGGGAGTCTTATTGCTGAGATATTGGCTGACTGGCAAACTTAATTTGTTGATTCACCCCAATTATTTTGCGTTAGTGATAGTAGCGGGTATCGTCTTATTAATTATTGGCTTTGCTAAGGCTAAAGAACTGTGGCGTTTACGTCCCCGTGAAATCACTCAAAACTCTCAGCACATAACTTTATTTGCTCCTGGTTGGGGTAGCGGGTTGCTATTAACCACGGCAATTTTAGGCTTTATTATTACACCTCAAGTCTTTGCAAGTGATAAAGCCCTCCAAAGGGGTGTTACCGACTTGTTAGCAACCTCTCGCCTGCAACCCCAATCCTTCCGAGCCTCCACTCGTCCAGAGGAGCGATCGCTTGTAGACTGGGTACGGACAATTAACGTTTATCCTGAACCAGATTCATACATAGGGCAAAAAGCCAAGGTACAAGGATTTGTCATTCATCCCCCAGACATTGGCAAAGAGTATATATTTCTCGCCAGATTTGTCCTTACCTGCTGTGCGGCTGATGCTTACCCCGTTGGTTTACCAGTCAAGTTAAGCGCAAATCAAGATCGCTATACACCAGACACTTGGTTAGAAGTAGAAGGACAAATGACCACCGAAACCCTAAGCGGTAAACGTCAAGTGACTATTGCTGCTACGTCGTTGAAAAAAATTCCTCAACCACAAAATCCATACAGTTATTAGTCATTAGTCATTAAGTCCTGAGTCCAAAGCAATGACCAATGACAACTGACAACTAACAACTGACCAATGACAAATGACCACCAAACCTTTTCTCCAACCACTAGATCGCGTAGCGATCGCTCTAATGTTAATTTTGAGCTTGTTGATTGGCTTGTTAATGTTACAAGGCGATGTTGTAGCCTCTAGCGTGCGTGATTTCTCTTGGCAAAATCAACAAATTGGCGCAGATGATATCTCTTTCTCCCTCACCTTTAGCCGTCCGATGGACATTAAAAGCGTAGAGGAGAACTTAAAAATAGACCCACCTTTAGCTGGAAAATTTAGTTGGGCGGGGCGCAGGATGCTTTATACTCTGCTGACACCAGCCCCCTACGGAACAAACTATAAAATACAGTTGCAGGGCGCTAGAGATAGGTTTGCTGACAAAGAACAACCAAAACAGTTAATTAAGCCCTTTACTAGCCAATTCCGTACACGCGATCGCGTCATTCTCTACATTGGCGCAGATCAACAAGACCAAGGGCAGTTAGTACTTTACAATTTGTCATCCGAGCAGAAAAAGGTACTCAGCCCCAAAGACTTAGTAGTCATGGACTTTAAACCCTTCCCCAATGGAGAAAAAATCTTATTCTCGGCTCGTACTGCTAGTAATCAAGACTTACTTTCCGCCCAATTGTACACAGTCACAACAGGGATTCCTGCCAAACCTGATACACCAACAGAACCAGCAGGTAAAATTGACCTAATTTTAGATAACAAAGATTACCAAAACCTGAAATTCGACTTATCACCCGATGGGCAAACTATTGTCATCCAACGGGGAAATAAAAATAACCCAGGTGATTTTGGGTTGTGGATGATGCCAACTACCAACAACTCAGGAGAAAAACCCACCGCGCAGCGTCTACAAAGCCAACCAGGGGGGGATTTTATGATTACTCCCGATAGTAAAGCCGTAGCCGTAGCCCAAGGGCAAGGAGCCGCCATTCTACCACTACAAAAAGATGCCAGCAAACCCCTAGATTTTCTGCCGCAGTTTGGGCTAGTACAGGCATTCTCTAAAGATGGCTCTCAAGCAGCAATGGTAAAATTCAATACAGATTACACCAAAGAATTATTTTTGGTGACAAATCAAGGTATCCAAAAATCATTATTGAAAACTACAGGTTCAATTCTTAGTTGTCAATTTGATCCAGCCTTACCCACACTTTATTGTTTGCTGACACAGGTTGTATCTAAAGAACAATACATAGAACAGCCTTACTTAGTAGCAATTGACTTAAAAAATGGACAGCAGAAACCCTTGCTGGTATTACCCGTAGAACAGAGAAACGTGCAGATGAGCTTATCTCCTGATGGTTTAGGCTTGTTATTCGACCAAGTAGTTCCCCAAACCGATCCTAATCCATCTGCAAGCACAACATTAAAAACCGACGATGGAGAAGCGATCGCCTCCAGCAATCTATGGTTAATGCCCCTGTTACCCATCTCCGACACCGCCATCAGCAGCATCAGGCCAGAAAAACTCCCCTTTATTGGCTTTCATCCTCGCTGGCTACCGTGAGGGACTGGGGGAGCAGGGGAGCAGAGGAGCAGGGGAGCAGTGGTTCGGCTACGCGGTAATCGAGCGTAGTCGAGATTCACCAACCGGAGCAGAGGAGAAAATCTTCATCATCACTGACAACTGACAACTGTCACCTGTCACCTGTTAACTGTCAACTGATAACTGATAACTGACAACCAACGTTTTCAATTTTTAACTTTTCTGAGCTAGGCATTTGATAAATTATATACAGAGACAGTATTTCTCTAGCGTGTGACATCCTATCAGTGAGTGGCTACCGTATAACTGTTTAGTCAACGCCAGCAGACTGATACCTTGATTAAGTATCTGTAGTGCGGCTTATGTATTTGTAGCATTTGAACTCGAAACCCTCGTCAGGACTAAGGTTGACGGGGGGGAAGCTCATAATGTTATAACGACATCAGTTATATATATGCAAAACGGGGAACACTGCATCAAGGACTAACTACCCATGCTGAAGAAAGTCTAACTTGGCTGATAGATGAAACCCTCAGCAGTTGAGAAGCAACGCTATTTTTAGCGTCGTTGGGATTTTTTAGTGGGTGGTTTAAGAGTGATGAATGAAGCTGACACCTCAAATAATAGGGCTGTGATGGAATCTCCTAATTCTTCTGCTAATTCACTACAACCAGAACAGACAATCTGTCCTTTTTATACAGTTGTGCCTGCCGATCACACAACTACTGCTAATTTGCCACTCCTAAACCCAGCAGAAGATGAACAGGACAGTACCCGTGCCGATGCTTCTCAAGCTGCAAAACAGCAAGATTGGGTAGTAGAGCCTGATGGTGAAAAGCAAGCAATAGTAGACGCTGAATTTCAGAAGTTGCTGGCACTTAATGAGGAATTACGGGCTGCCAATAATGAACTATACCAGCAAGTGGAACATTTGCGGGATGATTTAGCTGAAGCAGAAAAAGCAATGCAGTGGCAAAAGAGACGCTCTAGTGTCACTGAGTCAATGCTAAATCAGCAAGCTCAGGAGTTAGCCGCAGCCCAAGAACAAATCCAATCTTTGTTTCAACAGTTAGAAACTGCTGTCCAAACTACTCAACGTCAAGAAATTCTGATTGATAGTTATAAGGCTCAATTACAAATTAGTCAACAGCGTATTGCCCAATTAGAACGAGAGTGTTCTTTATTACAGACTAACTACAGCGAACAGTCTCAACAGGTGATCCAATCAGAAAACGCCTGCCGAGAATTGCGTACTCGCCTGATGCGACAGCAACGCCAAACTTTACAATTTAAGGCAGCCTTAGAAAAATGTCTGGACACATCAATCCCCAATTATGAGTCTACAGACACGGGTGCTAACAATGGCGAAAACCCAGTCCCTCACAAAACCAGATTTGCCAGAAAAGCCCGGTCTTTGTTTCCCAACGCAGAGCCGATTAAACCTTGGTCAGCAGAACCAGAGTCGCCACAAGATGAGGCAGAAAAACCTTGGGATGAACCCCCTACACCGCGCCCTTTCTCCAGCGATTACGCAATGCCTAATCAGCCTTCTCTCTGGGACTGGCCAGTGAAGGATAAGGAAAAGGAAGAGATCCGCATCATCTCTCAGCCACCAGAAGTAGAACCAGAACCAGAACCAGAACCAGAACCAGATGTTACTCCCCCTACACCGGAAGAAATTTCATCGGTGGGTTCCGCCGAATTAGACCAGCAAATAGAAAATCTCATTCAAATGTTTTTTGCCTCGCAACCAGAAAGTACATCATCTGTACCATCTGCGTCAGATATAACTGTAGAAGCTGAGCCAGTAGACACGACCGTTTGGGAAACTGCGGCGAAAACTTTAGAAGAAGAGACACCAGCACAGCCAACAGTAATCATAGAGGTGAGTCCTGCGCCAACGAACTCTACATTATCCTTTACTGTATCCCCGACGGAAAAAACAGAGCAAATACAGGAGCCGCATCACTCACCAACTTCACCATTGGATGAGCTAGAGTTACCGTTGACAAACTTCAGTCCAGAGTCATTTGATGATGCTAATAATACCCAATCACCCTCACCAGTAGTTTATCCGCAAAGACCGCCGAAGAAGCGTAAGTCTTTAGCATCGGTGGAATTGCCCAATTTTAAACCCAATAGTCAGTAGACCTCTTGCATAAATACTTTGGTGTTGTTTAGGCTATGGTGTGTTTTCAAACTCATGATCAAGCGATCGCCGCTTCTATGGATGATTAGGCGATCGCTTCAAGGATGTTCACCAACAAATACAAACTTTTAACTACAACGACTGCTTGTTAGCGCGATCGCCACTAGTTGGGCTGATAAATGGATGAGCTTTAATTCATCTTCCCGTAAAGAACCTGGTTCTTTCCACTGGAGGGAAAGTACACCTAACATCTCATTACGGTAGGTAATGGGGATGACTACATGGGCTTGGATACCATGATCTTGATAGTGGCTAATACTGGCTAAGTTGGGGTCTTTAGCTGCATTGACTGTCACCTGAATTTGATCCGTGGAGATCGCTTCGTTTGTCAGGGGGTCTTGATTTAGCCAGTTGTTCAGGGTTGATTCACTGCTGTAAAAGCCTTGTGTCGCACTCAGTGTTTTTCCTTCCACCATCTGTAGAATACAGGCATCGGCGTTAAAGCTGTCAGCAAATGCGGTGGCGATGGGTGTTAAGGTTTCCTCTAAACTCTTTGCTGCTTGAGTTACGTGTACCAAAACCGTTAATAATGACATTTGGGCGTTGGCGCGACGCAATTCTTCTGTGCGTTGCTTGAGCAAATCATAAGTTTCGGCTGCTCTCTGCACAACGGCTTTCAGTTCGCTAGGATCCCAGGGCTTAGTAATATATTTGTAGACTTGACCAGCGTTAATTGCCTCCACCAAGTCTTCAATATCGGTAAAACCTGTGAGAATGATTCTAACTGTATCGGGGAATTGAGGTACAGTCTTACTTAAGAACTCAGTGCCTTTCATTTCCGGCATTCGCTGATCGGAGATAATGACAGCGACTTCCCCCTCTGCTGCCAAGATTTCTAAAGCATTGATGCCACTTTCAGCTTTAAGGACATGAAAATCTCGTCGGAAAGTGCGATAAAGTAAATCTAAATTATCAGGTTCATCATCAACTACCAAGATTTTCAGTTTTTTTGCTCGTTCCAGAGTTGACAATTGCCGACGATGAGCCTGAACTTCAGTAACACTATTAGTCATAACATTCTACAAGTAGATATTTTTATATTGTTATATTCAATACAAGCTTAGTAGATTATTCTGGTTAAGCCTTGCGTGTAATTGCGGATATACATTCAGGACTTATGCACTAAGGTTGTTTGTTGAGACTGGCTGTAAGGGTTGTGAACATCTACATACTTATAGCCCTATTGACTGTGATAAGTAACGTTGGTAACACAAAAATTTATTTGGCTGTAGAGTATAGAGATAGTTGGCTGTTAAAGATTAGAATAAGATTTGCTGATGCAGTATAAAGTTAGTCGCAGCAACCAAGGTCTAAATTCTATAACTTAGGCCGATGCTAGTTTAAATTGCGTCCTATTATAAAGTGAAAATGTCTACTGTATTGATATTTGGTTTCTGCGCGAATCTAAAAAAATATTTTGAATTACAACATGACTGACTTAACACCTAACGCTCCCAATCCTGAAAATGCTAGTGAATTAGCACAAGAACTGCTGCGGAAACTGAGACAAAAACAAGGTAATTGGGTGGAATGGGGTCAAGCGATCGCCTATTTACAAAAATCAGGTTATAATCCCCAAGATATTTTTGAAGCTACTGGATTTGAGCCAATTCAGCAAAATCAGGTAGTTGTAGGCGCTCAAGTTTATAGTTCTTTAGAAAAGGCGGGAGCATCAGAAGCGGCACGCGCTCATTATACTACCCGTGGAAGTGATGTTTTATATGAACTACGTTTGCTGACCCAAGAAGAAAGAGCTACGGCGGCTGAGTTGACGTTTACCCATAAACTAGATTTGGAGGAAGCAAGGGAAGTAGCTAAAGCAATTAAGGATTTTTCCTACTTCCGTACTTTACCGGAAGGATTCACTAAGCATCCAGGGGATGCAGTAGCCTATCAAGCTTGGAAGTTAGCACGGCAGTACACAGATTTACAAGAGCGATCGCGTCTAATTGCCAAAGGCCTAAAATTTGCTCACAGTGAATCAGCTAGGAAACAAATCGAACAGTTATTAGTTGATTTTACCGTGGTTTCTCAGCGTCCAGCACCCCTTCCTCCTTTTTACCGCTTCGATACAGAGGACGAATTACCCCGCATTGTTCCTGTAGTGGGTAAGTTACCTTTAAAAGTGCAAGAACTCCAAGCTGTTCCTCTGGTTGAAGAACTGGAACCATTTCGGATAGTGAAATTTGCTGGTGAACAGGCTTGGGTGGCTTTACCGGGTTGGCAAGTATTGTTAGCCGCAGAAGATCCAGTGACGATTATAGCAACTAGCGATCGCTTCCCTAGTCAAAGTCAGGTTCAACCTGGGCCTGTGCTAGTAGTTGTAGATCGTTCACAACGCGAATGGAATGACTTTAGTTATTTTGTCATCGATAACGGTGGCGAATTAGATTTTCAATGGTTTGAAACCCAACCAGAACTAGCCATATTAGGGAAGGTAATTATTATTGTTCGTCCTCGGAAAATTCTCGATGAAAATGTAACTAAGGATTCTTGGCAAATTGATGAATAGGTGTTGACAGTTGACAGTTGACTATGGACTAATACCTCCACACCTGTAAAGTTGATGGCGGACTCCAATACGGTAATGCTGCTTGGGGTCGAGTTGACAAACTGTTTGGTTAGACAGCCACAATTGCTGAGGAAAACTTTGTCTTCTCATTCCCCTTCCCACTATCCATAAATTAAGGGGAGATTTTACTGATATGGGTAGTTGGGAAATTTTCTTCCAGACTGCACCCAAATCGGGATCTGGTGATAAAGCTACAAAATTATCAGGCTGTGAGTTTTGGCTTCTAACCTGTTCTAGTGCGGAAGCAATACTAATTCCCAACACTGCATCTTGGTAATTACTGTATGTAGTCACCAATATCACAGGTGAAGAGGGGTCTAAATTTAAATTTTGTGCTACTCTGTCGGGTTGAAAAGGTTTTTGAAAAACTAGATTATAAACAACAAAAATACTACTCAATAAGCCAACAAAGATAAAAATTAAAATAGATAAATTTTGATTTTTAAAATTCTTGGTAATTATTGGAATAAATTTATATCTGCGATTTACACTTAGGCTAGCAGCTAATAATGCACAAAAGCCTGGATAGTAAACAAAGCTGTAACGAGGAACGCTAGTAATATCTTTATTCGTCAGATAGGCAATAACAATTATTTGCAATAATATACAGCCTGTAAAACTTAAGAGTGTCAATGTGGCTGAGTGAGTTGCAGGCTTGATCCATAGTTGCTTTAAACCGCGAAAAACTTGCAAACTTGTAAATATAGCAAATGCTAGCATCAAGGCTCCGCTAATAATCACAACTATTAAAGGTTGATTTTCAACAGGCAAGAAAATTATCATTAATATCCAATTCATGATAATTTGGTATAAAGGCGAGATCATAGTCGGCGAATCTAACCAGTTAGTTTCAACTCTTTGAGCATGACTGAAAGTTGTGATCATCCAAGGCAAAAAACTCACTATAACAATACTGATGGAAAGCATGATTGTTAGGAAAAGTTTGGTCTGATTGACTAACTGAAAATTATGATATTTGAGCAACATCAGTAAAGTTACAATCTCGGCAATAAAAACTAATGCAAAAAAGTAGTGGATATAAAAACCTATCACATTAATCACTACCCATAATAGCCATACCCATAATCTCCAAATTCCTTGAGCCAAATTCCGTTGAATCTGCATCAGCATCAGTAATGCTAAACTGATACAAAGCATGGGTAAGGTATAGTGCCTTGCTTCTTGAGAAAGGTAAACGGCAAAGGGAGATACCGCCATGAAAGCGGCGGCGATGATTCCGGATTTTGGTGAAAAGGCTATACGATTGACACCATAAATAGTGGCGATCGCACCGACACCAAACAAGACTGGTAGCGATCGCAATTTGACAATCCAGTCTTCTCCCAAAGGCGTTAACCACCCCAACCAATAGTGCGTTACACAAAAAAATAGTGGTGGGTGGGTAGATTGACGAGCAATATTTGCCGCAATTTGCGGACAACTCACACCAGAACGAAAAGTAAAAATGTCTTGCACCTGTTGTAGAGGAATCAGCACCTCTAACTGCAAATCCTGATAATTATTACCTAAACTAAATATGGCAGTAATCACCTCATCCAACCACAGTGGTTTTAAGTCCAAATGCCAAAAACGTAAAATAGTACCAACGGCTAGCAACCCAAACAGAGCCGAATAATGGGAATAACGTCTATGATTTGTCATAATTGCGTTCCGAGTCAATTAGGAAAACTAAAATATTTTTTTGGCATCAAGACTAGATGTAAAAACAAGAATAATGTTAACTTTTTAAGTTTTTGAATTTATGAGATTGTTTTACAATAGAAAATAGTAAATCATACAAAAATAGTAATAATTATTAAAAATATCTAATTTTAAATCACAAATCTTATATGTCAGATACTAATATTACCGAAATGCGGTCAACATCTGTGCAAACAGAATTATCTCAAATATCATTTGTTGCTACTTTACAAGCAAAAATTGCAGAAATTCGCCAGACTTTACGCCCTGGACAACAGCAAATGGCTGACTGGCAATCAGGGCCTTTGGCGGTGTCGGCTGTACCGGGTGCAGGTAAATCTACCGGGATGGCGGCGGCGGCGGCGATCGCGATCGCTCGTCAATATCAAAAGGCGGCTGAGTCAGCTAAATATTCCCGTCGTCAGTTAGTGGTAGTAACCTTTACTCGCTCGGCTGCTGCCAATATTAAATCAAAAATTCGCTACTACCTAAAGCAATTATCCTTACCTCAAACTGGCTTTGCTGTCTATACACTGCATGGTTTGGCTTTAAATATTGCCAGTCGTCATCCTGATTTATCAGGGTTAGAATTAGAGAACGTCACCCTCATCACGCCTAACCAGAGCCATCGCTTTATTCGCACAGCCGTAGAACAATGGATAAACAGTCATCCTAGATTGTATTTGCGATTATTAGAAGGACAACAATTTGATGGCGAAGAAACAGAAAGATTACGCCGCCAGTCAGTTTTACGCACAGAAGTTTTACCAGATTTAGCAACTACAGTCATTCACGAAGCCAAAAGTTCTGGTATATCACCAACTCAACTAAGAGAATGGAGTCACCAAACCACAGACGCTTATGAGATTTTAAGCATAGCGGCGGGATTGTATGAACAGTATCAAAATTTGATGCGATCGCGCGACTTCATCGATTACGACGACATGATTCTAGCCGCCCTGCGCGTCTTGGAAAACGGCAGCGCCCGCAAAATTGAGCAAAACCAAGTCTTCGCCGTATTTGAAGACGAAGCCCAAGATTCCAGCCCGTTGCAAACCCGACTGTTAGAGATTTTAGCAGCAGGCAGGAGGCAGAAGGGAGATGTGGTTCGACAAGCTCACCAACCGGGAGTGGGGGAAGTGAGGGGAGATGAGGGAGAAATGTCTACTCCCCAGTCCCCAGTCCCCAGTCCCCAGTCCCCCATCAACCTCATCCGCGTCGGCGATCCTAACCAAGCGATTAACTCGACTTTTACCCCAGCAGATCCGATTTACTTTCGAGAATTTTGCCAAGACTGCGATCGCTCTGGTAGGTTAGCAACAATGGATCAGGCTGGTCGTAGTACCGCTATGATTATTAACGCTGCTAACTTTGCCTTGGAATGGGTAAATAGTTTTTACGGTGCTAAACAGCAGTCTTCCCATACGCCTATTTCCACCCCTTTTAGTCTGCAAAAAATTCGTCCTGTTAATTTAACTGATATCAACCCAGCCCCAATAGGTAGGGGATTAGAACTGCATACACCTCGTGATATTTTTCATACCGTGCAATCATTATCTGAGCGGGTGGTGGAGTTATTCACCGAAGACATGACCAAGAGTGCGGCTGTATTGGTGCGGGAAAATCGCCAAGGACGTTGGTTAGCGGAGGCGTTAACACCTATATGTAAAGAGCATAATATTACATTGTTTGATGTGGGAGAAAGCGATCGCCGTTCTCACGTTCCCCAGGAGATTTTGGCATTGTTGCAATTTTGCGATCGCCCCCATTCTCCAGATTACCTCAAAGCTGCCCTAGAAGTATTAGTAGAACGTCAATTAATACCTACCCAAGACCTCAACGCCCTTGCTAGTTTACCAGAAGAATTTTTGTATCCAGGCCCCTTAGCTGCACCCCAATCAGAGCAAGTACAGAAAGCTTCTCACCTCTGTCGTAGTTTACTCCGCGCCCGTTTAGAACTGCCTTTGTATCAAATTATATCCTTCCTCGCCCTGACATTAAATTACGACCAAGCAGAACTAGCCACAGCCGACAAACTTTCAGAACGAGTAAACAAACAAATTGCTGGTAGTAACTCTATGGGGGCGATGCTTTCCGCCTTAAGTGAAATCGTCAGTTCCGAAAGGTTTGAACCAGTAGAAACAGACGATGCAGAAGCCCGTTACACCCGCAATGGTCAATTGACTATTATTACCATGCACAAAGCCAAAGGGCTTGATTGGAACTATGTGTTTATTCCCTTCCTGCATGAAAACTTAATTCCTGGTAGGTTTTGGGTTCCGCCTCAAAGCCAATTTTTAGGTGAATTTACTTTATCAGAAGTTGCCCGCGCTCAAATTCGTGCCGCACTCCACGGTGAAACCGAGATACCAGAAGTAACGCCTGCTTGGGAACAAGCAAAACACCTGAAAACATCTGAAGAATATCGTTTACTATATGTAGCGATGACAAGGGCAAAACAACTATTATGGATGTCTGCGGCACAAAAAGCCCCTTTTACCTGGAGTAAACCAGATAACTTACAAGAACAGGCTCCTTGTCCAGTATTTTCCGCGTTAAAGCGTCAATTTCCTAAATGTATAGTTTCTTAGCACAGAGGTTAGAGAATATTGTATGGCGTTCAGCTACGCATTGCCAGATAGATTAGGACATAAACTGATCATAAAACCTCGATAGTAAAAGCTTTCCCAGCCTTTCCCCTACCACCTGTCCCCTGTTCCCCACTATAAAAAATTCAAGCGCCAGACAAGTAAATACTCGAACTGGCGCTTGAAAGATTCTGGTTTTTTTTTAACTTGGGGGTCTTTAAAATAGTTGACCCCATTGAAAGTTATGGGTTTATATTCAGGGTTTTTATATTTGCTGACCCCGTTTGAACAATTCCCAGTGTCTCAGAAAATTTAGAAATTCCTGATTTCGTAATATTTTCTTTATCTTTTCTCTCTTTATATTTCGGGGTGTATCAAAGTATGAACTTCTTTAAGAAAAATTACGATATGTTAAAGTTGCCACACCTTGTAACAAAGAGAACGACGTAAAAAAACCGAACAATGTAAAGAAAAGTAAAATAAGCTGACTCAGTTATGATTTTCTCCTCTGCTTCCCCCAGTCCCCAGTCCCCTATCACTTTTGCCGATTTTGTTCCCAACGCCAGAGAAAAATCATCAGTGCAACTATTCCTACTTGCAGAGCGAAATTTGGTAGAGCATTTTCCACATCTCGCCCAGCCAGTAGTTGAAAAAAGAAAATGAACGCACCAATAAAGCCAGAAGCACCAAAACCAATATAGAGAAATTGCCGCAGTCCACGATAAGGCGCTGCCATTCCCGCTTTCAGGCGGGCATATTGTTCAGGATCAAGGCGCTTCTTAGAATTAGGTTCTACCATAAATAAATAATGCTATAATTCCTAATCGTATACGCCGATGTGGCTCAGTGGTAGAGCAGCTGATTCGTAATCAGCAGGCCACGGGTTCAAATCCCGTCATCGGCTTGGGTTTCATCGAATCAGATTTCTGTCTTGACCGATTTTTGACCATTTCCCCATAAAACCTATAGCCATAAGCTACTTATTTAAGCCCAGTAAATGCGGCTGTTCCTTCACCAGCTTGGCGAATCGCCGCAACTCATCCCAAGTTCTCGCCTCAAGATTGAAGTTTCCATCTTTGTTGTGCTGGTTGTTGTGACGATCGCGTTTTCTTAGTTCGGTGTACTGCGCGATCGCGCTCGAAATGTCATCGGCTGTATTGCCTTGTACACGGCAAACTGGGGGAATCTACCCTCTGTCTCTAGCCCTGGCGTAAGCCATTATCTCTGCTTCCAGCGCGACGGGGATACGCACCGCTTTAGTTTCCCCGTGTATCCAACTGCTTCCACTCCAAGTGGTGGAAGTCTTACCACCTTTTCCAGCCATAAAAATCCTCTATTGCCTTGTACAAGGTATTATAGAGGAATAGGTGGAGTCTGAGTTTTGAAATAAATTACTAGAGTGATGATAAGTTTGACCCGTCCACCGATGGTCAACTGTGATTTCTTCCTAGCTTACTGTCCACTAACTAATGACTAATAACCAATGACTGAAAAAATTTTTCTGCCGGTGATTCAGAAAGAATTATTCTAGTGTGGTAAAACTCACTAGAGAAGACGACTCTCTAGATTAGCTAAGTAAGCCTTTGGGTCACGGCGAAATCGATACTGTTCAATTCTGGCTTTGTGGTGTTTTTGCAATTGAGAGCGTAATTCGAGCCAAGTAACAATATCAACTTGTGCTAAATCAGATGCGGTAAAAGAATGAAGTTTAGTAGCGATGCCTTCGGCAACGGCAAAGCCGAATGCGCAGGCAAGTTTGACAGAACCACGAATAACGAGGGATGAAGGAGCAACTTTACGACCGGTACAACGACGTTGATGATGACGTAGTATACCAAAAGCGTGTTCGCGCGTCATTATTAGTTCTAGGAAAATCTTCAATTTCATAACAATGAAAAAGTCCAGACCAGTAGCTGTGGGTGGTTTTTATAAAGTTAGCGATTGCAGTGTTCAGCGTACCAGCTTTTTGCTTTTGTTGGGACATTTGAGTTAATAGTTGCTGATAGCTTTGTTTGACTCCAGCAGCATCAAGACCTATTTTATTATTGAGAATGCTACTAGCCTTATCAACCCACTGATATGCAACCATAACAGGTGCGAATAAAGATGCAGTCGCAGATAACCCCTTAGCTAGAAGGTGT
>DATNQO010000111.1:0-119290 GCA_036704005.1 Leptolyngbyaceae cyanobacterium | reverse complement strand
CCCTGTCCCAAAGCCGTGAAGCGGAGCGGAACATGGGTATCAAGCCCCGCCCTTCCAGGGCGTTCTCGATTGGTCGGAGAACAAGATCCGTTACTACATCCCCCCTGCTCCCTGCTCCCCGCTCCCCTGCCTCTTTTGACCCTCATCTCCCTCATCTCCCCCATCTCCCTCCAGATTACCGCCATTTACCCTTGGAGCGATCGCATAATAAGAATTACTCTTGCCAAACCATAAAAAATAAAGCTCAACTCAGGTGTAATTATAGGGAAGAACACCCATTAGAATGTAATCTCGACAGTAGTATTTAAAGCAGGTGTTTCCCGCGCGTGAAGCTATTTGTATACCATACTCCCGAATTAACCCCTAAAGATCAGGCTCCTGACTGCGCGATCGCAGTCGATGTCTTACGAGCCACTAGCACCATTGCCACCGTTCTTTCCGCTGGTGGTGAAGCTGTACAGGTCTTCAGCGATTTAGACGAACTAATTGCAGTTAGTGAAACATGGCCTTCCCAAAAACGGCTACGAGCTGGAGAGCGTGGCGGTGGGAAAGTCTCTGGTTTTGAATTGGGTAACTCTCCCCTTGACTGCACACCAGAATTGGTGGAGGGACGGCGTTTGTTTATTAGTACTACTAATGGTACTCGTGCTTTGAAACGGGTACAACACTCTGCCACTGTACTCACAGCCGCTTTTATTAACCGCGCCGCCGTAGTGCAGTATCTTCTGGAAAAGCAACCGGAGACAGTCTGGATAGTTGGTTCAGGTTGGGAAGGTAGTTTTTCCTTAGAAGATACAGCCTGTGCCGGTGCGATCGCTCATGCTGTTGTGGAAAAATCCCAATTACCACCTGAAGAATTAGCTGGTAATGATGAAGTAATTAGTGCGATCGCTCTTTACTCACAATGGCAAAACAATTTATTAGGATTATTCCATCATGCCAGTCACGGCAAACGTTTGTTACGCCTTGAATGTGATGATGACCTAAAATATTGTTCTCAAACCGATATTTTAACTGTCTTGCCCATGCAGCAGGAACCAGGAGTATTTAAAAGCCAACACTAAAATATGCAAAATCATAACTAAAGAAATTTCCAGTTTTTTTTAGATAAGGTTTTGATTCAAGGGTGCAGGGGTGTAAGTGTTCAAAATGCTTACACCCCTTGCCAATTTGCAGGAAAAATGCTTTCAGACTCTTTACTTTACTGTTGATGAATGTTGAACCACAGAGGAGGAAACTTGCGTGGGCGGCTCTGCCGACTTGAGCAAAGTGTCCGTCGCACTAAGACACAGAGAGAATCAAAGTTTCGTTTCTCTCAATCAAAAGTTGTATTTTTACGTATCAAAAAAATAATGATTACTATTTATATTTATTATTTTCTTCACATTAGATAAAATCAATGTTAAAAATTACTCACTCCAATATAAAGTCTGTTAACCTTTCATGCTAGCCAGTGATATCAATTCAAAGTTAACAAAACCTGATTATTAAAGGGTTCCTGCGCTGAGACTGTTGCTGAATTGGGGAATTAGCATAAGAAAATTTCTTTAGGTTTATTTTAGATTGGTGCAAATGTTTGGAATTGACTGATCAAGCCGAAAGTTTCAATTCAGCAAGTAAAAAATTTGTCATAGGTAAGATGACTCATCTATCGCAGGTTACTACACTGGCTTACTAGCACTGGCAAAACTGTAGTGTAATTGGAGATACATTATGACTTTAGCAAGTCCTCCACAAATCAAGCCTTTAACAGATGAAGAACTGCATAAAATAAACGCCTACTGGCGTGCAGCCAACTATTTATCAGTTGGACAAATATATCTACTCGATAATCCTTTACTTAGAGAACCACTGACAATAGATCACGTTAAGCCTCGCCTTCTAGGTCATTGGGGAACCACACCGGGACTGAACTTTATTTATGTCCACCTCAACAGGATTATCAAGAAGTACGACCAAAGTATGATTTACATTGCCGGGCCTGGTCATGGTGGGCCTGGACTGGTAGCGAATACCTACTTAGAAGGGACATATAGCGAGTATTACTCTAACATCTCCCAAGATGCGGAGGGGATGAAAAAACTGTTCAAACAATTCTCCTTCCCTGGCGGTATTCCTAGCCACGTTGCACCAGAAACCCCTGGTTCTATTCATGAAGGTGGTGAACTCGGTTATGCCCTTGTTCATGCGTTTGGTGCAGCTTTTGATAATCCTGATTTAATTGTGGCGGCTGTTGTTGGTGATGGTGAAGCAGAAACTGGTGCATTAGCTACTAGTTGGCATTCCAACAAGTTTCTCAACCCAGCATCGGATGGGGCTGTATTGCCAATTCTGCATTTGAACGGGTATAAAATTGCTAACCCTACCGTACTGGCACGGTTAAGTCATGAAGAATTAGAAAGCTTATTTGTCGGCTATGGGTACAAACCTTACTTTGTTGAAGGTTCTGATCCCGCAGTTGTCCATCAACAGATGGCAGCAACTTTAGATACCGTTATTACGGAAATTCAAGGGATTCAGAGAGAAGCGCGTGTACATGGGTTTACCAAGCGTCCCCAGTGGCCAATGATTATTTTGAGAACGCCCAAAGGCTGGACAGGGCCGAAAGAAGTAGATGGTAAGAAAACAGAGGATTATTGGCGATCGCACCAAGTACCCTTCGGTAATGTATCTACTAATCTAGAACACCTGAAACTGTTGGAAGAATGGATGAAGAGTTACAAACCAGAAGAACTCTTCGACGCTAACGGCAGACTTATACCAGAATTAGCAGAATTAGCACCGAAAGGCGATCGGCGCATGGGAGATAATCCCCACGCCAACGGCGGTATCCTGTTGCGTGACTTAATCATGCCAGACTTTCAGGATTATGCCGTTGATGTTCCCAAACCAGGAACAGTAATTGCCGAAGCCACCCAAGTCACCGGAAAATTCCTGCGGGATGTGATGAAACTCAACCTAAACAACCGCAACTTCCGCGTCTTCGGCCCTGATGAAACCGCATCCAACCGCATCAGCGCTGTGTTAGATGTCACAGACCGTACATGGGTTGCGGAAACTCTCCCAGAAGACGACCACCTCAGCCCCAATGGACGGGTAATGGAAATCCTCAGCGAAACTTGCTGTCAAGGATGGTTGGAAGGTTATTTGCTAACAGGTCGTCATGGTTTCTTCTCCTGTTACGAAGCCTTTATCCACATCATCGACTCCATGTTCAACCAGCACGCCAAATGGTTGAAAACCACCCGTCACATTTCTTGGCGTAGACCAATTGCTTCCCTCAACTATTTGTTAACTTCCCACGTTTGGCGACAAGACCACAACGGTTTCTCTCACCAAGACCCTGGTTTTCTCGATCATGTATGTAACAAAAAGTCTGAGATTATCCGCGTCTATCTTCCCCCCGATGCCAATACCTTACTATCGGTGACAGACCACTGCTTAAGAAGCCGTAACTATGTCAACGTCATCGTTGCAGGTAAACAACCAGCCCTACAATATCTAGATATGGATGCAGCAGTTAAACACTGCACCAAAGGTATCAGTATTTGGGAATGGGCTAGCAACGACCAAGGTGGGGAACCAGATGTAGTCATGGCTTGTGCTGGCGATGTTCCCACTTTAGAAACCTTGGCGGCTGTAGACATTATCCGCCGCAACTTCCCCGACTTAAAAGTGCGGGTAGTCAACGTTGTAGACTTGATGACCCTACAACCCAAAACAGAACATCCCCACGGTTTAAGTTACAAAGACTTCGATACAATTTTCACCACCGACAAACCCATCATTTTCGCCTTCCACGGCTACCCCTGGCTAATACATCGCTTAACCTATCGCCATACCAATCACAAAAACCTCCATGTGCGCGGTTACAAAGAGGAAGGAACCACCACCACACCCTTTGATATGGTTGTGCTAAATGACCTTGACCGCTTCCACTTGGTAATGGACGTAATTGACCGTGTACCAAAATTAGGTGCTAAAGCAGCTTACGTCAAGCAACATCTGCAAGATAAGCTGATTGAACACAAACAATACATTGCTAAATATGGCGAAGATATGCCAGAAATTAGTGACTGGCAATGGCCTTATTAGAGGGTAGAAAACTCTTTTCTAGGTCTGATGGGCTAAGGTGTACACAGAAGTCTAAAAGTCGTTGATGAATCTGGTGTTACCCCTCCCTCACCCTCCCCTTGTAAAGGGGAGGGAATTTAATTTTTTTATTTCTCTAGAGCAATTAGCTGGCAAAACTGAAATCTTGCACTTCTCAATAAGTGGCTGGCGATGCACTGCCCACCCTAAGCAATCATAAGCTTTTGAGCTTGTTATTTTGTCAATAAGAGAGTGTTGCAAGATATAAAAAAACGCACTTCGCTATATATAAGCAACCAACTCCTACACAGTACTGTGTTGAAGTTTTGTATAGAAATGCTGTCATTTTTGATAAAATCAACAATAGATAATTTTTATTGATAGAGGTAAAAAATTAGTTTTAAAGTTTATTATCACAATTAAATGATATATATGAGGAAAAATAATATATGCACTTTGACATAAAAACTGAATTAATCAACGATGATTGCCTGAATTATTTAAAAAAGCTTGAAAATAACTCTATTGATTTAATTATCACATCACCTCCATATGCAGATCAGAGAAAATCTACATATGGAGGCGTAAAGGTTGATGAATATGTCAAGTGGTTTTTACCTATTTCTCAAGAACTTCTAAGAGTCTTAAAACCAACAGGAACTTTTATATTAAATATCAAAGAAAAGGTAGTTGAAGGAGAGCGGAGTACTTATGTAATAGAGTTAATTTTAGAAATGAAAAAGCAGGGTTGGTTTTGGACAGAAGAATTTATTTGGCACAAGAAAAACTGCCATCCTGGTAAATGGTCAAATCGCTTTCGGGATTCTTGGGAAAGATTATTGCAATTCAATAAATCTAAAAAATTTAATATGTATCAAGATGCTGTTAAAGTACCTATTGGAGATTGGGCTAAATCTAGGCTTAAAAAACTATCAGATAATGATAAGGTTCGCACATCTTCTGCTGTCGGTTCTGGTTTTGGTAAAAATGTTTCAAACTGGATAGGTAGAGAAACTGTTTATCCGACTAATGTTTTACATTTAGCTACTGAATCAAGTAATAAAAACCATAGCGCGGCCTTTCCTGAAAGTATTCCAGAATGGTTTATAAAACTCTTTACCCAAGAGGGCGATACAGTTCTTGACCCATTTTTAGGTTCTGGCACAACTTCAGTAGTGGCAAAAAGATTTAACAGGCATTCAATAGGTATAGAATTACTACCTGAATACTTTGATATCGCAGAACGCAGAGTAGAGGAAGTAGAAAAACCCAACTCTGCTATTGATTGTACTGTGCCTTTATTCAACTTGGAATTAAGAGATATAAATGCTTAAAATTGATACGCAAGAGCTTGAACAGTTTATTGAAAAAGATATTATTCAAACTTTTTATACTTCAAGGACTAAATCTTTACAAAACAAGAAATTGAACGACCTGCTAAAAACAAAAAATCCGTATTTATTTAGAGCAAAAAATACAAATGTTGCTGCTGATTTTGCCAAACAAATGTTAGACGCTTTTCTTTCTTCATCTGAAGAGACAATATTTGGTGGTTCACTAGAAAGGTTAGCATTATTTGTAAATAACAAAATTTATAATGGCTATAAACCCCCTGAAGGTGAATTTCCAAGCATAGATTTAATTTTTGATAAAGATGGGTTTACTCACGTAGTTGGGGTTAAATCAGGTGGGTATTGGGGTAATGCTGATTCAATTAAGCAGATGATTACTAATTTAAAATCTCATCATAAACCAAATATTAAACTAATAAGCGGTATTTGCTATGGAAAATCAGGAATTGGTAAGTATGAAGTCAAGGATAAAGACAAAAAAGGAACAGGGATTTTTTATTTTAAGTATGTAGGAAAAGAATTTTGGTCTTTAATTAGTGGTGTGGATGAATTTTATACTGATATAATTGAGCCGCTAGGTAAGGCTATAAAAGGCAGAGATTTAGTTTTTAAGGCAGAATATGACAAAAAATTGAATGAACTGACTCATGGATTACTAAATGAATATTGCCAGAATAATGAATTAGACTGGGTGAAAATTGTTCAATTTAATTCAGGAATAAGCTGAAAACATCCCCTAGCCTCTAGCCTCTACCCCTGCAATAATTCTTGTATTTGCTGTGGATTTAACTGTTCAACATTACTTAAAACTACTGCTGCACCTGCTGCTATAAGGGATTGTGCATAAGCATCTCGACGCTGGGCTGTTTCTTGGACATGAGGTGGTAAAATACCTACGCCAATCCAAGTACGGTGCGGCTTGATTTCCCTAGCTTTGATGACTGTATACATATCTGCAACTGTATCGCCGACGTAGAGAACTACAGATTCCTCTAAACCATTTTCTAACTGACTCACAGCCGCAAATAGCCCGGTGGGGTCTGGTTTTCCTGGTGCGTCTTCCATTGCAATGAGTACGGGAGATTGTAAACCCAAGCGTTTTTGCAAAACATAGTTAGCAGATCCATTCGTAGCACCACTAAAAAATCCCCAAGCGATACCACCTTGGGTAAGTTGTTCTAAATAACTTGGTTGTAGTAATAAAGGTTCATCACAGATATATCCCGTCCAATTTTCAGGATCTGGGCCTCGGTAACGCGATTGAAAAAAGGCAACTATAGTTTTGTAGTCTAGTTGCAGTTGTTCACGAGATTTTCCTTGAGTCGCAAAGTAGCGATAAATTAATTCTTGAGAAGCTTCCCAATCGTTGTTCCAAATACCTTCGGATTTTAGCTGGTCAATTTCTAGGGAAGTTGGACGATAGGCTTGGTTTGTAAAATACTCTACCGTATCCGCCAAGGCTCGACGATAGGAACCGCCAACATCGCGGACAACTCCATCTATATCAAATACTGCGATCGCTTTTGTAGTCATGGGATTGGGTACTGGGGATTGGGTACTGGGGATTGGGAAATGTTGCTCTTAGTCCCTAACCCCTATCTTTAGCGCAATTATCCCATTTCTTGACTTTGTTTGAATAGTTGACATCGCCTCTACGATACACCACTTAATAAAATTTCGTCATTGCGATCGCACCTGAAAGTTCTGTACTATTTGCTTTGTCTTAGCTGCTGGCTACGCTACGGTGTATGCAGTGGTTGATCGGATTCCATGTCTCTCACAATTATCAATTCGCTGCTATTGAGGAGGTTTGGCATCGATTAAATAAATAGAGCAAATTATGCCTGAGTTTGAGTTTAAGTAAGAGGAAACGCAATGAAATTATCTCTGTGGCAAAAATTTCTTGGCTTTTGTACAGGTGTTATATTGATAGCTACCTTCTATGGCTGTCAACCTGAAGGTATTGCACAGCCGCAGCAAGATACTGTAGCTACCCCTGTAGAAACGACTACATCTGCAACAGATACAAGCCCCATAGCTTTTGTTGATCGTCAACTGACAACACCCGCCAAGTTACCACCATTACCTTACGCTTATAACGCCCTAGAGAAAGCGATCGATGCAGAAACGATGAAGCTGCATCATGATAAGCACCACGCCGCTTATGTTAACAATCTCAACAATGCTTTACAAAAGCATAAAGAACTGCAAAACAAAAGTGTAGAGGCTTTATTGCGTGACTTAAAGAGCGTCCCTGAAGATATTCGCACTAAAGTACGTAACAATGCTGGCGGACACCTCAACCATACAATGTTTTGGCAGATTATGAGTCCTAATGGTGGTGGACAACCAACCGGAGAACTTGCTCAAGAAATCAACAAAACTTTTGGTAGTTTTGAAGCATTTAAGAAACAGTTTAACCAAGCTGGTGGCGATCGCTTTGGTAGTGGTTGGGTTTGGTTAGTCCGTAACCCGCAAAAACAGTTGCAAATTGTCACCACCCCCAATCAAGATAACCCCATCATGGAAGGCTCATACCCAATTCTCGGCAATGATGTCTGGGAACACGCCTATTATCTGAGATATCAAAATCGCCGTGCAGACTACCTAAATAACTGGTGGAATGTAGTCAATTGGGCAGAAATTAACAAACGCGCTCAAGCCTCAAGGTAAATTAGTTAGTAATTTGTAACCACCTGCGCCTGGGCTTACCCTGGCGTAATTCCTAATTCATGTTATTTTCTCAAGCCAAGTATTTACAACACCCTCAAGCTTGCGTAAGTCGTAAAAGTAAATTTTTTGTATCTTTAATACTATCTGTTCAGCAACTTACCGACTAAACTTGTGTTTAATTAGTCAATAGGTAAGACAGTCTGTGCATCAAGAATGAGTAAATACTTAATCAATCGTCTACTAGTCGCTATTCCTACACTAATCGCAATTAGTCTAGTTATATTCACCATTTTAGCCTTAGCACCCGGTGATCCAATGGGGGAATTTGCGCTCAATCCTTCCATTACAGCAGAGGTGCGGGAAAATATCAAAAGGTCTTTAGGATTAGACCAACCAATTCACATTCGCTATTTCAAATGGGTTACAGCTTTTGTGCGTGGCGACATGGGCTATTCTTTCACTAGTCGTAGTCCTGTAATCGACTTAATTTGGCAACGTCTACCCACAACATTATGGGTAGTTGGTGCTGCTTATTTACTAGGCGCAATGCTGGCTATTCCATTAGGAGTGATTTCTGCTCTGAAACGCAATACAGTTATTGATCAAGTTTTAACTACTTTAGTATTTTTTGGGTTCTCTCTCCCACCTTTCTTTACAGGTTTACTATTTATTATTATCTTTAGTATCCAGTTAAAATGGCTGCCCTTTATTTATAATAGTACATTACAAGTAAAAGATTGGCAGAGTTTTATCGCCCAAATCCAACAGTCTATTATGCCAATTTCTGTGTTAGCACTTTGGCAAGCAGCAATGTTAATGCGCTTTGTGCGTTCAGAAATTTTGGAAAATATTCATCAAGATTATGTACGTACTGCTTATGCGAAAGGTTTACCCAAATTTGTAGTGATTATCCGGCATATTTTAAGGAATGCTCTAATTCCGGTAGTGACGTTGATAGCCTTGGATATTCCTAGCGTGTTTACAGGTGCTTTGGTGACAGAAAAGGTTTTTCGTGTGCCTGGTATTGGTGCTTTATTAATTGACTCTATTTATAAAAATGATACGCCTGTTGTGATGGCAATTACTTTTATATATGCAATATTAATTGTGATATTTAACTTAGTTGCAGATATTCTCTACGGTTTATTAGACCCTCGTGTTAAATATAGCAGGTGACAGGGAACAGTAGGGTGGGCAATGCCTACCAAAATCATGGTACGGTAGGCGATGCTTTTAGTGCTAGGGAAATAAGAACTAAAGTTCTTACTACAAACAAATTATTTTTTCAGAAATATGTTAAAACGATGGTTTAAACTGACTTCAGAAATACCTCCATTATCAACCACAAGTGCGATCGCACAACAAGAAAGCCTGACTCAAGAGGCGTGGCGGAAGTTTCGTGGTAATCGTCAGGCTATGCTGGGTGCTGTAATATTACTGTTGATCATTTTGATTGTGGTGTTTGGGCCTTGGCTTTACTCTGTCCCCATTAATAAAATTGATTTTGCTAAGTCTACCCTTCCCCCTAGTTGGGAACATCCATTTGGCACTAATGATTTAGGACAAGATATATTAGCCAGGGTATTGTATGGTGGCAGAATATCAATTGCTGTCGGTGTGTTTTCCATGTTGGTGGCGATAACTTTGGGGATAGTTATTGGCGCATTTTCAGGATTTTATGGCGGTTGGTTGGATGTGGTATTAATGCGGTTGACTGATTTGTGTTTGGCTTTACCGCGTCTACCATTATTGTTGTTGGTGATATTTTTGTTTCGGGATGCAATTAAAGCGATCGCCGGCCCAGAGTTAGGTATATTTGTCTTAATCGTCCTAGTTATTGGCGGACTCAATTGGATGTCTGTAGCTAGGTTAGTCAGGGCTGGCTTCTTAAGTGTGCGCGAACAAGAATTTGTCACCGCCGCCCGCGCCCTTGGTGCTTCCCCCAAGCGGTTAATTTGGATTCATATTTTACCCAATGTTATCAGCCCGGTATTGGTTGCAGCGACTCTTTCTGTCAGTACGGCTATTATTACAGAATCTACACTCAGCTTTTTTGGTCTAGGTTTTCCCCCTGATGTCCCAACTTGGGGAAGGATGCTTTACGATGCACAAAATTTTTTGGAGTTTGCGCCCTACATGGTAATTTTCCCCGGTACGGCGATATTTTTAACTGTGCTGAGTATTAACTATATAGGGGATGGTTTACGAGACGCGCTTGACCCTCGATTATCTTAGAAGAATTAACCGCCGATAAACGCCGATAAACGCCGATAAATTAAGATGTTTATAGCATTTCCTAATCTGTTGAGATACTAAGTACATCGCTAATAGAACTGGTAAAACCTCTGCGTTCCTCTGCGCGTTCCTCCGCGTTCCTCTGCGTTTAAAAACATTGATTCTGTACCTCACTTAACTGGGAATTGCTATATCATTATTTTCCCCTGTCCCCTACTTTAACTTCTCAATTGCACAGGCATTGCTAAATAAGTCATTTTTACACCACCGAGTGGAGTGAAAATTACAGGACTCAGGTTTTGATTAATGTGCATTTGAATTTCGGAAGATGGTAAAGCTTTTAATCCTTCCATTAAATACTTAACGTTAAACGCAATTTCTATATCTTCCCCAGAAATTTCCGCCGCCATTGACTCTCTTCCACTACCCATTTCTTGAGCTTCACAAGATAAGGTAAGCTCTTGAGCAGCACTATCAATTGTTAACTTAACAATATTATTCTTTTGGTCTGCTAGTACAGCAATTCTTTCTAATGTGCTTAAAAATTGCCGCCTTTCTACTGTTACTTGTCGCTCAAATTGGCGGGGGATGAGTTGACGGTAAGCTGGATATTGACCTTCTAATGTGCGGCTACTTAAGCGTTGATTTTGCCATGCAAATATAACTTGACCTTGGTCTAAGTATAAGGCTATGGGTTCTTCCGAGGCGGCATTATGGGCTAACATCCTTTCTAGTTCGCGTAATGCTCTGGCTGGTACTGTTACCTCTAATTGTTGCTCGTTATCTTCCAAAGGGCGCTCGTTGGTGGTTTCGACTACTGCTAGGCGATGTCCATCTGTAGCCGCAAATTCTAAGGTGTCTTGTTTAACTGTGAGATGGACACCTGTGAGGACTTGTTTAGTTTCGTCTCCACTGGTGGCAAATAATGAACCGCGTAATCCTTCGATTAAGGCTGTGGCTGTGAGATAAATGGCTGTGGTATCTTCTATGAGGGGTAATTCGGGAAACTCTTCCGCTCCCATTGCGCGTAATTGGTACTGTCCGGTTTTGGGTGTGAGTGTAACGATTAAACCTTCTCCGGTTGTACCATCGGTTGCTGATTCATCATCAAGGGTGATTTCTCCCTCTGGTAAACGTGAGGTGATATCTACCAATAATTTAGCAGGAAGTGCGATCGCTCCCCCTTGCCATACGTCAGCATTAAAGCTAGTGCGGATACCCAAGCTGAGGTCAAAGCCTGTTAAGCTGACTTGATTAGTTTCCGCATCGGCTTGTAGCAGCACATTAGCCAGCACTGGATGAGTCGGTCGTGATGGTACTGCACGGCTGACAAGGGAAAGGTTGGAACTGAGGTCACTTTGGGCGCAAACTAATTTCATAGGGACTGGGGACTGGGGACTGGGGACTGGGGACTGGGGATTAAGAAGTGATGGGTATTAAATTTTATCTGAATTTGTACCTCACTTCCCAGTGCTTTCATTTTAATAAAGTCTAAAAATCTAGGCTCTCAACTGAAAAAGGCTGTATCTGTGGAAAACTTGTGGAAAAACCCCTAATCTTTTCCACAGGGTATTTATACTTAAGTTAAGTTTTCCACTTGCAGTATCAAGTTTTCCACAAAAAATCAATATTTTTCCACAGACAAGACTTAATTTTAATCTATTTTTATACAATCTTTAATATTTTCAATAATTCATATAGTGATCCTTGTGGAAAACACTGAATTATTGTGAAGATGATTTTTGAGAACGACTATTTATCTTGATGCGATCGCTCAACTGGGTGAGTGTATGTGATAGAGTGCGATCGCTCTCCCGCAGTTGAGTAATCTTCTCACAACTATATAACACTGTAGTATGGTCTTTGCCGCCAAACTCCTCACCAATTCGCGGAAAACTTAAATCAGTATGTTGTCGCATCAAATACATCCCAATTTGCCGCGCCCAACTAATCTCTCGTCGTCGGGAGTTACCTTTGAGGTCTTCAATTGAGACATCAAAATTTTCGGCAATCACTTTTAAAATTGCTTCTGGAGTCGCTTCTATTTTCTCCGTTGGTGTCACTAATACAGGTGCAATATTGGCTACAGTCATCGGTAAGCCCCAAATAGAAATGTAAGCCAGCGCTCTTGTTAAAGCACCTTCCAACTCTCGAATATTAGAAGTAAAATTAGTAGCAATATACTCAACCACATCACGGGGTAAGCGAATATTTTCGTACTCTGATTTTTTCTGTAAAATCGCCATTCGCGTTTCTAAATCTGGCGCTTGAATATCCGCAATTAAACCCATCGAGAAGCGAGAACACAAGCGTTCTTGTAGACTAGGAATTTGGTTCGGCGGACGGTCAGAAGCAATTACAACTTGCTTACCGGCTTCATGTAATGTATTGAAGGTGTGAAAGAATTCCTCTTGCGTATATTCCTTACCCTCAAGAAACTGAATATCATCCACCAACAACACATCAGCCGCCCGATAATGTTCGCGGAAACTCTGCATACTGTCGTTGCGAATAGCTGTAATCAGGTCGTTAGTAAATTGCTCAGTAGAAACGTAAAATACCTTAGAATTGGGGCATATTTCCCACCGATAATGTCCTATCGCCTGCATGAGATGAGTTTTCCCTAAACCTACACCACCACATAAAAATAAAGGATTAAACTCTCGCCCTGGAGACTCAGCTACAGCTAAAGAAGCTGCATGAGCCATTCTATTATTAGCGCCAACGACAAACCGGGAAAAGACATATTTAGAATTTAATTCTGTATTTGGTTGTCTTTTTTGATTGGCAGTTTCATATATATTCTTATTAGTTGGTAATTCCCACTCTCCGCCCCCGTCAATCTCCGCCAACTCCTCACCTTTGGCAACCGTAATATAAATTTCTACAGGATGTCTCAAAATATCTTGTACGACATTAGCAATAGTCGTGATGTAGTACTTCTGTAACCAATTACGCGCAAAGGGGTTAGGAGTGACTATCACCAGACAATTATTTTCTAAGCGTTCCGCATTAGCAGTTTTAATCCAAGTTTCAAAGGTAGGACGAGACAGTTCTATCTGCAAGCGCTCTAGAACCTGACTCCATAAAATGTCAATGGGCATTTCCATTATTTACCACCTTCGCTGCTAATCGTCACAATAGAAGATATAAGCAAGCACTAATTTAGCATTCAGACGCTCTAGACCTGGAACCAGCTTTTGAGTTGTAATCATGTTGGGACTTACACATGAAGACGAAAAATCTGGGATTTAGGCGAGGGTATAGGGCTTTAGTTTAGCCCTTACACCCTTACCCCCCTACACCCTTCCCTCGCGAAGAGTCTTTTTACCTCAGTCCTGTCACTTTGAGACAAACCCGGTAGGCAAGATCCTAGCACTCACTGACCAACACGGAGAAGCAAAGACACATGAAGACACATAATAGTGAACTAAAAAATATTTATACTTCGAGGTTGCCTCACAAGGGGAGATTCAGCAGTGCAGTTGTGATGCTACTGGGCGGGGTAGCTATGGTGTCTGTTGGCGGCTGTTCTCTGATACCCACTAGAAGCGCACAGTCGCCAACAAATGACCCTCAAACCCAAATCGTGACTGATAGCACCCCAGCCGTCGCCCCACCAGCAATTTTTTCCTCCACTGGCGACCCTAATTTTGTGGTAAATGTGGTACAGAAGGTAGGCGGGTCAGTAGTCAGGATTGATTCTGCCAGGACGGTGACTGCTCGCGTCCCAGAAGAATTTAGTGATCCCTTCTTCCGCCGCTTTTTTGGGGAGGGAAGGTCATTACAGCCGAGACAGCGAGTGGAAAGGGGTAGCGGTTCAGGATTTGTAATTAATTCCTCTGGTCAAATTTTGACTAATGCTCACGTAGTTGATGGGGCTGATGTGGTAACAGTTACCCTCAAGGATGGCAGGTCTTTTGATGGTAAAGTATTGGGTGAAGACCCAGTAACAGATGTAGCTGTGATTAAGATAGAGGCAAATAACTTGCAAACTGTACCTCTAGGCAATTCTGAAGCCTTGCAACCAGGTGAAGCAGTAATTGCGATCGGTAATCCTCTAGGTTTAAATAATACAGTTACTTCGGGAATTATCAGCGCCACAGGTCGTTCTAGTAGTGATATTGGTGCGAGTGATAAGCGCGTTGACTATTTGCAAACAGATGCAGCAATTAACCCTGGTAACTCTGGCGGCCCCTTACTCAACGCTCGTGGTCAGGTAATTGGGATGAACACCGCTATTATCCGAGGCGCTCAAGGATTGGGTTTTGCTATTCCCATTAATACTGTGCAGAAAATTGCCCAGGAATTAATTAGTCAAGGTAAGGTAGACCATCCTTACTTGGGTGTGCAGATGGCGACTCTCACACCAGCAGTTAGGCAAAGGATTAATGAAAGATTTGGCGATCGCATCAATATTACCTCAGATAGAGGTGTCCTATTAGTCAGGATTATCTCTAACTCTCCCGCCGACAACGCTGGGCTTAGACCAGGAGACATTATTCAAAGTATTAATAACCAATCTGTAAACACAGTTGAAGAAGTACAAAGACTTGTAGAAAATAGCCAAATTGGTAGACCCTTACAAGTTCAAGTAGAACGCAACGGACAAACAACACAAGTAGCCGTTACGCCAGCACCTTTACCTGTGCAGAGGGAGGAGTGAGGGAAAGGGGAAAGGGGAAAGGAAGAAGCCAACTGACTAATGACTAATGACTAAATTGTTAATATGTACTTAATCTCAAGGCTTTAGACTACTTTAGTATTCAATCCTCAGTCCCCAGTCCCCAGTACCCAATCCCCAATCCCTATCAAATGACTACTGAATCACTCCCTATCATTCAATTAGGAAATCCTACCTTACGTCAAAAAGCTGCTTGGGTGGAAGATGTTCATGATGCAAATATACAGCAACTAATTGATGATTTAATTGCTACTGTTGCTCAAGCTAATGGTGTAGGAATTGCATCTCCCCAAGTAGCACAGTCTTACCGTCTATTTATTGTGGCTTCCCGTCCCAATGCTAGGTATCCTCATGCGCCGGAAATGGAACCTACCGCCATGATCAACCCTAAGATAGTGTCTCATTCGAGCGAAGTCGTTAAAGATTGGGAAGGTTGTCTCAGCGTTCCGGGAATTAGAGGGTTGGTTCCTCGATATCAAGCGATCGCCGTTGAATACACTGACCGTTACGGAAATTTACAAACAACAGAGTTAACAAATTTTGTTGCTCGTATCTTTCAACACGAATTTGATCATTTAAATGGTGTTATCTTTATTGACCGAGTAGAATCTACTTTAGAGATGATCACTGAGCAGGAATATCAAAAATTGGTAGTTAACAATACTAAATAAAAAAAACTTCTTAAGAATGATACCCAACAAAAATTTTTAATGTATACTTAACCTATTGTTAACCTAAAGAACAAGGTGTAGCTATCGAGATAAATGGCAAAAACTATTACTAGTCGCGAGAGGTCAAGTCCTCATCTAAGGATATCCCCCGACTTAACCTCCACTCAGCGTCAAGGCGATGAATTAAAAGTGAATACGAATAGCAGTAGAACGGGAGAAGATACCCTAGAAATCACTGCTACTGGTATGCAAGTTGTACACGCAACGAATGGACGCATACGGATTAAAGCGACTGATGGTAGTTTGAGCTACAACGTCAAAGCGATCGCCAAACATTTAAAGCAGTATAAAGGTGTCAAGGAAGTTTCTACCAATGAGCAAACTCTCAGCATGGTAGTTACCTTTGATGAAAATAAATTGCCACTGCCAAAGATGTTGGCTATCTTACAAAAATTGAATATTCAAACGGCACAAAATGCACCTGTTGCAGATCCCTTTGCTCCTTGGAAATCTGTTGATTTTTGGAAAGAGCAGACTGTCTCGTTTATTCCCTTAATGACAGGGTTGGCGGTGACAGGAGGGTTGGGAATTACTGGTTTGAGATCAATTCCCCTCTATATGCTTACCGCAGAAGCGACTCGGCTAGTAATTGACTATCTAGAACCTTATATTACGGGAAAGGAAGCAGTCAAAGAGTCTGTAAAAACTGTGGTAACAACAGAGGAATGTCAGCCAGTTGCCGCAGGAGATAAAA
This sequence comes from Leptolyngbyaceae cyanobacterium, assembly GCA_036704005.1. Lineage (GTDB taxonomy): Bacteria > Cyanobacteriota > Cyanobacteriia > Cyanobacteriales > Nostocaceae > Trichormus. The sequence continues at coordinate 102,829 of DATNQO010000111.1, read as the reverse complement.
TTACAAAAACAACGATTAAATCTCCTGAAATAGATTATAATATAGTTCACGAAATTCCTGGTAGAATCAGATTTCATATACCTCAAATAGGCAGCGATCGCGCTTATGCAAAGCGTCTAGAAAGGTTGTTAAAGACCGACGCTTTGGTTAGTCAAGTGCGAATGAATTGTGATGCAGCATCATTAGCAATATCATATAAAAAAAGTCAAGTAGCTGTATCTCATTGGGTTAGTCTCATGGAATCAGCATTACAGACAAACCCGCCTACAACCCCCATAACAAAAGTTCAGTCACAAACACCAGTTGCAATAGAAGAATTGAATAAGACATCAACCACGTTGGAGCCAGAAACAGTTAGTCGGCTAACTACTCCAAGTGAACCAAAAGCAACCACAAACTTATTTCCAACTGAAGGTCAAACCTTAAATATTTCTAGTTTATGGTCTGACATGAAGCCTTCAGCATTATCTTATTCTTTAAATTTTATAGCTAACTTGCCGTTGTAGAGAGTTCCCATTGAGGAACATGGAGGAATCAAAATGGAGGATTCTGCATCGTCATCATCAGATGCTGTCCCGCGACCGTCGCCAAACAGTGACACACATCCTAAAAAAATATTTTATAGCATTACCTATGCGCTACCGGGGCAAATAACATATTGCATTCCTCGGATCAGCGAAGATGCAAATTATCGGCAACGTTTACTAAGGTTGCTAGAAGCGCAAACAGGGATCAGCTATCAAGATGTTAATGCGGCTACGGGGTCTTTGGTAGTTGCTTACAAGTCTGGACTAATATCTAGTACAGAAATACGTGAGCATTTAGCTAGTCTATTTGAGACTGCAAATCTGACAGATGATACAGAAGTAACATCTGTACCATCAACCGCAGAGTCGGTCATTTTACCTTCTGCGCCTGAGTCTATCACTGATACACCAGCAACTGAGCCAGCGTCTGAATCTATCACTGATACACCAGCAACTGAGCCAATGTCTGAATCTATCATTGATTCATCAACAATTGAGCCAGCGTCTGAATCTATCACTGATACACCAGCAACTGAGCCAGCTATAAAAGTAGAATATAGCGTCGTTCACTCAATCCCTGGACGAGTGCGGTTTCATGTCCCACAAATCGCCATAGATCCAGCATACGTCCAACGCTTACAGGCTCTACTCAAATCAGATCCAATAGTCACTAGTGAGCGCATCAATAGAGAGGCAGCTTCTGTGATTATTACCTATAAACCCGGAAAAGTACCAAAGCCCAAAGACGAATTGCAAAGCATTTTTGCGATCGCAGTAGCCTACTTTTCCAGTCTGATTCAATCTGCGGGGATCACGTCCAACAAGTCCAGCAGTAGATAAAACCAAGCAAATCTGCGTTCCCAGAGCCTAGCAGGTAGAGGCTAGTTAAGCGAGGCGTGCAGCTTTAGCTTGCCTTTAATCAGTAAACAGTGAACATCACTTGATAACTGATAACTGATAACTGATAACTGATACCTGACACCAGCACTAACTATTACACACCACATTCAGAGATTTAAAGAAATGGCAAAAATGACAGTTCAACTAGCTTCACCTTCTGTTCAAGAGTCTTATGTAACTTTAGAGGAGAAGGGTGGAGAAATATCTCTCGCTCCTTTACCTCAGAAGACAGCAGCGAAAAATGGCAGAGTAGGTTTAACTTCTGCTCAAGTACAATCTTCCAAGAAGGTGCAGCAAGTTATTTATAGTGTTGTTCATGCAGTTCGGGGTAGGTTGCGGTTGCGTGTACCTCGTTTACGCAACGATTCTGCCTACGCCGAACGGTTACAAACCTTGCTGGAAACTGATCCCCTGGTGACAACTGTCAAAATTAAGCCAGCTGCTGCATCTTTGGTGGTGAATTACAAATCCAGTGCTGTTACTGAGGCGAAAATGAAATCGCGCCTTAGCTGTTTGCTCATGGCTGCAAGCGATGCTGGGGTTGTACTATTGAATCCGAAAAAAGCAGCACCACAGGAGGAAGAAAAGCCTTGGCCGGGAATGCAGCTTTCTGTCTTAGCCACTGGTTTAGCGGTACTTAGCGGGCCTTTTGGGGTAGCTGTTCCTCCAGTTGTGACGGCGGGAACGATCGCTTTAGCAACTTTACCAGTATTCAAGAGAGCAGTAGAGGGAATCGTCAAAGAACGCAAATTAAGTATCGACTTTTTGGACTTTATTGCGATCGCTATTACCACAGTGCAAGGACAATTCCTCACACCAGCGCTGATGTTGAGCTTAATTGAACTTGGGGAAAATATCCGCGATCGCACTGCTCGTTCTTCCAAAATGCAAACATTGGATTTGCTGGGTTCTTTAGGACAGTTTGCTTGGGTGGAACGCAACGGTGAGAAGGTGCAGATTCCTATCCAACAGGTACTTACAGGCGATACCGTGATTGTCTATCCAGGGGAACAAATACCCGTGGATGGAACGATCCTCCAAGGAAAGGCTTTAGTCGATGAACAAAAGCTGACAGGCGAATCTGTACCCATTTTGAAAAAGCAGGGACAGTCAGTATTTGCCTCAACTTTGGTACGGGAAGGACAAGTATATATTTTAGTCGAGCGTACTGGTGATGATACGCGGGCGGGGCAGAGTATTAAACTCATGGAAGAAGCACCTATCCATGATACTCGCATGGAAAACCATGCTAACAAGATTGCAGAAATCGCAGTGGTTCCTACCTTGTTCCTTGGAGCATTAGTATTTGCTATCACCCGTAATCCAGTTAGGGTTGCCAGTATTCTCACCCTGGACTTATGTACAGGGATTCGCGTCTCCATTCCCACAACAGTGTTAGCGGCTCTATCCCATGCAGCCAGACAAGGGATTCTCATCCGTAGCGGTCGCGCCTTGGAACAATTAGCGGAAATTGATACCATCGTCTTTGATAAGACAGGCACACTCACCCAAGGGGAAGTAGCAGTAGTTGGAGTTGATAGTTACAACAGCGAAATTGAGAGCGATCGCATCTTAGCAATTGCCGCCGCCGCCGAACAACGTCTTACCCACCCAGTAGCAGAAGCGATCGTCCGTTATGCAGAGTCGCAAAAAGTAGCGATCCCCAGCCGCAGTAAATGGGATTACAAGCTTGGTTTAGGCGTAAAAGCCCAAATTGATGGCGATACTATTTACGTCGGTAGTGAGCGCTTCTTACGTCAGGAAGGCGTGGATATGGAAGTTCTCAACACCAAAGACAAGGTAAGCTCAGTAATTTACGTCGCCATTAACGGGCAACTTCAAGGTAGAATAAGATATAGTGATATTCTCCGTCCAGAAAGCAAAGAAGTTATTTCCCAGCTCATGACGGTAGAAGGTGTGGAAGTCCATATGCTCACCGGCGATAACAAGCGCACAGCGACAGTTGTTGCAGCAGAGTTGGGAATTGCACCAGCAAATACCCATGCAGAAGCTTTTCCTGAACAAAAAGCAACGGTAGTCCGTGGATTGCACGAGCAAGGTAAGACAGTTGCGTTTGTTGGGGATGGGATTAACGATTCACCAGCTTTAGCCTACGCTGATGTATCTGTCTCCTTCGCCCACGGTTCGGAAATCGCCCGTGAAACAGCCGATGTAGTGCTAATGCAGAACGACTTACACGGATTATTAGAAGCAATTGCGATCGCGCGTCAAGCCAAGAGTTTGATTCGTCAAAACACCGGGATCATAGCTATTCCCAACTTAGGAGCATTGTTTGTTGCGGTGTTATTTGGTTTGAACCCACTAGCAGCCACAGTAGTCAACAACGGCTCAACCATAGTTGCTGGAGTTAACGGTTTACGTCCAATTCTTAAACCTTCCGCAAAAAAAGCTCTATCAGCAGGAAGATGAGATAAATAATCTAGCAAGATTAGGCTAGAAAGCTTTCATACAATTTTTCAAACAAGTTATCTGGAGAAATTGATCATGGCCCCGAAAATCACTGATTTCGTAGAAGAAGCAGGCGCACCTGGACTAATTGCAGGTATTGGCGCAGTGCTATTAGCTCCCGTTCTCATTCCAGTTGTCGCCGGCATTGGTAAACCCATTGCCAAGAGTATCATCAAAGGCGGTCTTGTTGCTTATGAAAAGAGCAAAGGCGCTTTTGCAGAGTTGGGTGAAACTTGGGAAGATATCGTTGCTGAAGCTAAAGCTGAACTAGCAGAATCTCAAGAAACACCTGCATTTGAAGCTGCTAGCACACCTATTGATGGTTCCTCTGACAATGGTGTGTAGGTTGGTTGATTTGCAGGTGATGAGTGCAATCTGATCTACCTAGATATTGAGGAGATGGGTAAATTACCCATCTCTCCAATTCTTTATTTGAGTTTCAGAACTCATAATTAAACATCAAAAGTTCGTAGTAAGGACTTTAGTCCTGATTGTTCTAAGCACTAAAGTGCTTACTACAAACAAAAATACTTATATTTGCTAAATTAACTATTTAAACACCAGTTTTATACAACTTGTGCATAAACACTAACAAAAATAAACATCAAGTATCAGTTTGGAGGGTGGTTTCATGTTGACAACAAATAGTCATGGTAGTCTCACAAAAATGCCAAAGATTCAAAAGAAAATTAACTTCAATACGCCATCCTCACCTATAGCTACAAAACTTGTTAGTGCTACACCAGGAAGATTAAGGTTACGAATCGCTCACCCTCATCGGCAATCTGAGACAATGGAATATATTGCTAATACATTAGATGCACAACCTCACGTTGATGAGGTGCGGACTAATGTTCATCATGGCAGTATTGTGATTAAATACGGTGGTAAAAATGGCGATTTGAGTGATGTGTTGGCAACTTTAGAAGATATGGGAATCATATTTGCCGAGATCACAGAAGGTGGAACTGAAGCCTCTACGACTGTATCAACTGCTGTCGTAGATTTGAACAAACGAGTCAGACAAGCAACCGATGGCGTTGTCGATATTCGTTTCCTGTTCCCACTGGGATTAGGAATTCTTGCTATCAGAAAGCTAATGATGAAAGGGTTGCAATTTGATATTATTCCCTGGTACGTTCTCGCTTGGTATTCTTTCGATAGCTTCATTAAATTGCATGGCATTACGCCACAAAAACCTACTAATCAACCTGGGGAGTAAGCAAATGGGCGGTTAGAAAGCGCTTTTACACAGACAAAACCTGCCTGCACGGGTTTTTGAAGTTTAGAGTTCGCCCTGACGCAGAATTTGAACTTGAACGCATAGTATCAATTTTTTGTCAATGCGTAAGTCCTAAAACTATTCAAGCTGTACAACAATTATGTATCCAAGCCAACCATTTGAAGCAGCAATTTATTTAAATACCAAAATCTTTGAAACCTAGAATTGGCAAGGCTTAAGAGCCGCTATTTCCGTTTTTGCAGTCATCTCGACTCTATCCTCCCATAAGTTGCCGATCAAGGTCATCAATCACTCGATAAATAAACTGCTTCTTCGCCTCACCAAAGTTAAAATGCTCCCGGTTTCCGATGGTTCTATCTGCCCATTGCCGTGCGCTACTCCCATTATTTCCAAGTTCTTGAGCGATCGCAGTCCAATCACAAACCATCTCGATCAAGTCAATATCAGACATTTCATCGGGCGAGGTGTGAAACTCAGGATGGTGGCGGTTGGTTGTAACATGATGTTGTATAGCAGCCTCTACTTGCGCTTCTACCCCATCGGGATAGGTAAACGCTTCACCGTTTTGTCGGCGACGGTGAAACTCTGTTAACCAGATATAAGGTATCCGTTCAGGTGGGACAAACTTTGATTGGTCATGAATCTCACCTCGATCGAGGATTTCTTGTGGATAACCCGGAAGAGATGCTAAAGCGGCGAGATTACGACGAACGCGCTCGATATGCTCACGAGTCCGGCGCTCGAAAAACTTAACCATCTCTGGAGTAGGACTGGTCGGATTAGTGAGCGGAGATTGCTTTGAGATATTTTCGGTTGAAGAGTAGGATTCGGGTTGTTCACTTGCTTGCTGCCAATTTGTTGGTTGGCTTAGTGGAGCATGGTTACTTGAGGTAGTCATTATCTCTTGAGAAACCACTGGTAAAGAAAAAGCGAGCGTAAACCCTAAAGCTGCAAAAATAATGATGGACAAGGCACGTTTTGATAATCTTAGGATAGTCATAGCTTCATCAAAACTACTAACACCATATCTACGTCTAATCTAGCAGTTCAATGGGCGATTAGATTATGAATCCGAAATCAGTAAGACCGAAAAGTTTGGCGATCGCTCTGTGATATCAAGTCCGGCTAATTACTTACGATATGCTTGGTTTAGTCGGTAATGGGTAATAGGGAATAGGTGAATCCATTGCTGTAGGCGGGTTTCCCGCGCCCTCTTAACTGGCGAACCCGTTCGCGTAGCGTCCCGTAGGGAAGGGTGAACCCGGAGGGTAATTGCTTTCTACCATTACCAATTACCCATTACCAATTACCAACCCCCACGAGCGGACTTTGCTTGTGTAGCCGCGAATTACATTCGCCCAGGCTTAATTTGACCCAATTATATTACCTCTACCCTCTCTCCCCCACACTCAACTAAATACACGATGCTGCAAGGAAGGCATTTGGCGGCGGACTTGTTCTAAGCGGGAAGGGTTAATTTCGGCGATCGCAATTCCTGGTTTGTCCCCAGCATCAGCTAGAATTGTCCCCCAGGGGTCGATAACCACGGCGTGTCCGTGAGTCAGGCGACGACCATAATTATTACCAGTTTGGGCTGGTGCAATTACGTAAGCAGTATTTTCAATCGCTCTAGCTTGCAGTAAAACTTGCCAGTGGTCTTTCCCTGTAAAAGCAGTGAAAGCAGCCGGGACAAATATAACATCTGTTCCCTTATCAGAGAGATGGCGGTAGAGTTCTGGGAAACGGACATCGTAGCAAATAGAAAGACCGAGATTTCCTAAATATTCTGAGAAATACACCGGGGGTAGTTCCTGACCAGCCACAACAGTGCTAGATTCGCGGTAAGTATTACCATCGGGAACATTGACATCGAAAAGGTGTACTTTATTGTAGCGGGCGAGTTCTTCACCATTAGGACTGACGAGGATGGTAGTGTTATATACCCTACCTGTATCACCTACTGGCACAGGGAAACTACCACCTAACAGGGTAACTTGGTGGCGCTGCGCCATTTTTTTAATAAAAATTTCACTTTCACGGGCAATATCTGTAGCTTGAGCTAGTTTATCCTGTTCTTCACCCATAAAAGAAAAGTTTTCAGGCAAACCAACTAACTCCGCACCCTGACGCACAGCTAAGTCAATTAATTCTTCTGCTTGTGCCAAATTCTTGTGTAAATCAGGCACACTGGTCATTTGAATAGCAGCAGCTAAATAAGGCTTCATAGACTTAAATAAAAGAACTTGTGTGAGATAGATAATTAAATATACCGTTAGTTTGGGGGATTGGGGACTGGGGACTGGGGGGAAGAGGGAAGGGGGAAAGGGGAAAGGGGAAAGGGAAAAATAACAACTGACAACTGACAACTGACAACTGTCAACTGTCAACTACTTCCATCATCCTACGGCAGATAGCAAACTGAACTGAATCAAGCTAAGTTGTTATCAAACCTTGATAAACTGGCTTCGCTGTGGATACCTCTATTCTGATTCAAACTTTTTTGGCTGTGTTTGTGTTGGCGGATGCGATAGGCAATATACCGATAGTTTTGGCTTTAACTAAAGGCATGATGCCGGAGGATAGGAATAGAGTAATTGATAAAGCGAGTGTAGTGGCGATCGCAGTTCTGTTACTATTCGCCTTTGGTGGTCGATATATTTTGAGTTATTTAGAAATTAGCATGGCATCTTTGCGGGTAGCTGGGGGGCTGTTGTTGCTGTTAATTGCTTTGCAAATGCTGCGGGGAGAGTTGGATACACCAATTACCGAAGAAGGAAGAGATGTTGCAATTACGCCTTTGGCTTTGCCCTTGTTAGCCGGGCCTGGTACATTGACGACGGTGATGTTATTTATGTCTAAAACTCAGAATCCTCATTTGGAGGTAATATTGGGGATTGTGGGAGCGATGTTTACCTCTTGGTTAATTTTGCGTTTGGCAAATCAAATCGATAAATTAATTGGTGTTGAGGGTGCAGTCATTGTCACACAGCTTTTAGGTTTTCTGTTGGCGGCGTTGGCGGTAGAGATTGGTTCTACAGGGATTAAGGAGTTATTTTTGCGGTAGGTTGAGTATTTACTTTGGACAGTTCTGTTGAGAAATCTATAACGCTTGTGTGGGTTCTTAGAGTGATTAGGCTAAAGTGAGGAAAGAGAAAATATCAGATTATCTAGTGCTGAATCAGGTCAAAGATGGGTACACGCAGAGTAACGGTGGAATTACCTGAAGCAATATTTCAAGAACTGGCGCGAATTGCTGAGTTGACTAATCAATCTTTAGAGGCGATCGTAGCACAAAGCATTATGAGTAACTTACCACCATCTGCTGACAATGCACCAGCCCAGATACAAAGTTCGTTACTGGAAATGCAAAGGCTACCAATAGATGAACTGCTGAAAATTGCTCATGCTCAAGTTCCCTTGGTTCAGCAACAACGCCATGTTTTGTTGTTGGAAAAAAACCAAGCAGTATCAATTACCCCACAGGAACGTCACGAACTCGATAATTTACGTTCTGCTGCTGATCGGTTGATGGTACAAAAAGCTTATGCTTGGGCTGTATTGCGTTGGCGTGGTCATCGAGTACCAACATTAGCAGAATTGCCAAGCCCAAGATTGGCATCCTCCTAAGAAACACATTTTAAAACGCTTACCCACAAAGGCTTTGAGAGAATTACGCTAAATGTGTTTCTTGCATTTATTGCGGGAGCGTTAATCGCGCCCGTTGGGCGCTGATATCTTGCACCAGCCTCTTATTGATAAAATGATGGGCTGAAAAGCTGATGATTTCGTAGGGTGGGGAGTGCATCGCCACATATTTATTGAGAAGGTGCAAGATTCGAGCATCCGCCTCTTGATTGATAAATTATATTAACAATAGGACTTACGCAACTGGCATATTTTTTCGTAGGGTGTGTGACGCTGCGAAAATATTTAAACGTAGTAGTGAGACTTGTAGCGTCACGCACCTACCACCAATTGTGACACTTGCGTAAGTCCTGAACAATATAAATTTGTGAACGAGCCTCAGAGGCTCAATGATGAGCCTTTTAGCCTCAAGCGTCAGCCTTTGAGGCTCAACGATGAGCCTTTTAGCCTCAAGCGTCAGCCTCAGAGGCTCAACAATGAGCCTTTTAGCCTCGTGCATGAGTTAAAGTTTTAGGTTTTCTGTTGGCGGCGCTGGCGGTGGAGATTGATTTTACAGGAATTAGGAGTTATTGCGGTAACATTGACCAATCTTTTGACTCTGTGCCTCTGTGCCTCTGTGGTAAAAAATGATTTGTTAACCACGGAGGCACGAAGAACACAGAGAGTAAAACAAAATCAGTTGCTTAAGATATACGAATTACGAATTTAAGTTTAACTGTTGCTTTAACGCTTCTGGTACATTAACTGCTGTCTCCAATCCTCGCACATTCTCCCAGTTTGTCTTTTCATCCCATACAATATTTCCCCAAAAATCAGTACTGAGGACTGCGCCACTGAGGTTTGCAAGACTGAGGTTTGCAAGACTGAGGTTTGCGCTACTGAGGTTTGCAAGACTGAGGTTTGCGCTACTGAGGTTTGCGTCACCGAGGACAGCGCCAATAAGAACAGCGCTACTGAGGTTTGCGCTACTAAGGTTTCCGTCACCGAGGACAGCGCCAATAAGGTATGCGCCACTGAGGTTTGCATGACTGAGGTCTGCATGACTGAGGTCTGCATGACTGAGGTCTGCGTGACTGAGGTTTGCATGACTGAGGTCTGCGTGACTGAGGTCTGCGCCACTGAGGTCTGCGCCACTGAGGTTTGTGCTACTGAGGTATGTGCCACTGAGATTTGCGCCACCGAGGTTTGCGCCATTGAGGTATGTGCCACTGAGGTATGCGCCACTGAGGTTTGCGCCATTGAGGTATGCGCCACTGAGGTATGCGCCACTGAGGTATGCGCCACTAAGAAATTGCCCAACTATCTTGATAAAGTTCCCTAAATCCAAGCCATCACTGTAATAGATGATGCGAAGCAATTGAGTTGTCCTAGAATTTTCTTTCGCTTTACCAGATGGATAAAAAACAATTTCTCCTTTCAAATCATCTCGCCCTTGAGCATAACGGTGTAACTTCAACAGCAGAATCATCACATTCAACCCTGCATAAACATCAACCTGACGCTGACCTAACCCTGTAATTCCATACCTTTGCAACTGTCGTAACTTCTTCTGGGGTAAAGTCTCCTCAGCCGTGTCAATGAATTTCCCTTGACACCATTTACTGTAAAACCTATCTAACCGTTTAAATAATTCCACCCAAGGAAAATCTTGACTTTCTGTTAACAACCCCATCAAGTAATCTACAATTTCCCAGGTCAACCCACCATAACCAAGTAAATCATAGATTTCCTCATTCATCGGGGCTTCAGAAACAATCGCTTGTCTCCCCTCATCCCCATCATAATATCGCGTCCAATCTTCAAGCCTTGCTTTGAGGCGTTCAGCAAAGAGAAACTCACCAAAACTTTTATGAAAAAACTCAACCCCACCTTCTTGCTTTTCCGCAGGACGAATATAAAATGCTGCTAAAGCTGTTTTGAGTGCTTCATCACCTAATTTATCTTTGGCTTTTTCAATTAAAGCCTTTGCGGCTTCATCATCTTGTAAACGTGCTTCTAACATTGACATCGAAGCAAATTCACCGCCAGACTGCACAACACAAACAGCCGCCTCTGTGAGAATGCGTTTTAAATCTTCAGGCTTTTGTTTAGTTAAACCAATGTTTAAATCTGTACCATCTCGTTCAGAACGCTGTTTAGTTAGCACCCAATTTACAGCCTCTTGATAAATGATAATTTTAGCGGTGCGGTTATCATTTGCTTGCTGTAACTTATTGATGTCTAACTCTTCATCTCGATACATTGCCGCTAATAAGTAAAGTAGTAGCGGTTCCTGCGCTAACTTCTTCACTTCATAAGGACATTTATCACTGTGTAAAAACTGCTCAAATGCTGCGGTTTTACCTTTATCTGTTTGTACCGCTTCCCATTTATTTAACCATTGCTGTTGGAGATGTTTATCCATCTCGACAATTTCCACCCGGTCTAAATTGCGGGGTAAATCAGGGATACCTTGTAAAACCATCGACCTACCAGTAATGATGACTCGATGCCCCATTTCACCGTAGTCTTTGCATTCTTTCTGGAATCCTGCTACTTGTTTAATGAAATCACCCAATTTGAGGTTATTTCTTGTTTCAATATGCAGTTCATCAAAACCATCAAGAATAAATAGAAACCGCGTATTGGGATTAGTTAACCAGTTGGTATCACCTTGAATAAAGCCAAGTTTCAATTCTGCTTTAATGGTATTTTCTAAGCGTGATTCAAAAGTGTCAATATCTCTTAGCCGAATTAAAATCGGTGTCCAAAGGGGATGGAACTGTCGCCACACAGCATAAGCAAACATCCGACAGAAAACGCTTTTACCTCTTCCTGGGCCTCCTTGGATAAACATCACTTGTTCCAAGTTATCTGGCTTCCAAAGAATTGTTTTCGCCCAAGTATCTAAATTAAATGGATCTTTTTCATTATCTATTTTGCCATTCCCATCTACAGGCTTGGCTTTGATGGGTACATAAATATCTTTAAAAGCGAATTTTTCATCAAAAACTAATTCATAAGGTTTCTTAGCAATATGAGTTTCTAAATAATCATCAATACTTTGAAACTTTTGCTGTTCTCTCTGCCAGTCGCCAAAGGAAGGTTGAATGACATTCTTGATGACATCACCCGCTTCTATCCAGGCTTTGATAATGTAGCGGTGAGTGTTCCTAGCTATACGCTGTGTTAACAGTTGGGCTAATGCTGGGGAAATATTTGCTGCTGCTAATCTGGTTATTAAAACTTGGTTAAATGTTTCTGCTAGTTTTGATTTATGAAAGCAGGTAATTACTTGACTTGCATCGTGATAATCTAATTCAACTTCATCAAGTTTTTGGAGTTGTTTTTCTGCTGCTTTAAGAAAATCTGGCTTGGCATCCCAATTATAGTTCGGGTAGAGTTTTAAAATTTCTTTGGTGCTTTCTAAATAAGCGGCTTGAGTGACTATCAAAACACAGTCTTCTAAAGATGGGTCTTGCTTGCTTACATCACGGGCAAATTTTAACAAGGCAATGCCAAGTCCGACAAATGGCAACCCTGCACCTACTACCTGCGCCATCGGTGAACACAACACATCTAGCAAAGAGGATGAGTTTTGCAGGACTGGTTTTAAGATTTCTAGACTAGCACTCTGTTCTTTGAGTGTTTTGGCGGCTTCTAAAACTGCTTTACCAGTCTCAAGGCTTGTCTTCCCAGCCTCGGATACTGAAAACGTTTGTTGAAATTGTTGCCAAGTTTGTAACCAGCGCTTGCCCATCCACCCGCACCCGTGTAATTACTGTTATTTCGAGCTTAGTGTAACATTTTGGGGGTGGGGACTGGGGAGTTTGACTTTTCATCTCACCTGGAACAGCTAACGTCAGACCTAACCCCCCAGCCCCCTTCCCTACCAGGGAAGGGGGAGAAATCAAAGCCTCTCTCCTTTTAGGGGCTACGGTGTACACACATCTTTGTGCTGAGTGGCGTAGATGATTTGATCCCCCTAAATCCCCCTTAAAAAGGGGGACTTTGAGAAGTTTTTCCCCCCTTAAAAAGGGGGGTTAGGGGGGATCGAAACTTTGTGGGTAATGGTGATCAGACTTGTGTGTACACCTTAGCCTTTAGCCTTTTAGGGGAGAGGTTTGGAGAGGGGTCACATCATCAAACTCAAGTTTAGTTATTACTCTTCCCCTACACCCCTAAATTCCCAACTGTTCCCGCAGCGCCTCTGGTATATTCAACGCTGTTTCCAAACCCCGCACGCCTTCCCATTGCTGCTGTTCTCCCCATGTCATCTGTTCTAGGTTGGCTTCACTGACATCTATATCATCAAGGATGGCATCGCTGAGGTTGGCACTAGTCAGGTCTGCACCGTTGAGTATTGCGCCACTGAGGTTACTACCGCTAAGGTTGGCGTTGTTGAGGTTGGCAAAGCTGAAGTCTGTTCCCAAGAGGACGGCATCGCTGAGGTCTGCGTCGGTGAGGTCGGCTTCGTTGAGGATACCGCCACTCAAGTCGGCATCGTTGAGGACTACGCCAGTTAGGTCTACGCCACTGAGGTCAGCACCTAAGAACATTGCGCCGTTGAGTTTGGCGTGGTTGAGTTTCGCGCCGTTGAGTTTGCCATAACTGAGGTCGGCGGCGATGAGGTTGGCATGGGAGAGGTTGGTGCTGAAAAGTATGGTGTCGCTGAGGTTTGTACCGTTGAGGGTGGCGTGGCTGAGGTCTGCGCCACTCAAGTCGGCGCGACAGAGGTCGGCGCGGCTGAGGTCAACGTGGTTGAGGATGGCATCGCTGAGGTTTGCACCGAAAAGGATGGCGTTGCTGAGGTTGGCGCGGCAAAGTTCGGTATCTCTGAGGTCGGCGCGGCTGAGGTCGGCGCGGTTGAGGTCGGCGCGGTTGAGAGTTGCACCTGTGAGGTTGGCACTGGTGAGGTCAGCACCGCTTAGGTTGGCATCTGTGAAGTTAGCACTGCTGAGGTTGGCATCACCCAGGTTTGCGCCTGTGAGGTTGGCGTTTTGCAAGTTCGCGCCTGTGAGGTTGGCATCGCCAAGGTATGCGCCGCTTAGGTCTGCACCACTGAAGTTGACTCCTGTGAGGTTGGCGTTGCCAAAGTAGGCGTGGCGAAAGTTTCCCCCCCGGAGAAATTCGCCAACAATATTACTAAAGTTGCCAATTTCAATTGCATCACTATAATTAATTATCCGCAGTAGTTGGGAGGTGAAAAAGCTATCTGTATCTGGTGCTGATGAGGGATAAAAGTTGATTTGTTGCCCCTGTTCGTTTTGCTCTTGGGGGTGGCGGTGTAATTCTAGGAGTAAAATCAGGATGTTAAGTCCGGCAAAAATATCAATCTGCCTTAATCCAATAGCCTGATTTTGTGCTAAGATTTCGAGTAATTTTCTCTGAGGTAAGTTCTCGTTTGGTGGCGCATCAATAAATTGTCCCCGACACCACCGTTGATAAAAGTCTTCTAGACGCACAAATAGCGGCAATGGTCTTAATTGCTTTTCTGCCACTAGCAATTCTATGGCTTTTTCCACTATTTCTATTGTTAATGCACTATCACCTAGTAAATCATATATTTCTTCATGGAGTTGGCGATCGCTAATCACAAATCCCCCATTACTATCTTCTCTTGTCCAGTTCTCTAAACTTATTCGTAATTTTTTACATAAAATTTCTCTCTGTAAATTTACTTGAGAAAAATTTACATTTCTATTTAATTTTTGAGCGTGTTTTCCCAGAGGTAAAACTGAGCGATTACCGACATACTTTGTGGTAGGTCTATCTGCTGACCTTGTTCCCCGCACATAATTTTGTAGGAGTCTCCAAACTTGAGGTAACTGTGACATTTTTCTATCCGTTAATAATAAATTGGTTATCCAGAAATACAAAAATCAATGTTTAAATGCTGTTAGTAAATAACTTGATAGTATAAAATAAATCCAAGTATTTCGTTGGTGATTACATCAACAACACCTGACATAAGGAAGCAAAGGTATTTTCTATAGAACAAACTTAGTTGATTAAGTTAAGTAAACAAAAATAAACCAAACTATATTACAAAAGGTAAATATACCTAAAACTCCTACAAATGACTAATCACCCTACTTATTAGAAAAAATACTACAACAAAACAGCACAAAAATACTCATAATCATGAACTGAGAGCTTGAATGCTTGCCCATCAGTAAGTTTTGAGTATTTTTATCGCTATAAAAATTAAAAATCTGTTATGGGCAATTATCAGGAATAGACTAAATGAAAAAACTTACCTTTTATATAATTTTGTTACATGGATTGTTTTTCGGCATCGCCACAGCTAACGCCAAGTTATCGTCTGGAAATACAGTTAATAAAAGTTCTCAGGCTGACCAAAGTATAGATGTCACAGTTTCTCAAGCATCCAGAAAAATTCAACACCCCTACACCCCAAAGCAAACTACTATCAAGCAAGTAGCTAAACCTTTACGACAAAAGCCGGAGCAAGTTTGGGTAATTAACCAAAATCAACAGGTGAAAGATAAACCCTTTATTTGGGTAGTTGATGACATAAAGAAGGCGGCGCAACAACCATTTTTAAAGGTTGGCAAATCTACAGATAAACCAGAAAAGAAACCTGATACACAATCTAAGCCAGACAAAAAAGATGGGTTAGAATCTTTTGATGAGGTAGTTAAAGATACAGAAAAATTGCCTGGTTTATTTACTCTATATCGCAATAAAGAAAAAAATAAGATATATCTAGAGGTGAAGCCAGAACAACTGAATAAGAATTACTTAGCTACCGCCACATTAGAATCTGGGATCGGTGAACAAGGGATTTATAGTGGTTTACCTTTACAAGACTTTTTATTTTACTTTCAAAGAGTAGATAAAAAACTATCTTTTGTGGTGCGTAACGTGAATTTTCGCACAAGAGAAGGTGATCCACAAGCGCGATCGCTCGCCCGGTCGTTTAGTGATTCCGTTCTCTACTCAGTGGACATCAAAAGCATTCATCCGCAAAGAAAAACCCTGCTAATTGACTTGGGTGACATCCTCCTATCTGACCTAGCCGGGTTATCCTTGTTTACTGGGATGACCACTAACACAGACCAGTCTCGCTTCGGAAATGCCAAAGCCTTCCCCGAAAACTTAGAAATTGAATCAATATTAAACTTTACTGGTGGTACTGGCAACACCAAAGCCAATGAAATGCCATATTTCACCACTGTACCAGACAGTCGCGGCTTTACTCTGCGGGTTCACTACAGTCTCTCCCAACTACCAGAAAATAATTACCTACCGCGTTTAGCCGATGAACGGGTGGGTTATTTTATCACCGCCTACCAAGATTTATCCAAAGACGATCGCAACGATCCCTTCATGCGCTACATTAATCGTTGGCATTTAGAAAAGAAAGACCCAGACTCACCAATATCCCGACCGAAAAAACCCATAGTCTTTTGGATTGATAACGCCGTACCCCTACAGTACCGCGAATCCATCAAAGAAGGGGTACTGATGTGGAACAAAGCCTTCCTCAAAGCTGGATTTAAGGATGCGATCGAAGTCAAGCAAATGCCAGACAATGCCACATGGGATCCTGCCGATATCCGTTACAATACAATTCGCTGGATCAACACAGTTGATGGTTATTTTGCGATGGGGCCATCTCGCGTTAATCCTTTAACCGGGGAAATTTTAGATGCAGACATCTTAGTTGATGCTAGCCTTGTCCGCTTACTCAAAAGTAGATATGGTACTCTCGTCCAACCAACTCAAACCAACTCCCGTAGTTCTATATCCCAATTAATTCGCGATCGCGGACTGTGTAGTCATAATTTTGCACCGAAAAACAACAATCAGCAAGAACCTAACAACCCCAAGGGCTTTTTACAACGCCTATCCAAGTTAGCAGGTGATTATGATTTATGCTACGGCATGGAAGCCGCCAATCAATTTACTTTTGGGGCGATGTCCATGTCACTGCTGCAAAACACCCCACCTACTCAAGAAGAAATACAACAATATATCAATCAATATTTGCGTCTGATCATTGCCCATGAAGTGGGACATACCTTGGGTTTGCGTCACAACTTCCGGGGTAGTAATCTACTATCACCAGAAGAAATGAACAATGAACAAATCATCCGTACCAAAGGTTTGACAAGTTCGGTGATGGATTATGTTCCCCCAAATATTGCCCCCAAGGGTGCAAAGCAGGCAGATTACTTTCCTAGTATGGTCGGGGTTTATGATGAATGGGCAATTCAATATGGTTATACCCAAACCAACGCCAAGACACCCATAGCCGAAAAGCCAATTTTACAAGACATTGCTAGCAAATCTGACCAACCGGAGTTAAGTTACTCCCCCGATGAAGATATGTATGACCTCGACCCTACCGCCGATGCTTGGGATCATAGTAGTAACGTCTTAGTTTACTCCCAGTGGCAGTTGGATAATTCGCGGTTAATGTGGGCAAATCTAAATAAACGTTTCCCCATGCCCGGAGAAAGTTATAGTGATTTAAGCGATCGCTTTAGCTCTGTTCTGAATAACTACTTCCAAAATATCTTCTACACTACAAAATACATCGGTGGACAATCTTTCTATCGCCTACGCGCCAAGGAAAACCCATCTACCAGCCTAGCCAGTCGCCATCGCCTACCTTTTGAACCTGTACCTGTAGAACAACAAAGGCAAGCACTCAACACTTTACAAAAGTATATCTTTGCTGAGGATGCCCTGAATTTCTCCCCCGAACTGCTGAATAAATTAGCACCTTCTCGTTGGTATCATTGGGGTAGTTTGCCCCGTATTGGGCGCTTAGATTATCCCGTTCATGACTTGATATTATTATTGCAGGGATCAGTTTTGCGGGAATTGCTATCAGGCGATCGCCTCACTCGCATCAAGGACATTGAACTCAAATCTCCTCCAGAGAAATCACTAACCCTGCCAGAGCTTTTTGATACCTTACAAAATGGCATTTGGACAGAAGTCCTCAAACCAAAAGCCGGGGGGGTAAAAATTACCAGCCTGCGGCGCGGCTTACAACGAGAGTATTTGGATCTGCTAATTGCTATGGTGTTACGTCGGGAATACGTTCCCGAAGATGCCCGTTCATTAGCTTGGTATAGACTGAAACAATTGAATGAAAAACTCAAGTCAGTCAATACCAACGATGACTATACCAAAGCCCACTTACTGGAAGCTAGCGATCGTATTGATAAAGCCTTAAATGCCCCATTACAAGGGAATTAGTCAAGCTATGTCATATCAAGACATATTAGACAATCTTGATGTGTAAGTCCTGTAATTGGAACATATCCATGATTTATAGAGACGCACAAATGTGCGTCTCTATCTATATATGTATTAAGTAGGTAGACATAATTAAATATAAAATGAGTTTTTGTTCGTAGTCAGCGATTTATCGCTCTATTGCTGGGTTTGAAAGGACTAAAGTCCTTACTACAAACTTATATTTAATTAAGTGTCTCTACTTATAAATTCCGTGAAATTATAGCAGTAGCCACATAGGTTAGGACATTGAAGAATCACAGAATCTTTATAGTAAGCAGGTTTTGAACCTGTCACCTCTCCCCTGCTATATATAAACATTGCCAGATAGATGAGAACATAACTTAATCATAAAACCTCGATAATACGAAGCTCTCAAAGCTATTCCCTATCCTTGCCATTCCTTCAGGAATATTTGCTGATTTGAGCATAATATGCTGATTTAGCTGTATACTTATCTTCCGAATAGGTAGTTATACCCAAAATCCCTATTGTTGCGTATTTCTACCCTAGATGATTAACAAGCTTAAAGGCAACATTAAACAGATTTCACAATGCCTTTTTGTTGAAAACCCAGTTTTCACATCATCTTAAAGTCTGTGATTTGTCAAGTGATTTGGCTGAGATTCAGTAAGGAGATTTATGGCTGTCGATAAGGCTGGTAATACATTCAGTAAAAGTAAGAATTTAACTTTCGATTCTAAAATTCAGACTTTTTCTGATTGGGTAGGTGCTTCAGATAGTGAAGATTTTTATCGTTTTAGTCTAAGTTCTCGTAGTAGTCTGAATATCGTCGTTGATGGGTTAAGCGCTAATGCAGACTTACAACTAATAGAAGATAAAAATGGTAATAGTTCCATTGATAAAAATGATGTGATTGCTAGTTCTACTAAAAGCGGCAATGCCAGCGAATCAATCTTGGAAACTCTAAACGCTGGAAATTACTTTATCAAAGTCTATTCAAAAAGTGGAGACACTAAGTACAATCTGAAATTTTTTCAAAATTTTTCACCCTCTTCACTAGATTTTCAACTCAATAAAGACACCCTAAAGGCAACAGACACCCTTGCTATCAATAGTGCCTCAGTATCGGATAACAATGGTACTGACGACATTATGAAAGTTGATTTTCGGATTAAAAAACCGGATGGAAACTATATTGATGTCGCTGATGCTAAGGTATTTACTGCGGATAGTAGCAATAAAAATCGTGCGAGTTTCAGTTATAGCTTATCCCTCAAAAGCTTGAGTCTAGAGGCTGGTAAATATACTCTGGAAGGGAAAGCTTACGACGAAAGCGGCGCTACTAGCAATACAGTAAGTCGCACATTTACAGTAACAAAAGCAGATACATCTCAAGATTGGTTTAGTCAAAATTTAAGCGACCAAAAAATTATCAACCTGGCACGTAGCTTAGCATCTGATGGTAAATTAAGCCGTCAGGATATGTTGGATATTTTCCGAGATGCTCAAGATAATTCGGCGATTGATGCTAATGAAGTACAAGACATGAGAGCATTAGTAGCTAGTAGTACCCCTTTTAAGATGGAAGACCATGTTAAATGGCTCTCGTCACAGGTTGCTAATGGGGCTTCTGTAGGCTTGAGTGCGAATAATTTTGAATCTAATTTAGTCGGTCGCTGGTTCTTAGGAACTGTAGCACCAACATCTGAGTACAATGGCAAAAAGATTATTTACACTGAAGCCAAGGGTAATCTGTTTGGTAGTAGTAATAAGGCGCGAATTGGTGATATTGACCAAGGAAGGCTAAATAATTGTACATTTTTAGCGGCTTTGGGTTCTACCTTTAGCCGTCAGTCTGATGATGGGGGTAATGCTTCTAGTTCTGTGATTGATAGCATGATTATAGATAATGGCGACGATACTTATACCGTGCGTTTTTACTCAGGTACATATTATGCCCCTGGTGAAGCACAATATGTAACGGTAGATCGTCGTATCCCCACGAGTATATCTGCCCAAACAAATAACGGCGTTCTTTGGGTAGCGTTAGTAGAAAAAGCCTATGCTCAATGGCGTGAATGGAGAGATGGTAGTCCTGGTTATGACATAATTGGTAATGGAGGCACTGTTGCTTCTCCTCTTAGCTTTATTACAGGAAGGCAGACAACTAACTATAGTATCAAGAAGATCAGTTTCTCGACCCTGGAAACTTCTTTAAAAGCTGGCAAGGCTATAGTTACGTCGAGAACAGGCAAAGACACCTCGTATATTCTAGGTTCCCATGCCTATTCAGTGACAAATGCTTATACAAGTAGTAATGGTCAACAACGTGTTATAGTCCGCAATCCTTGGGGAGTAGATGGCAAAGCTAAAAGTGGCGCTAATGATGGGTTTATCGACCTATCTTATGAAGAGTTTATCAAGTCTTTCAATGTAGGGGTTAGCATCTCCTAGTAGAAGTTAGGACTTACGCAAGTGTCATAATCAAACTAACTGTAGGGTGTGTCAGCCCCAATAATTTCGTACACATTCAAGGATTTTCCACATCTGACGCACCCTACCCCAAGTGCCAGTTGCATAAGTCCTGAAAGTACCTTAACGCAATTGTACACATCTCAAACCTTTACACATTCAAACTCGTTCCTGATCTTCAGACCAGGAACGAGTTTTTGTAAAAAAATATACTTTTACCAGGGTTATTACTTTGATGAATAGAATAGTTTTCCAGTGCCTAGTAACTAGGTAAAAATGTTACATACAACGTCTGTAGACAAACTAGCTTGTAAAAATGCTATACATGAGTAATTAAGAACCAGTAAGCTTACTTGTAAAAGTATGCCTGAAACTATAATTACTATCTTATTTCAAGAAAAGCAATTTAACTAATTTTATAAATAAACAGCAAGCAATATGATTTTTTGTATTTGATAATTATATTTTTATTTACTAATAATACCTTATTTTTTATTCCTCAATCATCTATCAAAGGTCATAAAAGCATATTTTATTTAATTGTATACACCGTTTAATTAAACTCAAATTCTACAAGTGTATTGAAGCATTTTTTTGTGTACTTCTATATAAAAATGAGCCATAAAACTGTTGCTCAGTAAGCATTCTACGAAAATTAAGGCTGGCATCAATAATATTTAAGCGCATATAAAAATAATATGATTTACATTAACCGCTTATAATTAAATTTAGCTGATTTAGGAAAATCTGAATAACATCTATCTAAAGATATATAAAAAGAAATAGTAAATATTTTCAGTTTAAAGAATACTTCATTAATTCATTTAAACTTAGTAGTTTCTTTATAAAAACTCAATAACAACATAAGATTAATGTGTAATGATACTGGTTAAGTAAAGTACATCATTAAATCTATAGGTATTAACTTAACTTCGTTTTATTATACTTAGTTAAGGAAAATATTGCGTGTACATATAAATATTATGTTACCGATGCCTATAGTTACTTAACGGAGTTTGTACTTACCTAATTTGGAATCATCTTGAAATTAAAGAGCCGGGAACTACCTACATGGTGAATAAAATGATCAATTTCAAGAGCTTGGGTCGCGGAGTTGCATTAGCAAGCAGCACATTAGCTTTAGGCTCTGCTTTAGCTATTTCCTCTAGCATTTCCTCTGCTCAGGCTGCAACACTTGGTTCAATCAATATTACTGGTGAGGCTAATATCAGTAATCTTACTGATGAATCACCTGACAATGACTCTATTTCATTCAATGGGCCTTTTACAACTGTATCGTCCAGTGGTGAGTTGTCTGGTTTGACTGCTAACTCAATATCTACCATCAATCTAGACAGTTCAGGAACCGGAGTTGAAGTTTCAGGAACAACATCAACACCCTACTCAGCTACATTTTCCAATCCATTCATTAGTTTTAATGATGGTTCAATCTTCGTGGTTGATAGTCCTACCTCTGCTAGTAGAAACTTTACAACTTCTGCTGATCAGAATCTTGTCGGATACACATTCCCTGAATTACGCGGATCAATATTCAACAATAATCGCGAACTCATTAGCGAAGGAGTTTTAACAGCAAATCAAATCAGTGGGACTGGTGTTAATGGTAGTTTCTCCTTTACTCTGTCTGCTGTAAGTGTAGGACAAGGCAGAGATATACCAGAACCTGCAACCACAGGCGCACTTGTTGCTCTAGGAATAGGTGCGTTCTTCACAAACAACTTGGCTAAGAAGAGCAAGGTAAAAATAAAAGCTTAATAAAGGTTTTATTAAGCGGTTATTACTTGTCAGCAAATAAAGCAAGTTGTATGTAGCGTAATTAAATATGAACCTGATAAAACCTCTATGACTTCTAAAAGCCATAGGGGTTTTATAATTGTGAATTGTTTTGACCTTGTACTCTGCGGCAATCTCATTCATGATTGTAGGAATTGATATCTGCGGTTCCTATCTGCCGTAAGTCCAGATAAAATCTACTTGGATAATCAACTCCAATGGTTGCAAGAGTGATTTGGTTTGTTTGTGAGAACCGGGTAGAACTGTGCAGCCTGCATGGTCAAATTCTAAGGCATGAAAAGGACAGGCGATCGCTTTTATTTTGGCTGGGGTGAAAAAATATCCTTAAGTGCTGGTAATAGGTAATAAATAAAAATTTTTTCACAATTACCCATTACCAATCACCCATTACCAAATCCTCACACTAAATTTACACAACTGACAACTTAGCTACTTAATGCCTTAATAAAACGCTGCAAACTCTTGAATACACTGGGCTTTTTCACAGGTGCAGCATCTGTTCCGGGTGTTTGCGGCTGTCCTTTCATCATGATTAAATCTATGTCATCACCCGATGGCTTTTTGGGTAATTCGGCAATTTTTGCCCAACCGCCTTCATTTTCTACCCAAATTTCCCACTGTCCTGGGTAGGAATGAAATACAGCCGTTTCATCATCAACAGGACGTAGGTAATAGCTAGACTCAATTGTACTGAGAAAACGCTGACGGGTTTGTCTGGCTGTGTAGCCGATACCTACAGCACCAGCATCTTCTAGACGAGGGTTTAAGAAAATAGCCGGGCGATCGCCGATTGTCTCACAAATTTTTTCTAATTGGGGTACTTCTACAGCCGTGGGAGAGATGAAAAGGAAAATCTCATCTTCCGGCTGAATTTTCGATTGAATAGAAGCCACCCTTCCCGTACCAATATCCAAAATTTGAAAAGTTGCGTCTGCCCAATCACGACGCGCTAAAGCAGCAGCACCAGCATCAGCAAAGAAAACCTTCAAGCCAGATCCATATTCTGTCAACAAAGGTAGAAATTGTTCCGCCACAGGCATAAACTTGAGTTCGGGAAACAACAATTCTACTTGGATGCGGGTATAACCGTCATCTAATGCAGCTTTGGTGGCTTCACGAGATTGGGCGATCGCATCTTCTAAGCTGTTGGGAAGTTCAGGCATAGTTTATTTATCTCTCAAGCATTCACTCCTATTAATCTTAGTCGTTGGTCAGTTATCAGTTGACAGTTGACAGTTGACAGTTAACAGTTAACAGTTATTATTCTTCCTCATCTCCCTCATCTCCCGGTTGGTGAGTTTCGACTACGCTCAACTACCGCGCAGTTGAACCACATCTCCCCCCACTCCCCACTCGCTTATGGGACTATTGGTGGTTCTTTACGAATCAATAGTTCTTTTTTACTGCGCTTTAATTGCTTCCAAAGTGTCTTAATCTGCTTATAAGCTTCATCTGAGGAAAGCTTGCCTGATGTTTCCAAAGCTGTGATGTAGCCGACTTTGTGAGAGAATTCTTGCAGATTCGCATTAAATATCAGATTTTCTACCTTTACATCACCGTAGTAGCGACTGCGAGGATAAAGAAAGTTATCTTTGTCGTTTTGATTATCCTGTACCATCAATTGACCCTTTATTGAAAAATTTGTAATTAAACTTTTTAAATTGAGAAAAATAGTCTTGTCAGCTTTCGATCATTAATTAACATCAAATCAAATTAGGTATTTCCCTGAAATAGTTTTTCATTGTCACGACTTACGCAAAAAGACTCTTATCTTCCTTTATGTAAAGAGGAATAAGAGTTGTCAATACCTACACTCCTATACCCCTACACCCCTACACCCTTAATTTTGCCTAGAAGAGAGTCAATCGATATGTGCCACGGTTTGTGGAATTATTTGAGGTAACTACTATATAGTAGGTATCATCTTCAGGCAATCTAGCTCGGTCGATTAATGCACTATACATCCCATCCTTGTTATTATCCGCAGCGATCGTCTTTCCTTGGGAATTAAGCAAGATTATATAAGGAGAGAATGCTTCGTTGATGCTATCTACACGAATACTTACAAGCTGATTCTTTTTACCTTGAAACTGAGACACATTGTAAGGGCTACGACTTTGTTTAATGACTGAGCTTTGAGCGTTCAGTTCGGCAGATTCATCTAGTATATAGCTAGCTCTATCATTTCTCAGAGCCAGACTATAGCGCCCTGAATCTCCAGGGTTGCGGCTGGTTACTGCTATTGTGTAAGTTCCTTTAACTGGTAATCTTACAAAGACAAACGCATCTCTAATATCTCCATTCGTCCCTACAGCGCCTCTTTTTAAAATCACCTTATTATCAGGGTCGAGGAGAAACATAAATGGATTTAGACTCAGGTTCCCTGAACGGCGTGAATCAGCGCTACCACCTAACCTGATTTGCAGTAGTTGGTTTTCTCTTCCCTCAAATTTATAGAAATGAAAATATCTCCCCTGGGATTGAAAGTCACCTTTAGACAGTATGCCAAAAGCTATATCTACAAAGTTAATATCTCTGAAAGAAAGATTTGACAGGGAAACAAGCGGAGTTTTAGAAGTGGAATTGCGACCTCTACCTGAGTTGGGTATTGATTGACGACCTCGTTGCGGTGAAGCAGAGTTAGTTTCTCTAGACCGACGAGTTGGGTTGGAATTTGTGGGTGGAGATTGTCTTGGGGTAGAGTTAGTTTCTCTGGGTTGAGGGTTGGGGTTGGAATTTGCGGGTGGAGATTGTCTTGGGGTAGAGTCAGTTTCTCTGGGTTGAGAGTTGGGGTTAGATGTTGAGTTGGACGATTCACGAACAGGAATAGGTGAATCAATTGATTGTTTGGGTTGTTGTTGTGGAGTTGCTGGCGGTGAAGAAGTAGGTATTTGCTCGATCGCTTGCTGTACTGCTTCTGGTTGTCTCTCGTCTGGTGTTTTAGCGATTATCAGTTTTCCAGGGTTCTCAGCGATATCTAAAGCCTTGATCGGCGCGTAGTTAGCCACTAACAAACCACCGCTAATCGAAACAATCAGAGCATAATTTAATTTGAACCAATAACTTTTTTTCTTCTGTCCTACCATAATTTCACTCCTGACTCTGCCAGTTTTTAAGCATTTTTCTATCTATAGATAGATGGGTTTACTTACTTTTAGTGCTAGAGAAAAGTAGATAATTTTGCTTGAACTAATTTGTTGCTCGACATTAACCCCCCAACATAAATTTTATATACAAAAGATAGTAGTTTTTTCGAGCAATTAATTTTAATATGCCTTATGAAGCACATATATCAGTTAGTATTAACCAGATAGGATATTGATTTTAACTCAAAAATCATTTAGCCTTTGATTTTAAATCTTTTAGTTACCCATACACAAGTCTTTAGATTAAGAATAATGCGGCAAGTTGATAGCAAAACTATTACTGTTAAATTAATATATAGTCAAACTAGACATGGATTCCCAGTATGCTTTGCTGTTTGAATCCTGATTGCTTAATGCCTCAAAATCCTGATGGCAGAATGTATTGCCAAAGTTGCAATACCTTATTAATACCATTATTGCGGGGGCATTATCGTATTATCAAGATGCTCTCGGATGAAGGTGGATTTAGTAGGACATATCTATCAGAAGATATAGATAAATTGAATGAATTATGTGTTGTTAAACAATTTGCGCCGAAAGTTCAAGAAAGTTCTGCCATGAAAAAAGCCGTTGAGTTATTCAAAAAAGAGGCTCAACGTTTGCAACATTTAGGTGAACATGACCAAATTCCAGCACTGTTAGCTTATTTTGAGCAAAATAATTATCTGTTCTTAGTGCAGCAGTTGATCAATGGTGACAATCTTCAAGAAGAATTACGCCAAGGGGTAGTTTACAACGAAGATAAAATTGTAGAATTTCTCTTGGATTTACTCCCTGTATTGAAATATATTCATGAGCGTGGAGTCATTCATCGAGATATTAAACCACAAAATATTATCCGCCGTTACAGCGATGGTAAACTAGTGCTAATTGATTTTGGCGCAGCCAAGCAGTTAACAGCGACAATGCAGACCCAATTGGGAACTACTATTGGTTCACTTGGTTACACCCCAATTGAACAGATGCAGCTTGGCAAAGCTTACCCAGCCAGTGATTTATTTAGTTTGGGTGCAACTTGCTTTCATCTGTTGACGGGAATTAGTCCTTCCAAACTGTGGATAAAGCAGGGTTACGGTTGGATTGACTCTTGGCCGCAACATTGGCAAACTTCAGGTTCAAATAAGAAAGCTAGTCAACGTTTAGTGAAGATTTTGAACAAGCTGTTAGAAACAGATTCTCAAAAGCGTTATCAATCGGCTGATGAAGTGATCCATGATTTGATAGACTTGCGATCGCTACTTTCACCATCCAAAACCGCAATCCAAAAATCCGCCATCTCCCCAACACCTGATCCCACATCAACCTTCCTCACAGCACCTACAACCCAAAAACAGCCGACAAAATTACTCAATGGTAAGTTCAAACAAAAACTGTTAATAAATACAGTTATTGTGTTGTTGGGATTAGGGGGAATTTTGTATTTACAAACACTCCCACAGCTTGTTCCTCAATCAGCAGATTCTACCCAACCCTACACCCTCAAAGGACATTCCAGTGATGTCAACTCCGTCGCCTTTTCGCCTGATGGACAATTTTTAGCTACTGGCAGCGATGATAAGACAATTAAAGTATGGAATTTAAAAACTAGACAGAAAATACATACTCTCAATGGACATTATGGGTGGGTTTGGGCTGTTGCGATCGCCCCAGATGGTAAAACTCTCGCTAGTGCAAGTGCAGATAAAACCATCAAATTGTGGAATTTAGTAACTGGAGAACAAATTCGCACCCTCAAAGGACATACTCAAGGAGTCGCCAGTATCGCCTTCAGTCCAGATGGCAAAACTCTTGTTAGTGGTAGCTTAGATAAGACAATTAAATTATGGAACCTAGAAACAGCAAAAGAAATCCGCACTTTACAAGGTCATGCTAGCGCCGTTGCTAACATAGCCTTCAGTCCTGATGGTAAAACTCTGGCTAGTGGGAGTTGGGATAAAACCATCAAATTGTGGAATTTGACAACCAACCAAGTAATTCGTACTTTGCCTGGACATACCGACTTGGTTATGTCAGTAGCCTTCATTTCAGATGGGACGACACTTGTCAGTGGTAGTAGAGACAAAACAATTAGATTGTGGAATCTAGCAACAGGAGAGACAATTCGCACCCTAAAAGGACATTCCGACAAAGTTAACTCCGTTGCCTATGTACCAAGAAATAACGGAGTTATTGCTAGTGGCAGTAGTGACAACACAATTAAACTCTGGAATCCGACGACAGGAGAAATAATTCGGACACTAAAGCGCGATTCTGGATATATTTACTCCGTAGCAATAAGTCCAGATGGGTATCATCTCGCTAGTGGGGGTAGTGCTGAGAATATTATCAAAATCTGGCCGATGAGTTGGTGAAATCATTTTTATCATCACGCACTTAAACTCATTCTTTATGTCATGCACTAGTAAGAAAAACGAAAAAAATTTTCATTGATTAGTAATTTACTTGCTATTTCTGGGTTAAATAAATATGGAAATAGTAGTAAATTAATCATGACTAACACGCAAAATAGTACTTTTTTGACTACCGTAGAATCTATGAAATTTTATCGCGAACGTGTAAATTTTCTATTAAAGAATTACTACGATCAAGAAAACGCTCTGTGTGAGCCACTTAACCTTGCATTGTTTTACAGTAGGCGTAGGTTGCGAGCAACTTTAGCGTATTGGGGAAGCGGCATTGTCGGTGGAATACCTGAAAACGCTGACAAAATATCAATGCTTTATGAAATTATTACAGCAAATTATGTTCTTATAGACGACAGCGTGATTTTTGATGCGGGAGAAGAACGGGCAAATAGTCCCACACCAAGAATTCAGTATGGAGAGGTTGCGGCACTTTTATCCGCAGCTATTATTCAATTGGAACCGATTCGGTTGCTTCCAGATAACGCATTACTCAAAGAGATTTTCTACAAATCAGCTCGTGACACAATTTTAGGCTTATTCCAAGAGCAACAGCTTGCAGATTTATCTCCAAACTCATATATTGATGAGCAAAAAATTCTGCATATTTCGCGCTTGATGACAGGGCCTCTTTTGGCAGGTGCAATCACATCAGGTGCAATCATTAGTGGTGCGACAAAAAGCCAAATTAATGCTCTACATTCCTATGCTATGGACTTTGGTACTGCTTATCAAATAGCCGATCATATCACTGATCTAATGGTGTCGCCTGAAAGTTCTGGCAAAGATAGTTTTTCTGATATTAAAACAAACAAAAAAACTATTGTTATTAACCATGCACTACAGCAGTTACCGAAAGACTCATGGCAAAGGGCAGCAATTATTAATGCTATAGGAACTGTTCCCTCTCATAAGCAAAAAAGAGAGATTCAACGTATTCTTAGGGACAGTGGCTCAATTCAGCACTGCCTCAATCTTGTAGTCAAGCTATACTCCCAAGCTAAATCACACTTGTATGAATTTCCTGAAAATGAATACTACTCTTTCTGCATGAAACTTCCTGATATGTATCTCAAGGAATTACTTGAGTCAATAGATCATTCCATATTAGAGAGAGTATAAGTAAAAATATCTAAATAAACTGAAAAGCATAGATCAAGATTAAGAAGATCAAAATCTCTTCCCTTTTGCCTAATTTTCATGACAATTGTTCATATCCACCTACATAAAATGATCTCCCAGTTGGAAGCTGGGAGGTTTACCTGACGGTATTGCTAAATTACCGAATGACTAGTCCTCATTGGGAATGAACTTGCAATAGTTTTAACCTCAAATCTATTCCTGATTTGTGCAACATCTAATGAATTTATGAACCTACTGGACTGTCTAGACTAAAATAGTGCAATACCAATCTATCATCTGCGTTCATCTGCGTTCATCTGCGTTCGATTTTTCTCAAATCTATTGCCACATTTTAGTCCGGTCACGCCACTACAGCCTTTTTCAGTTGAGTGCAGTACACTTTGCAAAGGAAAAGAGGCGCTTAGACTAGGGGTTAGTCTCCGGGGTTTAACACACGATTCCATGAAATAGAGGTAAATGTTCCAGTTAACTGAAAGCTTCCGTAAGCCGAACCATTCGGTCTGCCCTTGTTCGGGTCATTTCCACCATTATCGAAATTAGACCCAACACCGCCAGCAGCAGCACCAACCGAACTTCCATTAGCTACCAAGTTCAGTCCTGAAACAACTGTTGGTGTTAGTCCTCCTAAAAAGTTGTAATTGCGGAAGTCGTTATTATATACGTGGAATACTGGGTTAACTAGAAAAACAATAATGTTAGATAATATTTTAAGTGTAATTACAGAAATCAACCAAAAAATAAAAACTATATTACGAGCGTACACAATAACTTACAATGAATTGCATTTTGTCTAGCAGTAAAAATACTGAAAATATCTGTATTCTAGATATTTATGCAACCTCACCAGACGCAACTGGGTAGAATCAAAGCTTGAAATATTGAGGTTAATATTGTAGACTTTGAGTCACATAAAAAACCTGTGTTGCTGGATATTCAAGGGGATGAGAGAACACCCTTGATTAATGACTAATAACTAATTCCCCAGGTATCAACCTCTGTAATACTTGCTTTAATACCATTGCTGTCCAATCAATATCGGCTTCTGTTGTATCCCGCCCTAAAGTCAACCTGATTCCGCCCATCGCAGCTTTTGCCGAATAACCCATCGCCAACAATATCGGACTAGGGCTAAGTTTACCACTATGGCAAGCAGCGCCGGCACTGATAGCTATACCTGCAAGATTTAATTGACGTACCAAGGTTTTCCCACTGAGTTTTTCGCCGTCGGCTTGTGCGAGGTAGAAACTTACATGGTGGGGTAGGCGGTTTTCCCTGTCGCCTGTAGGAATTAAACCAGGGACATCTGCTAATTGCGTAAACAGGCGATCGCGTAATTTAATTAAACGAGGTGTTTCTGTTGCTAGTTCCTCAGTTGCGAGTTCGGCGGCGACTCCAAAACCAGCAATAATCGGTACTGCTTGCGTACCAGAACGCAGTCCCCTTTCTTGTCCTCCACCACCTAACAAAGGCTTCAATTCCACACCAGGACGTATATATAATGCCCCTACACCTTGCGGCCCGTATAACTTATGGCTGGAAAGGCTGAGTAAATCTACGGCTAGTTGCTGCACATCTATAGATAATCTTCCCGCCGCTTGCACTGCATCGGTGTGGAATAAAGCGCCATGCTGTTGAGCTATTTTACCTAACTCGGCAATGGGTTGGATAGTGCCAATCTCACTTTGTCCGTAGATAATGGAAACTAAGACGGTGTTGTGGCGTAACGCTGCTTTTAAATCTTGGGGGTTGACTCTACCTTGATGATCTACAGCCAAGCGGGTTACTTCCCAACCCCACTTTTCTAGTAAATTTGCGGGTTCGGTCACTGCGGAATGTTCCACACTGGAAATAATCATATGTTGTGGTACAGTCTGCGTTCGCACCACACCCATAATTGCCAAATTGTCAGCTTCTGTACCACCAGAGGTAAAAATCATCGATTCTGGATCAGCGTTAATTAACCCAGCCACCTGTACCCTAGCTTGTTCTACCACAGTAGCCGCCCTTTGTCCCCATTCATGCAAACTAGAAGGATTTCCCCACTGTTGAGTGAGGACTGCTTGCATCGCTGCGATCGCTTCTTGTCGAGTGGGGGTAGTAGCACTGTAATCTAAGTATATTTGCATATGCGGGCTAGGGAGTAGGGAGGAACTGTTGACTGTACAGACGCGATTAATCGCGTCTCTACTTACCAATGACTAATGACTAATGACCAATTTGGGAATTATATATCTGTTCACTCCCATTTCACTTTTAACAGATTACCGTGCAGATTTTTTCCAGGTTGAGGAATTTTTGGTGCTTTTTTTTGATAATTGCGATCGCGGCTTGTCAAAAAGTCCAATCTCACAATAATCGTCCTGCTCCATTACCGCAAGACGTATTTGTGAAAGTTTACTTTAATCAGTCTGAATCCTCTGAATATAGAGAACCTTATCGTCAACAAACTCGACTAGGAGATAACTTAGAACAGCAGATTATTGATGCTATTTCTCAAGCTAAATCTACTGTCGATGTAGCAGTACAAGAATTACGTTTACCCAGAATTGTCCAAGCCCTCAGAGATAAACAAAAAGCGGGAATCAAAGTCAGAGTAATCTTAGAAAATACCTATAGTCGTCCTGTGAGTAGCTTCACACCAGATGAAGTTAAGAAATTCGCTCCCAGAGAAAAGGCAAGATATCAAGAATACTTTAAATTTATCGACCTGAATCAAGACAACAAACTCAGTCCAGAAGAAATAAATCAGCAAGATGCACTGATGATTCTACGAAATGCCAAAATCCCTTGGATAGATGATCAAGCTGATGGTTCAGCAGGTAGTAAATTAATGCACCATAAATTTGTGATTGTAGACAATCGCATAGTAATTGTCACTTCAGCCAATTTTACTCTTAGCGATGTTTTTGGTGATTTCACAAACCCTAATACTTTAGGAAATGCTAATAACCTACTACACATCGATAGCCCAGAATTAGCAACTTTATTTACAGAAGAATTTAATCTGATGTGGGGTGATGGCCCTGGAGGTAAACCAGATAGTAAATTTGGCATCCAAAAACCCGTGCGTTCTCCCAAAACAATTATTTTAGGTGATAACAAAATTACTGTGCATTTTTCGCCAACATCACCTACCTTACCTTGGAGTCAAAGTAGTAATGGCTTAATTGAGAAAACTTTAAATTCAGCCAAAAAATCTATTGATATGGCATTATTTGTTTTTTCCGAACAACGTCTTGCTAATAGTCTAGAACAACTTCATCAACAAGATATCTCAATTAGGGCATTGATTGATAGACAATTCGCTTATCGTTATTATAGCGAAGGGTTAGATATGATGGGAGTTGCGCTGAGTAATAAATGTCAATATGAAATTAATAATCGACCTTGGTCTAATCCAGTTACTACAGTCGGTGTAGCCAATTTACCTAAAGGTGATGTCCTCCACCACAAGTTTGCACTAATAGATAATCAAAGCGTAATTACAGGTTCCCACAACTGGTCTGATGCAGCAAATTTCGGCAATGATGAAACTCTCACAGTAATTAATAATCCTGTAATTGCTGCTCATTATGAACGTGAGTTTACTAGAATGTATGCTAAAGCTCAAGTTGGTGTACCAACAAAATTCCAAGCCAAAATTAAACAAGAACAAAAACAATGTAAGCAAATTAAAAGTCCGACTTCCGCAGAACTCGCCACACCTAAAGTAGTTAATATAAATACAGCCAGTTCAACAGAATTGGAAACCTTACCCGGTGTTGGTAAAAAACTGGCTCAAAAAATAATTATCGCTCGTCAACAGCGAAAATTCACATCAACACAAGATTTAGATAAAGTACCTGGAGTTAGTCAAAAAATGATAGAAAAATGGCAAGGATACATTCAATTTTAAAAAGGCTTAAATTTGCCCTCTGTGGTAAATAAAATACATCCTAAACCTCTAAAACCTTTTTAATCTCCTGTATAATAACTTGAGGAGACTGGGAAATATCTACACGGATAACGTTATCCGGCTCCTCAAGAGATTCAAATTGACTTGTCAGCAGTTCTACACCCATAAAATGATTTTGCCGCTTTTGGAGTCGGTCTTTAATCAGTTCAAATGACCCATGTAAATAGATTAGTTTAACATCGCTATTTAATACTAAGTATTGCCGATAGCTGGCTTTAAGTGCGGAACAAGCTAAAACGACATTTCTATTTTCTTGTAGCCAATTGCTAATAGCTATTTGCAAACTTTGTAACCAAGGTATTCTATCCACGTCATTCAGGGGAATACCATGTCGCATTTTCTCAATATTATCTATTGGGTGGAAACTGTCAGCATCTTGAAATTCCCAGTGTAAAGATTCAGCTAACATTTGTCCGATAGTGGTTTTACCGGAACCGGATACACCCATGATAATAATGACCATAAGTAGAACAGGGGAAATTATTCAAGGTTTGTAGTGAGGACTTTAGTCCTCAATAAAAGGCTAAAGCCTTTACTACGAACTTGAAAACCCCTGTCCTCTGTTACATATCCTCACACAGACACAGCTACCTTCCCGTGTTTATTCACATAATCTACAAACTGCTGTTTGAGTCGGGGACTAATACCAGAGTGTTCTAAAAAGGTAAAACCTAAACCCCGTGCTTTGGCTAAGGTTTGTTCTGGTGTTAGTCCCTCTTTGATAGCAATGCTCAAAATTGCAATTCCTGTAGAACGCATCCCGCCTGCACAATGTATAATGGCTGGTTTAGGTAGATTTTCTAAGGTTGTCAAAATTTTCGTAATCAGTTCTTCGTTAAAACCTTCTAGCTTGAGGGGAACGTTGACATAATGTAGTCCCAAGGCTTCTGCTACTTGTTGCTCATCTTTACGAAATCCTAACTCATCAGGCGATCGCAAATTCAAAACTGACTTAAACCCTTCTTCAATTGCTTGTTCTAACTGGGTGGGGATAATTTGTCCTGTTGTCGTTAATTGTTCGTTAATACGTATGGCGTTATTCACATTCACTCCTGGCTATAATTTAATCTCTCAAGCAGCAAAATGATTTCTGAATAAGCTTTATCTAGCTATTTCAGTAAAAACATCATTTACAAGCACATATCAGCGATATTCTTCTGAAATCGCTTTTTATTGTTCCTAGTTTTTACACTTTATTTATAATATACGGTTTTTCGATAGACTTATAGGTGATTAAAAGATAATATACACTTTACCGATAGGTTTAGTGATATTTATACATTATCTTGTTGTGGGAGATTAATATCTAGAGGATTTACGTACCAAATTTGTCTGTGAAAACTGGGTGTAGGGTTTTTCTCTTACACCCTCGCATCCTTACACAATTGCTCGACCGGATGAGGAACATGATGTGGGTTATCATCATGTATGAGTAGCTGTAGTTGCTAAATTTGATGGGCGATCGCTTAAAATTGAGAGATTGGTGATTTCTCTCTTCCCAAAAGAATGTCTCAGTCAAGTTTTCCACGTGCAAACACTCTAAAAGCAGCTTTTTTGGCTTGTAATGTTGAGCCGCTTGAACCAGCAGAAATGGAACGGTATTATGTCGATCTGTCGGAAGTGCGGAAAACTTCGGCTATTGATAATGTCAGTACAATTTTGGATTTTCAAGACGCAGGTGATTTTACAACAATTTTATTTACCGGACATCGCGGTTGTGGTAAAAGTACAGAGTTAAAAAAAATCCAAAGTCTTTGGGAAAACAATTATCGGGTTATTTATTTAGAAGCGAATGAAGAGACAGATATTAATGATGCTCGCTATACAGATTTATATTTGATTGTCATTAAACAAGTTGAATTTGAATTACGAAAGTTAGGTTTAACTTTTGATGAAAGGCTATTAAAAAGTTTTGAATTGTGGTTTAAAGACATTACGCAAGAAAACGAGCAAAGTGTCGAAAAATCAGTCAACGTCGAAGCTGAAGCAACTCTCAGCCCTACAGCGCCATTTCTCGCTAAACTAATGGTTAAATTGCTGGCACAAATTAAAGGCTCGGACAAGCAAAAGACAACTATTCGGCAAACTCTAGAAAAAGATTTATCTCGCCTCAAATCTGATACTAACCTGTTATTAAGCGACGCTTACACAAAATTGCGACAGAAATTTCCTGATTGCAAAGGTTTATTAATTATCTTCGATAACTTGGATCGAGTTCCTCCTCTCGTCGCCGAACATTTATTTTTTGATTATGCGGCGCAGATGCAGGAATTAAATTGTACAATTATTTATACAGTACCAATCTCAATTCTTTGTTCCCCGAAAAATCCCTTGAATCAATTTGATGGTAATCCTCATATTGTGCCGATGATTAATATCTATGAATTTGCCCGGCATAAATGTGATTTAGATTATAATCAGAAGGGGTTAGATGCAATAGCGAGTGTCATTGAAAAACGGGTAGATGTTGATGCCATTTTTGACAGCCGTCATCAATTATTAGAACTAGCAAAAGCCAGTGGTGGTCATGTGCGTCAGTTAATGCAAATGATGCGATCGGCTTGTCAAACCGCGAGAACCAGAAAACATGAAAAAATTATGTCCGAAGATGTAGAATATGCAGTTAAACAGCAACAATTTAGTTTTGAGCGGTTTATTCCTGAAGAACATTACGCTCATTTGGCTCAGGTTTGTTTAACTAAAAACGTCAGTAAAGATGAAATTGGACAATTAATGTTATTTAATACTTCCGTTTTGGAATATAACGGCGATAAACGATGGAATTATCCAAACCCGGTGGTGAAGCGAAATGAGTTCTTCCAACAAGCTCTCCAATCAGCACAACAACCGTGAACTTCAAGCCGAAATAGGTAAGTTCATTGCCTATAATCAAGATGAATTTGCTGAGTTGGTGACATTTATCGATTTTGCAGAAAAATTTACTTTAGGTTTTATTGAAATTAACTTTCCGCCCGATATAGACTTATTAATTACTGGATTGCAACAGCATCCTCAATGTCAAGAAATCCAATTTGTGGTTTTAGAATTTCCTGATGCAAATTTGCGATTTCTGCGGGATGAATTGGTGCAGCAATTAGTAAAAATTAACAAAGAAACAAATAAAAAACTTGTTTTATTAATTCGTAATTTAGAAAAGTCTATTGGTGTTTTTGGAGATTATCCCCCAGTTTTACAGGATTTAAACTTCGTCCGCGATTCCTATCGTCAAAGCGTACCCCATCCACTTTTATTTATCTTACCAGATTATGCAATTTCGCGGTTAGCAAAATTTGCTCCTGATTTTTGGGCTTGGAAGTCAGGTTTATTTCGCTTTAAAACTACAGAATCAACTAGAGAGAGGGCAATTGCCAACAGTCTAAATGCAGACACAATTATAGAACGCTTACCCACACCAGAACAACAAGAGCGTATCGATTTATTACATCGCTTGTTGATGGAATATAGCCCAACTGGAGAAATACCCAGCCAAGAAAATCTCCGCAATTGCTGTAATATTTTAAATGAATTGGGCAAAGCATATTTAAGTCAGCACAAATCAATTCAAGCTAGAGAGTATTTAGCAAAAGCTTGGGGAATTACTAAGAAACTGTCTGATTATTCCCTACAAATCGAAGTTATCAATCAGTTGGGGAACAGTTATCAGCAGCAACGACAGTTTGAAAGCGCAAACAGCTATCATCAACAAGCTTTAGATATTGCTAAAAAGCAGAAAAATCTTCATGCTGTCGCCAATTCTTTGTTTTATTTAGGTAATGTCTCTCTGGAGATGCGACAGTTCCACCAAGCAAGGGATTATTATCAACAAGCCCTGGAAATAGATATCGAACTTGGCGATCGCTATAGTTGTGCTGGGACTTACCACAACTTGGGAAGGGTTGCCCAAGAATTGCGCCAATACGACCAGGCAAGGAATTATTATCAACAAGCCCTGGAAATCACAATCGAATTTGGCGATCGCTATTCTTGTGCTGGGACTTACCACAACTTGGGAGTGGTTGCCCAAGAATTGCGCCAATACGAGCCAGCGAGGAATTATTATCAACAAGCCCTGGAAATCACAATCAAATTTGGCGATCGCTATAACTGTGCTAGCACTTACCACCAGTTGGGAACGGTTGCCCAAGAATTGCGCCAATACGAGCCAGCAAGGGATTATTATCAACAAGCCCTGGAAATATATATCGAATTTGGCGATCACTTTTCTTGTGCTAGAACTTACCACCAGTTGGGAAGGGTTGCCCAAGAATTGCGCCAATACGACCAAGCAAGGGACTATTATCAACAAGCCCTGGAAATAGATATCGAATTTAGCGATCGCTATTCGCAAGCTCTCACGCTTCATTGTTTAGGAACGCTTGCACAAGCAGAGGGAAATTATGCAGAGGCTAGGACTAATTTGCAGACAGCGTTGGAGATATATGTTGAGTATCAGGATGAATATTGGGCTAAGGTAGCACGGAAGATTTTACAGAGTTTACCGGAGTAGGAGGATATGTACAATGTGCAATGTCTAACGCCAAGCCGCGTTGCGTCTACGTGTTTGAGTTGAGAAGGGTGTTAACGCAGCAATTTATTTCTGTCCAAAAAACTTTCACTCTGGTAGCCCAAATTTTGCCCTAACTTCCTCTACGGAAACTACTTTACCAGCTTCACTCTCAGCAAGTCCAGCTTCCACAACTTGCCTAATATAAATCTGATACATGAGGTCATCCCATGTTGAGTTAGCAGGTAATTTATCAATTAGCTTTCGAGCTTCTTCTTTAATATTGAGCTTTTCCATAGAGATGACAGATAACTTGCTTTTTTATATTGTAGGCTCAACTCACCAGTTGGGGAAACGCATAGTTTGTCAAGCTTACAGTAGGAATCAGGTTTGGGTTTGTGGAGATGCGATCGCCCCTGCTTGATTGTAAAGTGCGATCGCGCATCTTAAAGAAGTCATAGCGACAAATTTATCTGCGTGCATCTGCGTGCATCTGCGTTCGATTTTTTCCCAATCTATTGCAACATTTTAGCCTTGCCACACCACTACCATTTAAGCTTCACTAGATAATTTATCAACAAAAATTTGATGTTCTGCTGTAGATAAACCCTGCTGTAAAGTAGTTAATACATGAGCTAAATTTCCTGATAATAATGCGGCTTTATCTAACCACAAACCCGGAAATACTTGAGAGCAAAATATATTATCTGGATTTGCTTCCAGTTGAATATACTCACCTTCATTTAACCTAAACCAGTCAAATTGACGGTCATAAACTCGCCATACTAAATATTCTTGAACTTGATTACGACGATAAACTTTAAGTTTTTCATGCAAATCATAGGAAGCACTAGAAGCTGCAATTTCTACTATTAATTCAGGCGCACCTGCGATATAATCATCTTCAGTAATGCGTGACTGTCCACCTTGTTCTATCCTGAGTACAGCATCCGGTTGGGGTTCGTTATCAGAATCAAGGCGCACAGTTGGGTTATCTAAAGTTTCCACTCCTGGTGTAGCAGCTTCGTAAGTGCCTAACCAAGTGATAATGCTGGCATGGGGTTTACCGTGTTTTTTTGCTCTGACAGGGGATGGCAAGTAAACAACTCCTTCAATTAATTCGGCTTTTTTCAGATTTGGCATAGCGTGGTAGCGGCGCTCAAACTCAGCACGGGTAAGCTTGTCGCCATTTTCTAAAGGTGGAGTTGTCAAGATTTCCGAAGTTGTCTTAGCAGATATCATAATTGTGTAATAGTTAATTACTCATATTAATAATTTTAGCGATCCACAGTTAAATCTTTACTCATCTTAGTAACTGGAACTATGACACCTTTTCCCAATTGATGAGGCGCTTTTTGTATAGCAATAAATCCCAGCCGCAAATAAAAACATTCAGCGTAAAGACTAGCATTTGTGATAACTTTATCTACACCTTGTTGCATTGCTTGATGACAAAAATGCTCTACCAAAGCTCTACCAATTCCTCTCCCTTGATAACGAGGATGCACATATAAAGCGATTAATTCATCAACAATAAAACTAGCAAAACCTAAGACATTATCACCCTTAGCCGCCACCCATAAAGTTTTTAATTGCAGATGCTTCAAAATGCTAGCGCCATCTGGTTTATCAAGATAATTCCTCCACGCTAAAAGTTCTTCATAAGTATAAAATGTTGTGGGCAAAGCTTTGATAGCCGCAATATGAATTGCGCTCAACATCCAAGCATCTGTTTCTACAGCAGGGCGCAGAAATATTTCATGATTCATTATGGGGACTGGGGACTGGGGAAGATGAGGGACAATAACTATAGATTTCGTAGGCCGATGCACTGCCCACCAAAACTATATATACTTGTGCATTAGCGAAAAATCACTCATCTGCGTTTATCTGCGTTCATCTGCGTTCAATTTTTCCAAATCTATCGTTACATTTTAGCCTTGCCAAGCCAATAGGGTGCGTTAGCCTACGGCATAACACACCCTACATTTTATATTCTTTTGAAGTTGACTGCGAACTGAGGTTGCAATCAAACCTATCTAGCTTCTTAGCGACGGAAGAACCAACGGATAAATAACTTCTCAGCCTCAATCCAAACAAAGATAATAGCACTACAGCCAACACAAATCATCAGTTCTTGGAAGGTGATATAGTGAGTACCGAAGAAATTCCGTAGTGGTTCGATATAAATTAGCAACAGTTGCAAGATGCTAGTTAAAACCACAGAAGCCAAAATATAGGGGTTAGAGAAAGGGTTGATTTGAATGAATAACCGCGTGTTGGAACGAATAGCCAGGGCGTGTCCCATTTGCGCTAGACACAGGGTAGTGAATACCATTGTCTTCCAACGGTTGGGGTCAAGTGTGCCG
Organism: Leptolyngbyaceae cyanobacterium; assembly: GCA_036704005.1. GTDB lineage: Bacteria > Cyanobacteriota > Cyanobacteriia > Cyanobacteriales > Nostocaceae > Trichormus. The sequence goes on along the minus strand of DATNQO010000111.1, from coordinate 63,020 downwards.
CCTGCGGTGTAGTCCTGAGTAAAGTTGTATGCCCAAGACATCAAGGCGATAGTTACTATAGCTAGAACACAACCGATACGCACCATGTAAGCTCCCAAACCTCTGGCAAAGATGTTTTCTTTCGGGTCTTTGGGTGGCTGCTGCATGACAATTGGTCTACCCGGTTCCACTGCTAAGGCTAAAGCCGGGACACCATCTGTCACTAGGTTCATCCAGAGGATTTGTAAGGGTGACATGGGTACACCACCTAATCCTAGTAGAGGTGCAGCCGCAATGGTCAACACTTCCCCTATATTACTGCCGAGAATGTAACGGATGAAGCGGCGAATGTTGATGTAAACAACCCGACCTTCTTCTACAGCTGAAACGATGGTGGCGAAGTTGTCGTCTAACAGTACCATATCGCTGGCTTCTTTGCTGACATCTGTACCTGTGATGCCCATCGCTACGCCGATATCGGCTTGCTTTAATGCTGGTGCATCGTTTACCCCGTCTCCCGTCATGGCGACGACGTTGTTGCGGTGTTGCAGTGCTTGGACAATTCGCAGTTTATGTTCTGGAGAGACACGGGCGTAGACGCTGACATGATCAACTTCTTGCTCTAACTCTGCCATACTGAGTTTTTCTAGTTCTTTGCCAGTAAGCCATGAATCGCCAGCTTTGGCAATACCTAAATCTTCGGCGATCGCTTGGGCTGTTAATTGATGGTCTCCAGTAATCATCACCGGGCGAATACCTGCGGCTCGGCATTTGGCTACGGCTTCTCTGACTTCTGGACGGGGTGCATCTAGCATTCCTACCAATCCCAGCCATGTCAGTCCATTTTCGGAGGTATCTTCGGAAGCTTCGGGGGGTAATTCTGTTAACAGCTTACAGGCAAATCCTAAAACTCGCAGACCACGACTCGCCAGTTGATTATTTTGTTGGAGAATTGTGCGGCGCTGTTCATCTGTGATCGGTTGCCAACTATTCCCTATCTGAATATGAGTACAACGTTCTAGGGTTAACTCTGGCGAACCCTTGGTAAACATGACATAGGGTGCAAGCTGTAGATGATTGAATGCTGCTGGTAGTTGCTCACCGCCACTATCTACCATGACACTCATCCGCTTACGCTCTGAGGAGAAGGGGAACTCGGCAACACGGGGGAAACGGTCTTCTTGCTCATGTTTGCGTAACCCGGCTTTACCCGCCACTGAAAGTAATGCGCCTTCTGTAGGGTCTCCCAAAATTGCCCACTCACCACTTTCCTTTTGCAATATGGCATCATTACATAGTACACAAGCCAGCATCAGGGCTTGCAGTTCTGGCTGTTGTTCTGGTGCAACTATGTTAGATGTACCTAGTTGAGCAAATTGCCCTTCGGGACTGTAACCTTCTCCGCTAACGCTGAGGGAACTGCTAGGTGTGTGCAGTGCTTGAACTACCATTTTGTTCTGGGTGAGAGTCCCAGTTTTGTCTGAGCAAATGGTAGTCACCGAACCGAGAGTTTCTACGGCGGGAAGTTTGCGAATGAGGGCGTTGCGCTTCACCATGCGCTGGGTTCCTAAAGCCAAGGTAACAGTAATTACTGCGGGTAAGCCTTCGGGAACTACGGCAACTGCCATACTCAGGGAAACTTTAACAAATTCCTCAAATAAGTTGGGATGGAAAATAGTCCCACCAACTATGACTATTGCCACCAGTATTAAGGAGCCTGTGACTAGGGTGTTTCCTAGTTGGCTCATCCGCTTTTGCAAGGGTGTAGGCTCAGATTCCACTGATTGCAGTGCTGTGGCTATCTTACCTAGTTCGGTTTGCATTCCCGTTTCTGTTACTAGGACTGTTGCCCTTCCTTGCACGACTTCAGTTCCTGAGTAGACGAGGTTGATGCGATCGCCTAATGGTGCATCTTTGGGTAGCAGCACTTCTGCTTGTTTGTTGACTGCGTGTGCTTCCCCTGTCAAGGCTGCTTCCCGCAATTGCAGATTCGCCGCTTCTATCAAACGTCCATCTGCTGCTACTTTGACCCCTGCTTCTAGTAGCATGATGTCTCCCGGAACCAGTTCTTTTGACTCTATTTCTACTGGTTTGTTGTCCCGGATGACTCGCACTTTTGAGGAAGCGAGATTCTTGAGTGCTGCTAAGGCTTTCTCTGCTCCACTTTCCTGAATGTACCCTAGTACGCCGTTCAGAATTACCACGACAAAAATAGCGACGGCATCCTTGGGAAATACAAATTTCCCCGCAGTGAAAGATTCGCGCACGTCCAAAATTGCAGAGATGATGGCAACGGCAATCAGCATCAACAACATGATGTTTTTGAACTGATCCCACAGGATTTCCAGGGGTGAACGTCCTCCCGTCTCTACCAATTCATTAGCACCGTAATGCTGATGTTTTTCTGCAACTTGAGCGCTTCTTAAACCAGAGCTGCGATCGCTGTCTAGCTTTTGCAGAGCTTGATCAACGTCAATGGTATGCCAAGCCGGGGCTTCAGGCTTGGCAAAAGCTGAGTCTGACACGGTACTAGAAGACATGGGTCTAAATTCCTAGTAATGCTACTAAGTCTATTTGGCAATATTTATTAGTAATCATAATACTATACAGCACTATTAAATAGTATTTAACATTAGATTAATTAATAGGTGCATTAAGAAAACTCAAGTATTTTCATATGATTATGGTAAGTTCTACCGAGAGATAGAGGAAGAATAGCGGGAAAGGTGAGATCGAAAAGGGAGAGTTTGGGGAACTGCAAAAAATGGATTAATTCAAAATTCAAAATAAATTATTCCAATTTTTAGATTCAACAAGGCTGTTACTTTCCCTGTTCCCTGTCCCCCTGCCTTCACAAGGATGAGATATTTTAGTTACCCTGTTTCCTTTTCCTTAAGAAAATCAGATACTATAAAATAGTATTTAGATAATTTTAAATTATAATTAATATATGTGTAGTATTTTTCTGCTTAAACGTAAATTGATCAGAATAAATCAATCTATATTAAATAATGTAAAGTTAGCTAGATTTAGCTTGTAGTAAGGACTTTAGTCCTTTTATGAGGACTAAAGTCCTCTCTGCTAACCTGTAATTATTGACGCTGTTTTATTTACAGGCAGTCCTAACCCCTACTCCCAAAAACATGGTCAACAATCCTTTTGTTCCGCGATATCTAATTGGCAGGCAGGCAGAACTACAGCAAGTAAGCACGTTTCTGGCTGAGGATGGCGACCTAATGGTGGCAGGTATTCCAGGGAGTGGAAGGCGATCGCTTATTCGTTGGGCTGCTAAAAAAATAGGGGCTAGGGTTTTGGAAATCGATTGTTTGCGAGCAACGACATCTTCTCGCTTTCTGGAACTGTTGGCGGAGGGGCTGTTGGAAGTATTTTCACATCCAGCCGAATTAGAACTGATCCAAAAATGGAGTACTGGACATCCGGTAATTTTAGAGCAATATTTGACGCGACGCACTCGCCTAGTTTGGCACGTCCCCTCTCAGGATAACTGGATGATTCTCCAATCTCTGTTGACTCTACCGCAAAAGATGGCAGAATGGTTAGACTGTCGAGTTGTATTAGTATTTCAAAATTTCCCTCATATCCGTTCTTGGGATCGGACTGGTAAGTGGGAAGACTACTTACGCCAAGAAGTTGAGCGGCAAAACCTGGTTAATTATGTCCTCATTGCTACGCTTCCAGAACCTTGGGTTTATAAAAGTAATGTGCATATCGTTACCTTAGCGCCTCTGGAGCGCCAAGACCTGCAATCTTGGATCATCAATGCAATGGCAGCAGAAGGACTCAAGTTTGAACCAGATAGTCAAGCACTGAATATGTTCCTCAACTATGTGCAAGGTCATCTTGGTGATGCGATCGCACTAGCTCGGCGCATTTGGCTAGACTGTCGAGCTTTTGCCAAGATGAATCCTGAAGCTACTAAATCTCCAGCTCATTCTTCATCTGCGATCGCTTATCCCTTTGTAGACGAATTAATTCAAACTCACCATGTCCATCGCAGCGCGTTAAGCTTAGTGGAAGATTTATCTCTCACTTTTGAATCCTTGCTGTTATTGCTTCCACCCATTCAGGCTCGTGTTTTAGAAAGTCTAGCTCTTGACCCTACTGATAGTCCTCACTCACGCGATTATATTGAAAAGCACCAACTTTCTAGAGGCGGAGGGCTGCAAGGGGCGCTAGCAGGATTAGAACAGAAAGGACTTGTTTACGGTTCTAAATATGGCTATCGCATCGCCATGCCGCTTTTAGCATTCTGGCTGAAGCATCGTCTGAGTTAAATCACAATCAGGAAAAAAGGCATGATGGGAAATCCCAGGAGCGTACTCAAACCATAGACAAAAATGCTCAGTAATATTGAACCAATAATAGATACAAGCAATGAAAGCAGGATATTGGGAAGCAAATACGCCAACGTCTCGCTAAACCCAGTAAATGGTTGATTCCAACTACTTCTGCTTGGGGCAAAATGTAAGGAAGAGTTCATAAGTTCCTCAAATTTTATGGTCTATAGTGAATTGATTACTTTCATTAGAGCCGACAAGAGGTAGGTTACAGCTAACGCGCCTCAAACTATCCGGTCATCAGAGTTCTATGACTTATGTCTGTCTTAATTTATCTGCTTGCCGTCATATGATCACCATACCACTAATTTTATACAAAGATGTATAGATTTTTTCATGAAAAATAGGTAAAGAAATGAAATGTGGCTTATGGTTGCAATCACTCATCAATATAGTAACGTACTATTAACTTTCTGAGCCAAGGGGGCATTTTCTGGTAAATTGCAATAAGAAAAACATAGTAAGTATTTAGACAAATCAATTATGTTTAAGCATATAAGGAACGCCGCAAGGATTGTTGTTGGCACTATATCCGCTATCGTTGGAGTTATTGGGATAATTCTACCTCTGCTGCCTGGAACTCCATTTCTGCTGCTAGCTGCGCTTTGCTTTAGTACCTTAGAATCCTAAGTTTCCGATTGATTGGTCAATTTCTGTAAGTAATTGACCAATTTCTCTAATTAATGCGATAGCCTGGTGATTTAATTCCCGAAATACAAGTAGGTAGGCTACAGATACAAAGATTTGTGCAAACATCAAATCTAATGGCTATTGCTCAAATAGAATTACTGAAAATATTGGCAGTTTGATATAGTTAGCTATACCTGATACTGGCAGGGGTTTTATATCACCGTTTGCATAGGTTGCAGTAATTCTAGAGTAGAAGGTTAAAATTTTCATGAGCAGAATCATTACATTTATTGGTAAGGCAGGGATAGGGCAGACAACATCAGCGATCGCTACTGCCAAATTGTTTTCTCAACAGGGAAAACAAGTGCTGTATGTCACTCATAACCCTAGCCCCAATGCTGAGACTTTATTACAAACCCCGCTAACGCATATTCCCCAGGTTGTGGCTACCAATCTTCAAGCGGTACAGTTGCAAGCGACAAAGATGCTTGACCAAAGTTGGGAAGAAGCAAAAAAAATCTTATCATTGTATATTCCCCTACCAGAAAAGGAAGAAATTTATTCAGGAGAATTAATTTTACTCCCTGGATTTGACAGTCTCCTGAGTTTTAATGCGATGCGCCAATACTATCAAAGTGGTGAGTATGACATAATTATCTATGATGGTCGGGGCGATTTAGAGACATTACGGATGTTAGGTATACCAGGGATGCTGAACTGGTATTTTCAAAGATTTGGCAAAGCACTGGAGGGCTTTAACATCCAAAAAATTGCGGATACTATCGGTGGGCCAATAGCTTCCGCGTTCATTTCGGCAAATGTAGACACGGAAAAATTACAACAAAGTTTAGAGAAAATTCGCAGTTGGATTGCTGAAGGTATGGCTGTAGTGGGAGACACGAATAAGCTAACAACCTACTTGGTAACAAATAGTGAACCGGGAGCGATCGCCGAAACTAAATGGCTTTGGGGAAGCGCTCAACAGATCAACCTCAAAATTAATGGTGTCCTAGCTTATCAATGTCAGGAAACTGATGTGATCACTAATTTAGAGCAAACCTTTGCGCCTTTGAGCGTTAGTCCCATTCCCGCAATCAAAGATAATGATTGGCATCCTTTGCTGAACGCCTTACCCGATTTCAACGACAATCATCGCTCTCCTTTGCCTCTCAAATTTGACCGAGAAACCCGCGAATTATTTGTATTTTTACCGGGATTTACAAAAAAACAGGTAAAGTTAACTCAGTACGGCAAAGAAATTACTGTAGAAGCAGGGGATCAACGGCGAAATATTTCCTTACCTCCAGATTTGCAAAAGTTATCTATTAAAGCAGGCAAATTTGAAGAACCATATTTAATAATTGCTTTTGAACAAAAGTAACAATAGGCAGATATTAACAAAAACAGTCATAAAGGTTTGCAATCATAGGTGAATGTATGATTTTGTTAATGACATTAGTGACGGAAGCTATTACTGAATTTATTATTGGTGTCCTAGCCGAGTGGGTGAGAGCGATAATTGTGGAAGCGATCGCCAACGTCTTTGCAGAAATCGCACTCAGCTTGATTACTGAATGGATTGCAGAAGCCGTAACTGGATTACTGACGGAACTAAAGGGGTTTGTCAAAACGAGCCTGGCTTTAACTTAAATATAAAACCTTTACTGGAAATGAGTGAGATGACCTCATGGATACATTTGATTTATCTAACATAACTAGTTGGATCATCATGGTAGGGTTGCTAGGGTTTTCGCTTCAGCGATTTAGGCAGCGTAAATCCCGAAACCCTAAGCCAAGGTGAGGAAAAACAGTCTTTTATGACTAATTATTCAATGAACCAGAGCGAAGATTTTGATACAATTCTTTTTCTCCACCTCACTCTGGCCATTGGATATTTTTTTAGTTGGAAGTTCCTATAATATCAAGTTCGGCTAATTACTTATAATATGGTTGTTTTGGTGGGTAATTGGTAATAGCTAATAGGTAATTGTTTTGAGCCACTACCGATTACCCATTACCCATTACCAGCCCCCAAGATATGATAAGTATTTAAGCGAACTTGATATAACTAGCCTACCAAAGTAGGATGTAGAAAGAAAGCCGCCGCTAACATAACATAGGTGATCAACAGTAATATTCCCTCCAGCCAATTAGCGCGTCTATCAGTTTTGACAGAGTTAGTCATTAAAACTGCAATGCACAACCCCATGACTGTAAAGTTGTCAAAGTCCAAGTTCATTGGTTTACCTATAATCAAACCAGCAAAAACTAGGATAGGAGTTACAAACATAGCAATTTGTAGGCTAGAGCCGATCGCCACTGAAGAGGCTAACTCAACTTTATTTTTGCTACCGCAAATACCGCAAGTAATGATTTCCACTGCTGCACCAAACATAGGAATGAGGATGACTCCGGTAAAAAGTTCTGACACTCCTGTAGTAGCGATCGCCTTTTCTAAACTGCTGACAAGTACTTCAGAGACAAACAGCAAAACTATTGTGGTTGCCAACAGTAGTCCGATGTGGAGCTTTAATTTATATAAACCTCTAGCTTCACTACCGTAGCTTTCTGGTTCAGCATCCTCTTCTACTCCGTAAAGATAGCTATGGGTTTTCATTGAGAAAAACAGCATCAAGATGTAACAGATAAGCATCAGTGCTGATGAGATGTAGGAAAAACCATTAGTTGTTTCCATGTGTAGAGAAATAGAAGTGATTTCAATCGCCGTCGGTGCTAGCAAGAAAACTACTACTAAGTTCAGCAAAGAGGCATTAACCCTGGCAACAGTACCAAGATTTTCTGTATTCAGTTGAAAAGACTTATCCGGGGTATGCAAGCCACCTAAAAAGAGGGCAAAACCTAAACCCAACAATAGGTTCGCCATAATTGAACCCATTAAACTAGCTTTGACTACTTCTATCAGTCCCGCTTGTAGCGCCACTACAGAGACAATCATCTCTGTTGCATTGCCGAAAGTAGCATTAAGCAAACCCCCAAAAGTAGGGCCAATTCGAGTAGAGATTGCTTCTGTAAAATTGGCAATCCAGGCTGCTAAAGGAATAATTGCCACACCCGCCATGATAAACACAATCAACGGGTTGACATTCATTCTGCTCAAAACTAAGCAAATAGGTACAAAAATCAGCATCCGTAAAAGAAAGGCATCTTTACGGGACATGATGCGATTAGTTGAACGCAATGTCTGCTTATTGGATTCTATGATTGACATGATTTCTGCTCTCAAGCATTATATTTTGTAACAGAAAGCTCAGGGTGTGACAAAAATGTCAGGAAAAGAAGTTGAAAGCCTTGGGAAGGAGGGTATCTTTTTAAGTACTAAGTAGAGACACTTAATTAAATATAAGTTTGTAGTAAGGACTTTAGTCCTTTCAAACCCAGTAATAGAGCGATAAATCGCTTACTAAGAACAACAACTCATTTTATATTTAATTATGTTTACCTATTTATTACGAAAGTTTAGTTATTAAAATTAAAGCTTTTAAGTAACTTCACGTAATTTATCTACCTAATAAAGTTTTGCTAAATTTAAGTTTTTAATTGCCAATTGCTTCAAATAAATCATCATGGCAATTGATCCTTGCGTGCAGTTTTGACGCTGAATTTATGACTGATTACTGCTTTTATCACTTCAAACAGCATTTTAAGTATGAAGCAAATTCAGGGCTAGCCTGAGAAAAGATGGCAGAAAGAGGGCAAATTGCTCTGTTGAGGCTGAGAAAATTTATGTTTAGCTGATTTGATAACCAGTCAAATTATTGCTTTGAATCTTGGCTCAGAAAGTATTGACTAATTGCCTTTCTTGATGAATTTCAGATTTCTAGCCGTATCCACATAGATGAGGACATAAATAAATTATCAAACCCTAATCACAAAAAGCTTCCCTTTGCTGTCACCCATCCCTAGCTATAGTTGAATGTGAATATTGGACTTCTCTAGATGTAATACCGAGTTCACGTAGGGACTTGGGATCAGAATATTTGTTAGCAGAAGGGACATCCTATGGATATCCCTGCTTTTCCTAGTTAAATTAAGAACTCGGTCAGTGGTTCAAACAATAGTTGCAGGCTCGCGCCAGTCTTACACCATCTCGCCCAACAGACAAGGCCTTGGCTGTTTTCTTAAGCCTAAATTATGTTTGACTCGCTCCCAACCGGGGAAGCAGTGAGTTCATTTCCTTGACGACCATTGCCATTTTCATAGTTGCTATGTCCATTGGTGTCAGCTACTTTTTCTTTAACCTCTGATTGCAATTGAGAAGAAACAAACACCTCTTCAACTTTGACATCGTATGTTGGTATAGCTGGCTGAGGTGCTGGTACAACTGGGTGAGATGCAGCTTCATGCTGGTGCAGGCGATTTTCTTGTTCAGCTATTTCAGCCGCAGTAAGTGTATGTCCTAATGGAGTTACGTCACCGGGGCCGATGAGCGGACGTAGACCGTTGAGTTCTGCCAGGATAGCTGTACCATTGTTGATGACAACTGCCAAAACTGGGTCGAGGGCGAAGAAAATACCGAAGATTAGAGCGCCGAGGTTAGGAACTGCCACGATCGCTGTATTCTGCCAGATAATATCCATTGCTTGACGCGCACATTTAATCGCCATGATTAAGCCGCGTAGGTCGTCTTCCATGAGTACCACATCAGCCGTTTCTCTAGCAATGTCTGTTGCACCGGCAAAGGAGATAGAAACATCGGCGTAGGCTAAGGCGGCTGAGTCATTGATACCATCTCCACAGAAGGCAACGGTTTTACCACTGTCATGGAGATTTCTGACTACTTCTACTTTGCGTTCTGGGAAGGCTTCTGCATAGATGTTGTCAGGATTCATGCCTAAGTTACCGGCGATCGCTTTGGCAACCCTTGTGACATCACCGCTCAACATATAAGCATTGATACCCATCTCTTTGAGTTCTTTGATGACTGCTTTACTTTCTTCGCGTGGTGGGTCACTGTAGCGAATCACACCTATGAGTCTACCATCACCTGCGACGTAAACTAGAGATTGTCCACCAGCCTTAGCATCGGGATAACGGCGATCGTATTCTTCAAGATCGACGTTTTCTTGAGTCATGAATCTTGGACTACCGACAATAATTTGTATGCCATCGATTTTGGCGACTGCACCCAAACCAACCTTATACTCCCACTCTTCACATTCTTTGAGAGTCAGTCCCCTGTCTTTAGCATTGTGAACAATGGCTTCGGCAATTGGGTGAGTTAGCCCTTGTTCAGCCGTAGCCGCTAGGCACAATACATCATCCTTGGAGAAGCGGTTATCCATGATATCGATATCATTGACCCCAGCGTGTCCGATGGTCAATGTTCCTGTCTTGTCAAAGACAACAGTATCGATGCTTGCTAAGATTTCAATTGCCCGACCACTGCGGATGAGGACACCATTACGAGCGGCGTATGTGAGTACAGAGAGAATTGTGGTCGGAACAGAAACCCGAATACCTGTACCAAAGTCTAGAGTCAACAGAGCAACGGCTCGGTTCATATTGCCTGAAGCCAGTCCCACACCACCAGCAATCAACAGAGTAGGTAGTACAAACTGATTTGCTACTGTTGCCGCATAGTTTTCTACACGGGTATCATGCACTGGAGCCGCCTGCATCAAGTTGACGATGACACCAGCACGGGTGTTATTACCAGTGCGCTCTGCCAATATTGTCAAACAACCGTCTACGAGTAAGGTTGAAGCAAACACTTCCTCGCCTTCTCTGCGAGTTACAGGAACTGATTCCCCAGTCAGTTTGCACTGGTCAAGAATGCCTGTACCTGTCAAGATGATGCCGTCAACTGGAACCTGATCGCCAGGGTATACCAGGACATGATCACCTGGTACTACATCTTGGGTTTCGATTTCTATTTCCTGACCATCACGAATGACGATGGTGGTTTTGCCCAGACAAGACATCAAATCAAGACTTGCTCGTTCACTACCACGAGCCGTCATATCCCGAACAGCTTCACCACCTTCGACTAAACCCAACATAAAAGAAGGTGCAAAGTAATGTCCTTGTAGGGTATGTAAAGAGATTGCTAAACCATCTAAGAAGTCGATGGTTAGTTGTTGCTCCTGTTGAATTGCTTCCCATGCTCGTTTGAAGACTGGAATAGCACCCATAAATACGACACCCGCAATCACAAAGCCGGGAATTGGCAAGCCAATCATTGCGCCTACACTCAACACCAAACCAGCAACCGGAAGTCCTAACCGTTCTACTAAATCAATCTCATTATCAGCTTTTTTCTCCTCTTTTTCTCCTGTCCATCCCGCAGGAACAATATTTTCAGATGCTCGTTGAATAGCAGTGAATAGCTTTTCTTGAACTATGGCAATATTACTTGCAGTTGCTTGATGTCTATAGTTAACTATTAAACAACTAGCTTGGGCATTGATTTCAACTTCTGTGACAAATTCAATTTTCTCAAGAGTGTATTTAAGTTGATTACAGTATTCTTCATCCTCATGTAATCGAGGAATGCGAATACGAAAACGTCCTGGTATCCAATGCACCACCTGATAATGAATATTTTCTGCATGACCGGAGTGAGCCTCTACTGATCTAACCAAATTCTCCGCCACTGCTGTTACCGTCATAAAGGCACTCCTAAGTTGGTTTGTTGTTTAAGATACAAGTTTTCCGACGATACTTGCTGTCCACTTTTGTAAATTTTGATAGCCTGTAACAGTGTATCCGGGAGCTTTGAAATCGCCTCCCGAATGATCACGCATACATTAAAGTTTGGTAGAAGTGTTTCGCCAAGCTTGAGCTATTAACCTTTTGTAGTTTGCTTGAAGTTCTCCTATTACTATAAAAGTATATAACTTTTATAGGTAGAAATTTATTGAAATACCAAAAACTCAGCAAGATAAAAGCCTTGGTAAATTTAGTTTTTGGGACGAGGTAAATATTCGCCTCAAAAATAAGCAGAACTGAGATATCTCTTCCACATTGCTTTGGGACGAGGTAAATATTCGCCTCAAAAATAAGCAGAACTGAAATATGTCTTCTACCAAAAATGGTTTGTGCGTAGAAGTGTGATCTGCGTCTATAGTTTGAGGCTATCTCTCATATCTCTAATAAAAACGAGTTTACATAAAAAAACGTACAAAAGATAGAAAGTTTTATTAACTTTATTTTAAGTAAAACATCAATTCTAAAAGAAAGATTAAATTTACTATAAAAAAGTATCAATAAATTTAAGTTTTTAAATATGAAAATCTTATTACTCCCAGTAGAGTATATAGAGGATGAGAAACTCCTAACTAGCAATAAATAAAATAATTTTGCCAAAAATAGGTTAATACAGGCTAAATATAGAAATTTTTAAGAAAATGAGCATTTAAATTCACTTTAGTTACACATAGCTAAGAAAAACGCAATTTTATGCACTACTCATTATAATATTCTTTTTGCAGAGATATTATTTATGCTCCAAGTGCAGAGTAGAGAAGCAGAATTATAGTTATTGCAGATGTAAGTAACCCGTCGAAAATAAATCAAACTATGTTAATTAGTGTAAAGTTATCACGATTGAGTTCGTAGTAAGGACTTTAGTCCTTTTCCCCGGACTAAAGTCCTTACTACAAAACTTGATTTATTTAGTCCGTTCTACTTATGATGACAAGCATCATAAATCTCTATGGTTGTAGCAAGTGGCGTTAGGGAGTGCATCGCCACCTGCTTCTACAAGGGAGGTGCAAGATATCAGCCTGTAACTGGCGCAACTACGCGAAGCGCAAAATATAGAAGAAACACTTTTTTCTTCCCCTATACCCCTACATCCTTGAATTTCTTAGGGTCAATAAAAAAAGCCTGCTTATACAGGCTTGATATCAACTAATTTTTTGATGGCGAAAAGATACAAAGCGATGATATTAGAAGAAAAATTGTCTCATCAAAATTAATATATTTTGTTCGATGTAAGCTTTTACTTCTTGATAGGTAAAGTTATAACCCAGTTCGCTTCCCAACTGTACTGCTATGCTGACGAGGCTGGCTTGGTCTGTTGCTACTCTTAAACGGTCTTTTAATGAAGAATCTTGAAGGACTAGCTGATGAAATTGCTTGAGTTGATGGGACTGTTGGACTTGTTGTGGCAACACGTTTATCCTCTCTTTTCTCTCTTGAAATACAGAAAATACAGGTTCATTATTATTTATCTGAACTAAGGCTTAAGGGACAAAATGATTAATTTTATTGGCACTGCTATTGTCAGTTGTCAATTGAATCATGATTATTTATATGGCAAGACAAACTACTCGAAAACCAGTGCCGCTACCTGCATGGTCTGCCTTGTCCCAATGGCGCTGAGCTGAACGGCAGAGAGTAGGGAGACAATACCAAGCGCCACCTCGCAATACACGACAGTTATTAGCCTCATCCAACTGCCAAACACTGCCATCAGCAGGGGCATTTTGATAGTTTTCATGCCAAGAATCAGCGCACCACTCCCAAACATTGCCGTGCAAGTCGGATAATCCAAAAGCATTGGCTAGTTGGAAACTACCAACAGGGGTAGTTTTTTGCCGATATAGCCCTTCTGTTTCCGAATCGTAAATGTAGCTACCGTCATAATTAGCGAGGTGAGAGGTTATGGTTTCACCATAGTGGAAGGGGGTTGTAGTTCCGGCGCGACAGGCAAATTCCCATTGTGCTTCACTAGGTAGTTGATAACGATGATTTGTCAGTTGGGAAAGCCTTTCACAAAACTCTACAGCATCATACCAGCAGACTTGTTCGACGGGAAGGTCTGGGTGTTGGAAATTGGAGAGTTCTGGGTTAAGGTATCTGTTAATTTGCGGTAGCCCCGCAACTTTCTTCCATTGAGTTTGAGTAATGGGGAATCTGCTGATGTAGAAAGATGGGAGGGTAACTGGGTGTTGGGGGCCTTCATTACTTTCTCGACCTAATTCATTCTCAGGAGATCCCATCAAGAATGTTCCGCTTGGGATGTAAACCATATCGAGAAAGAGGCTATTTCCTAGAGGTTCTGGAAAATATTGTGCTTTGTTGATAGAGCAGTTGATTGGTTGTCCCATATTGTTTAGGGTCACAACTTCAAAACTAAACTCTTGTAAGTTGTCTGATATAGACACTGTTTGTATTGGCAAGTTAGGTTCTATTGTCTGCTGATTTTGCGGGCGTTGTTGTTTGATGCCATCTAGTTCTGTTTGCAGTTGTGCAATTTCTTTACTAGATTGCTGTAATTGCTCTTGTAATAGTTTGAGTTTAGCTTCTTGTTTTTGCAAGGTTTCGCTCAGAGCAGACCGTTCTTGATAGCTTTGTTCAAGCTGCAAACTCATCTGTGATGCACTTTGATTTGCTTGCTCAAGCTGTATCTGTGCTTGATTTAACTTATCTTGGGCTGATTGTAAGAGTGACCAAATTTTTTGCGCCCAAGCCAGTCTGATATCTTCTTTTTGGATAATTTCGGGAATCCACGCTATGGGAAATGGATAGGGTGGAAGATTCCAATTACAACAAGGACAATAACTGTCTTTGTTGTGAACATACTTACTTTGGCAGACGGGGCAGCGAGGCATGAATATAACCTCTTGACCTAAGTTAAACCTTTGACTGTGCCAATTTTAGATTTTAGATGGAGGTTGTTGGTTGATGCAATATCGCTTGTTACCAACATGAATATTTTGCGTTTTAAATACGCAATAAGTTAGGAATAGCAGTTGCTTGTTGTTTGGTGTTATCAGAATTGATGACTTCCTGAGTGTTGGCAAACGAGGATATTAAGGATTCGTCTACTACTACATGGGAGTTGGGGTCATAGGAGTTGGAGTTTTTTTCCTGTTCAAATAGAGGTCGGAAGCTGTTTAGTTCTGCTAGTAGGGCTGAACCATTGCTGATAATCACCCCTAGTACTGGATCTAAAGCGAATACAACTCCTGCTAGGACAACACTAAGATTAGGAACTGCGGCGATCGCAGTATTTTGATAAATAATTTCCATTGCTCGTTTAGCAATGGCAATGGCATGGGTAATGCCCCGCAAATCGTTTTCTAACAGTACCACATCAGCAGTTTCTCTGGCAATATCACTACCATCAAGAAAAGATATAGATACATCGGCATGAGCCAGGGCGGCAACATCGTTAATACCTTCACCAATAAACGCTACTTTCTGCCCTTTATCTTTGATGCTACAGATAACTTCAACTTTTTTGTCAGGGAAAACTTGTGCGTAAGTACGCTCCGGGCTGATCCCCAATTGAGAACCGACATGATTTGCTACACGCTGATTATCTCCTGTGAGGATGTACGTTGTCTGACCTTGACAATGTAAGGAATTAACAACTTCTATGCTTTCTGGGCGTAGAGGGTCTGTGAACAAAATAACTCCCAGTGCTTGATCGTTCTTAGCCACGTAAACAAGCGAGTAAGTGCTTGTCTTTAAATCTGGATATTTATTGTGGAGAGCATCTAAATTAATTCCTTCTTGTCGCAAGAGCAATTCGCTACCCACTAAAACTGTTTCATGCTCAATCACGGCAACAATCCCCAAACCAACGCGATAATCCTTGGTTGTGGAAGGTTTAATGACCACGCTATTTTCTTCGGCATAGCGAATAATGGCACTAGCTACGGGGTGAGAGTTACCTTGTTCAGCAGAAGCGGCAAGTTCTAGGATTTCCTGGGGCGAGATTTCCTCATGTGCTGTTTTCACTTCCACGACTGCGGCATTTCCTTGAGTTAATGTGCCAGTTTTGTCGAAGACGATAGTATCTATCCTTGCGAGCATTTCCAATGCGCGACCACTGCGGATGTAAATTCCATGACGTGCGGCATAGGTAACGGCTGCTAGGGCTGTTGTAGGCACGGCGATGCGAATGGCGTGTCCAAAGTCAAGGTGTAGGGGAGCAAGCGCCCTGGATACGTCCCTGGTCAGGGCAAAAATCAATCCACTTAATAGTAGGGTAGGCGCAATCAAGGCATTAGCGAGTTTAGAGGCATAATCTTCCACGCGAGTATCATGTACTGGTGCTGCCTGCATCAACTGTACTGCCAAACCAAGGCGAGTGTTTTGACCAATCCGTTTTGTGAGGATACAAATCTTGCCTTGTAATAGCAGGGTGGAAGCATGAACAACTTGCCCCTCGGAGCGAGATACTAGCTTAGATTCTCCTGTAAGCTTGTGTTCGTCGATGAGGGCAGTACCCCTTAAGACTCGACCGCTTACAGGTATGATCTCACCTGCATAAACAACCACGCGATCGCCTTGTTTGACTTCATTTAATTGAATTAGCTCTTCTTGCCCATCCCGTTCTATCCTGACGTACTTATCTACTCCTTGCAGCAATTCCAACATTTGTTGTTCATTAGCACGGGCGGTAGCATCTCTTAGCACATCCCCTGACTCGATCAAGCTGACCATTAATGCCGGCCCCACAAAGTCACCTTTGATTGTGTAAAGGCTCATCCAGAGGATATCCAGAATATCCGCATCTAAACGCCGTTCTTCCATCATCATATCAACTGTGCGTTGAATAAACGGAATGGCGGCAACAGCTACTACTCCGGCTACTAATAAAGGCGGAACAGGTAGCAATTGTTGAGCCACAACTGCTAATCCCAAACTAAAAACGGGCATCCCTACTCGCTCCATCGCCCAAGCGATCGCTGTTTTGTATTCTGTGTCCTTTGGGGCAGTGTCTGACGGAGTTTCCATGATCGCTGCCTGCTTAATCATCATCAGTACACTTTCTTGCACTGTGGTGCTGGAAACCAGATGTTCTTGATAGTAGATGATTAACGATTCTGCGGCTGGGTTGATGCGAACACTGATGATGAAGTCAAAAGATTCAATCAACAAATTTAATTGGCTGGCATACTTGATATCTCTAGATAATCGAGGAATTTTCATCCGCAAGCGACCGTTAGTAATATGGATGATTTGGCAATCTATTTCTTCAATATCCTTCTTTACGCCTAGAGGTTCTTTTTCTGCAAGTGATTTCATCATTGTCTGCCTTTGATATTGGTCAGTTTAAAAATAATTCTTAGAATTTTAAAAATATTTTGATATGAGAAGTCATTTATCACATCTGTCTGAAGAACAATTGCTTCCTCCTAAAGTATTAAATTACCAATTAGCTATATAAGTTTTTGTTAATTTAAACAATTTTTTTAGTAAAAGAGCAAAGATACCCTACTTAGTCTTATTTCTATCTGAAGACAGAACATAGGTGAAACAGTACCTGCTCATAATGAGATGTTGCGTTAGCAAGATTTAGATAAATTTTTAGAAAAGGTGAGGTATTTCAACTACTTCACCTAGAATATAGCAAAGACACCGATATTAGCTGGTTATGATCAATTAAAGATTTGAAGTGGGGTTATTTATGATTTTTCCATTCTGCGGTACTGAACTATTTGGAAGATAATCTTGCTTGTAGTTGCAGTATATTCAGTATTTTCTCAAAAGCTAAGGCTGATTATCGCAACTTCAACTACTTACGGATACAAGTTGTCATAATATCATATCCGTCTCATCAGTGATAATTCCCAAGTCGATGCACAAAGGGGAAAAATCCTGATAATATGCCCTTTGAACCTCTGCTACCCTGCTGGCTGAATCATAAGTTTTCACCGGAAACAATACAATTCATGAGTGCAATTTTCATTCTTAATTTTCTTTTAAATATTTCCGGTTACATTTGCCAATCATAATAGTTGTGGATATATTTATATTCCGACTAGCTGATCATCACGATAGCACTTAAATAGAGTAAATGACCAGCAAGTAACAGTATTTAGTTACTTTTTTATTCACAATAATTTATAGTAATAATCAGCAAAAGTTTATCGAATATATTTGTAGTTGGGGGTGTATTCAATTAAATTGACGATGGGTTTCTGGTTGAGCATTGGCTAAAGCTTTCAAAAGCTATGTTACAAACTCTTTCTTAATTACTTTATAAAACTTATAAAATTACCTTGGGAATTTTTGGCGATCGCAATTCAATTGAAGCTTACAACAATAGAGCAAAAGTACTATGTCCTACCTTGATGTTCATCTTGTCAATATTCTGCCTAACAGGCGACCTCTCAACGCCCAGAAAGTTGCTGAGTTGATGGAATCTATCAAAGCTAATGGACTGTTGAACCCAATTACTTTAGACCAAAACTTTAATCTAGTTGCCGGGTTGCACCGCCTTACCGCCTGTAAGTTAATGGGTTTCCAAGAGATTGAATGCCATATTATTACTTGCGAAGACCAAGACCAAGCTCGTCTTGCAGAAATTGATGAAAACTTGATTCGGAGCGAATTAGATACTCTTCAACGGTCGGAATTATGGTTGGAGCGTGACCGCATTCTGGAACGGATGGGAATGAGGGCAAAGGTGGGGGACAACCAGTTTACGGCTAGAGGTAGTGAAATAATTTCACCACCGCCAAAAACTACCTTGGAGTTGGCGCAAGAAACAGGTTTCACAGAGCGCACTTTACAGTATGGTAAGCAGATTGCGAGAAATATAGCCCCAGAAGTGAAAGAAAAAATTAAAGGCACGCCAATTGCTAAGAGTACCTCAGCTTTACTGAAAGTAGCCAGAGCAGGTAGTAAAGAACGACAAGAGGCAGAACAAGCAGAAATAGCGCTAAAGGAAGCTAAAGCGCAAAAGAAAAAAGGTGAAATAGAGAAGCACAAAAACTTAGCAGAGCAGGCCAGAGAGAAACAGACACAACTCCAGTTAATTGCGCTACAAAACGCAATAGCACACAAGGAAGCTAAGGAGTTGAGCAAGCCGACTCAAAATTCATTAAGAAATGTTAAAAGTGATGAAATATCTATCCAGACTGACGATGTTTGGATGCTCGATCGACATATGATTTATTGCGGTGATACCACCGATGAAGATTTTATTCAACTATTACCATCTAATGCGGCATTAGCGATCGCTCCTCCCGGTTGTTCTTGGGCGCATGATTACTTAGTCAACGAAGCTCGTGTTGTAGCTGTGATGTGTCATGAGGGATCTATCTACAACCTTTGCAAATCCACTCAGATGCCCTTTAGATTTGAATTAGTTATAGGAAATATTTACACGGCAATTTTCTGCCAAGAGCCTTTGGTTAAACCAAACCTAAATCCTGATATTGAGGGTGTTGAAGGTATCGTTGCTTACTTGGTCAGCTTTTTTACCAAACCCGGTAGTTTCGTGATTACCCCTTCTCTCGGACATGGAGAAGCCCTAATTGCTTGTGAACGTCTAAAACGAATTTGCTTTGCTGGACACGAAGATCCTCAACAAGTTAAAGAGGCGATCCTGCGTTGGCAACGCTGGACAGGAAAACAAGCTCAGAAAGCCTGAGCCGTAGGCAATTGCAATACTCTCTTTTCTCCTGACAAGAGTGTAGGTGTTTTAAAAGCTTATACCCCCATATTCTGACACCTTTACATCCAGTCTGAACAGATAGACTTGGTGCGTAAATTCTGTCTCTTAAAGGTAAGGAAAAATATTACAGCAATCTTCAAGCTCTGAATCTTAGGCAAAAGTAACTCGGAACACAGGAAAATTCGACACTAGTATGTTGGCAAAGTCAGAATAGGCTGCTATGGCAATTGCCACATACAGCCTTTTTCAGTTGAGTGCAGTACATTTTGCAAAGGAACAGAGGCGCTTAGACTAGGGGTTAGAGGCTAGATGAATGTACGTCATCAAGGTGAAAAGCGCTGTAATATCGTGTCTTGTGTTTCTACTGGCTCTGGTAATAAAAGTTTTGAGAATGTAAGTATACTTACCATAAGTATTTAAAATATTTGTTTACAGATTCATGATCAAGTCTTATTAGTATCTTTTAGCTGTGAGTTAGGAATAACTGAACCTTGATTTTCTAAATAAATAATTTATTTAGATTACAATCACTGTAAACATACTTAAATAATTAGGAGTGTTAATTTACTAAACACTATAATCCATTGTTTCATGGTTTTTAGATCAAGTTGTTTCGCACTACCAAAATCATGGCATTTATTAAAATTGACGGGATTGTGGTTAACACGAACTATATTGCTGCTATTAGATTACAAAGCCCCGCCCACTCTGAGGAGGAAAGTGTATCTTTACTGATTGCCATTCCCAATGCTTATCTTTTACAGGAAGATAGCATTTCGTCCAATCTCTCTCACTACGAATGGATAGAGTTTACAGGCCCTTCCGCTAAAGCACTAAGAGACTATTTCACAAGTTTTAATAATGTCATTGATTTGCTACCGTTATATCATTAATCAATATTAATGATAGCCTTAGCAGTTACTGATTAATTAAGTTTACTTGTGTCGTCAATAAGATTGATGGGTAAGCCTGTGGAAGAAAATTAATGTAGAGACGGGTATGCCTACAAGTCTCTACAAAAATTTTGGGTAACACATACTTAATTGCAGGAAATTTTTAATCTTTAAGCATTTACTACACTATTTTAGCCAATAAAGTATTCGTATATTCCTATGGTAATCATCAATAATCCAGAAATAGTTCCAGCCCACAAACTGGGTAGTCTTGTGGTAGAGCGATCGCCCAAGATATATCCGAGCATAATTGCCATAACGCTAAATCCAAAGGTAAAAAGTGTCATAGCCCCTAAGTTAACCTCAGAAATCCCAGCCCCTATCCCACTACCTAAATTATTGAACGTTAAACCAAATGCCAAGGCGATTGACTCACGAATATCAATGTAACCAGATTTGTCTATGTCTGCTTTTGCTGGGTTTTCTATATATGTTGCATAAGAAAACTCACGGATAATTTCTTGCGAGAACTGCTCAGTCATAATTGCTGGAGATTCCTCTAAAGCAGTCCTCGAAGAAGATGAAGAAAATTTTGATTCTACAGGTATTTTGACCCGTTTTATTGCTAAACGCATTCTCGTTCTTTTGCGCTGTTTTTTTAATGTTTGCCTAATTACCCAAACTCCAATACCTACTAACACTGCACTACTGAGAAGGTTAGCAACACGGATATCTAAACTTTTACCGATGTCTTCACCAACTGATGTAGCAAGATAAGTACCCAAGGCAGAAATGAAGGCAATAAAGAGATTTGTGGATAAACCTATTTTAATATTCTTGAGACCATAGGCAATTCCGACTGCAAAGTTATCTACATTCGCGGCAATAGCTAACAAAAAAGCCGTTATAAAGTGCATAATTAATCCTCCAATGCAAGTCAAGCAACAAAATTATTGTGTGGGAAATGGGTGTAGCTCATAACAATCCGGAAATGATGCTGACCGTTAAGGAAATAACTACACTGTAGAAAAAAAACGACATCAATGTGTGTCCTAGCGCTAGCCGCCGCATAGCAGACGAAGTAAGTTGTGTATCGGATGTCTGAGATGTCATACCAAGAGTAAAGGTGAAATAGAGAAAATCTAAGTAACAAGGAAGTTCTACATTAGAAAACTCTAAGCCTCCCATTGCTTCTCCTTCATGGCTTAAGTCATTGCTGCGGTAATAGAAAGACGCATAATTTAATGCAAACATTGTCTGCATCAGTACCCAGGAACTTAAAATTGCCAGAATCGATAATCCCACCGAGAGGGTGAAGGAATCTTTATGCTTGGCTAATACGAAGGCGATCGCAAACAGACTACTGAAGGCAAGACATACAACCAGTAAAAATACTGCTAGATGATCCGCTTCTATACGTTGAGAAAGGTAGCGAGTTTTCTCAGGACTAGCATTGAAAATCATCAACCAAGCTAGAACTACAAAACAGAGGATTCCTGCACTCCAAGCAGAAAGAACACGTATTTCCAATATGGAAGATGGCGTAAGTAAGAAAACTACAGCAACTAACCACATAGACACGATTGTGCGGTGTTTTGGGCTGAGGTTCTTACAAGTGATCAATAAAGAGTCAATATTCATAACCTGACTCCAATAATTGTTGAGTAGAAACTATTGAGTGATATCAAGCTAAATCAATCCAGAAACAACATTAACGCTGGAAGCTAAGATTACCATATAGAAGAGAAACGAAACTACGGCGTGTCCTAAAACTAACTTTCGTTTTGGTAACGATGTAATCGATACGTCAGAGGTTTGAGCTGTCATACCAATTGTGAAGGAAAAATACATAAAATCCCAGAAATCAGGCTCTTCCTCACCAGGAAAGTCTAACCCCTTGGCATATTTTGCTTCCTCACTGGTTGGGTCTTGACGGTAGTAGGAGGTAGCGTAATGGAGTGCAAATACAGTATGGGTTAAAAACCAAGAACAAAGTACCGCTATCAAAGACAAACTAACTTTGACAACAAAAACGGAACTTGGTATATTTTCATTATTTGACTGCATTAGCCCAATAGCAAATATACTAGTGCAAGCAGTAATCATTACCAAGGAAAATGTTACTGAATGTTGTGCCTCTTTACTTTGAGCAAGATAGTAAGTTTTTTCGGGAGTTGCACTGTTTGCCATCAACACAAACAGCATTAAAAAACAAAGCACCCCAGATATCCAAGCAGCGAGAATTTGAATATCCATATGCGTAGAGTCTGGCATGATGATGAAAGCTGCCATCCCCACCATAATTGATAATCCCAAACGGCTACGTGAATCTAAGTTCCTGAGTAAGCTAAGTAAAACGGCTAATTTAGCTTGCACTAAATGCAGAAACTGGAGAGTTTTACGTTGGCCAGTATGAGCTTTATTTCTTGATACAAGCTTCATAGTTTTTTAGAGGTTTGAGGTTAGTAGCAATCGGGCGCTTTAACCCAACCTGAACAAGCTAGAAATTCCAAGTTTCTCAGAGCTTGTGGAAATCAGCTTTGTTGAGAAAGCAATCTAAATTAAATAGAAAACAGCAGGGTATTTTTCGCATAAAAATTTTGTAAGCATACTCTAGGCCGCTAGGTCATTTATCTATAAATTGACAGTTCCCTACAAGAACCTAGCCGAATAGCTCTGCAAGACCAGTACCATTCAAACACTTATCAACTTCAGAAAAATTTTTGCTAACAAATATTCTAGTTTGACTTAAACATTTTCGAGACAGAAACAAGACTCAAAACTATACAGGGCAAGCAACATACACCGAAGGCGTAAAAATGCTGTAAACCCAGATATAGCAAAAAACTTGGCAAAACTATGCCAAACTTTACCTATATATGTTTGATGATTTTTTCAGGCTACTTTTTGTCTAAGTCCCTTTAGTAGTATATACACAACAGTAATTGATGTAAAGAATTTAGTTTCTTATCATTTCTGTAGTTAAAGCACATGAATATTAACGTAGTGCCTGCTTGACAACAATTAAAAGAATATCTGAATTACTTACATCTGTGTTTGTGATTGATTTCATCAGACACGGAGAGGCAAAGGTATGAAATCTACAACACTTGACTAAACTTCAAGTACAGGTTTCAATATGTTATGTTGTGTAACGAAAACTTAATGTTGTTTCTTTTACTTTGGTTTTCCTGATAGTATCTAGCTTAGAATCAAATGGGTAAAGACTTTTAGTCAGCTTCCTTACCTGTTTTTCTACAGTTTTTACTCTCACTACCTAGCCTTCTTGTCATTGCTCAATGCAGCTACTAAATATTCGTTTCTACTTTTTTGTCCAGTATTTGAGGTAACATACCTTGATAACTTGAGATGCGGGTTATCCAAATAGCTGTAGCTTGAAGCAAGTAGGTTTTTCTATCACTTTAAAGGTCAAGTAAATATGTTTGAACTTGAGGCTCTTTTATTAGGTCTTGAACCTGTGACTGCTGCTGTTATTGGGGTTGGAGCATTGGTTTTAGTACCTCTTGTCGGCGCTCTTGACTCTGCAACAGGTAATAATGTTTCTGATTCTGCCAGAAGTGCAGCTAAGACTGGATTAGTTTGGACTTTTGATGCTATTGATAAGGCTCAATCTAGTTTCGCTGAAGCAAGTGAATCCTTCAAAGATTTAGTTGCTGAAGCTAAAGCAGAGCGTACAACTTCTAAGAACGGAACCAGCGAAGCTCCCCGTGAGGTAACTATCGGCTAAGCTCTGCAAAGCAAAAGTATAAAGTTGAATAGCTGATGCTTGCCAGAGACTGATAGCCTTTTGGTTGTCAGTCTTTACTACCCAATTTACTAGTCATCTGGGAACAAATTCTGTCAAAAGTCACCCCATAGCGTCAGCACAATCTATTTAACTTGATGCTTTCACGCTTCACCAATAACTTTGAGTGTCACCACTTAATATTTGTTGATGTCTGCATCCTTAGAGGTGGGGCTAGTCTGTCATACCAAAATTGTCTATTTGCTTATGGCAATTTTGTGTGACTAGTACCAATTCGTAATTTGTAATTCGTAATACCTGCGCTTAGACTTATGCCTGCGTAATTAAGAACCTGATTATCAAGAATTGGTATAGTATTGAGTTTCGTTAGTCATTTAAGATAATCCTCACCCCGTCTTTCGTCAACCTCTCTTACATAAACAGAGAGTCTGAGGTGAGGTTGAGTTCTATCGGAGATTTTTTACCATGCTTAAATATCCAGACTTGTTTGACGTGCGTAAGTTAGCAATTACCCTTGCTGTTGGCCCAATGGCTTTTCTGTTGCTAGTTATTATGGCTGACTTGTCAGCCCGGATGTTCGTGACTCAGCAAACAGCAAACGCCTGTCTTCAAGCGAATCAGACAAAACTTCAAGCAAGTGCGTGTCGATAAGACTTGGATGTGGGATCAAAATTCCATGCGATTCCTTCGGGATCTCTAGCCTGAGTCCATATAGAAAACTCAGGCTTTGATCTTTTGCTGGTAAGAGACTGAGATGATACGCCTAACCGCTTTGCCAATTCTCTCTGTTTGAGAGCCTTACCATTTGATGAACTGTATTCTACAATTTTTCCCTGACTGAGACCTATTTTAGGAAAACTGCTTCTGAGAGGAGGTAAGAAGTTTTTGTCAAACAGTGGGCGGGAACCGTTGAAAAACTCAGCTATAAAGGCTGTACTATTATTCACGATCACGTTGTAGACAGGATTTACACCCATCAACATTCCACCGCCTATTTGCATTAATAGGTTGGGAATCACTATGGTTGCAGTGTTTTCGTAGATTGTTTCCATTGCTCGTTTAGCGATCGCCATTGCATGGGTAACTCCGCGCAAGTCATCTTCTAAAATGACAACATCAGTTGTTTTATCGGGGAGCTGACTTGTCTTAGCAAAAGAAATCGAGACATGAGCTTGAGCTAAGTATAATGCTTCATCTTCCTCATCAGCCATAAAAGCGACTATCTTACCTTGGTGTAGTAGTCCTTGAATCAAGTTAATTTTTTGACCCAGAGGCGCTTCTGCACAGACATGATGCGGATTAATTCCTAAGCGAATTGCCTGATCAATGGCGGTTGATCCGGGAGCATCGGAAACTATGTAAATCTCTATGTTTTGACTCTGGAGAATAGCAATAGCTTCCATCGTCTCTGGAGCATCTATAGCCAATATGTCAAGATCAAAGACTATAGCATTGATTTGCGATAGCGCTTCCAAAATGCCACCACTACGAATATAAATTCCCTGTAGCACAGCATAGGTCAAAGCTTGCAGGACTTTTGTTGACAGTGAAATGGGAACACCGCTACCGAAATCAAATTGGTAGGGGGAGATAGCCGCGCCAATACTACCTGTCATTAAATAGATTGTGCCACCTAAAGCCAGAGTAGGCAGGATGGCGTTTCTGACAAATTCTGCTTGGATTGCGCCAATTTTCGTATCATGAACAGGTGCTAAGTCATTGAGAAGTGCAGCTAAACCAGCACGGGTATTTAGTCCAGTTCTTTTGACGAGGATACATAAGCGCCCTTCCAACAAGACTGTAGAGGCGTAGACATCTTTACCTTCCGAACAAACAACTGGTGTAGAGTTACCTGTCAAATTCTGGGTATCAACTAAACCATAACCATAAATAACGACCCCATCAGCTAAAATCATTTCGCCCGATTTCACCAGTAGGCGATCGCCTTCCTGTAAATTGCTGATATGGATATGTTGTTCTCCCTCTGACTCTACCCAAACATATTGATCTAAGTCATTCACCACAGCCAAAGACTCTTCTTCTCTGGTTTGGGTTGTATTTCCCCTAACAGTTCGCCTCATTTCCACCAACACCGTCTTCAGTGCAGGCGCGACAAATTGTCCTTGGACAGTTTGCATCGTCATCCATGCTGAATCTAATAAATCAATGTTGGGTTGACGTTGATTGTATAAACTATCAAAAGCACGGTTAAACCAAGGTGAGGCAGATCCAGCAATGGCTAAAACTACGACAAAAGCTGGTAACTCTAAAGGAGTTGCTAGCATAGCCAAAGTCAAGCTGAGGGTGGGAAATCCTAAATCCTTCCATTGATTAACTTCTGGTATTAGGTCTTGTCCTTCAGGTAGAGGCTCTTTCAAGGATATTTCTACACATTCTACCACCTCCAGACAACTGACAATCTTTTCCAGCGCTGTTTGGCTGCAAAAATTATCTTGATAGTTAACAATAAGTGAACTTGCTTGTGTATTTATACGTACCTCTGTTACAAAAGGCAGTGATTCTACTAGTGCTTGCAGTTTCCTAGCAAAATCTGAATCATAAGCAAGTTGAGGAATACGAATACGATAACGTCCAAAAGTAGAGTGAACGATCTGATAGCTCATTATGACATTAAGAAAAGCTTAATGAAAGGGTTTTGCATCTCACATTAATCAACATCATAAGCTACAACGCAAACAAGTCAGAAGCTTTTGTTGTAAAAATACGTAAGAATCCCTCAGTACCCGTTCTGCTCGATTGTTAACTATATATTTTTATAGGTTTTGCCAAAATTTTTAGCTAGATGTTTGCAAATTTTGTCCCCGCCGACGATATTCAGCCATAATTACTCTTCTTTCGGCAGTAAACTCATCAACAATGAATAACGTTAGTCCAAGTAAAATCACAAAACCTAGAACTGAAATTAATAACATAGCATCCATAAAAAATTGCTTCTCACGAAAATCACTGTTTATTTCTATAGCATACATAGCAAATCGTTATATTTAATCTTTCTAAATAAGTAATTATTGCATCCCAAAGATATAATTGACACCACAATCTCAACACAAATAACTAACTTGATGATCGCTCTATCGAGCATTGATTAATAGTATGCCAACAAAGAGTAGAAGGAAGAGAAACGTCTATGGTTTTGCTTGGTTTTTAAACTAAACAGTTTAGTTTGCACTTCCTGACAGATCCGCCAGCTCTTCCCCTACACCTATGCGTAAATTATAGGACTTACACACTAAGATTGTCTGTTTAGAATGGGTGTAAGGGTTTAGGAGGTAAGGGTTTTGAAGACTTACACCCCTATACCCCTATACCCTTACTCAAACCCTTGATTTTTCGTTTTCATACGTAAGTCCAGAATTACAAATAACTACCAATCTTGGCGAAAATCGTATCTGCCAGGAGCAAGGATATTATTCGGATCAAGAGTTTCCTTGATTTTTCTGATTAATTGACCATATTCATCTTTTACTGGAGGTAATGCGCTCATGGAATGAGTATTAAGACGATAAGGAATATAGCCTTTTTCAATCAATCTCTTTAGCATTTCATCATGACAAGATAGAGCTTTTTCATCTTCGCCTTCTCGATTTCTATCGTAAAAAATCGCGGCATTAATATTGATATTTCTGTCAGTTACACAGTTAAGTCCAATATTTGGTTCATATTCATAAAAATGAGCAGTTTCTTCAATAATATTTACAGCATTTCTGACATGAACACCTTGAAAAGGAACTGCGGGAACACACCAAATCATACCACATCCATCCTGATCCAAATCTATCTTATTAGGAATAGGCGTTTCCTTACGCCAGTAAGCCATTTTCAAAACTTTTTCTGTAGGAATGCCCCGTTGAGGATTTTTGTTATATATCAGATCGGCTTTATCCTTAATATCAATCCTCATAAAATACTTCAAAGCCGGACTCAATAATGTAGCAAATTTAATCTTATTTTTATCAAGGAAAACCAACTTATTTGTCAGCTTTCTTAAAGCTTTTTGAATTAAATTACGCTCAGCTTTACCCTGTTCTGGACTCGCGGAATACAAAGCTCCTTCTCCAATCCAGACACCGCCACCCCAATTATGGCTGAAATTTGGCAAGAGAGTCGGAGGAAAAGGAGTTTTGCCATTAAGACTTTGCCAAGGATATTGCTGGTGCAACGATAGCATTCGATAATCATTATTGATATGGAAACTGGTTTTAATTAGCCCTTCTAATTTTAAAACTCTTAACGTATCAATCAATTCTTCTAAGCGAGAATCATCATTGATGGAATAGAAAAAGGCTTGAAAATATTTAGGATAGGGCATTAACCAAATAGTCATTTGAGTGACAATCCCTAAATTTGATTGAGTAAATATACCATCAAAATAAGGGCCAACCCCCCAATGATTAACATTAGCTGCTTTAGCATCACTAAAACGAGCAAGTCCAGTATGAATACATTCGCCAGTTGGGAGGATAACTTCTAAACTACAGACGTGGCTAAATCTATCTCCCAACAATCCCTTAGCTTCGCCTCTTTCGAGAATATTTCCAATTAAACTAGAATCAGGAGTGCTGCCTGTAATACTCATTAGTAAGTTTGAATTTTTCTTTTGCAAATACTCAAATAATTGTCTTTGAGTTACACCAGGTTCTACTGTTACATAAGCAAGGGTTTCATTATAATCAACAATCCGATTGAGGCGGCTTAAGTCCATAATGACACAGCCGTCCTGACTGGGAACTCGCGATCCGTAGCCCCAGTTTTTTCCTGTACTGATGGGATAGATAGGAGTTTTGTATTGATTAGCAATTTCTACACATTTTTGCACTTCCGTGCGATCGCTTGGTCGAATGACAGCCGGAACTCTCTGTTTGGTGGCAAAAGTTGCTCTTTGTGCAGCCTCCCTTGCCTCTTCATCTACGCGCACATTTTCTGAACCTAAAAGTTGTTCCCATGCTGAGAGAGCATTAAATAAATTTTCCACAAATTTACCTCTAAATATCTAAAATAATGAATGTTACAAAGCCATCGCTAACGCAATTTGCAGATATATTCTCTGTTATGTGAGTTAAGAATCAAGCATCAAAAATCTAGTTTTTTTCGACTCCTGACAACCTGCAAAGAAATATGCAAGCCTAAGCCTATTCCAGGCAGGTCTAAACCCAAAAATTGACGTTGCTGAATTTGAATATGAAATTCAAAAATCAACTCTCACTCTCTGCGAGACTGCATAATCCAAATTCAGATTTCCACTCAGCAACGCCCAG
This sequence comes from Leptolyngbyaceae cyanobacterium, assembly GCA_036704005.1. Taxonomy (GTDB): domain Bacteria; phylum Cyanobacteriota; class Cyanobacteriia; order Cyanobacteriales; family Nostocaceae; genus Trichormus. The sequence goes on along the minus strand of DATNQO010000111.1, from coordinate 33,735 downwards.
AAATTAACTCGATTGCAGATTATTTTTTCTGTTGAAGCTAATAGTGGGAATGAAACGAGGGCGGTTGCCAAACACTGCATCATAGTTGGTATCTTCACTTAATGCCTTTTCCTCAGCAGGAATACGCTGTATGAGTAACCAAGCATTAACCAGGGTGAAAATGATAGCTGTGAGATAGGCGGTATGTATGAGGGGAACTACGGCAAGTTCAATAATGAGGGCGCACCAATTGGGATGTCTGATGTATTTGTAAACGCCTGATTCAATTACAGGTGTCCCCGGAACAGTGACAACTTGATGAATCCAGCGATCGCCAAGTTCTCGCATCGAGAGGTAGCGTAAAGTTTGACTAACAACTGTCAAAATCAAAGCACAGATTGCCAGAGCCGGAATAAAAGGACGATTGAACAACCAGACTTCAGCAATCATTGCTAAGAACCAGCTTAATTGCATCACTTTTACCACCCCTAAATAGTTAGAAGCGTGCATTTGTCCACCATTGGCTAAGACAACAGCAGCATTTCGTTTACTAAATTGCGTTGCTCGTATCCTCTGACTAACGAAATAGACAACAATGCCGATAAAGATAACCTTAGTTAACATAGTCACTTTCCTTGCTCTACCATTGCACTAAAATTACTTCTTGAGAAAAGCCGGGGCCCATCGATACCAACAAGCCATAAGAGCCTGGAGGGGGCTGTTGACGAGATAGGGTTTCATCGAGAATGCACAGCAAAGTTGCCGAGGCAATATTGCCGATTTTGCCTAAGACATCCCAGCTAACCTCTAACGCCTCAGCGTTGAGTTCAAATTCTTCTTGTACTGCGTCGAGAATTTTCGGGCCACCGGGATGTACCATCCAGCGTGAAATTTGATCTATTGTCAAATTGCGATCGCTCAACAAAGACTCCACAGCTTTTCTCACCCCACTTTTGACATAATCAGAAACTTCAGGACGTAAAATTTGTCGAAATCCGTAATCAGTCAAAGGTAAAGCCATTAAATGAGAGGTATGCGGCAGCAAAATAGAACGACTATCAAGGATTTTGAGCTTTCCTTTTCCTTGCTTTACTAGAGGGTGTTCCTGTCCCGCCATTAATACTGCCCCCACTCCATCGCCAAATAAAGCAGCTACAACCAGGGTCATGATGAGGTTACTATATTGAGTTGGATCATCAGGTAACTGATTGAGTATTTCCGTCAAATCCCCGTAAATTGACCCTTGCCACAATCCTGACGAGGGATCGCTAGTAAACAAAATCGCCGCTTCGGTTGGATGCCCTTCAAGATAATCAGCGACCCGTGCCAATCCCTGTGCGCCTCCTAAACATCCGACACCAGACAAAGCCATACGTTTAGCAAACAGAGGAAAGTCAATGCGATTCATTAACAAACCCTCTAGGGAAGGAACTGTTGGCAGTACACTTACAGAGGTAATTAGAGAGATAGCTTTGGGAGAAATATCAGCTTTGTTCAGTAATTTAGTAACAGTAGTCTCAACGATATCCATGATTTTCCCCACTGTTACATTTACTACTTCTCCAATACCTGGGGGATTATCAGGATCAAAATCATCAAGAGGAAGCGTAAAGTAACGCCCTTCAATTTTGACATTACTAAAGAAACGATGAATTTGGTCGAAATCCAAAAAGGTTTGTGTTTCAAAATCAATACCTTCTTTCTCGCAATACTCGCTGAGAATGGCTGCACAGTGATCTCGAATATTTGCTTCCAGAACTTCTTGAGGATAGTAATGTTCGGGAAAGCCAGTAGCAGTGTCAATAATATAAGTCATTTTTCCCTCTAATTTATGTTGATAAATTTCTAGTTTTAAACAGATAGCTGACGGATTAATCGCTGAACTTGCCTCATATAGCCGAGTTTATCAATCACCAGTGAATGAGTCCCGCTATGCTGTTGATTTTCTGAGGGCAACGAATTTTGAATTTGATTTTTCAGAGCATTAAATTTGTGAATAAATCGAGATTTTTTATCCTGAGATTTGATGTAAGCAGCAACCAATTTACTTTGTGCTTCAAAAACGCGCCAATGTGTTCCTGTAGGATGCACCATACCAATTACAAATAAATTGCTTTCATCAGGATGAAAAACGTGCAAATAAAGATGAGGATGAGGTTTATTTACTTCCCAATTTAAATACGATTTATCAATAAACGAGAACTCAACTTTGTATCCTGTTGCATAAAGGATAATATCGATTTCTTCTGCCGTTCCATCTTCAAAAAAGACGCGATTATTATCAAATTTTTTAATGTTAGATTTGTGGATAATATCACCATGTACATAATAACGATAGATTTGCTGATCGCTATTAGGAATTATCAATCCATTACTATCGCATCTGAAAGGGATTTTATATTTTCTGAGGTTAATTCCCTGCATAAATAAACTGAGAGGCGACATGAAAGCCATAAACTTTAGATGAATTTGAGATGGAATCAAATTTATAATTGGTGTATTAGTTATCACAAATTCTGGTGGTAAACCAAGCAGAAACTTTGGCATACATAAAAAGCCTCTGCGAGTACTATGGAATGTTTTAGCAGCATTAATAGCAGATTCAACAACAATATCCATTGCTGACTGACCTGAACCAACCACTAAGACCCGTTTATTGCTCAATTGCGAAGGATTATCATACTGTTTAGAATGCAAAACTTCTCCCGTAAATTGCCCAGGAAATTGGGGGTAATTGGGTTTATTATGGTAGCCACTGGCAATTAACACTCCTCGATAGCAGCGTGTTTCGTTATTACTGAGAGTAACGTTCCAGAAGTTGCCAGCTTTCTCAACTTTCTTGACTGATGTATTAAATTGAATATGCTTATTCAATTGAAAATGACTGGCATATTTTTGCAAATATTGATAAACCAATTGATGGTTGGGATAGTCTGGATATTCATCAGGCATTGGCATATCAGAAAATGGTTGAGTCGTTTTATGCCCAATCAAATGGGTATTTTTATATATAGGACTGCTAGGTTGACCATAAATCCATATACCCCCGACATCATGAGCAGATTCAATCACATCAAAAGGAATATTTTCCAGTTTTAAAGCCCTACTAGCTGCTAAACCAGCCGCACCAGCACCAATGACACAAAATTTATCTTTACAATCTATTGTCAACATTTTCCTTGTCCTGTTAGCTGTTGATGAGAAAAGCCCAAAAGTTTTTCGCAAATATCTTGAGCTATAAAATTTGCTTGTTGGGTTAAAAAGAAATGCCCACCAGCAAAAACTTTTAGTGAAAAACGGCTAGTTGTTTGTTCACGCCATTGTTCTAATTCCTGCTGAGAAACTTTTGGATCTGCTGTTCCCCCTAATGCCGTAATCGAGCATTTGAGAGCAGCATCTTTACGGTAAAAGTAGGTTTCTAATAGTTTAAAATCTGCCCGCAGAATAGGAAGAAAAGCCTGCATTAATTCTGTATTTAGTAGAACAGATTCAGGAATACCTTGGAAACGCCGTAGGGCATTAATAAACTTCTGTTCAGGAAGCCGATGGATTGGTAAATCTGATTTAGTAATTTGGGGAGCGCGAAAACCAGACATAAACAAATGATCTGGCATTTTCCCATTACATCTATGCAATTCTCGCGCCAGTTCAAAGCCGATTAATGCCCCCATACTGTGGCCAAAAATAGCAAATGGTGTATCTAAATAAGGATGTACCAAAGGGGCGAGAACTGTAATCAGAGTTTTTAATTGTGTAATTGGGGGTTCTTGCCATCGGTTTTCTCGTCCTGGTAATTGAATGGGACAAATATCAATATGCGACGGAAATAAAGATGGCCAGTCTTTATAGATAGAAGCCCCTGCTCCTGCATAAGGAAAACAGAATATACGCATTTTTGCTTTTGGATTGAAAGTTTTAAAGTCAATCCATAACTGGGGATCTTCTGAAAAAGATGGGAGTGTTTTCACCCCGTGGGACTTCTGTTTTCGGCTGGATGAAAGTTGCACCGATGTATTCTGTTTTTGGTTGGGGGATTTTTGCTCAATTAACAACAAAACTTGAGCTAAAAATTGGGTAATAGTTAATCCAGCTAAATATTCCACCGGCACAATTACACCAAAGTTAGTTTCAATTTTCCGTCTCAATTCAGCAGCCATTAAAGAATCAACCCCTAAATTGGCAAGGTGCTGTTGCTGATCTAGTTTCACAATCGATAGTCCTGTGACTTGTGCCAACAGAGGAATCAAATAGCTTGTTAATAGTTGCTGACGCTCCTCGGCTGGTGTAGATAGCAGTTGTTCTAGGGTCAGTTCTAGCTTGGGTTTTGAATTTTGAGGAGATTCCTGAGATTTACTGAGGAGTTTTAAGAGTTTAGGTATTAATTCGACTTCTTCGGTTGTGAGTTCTTCAGTAGATGTAATTTGTTGAACAAGCTGTTGAATATAATTTGCTTGGTCAAAAACGGGCATTAGAGGAACAGAGTGAGAATTTTGGGGAGTTCCTACCCAATAAGACGATCGCTCAAAAGGATAAGTGGGGAGTTGTCGGCGCTCACGGGGATAATCCGCCTCAAACCCTTGCCAATTGAGCGAGACTCCTTGGACATAAAGTTCTCCTAGACTGTGGAGTAATTGTCGCCAATCAGAGGTATTTCGACGCAGACTTGGCAGCCACAATAAACCATTAGTGGCGGGATGATTAATATTACGACCCATTCCCAGTAAAACCGGGTGAGGGCCACATTCAATCAACACCTCGCATCCCTTTTGTAACAAGGTTGTTATCCCATCAGCAAATTTGACAGATTCTCGCAGATGACGACACCAATATTCAGGGGTTTGTATCTCTAATGTCGCTATGTCTCCCGTGATATTAGATATCAGTGGAATTTGCGGGGAGGCGTAGGTGATCGAGCTGGCGATTTGATGAAATTCTTCCAGAATTTGATCCATTAACGGGGAGTGAAACCCTTGGGAAACCTTGAGAAATTTCCAGTTGACCCCTTGTTCAACTAAAGGTGTAATCGCCTTTTTTACTGCCTCAGATTCACCGGAAATAACAATTTCATTTGCACCGTTAATCGCAGCAATCGCAACGCCATCTTTAAATGGTTCAATAGCTTGTTGGACTTGGGTTAAAGAAGCAGATATTGTTACCATTGCCCCCTGTTGCCCAACTGCATTCATCAAACGCGATCGCATAGCCACCAATTTCAAGCCATCTTCTAAGCTGAAAACTCCAGCCACACAAGCAGCTACATATTCGCCTAAACTATGACCCATGACCCAGGTAGGAGTAATGCCCCAAGATTGCCACAATTGGCAAAGGGCATATTCCAGAGCAAACAGAGCAGGTTGAGTGTATACCGTCTGATTTAATAAAGGATTTTGCCCATAGGAAGTAGGGTCAGCTTGCCATTCAGGAGGATATAAGATGTCTAGTAAAGATTGGTCAAGGTAGGGAGATAAAATCCGATCGCATTGTACCAAAGTTGCTTGGAAGGTCGGTTGGGTTTGATAAAGTTCCCATCCCATACCCACATATTGCGACCCTTGACCTGTAAACAAGAATGCACTTTTCAGAAATTTTTTCCCTGACCTATATCCTTGCAAAACCTCTGGTGGAGGCGAACCTTTAGTGAAAGCAGTTAACTGTTCTCGTAGTTGTTGTAAACTATCGGCAATCACACAAAGGCGATGAGCAAAATGCGAACGACTGATATTGGCTGTCCAACAAATATCACCCAACGGCACATCTGCATTAGTTTCTAAGTAGTGTTGATACTTTTGTGCTAATTGGGTGAGTGCGGATGCCGTTTTCGCTGATATTGTGAATAAATGAACTGGACGGTCAACTTTGCCTTCTCTGGGTGGCGCTACAGGGGCTTCTTCCAGAATAATGTGGGCATTAGTCCCATTTAAGCCAAAAGAACTCACCCCAGCCAATCGAAGCTGCTTCCCAGTTACCCAAGGATGGTTTTGGCTAGGGATAGTAATCGGGCTGTTATGCCAATCGATATGAGGATTAGGTGTTTGGAAATGCAGATGAGGCGGGATCTGTTGATGTTGTAAACACAGCAACACTTTAATTAAACCTGCAATTCCAGCTGCTCCTTCCAAATGACCAATATTGGTTTTGACTGACCCCACTATCAAAGGCTCTTGGGAGGAATGGTCTTTTCCAAAGACTGTAGTTAACGCCCCTAATTCGATTGGATCGCCTAGAGATGTCCCCGTCCCGTGAGCCTCAATATAACTAATTTCCTTTGGTTCAACTTGTCCATTGCTCAAGGCTTGACGAATGAGCTGTTCTTGCGCCAGTTGATTAGGAACTGTCAACCCACTACTGGAACCACCGTGATTCACTGCTGAACCGCGAATTAGTCCTAAAATATTGTCTTGTTCAGCTAAAGCAGTGGATAGCCGTTTTAGCAAAATCACCCCACAGCCTTCGCCACGAACGTAGCCATCGGCTGAAGCATCAAAGGTTTTACACCGACCTTCGGGTGATAACATTTGGGCGCGAGACTCCATAATACTGACTAGGGGAGTCAGCATCAGATTCACCCCACCCGCTAACGCTAAATTACATTCTTGGTTGCGTAGGCTTTGACAAGCAAGATGAACAGCCACTAATGATGAAGCACAGGCGGTATCCACCGTTAAGGTAGGCCCGTGAAACCCAAATAGATAAGACAAACGTCCTGCGGCAACACTAATAGCATTACCTGTTCCTGTATGCAAATCAATCAAGGTGGGTTGTTGAGTTAGATGGGCATAATCTTGAGTCATCATGCCGATAAAAACTCCTGTTTGACTTCCTCGCAACCCTACGGAAGAAAGTCCCGCTTGTTCAATAGCTTCCCAGCTAACCTCCAACAGTAATCGTTGCTGGGGATCTAACATGGTAGCTTCTCGCGGCGAAATGCTAAAAAAGTTAGCATCAAATTCGTCGAGCTGTTGGGTTAAAAATCCTCCACATCTGGTATAAACTTTGCCTGGGATATCCAAGCTCGGATCGTAGTAAGAATTAATATCCCAGCGATTTGCTGGTACTTCTGTAATCCCATTAACTCCTGACTCTAACAATTGCCAAAACGCTTCCGGGGAGTTAGCCCCAAAAGGAAAACGACATCCCATACCAATGATGGCAATAGGTTCTGTTTGCGCCTGTTGCATAGCGTTAAGTTTGGCTTTCATTGCTCTCAGTTCTTGTAGAGCATTTTTCATTAGTGATAGATAATCTGGTGTGGCTGATGTGTGCATCATCTAATTACCTGTAGAGGTTAGCGATCGATAATTAAGCACTAATGCAAAATTAAATATATATTTGTTAAAAGCGGGTGAAGTGGAGCGTAACGACGCAATCGATAAATCAAATTGCCTCACTGGAGCATAAATATTTTTGCCTAAGTGCTTAGTTAGCCTTCTCGAATAGTTATAAGTTCTTGTGCGAGCAAGTTAGCAATCTCATCTTCACAGAGGTGATCGAGTTGGTGATTAAAGTCGTTAGTCTGCTCCGATATCAGAAATGATTTGCCATTAGTGGAAGCAAATTCGAGTTCAATGACCTCTTGGAGATGGTGAACGAGACTTTCTACTGTGGGATATTTAAAAGTCACCATCGAAGGTAAAGAAAACCGCAAACTCTTAGCCAAACGATTGTGTAATTCCATCGCCATCAGCGAATCCATCCCCAAATCAAAAAATCCCTGTTCTAGATGAGTAAACTCAGAAACCCTAATGCCTAAAATCTCTGCCACAACACCCTTGACGTGGGACAAGAGAACAGCATAACGTTCAGCAACGGGAGTGTCTTCCAACTTTTGGAGAAAATCAGAGGGGTTTTGAACTGTTTGTGAGGAATTAGCCGGAAAATTCTTTTCTTTAAACTCCCAAGTGTGGGAATTTGTGATGTTAGTGTCTAAATGGTCTAACCAATAGCGTTGTCGTTGGAATGGATAAGTAGGTAATGATAACTTGTAGCGCTGATAATCTTGGTCAAATCCTCGCCAGTTAATAGGTACTCCCTGAGTAGACAATTGGGCTAAACTGTCTAGCATTGTTTTCCAATTGCTTTGATTAGGCTTGAGACTTCGCAACCAAGTTCCTCGCGTTTTAGGTAAGGTTTGACGACCCATTGTTAATAAGGTTGCTTGTGGCCCTATTTCCAGAAAAATCTCTCCGTTTAAACGGTCAAGCATCTTCATCGCCTTGGCAAACTCCACCGGAGCTAACAGATGTCTTACCCAATAATCAGGAGTGGCGATCGCTTGATCAATTGGTTCTCCTGTAACATTGGAGATTAGGGGAATTTGCGGACAAGCAAAGCTAACTGTTTTGGCGATGCGTTCAAACTCAGCTACCATCGACAGCATCAAAGGGGAATGGAAAGCCTGGGAAACGTTTAAAAGGCGAATAGTAATATTTTGTGCTGCAAATTGCGCTAATGCAGCTTTGATTGCCTCAGTTTCACCAGAAATCACCACATTTTCAGGACTATTAATGGCAGCGATCGCAATTTTTCCTTGATAGTTAGCAATAACTTGGCTGACAGATTCAGCATCACTCAATATCACCGCCATCGTTCCCTGTTGCGGTATTGCATCCATTAGACGCGATCGCATAGCTACCAATTTCAAGCCGTCTTCTAAGCTGAAGACCCCAGCTATACAAGCCGCTACATATTCCCCTAAACTGTGACCCATCACCCAAGTTGGAACAATACCCCAAGATTGCCATAACTTAGCTAAAGCGTACTCCAGAGCAAAGAGGACAGGTTGAATATAAGTAGTTTGGTTTAATAATAAGGGATCTTCGGTATAGGCAGAGGGATCAGCTTGCCATGAGGATGGATATAAAATCTCTAGGATAGATTTGTGAAGATAATTGCTTAAAATAGCATCACATTGTTCTAGAGTTTTGCGGAAAGTGGCTTGGGTTTGATAAAGTTCCCATCCCATCCCCACATATTGCGATCCCTGACCTGTAAACAGGAAGGCAATTTTCGCAGGTTTTTTGGTTTGAATCGAGCCTTGGTAATGGGAAGAAGAAGGTTGACCTTGAGCGATCGCACTTAACTGTTGATTTAACTGCGAAACTGATTGAGTAACTACAGCCAACAGATGCTCAAAATGTGAACGACCGATATTAGCAGTGTAACAAATATCTGCGATCGTCAAGTGAGGATGGTCTTGTAAAAAGGTTTGGTAACGGTTGACTAATTCAAGTAAAGCCTGTTCACTTTTGGCGGAAAGGGTTAGCAAGTGGTAAGGTCGTTCAATGGTTGGTACAGCTTGCATCTGTGCTTTTGATGATAAGCCAGGGGCTTCCTCAACAATCAGATGCACATTTGTGCCACTCACGCCAAAGGCACTGACTCCTGCCAAACGGGGAGCTTCACTAACTGACCAAGGCATTAACTCAATGGGAACTTGAATCGGTAGTTTATCCCAAGGAATATAAGGATTGGGATTGTGAAAATGCAGATTAGGCGCAATTTTTTGATGTTGAAGTTGCAGGATAGTCTTCAATAGACCAGCTATTCCGGCGGTTCCTTCCAGATGACCGATATTCGTTTTAACCGTACCCAAAATCAAAGGATTTTCTGGAGAGCGTCCTTGACAATAAACGTTTCCCAAGGCAATCACCTCAATCGGATCGCCTAAAGAAGTTCCGGTTCCGTTAACTTCTACATATTGCAGTTGTTCCGGTGTAACTTTGGCTTGCTTCAAAGCTTGACGAAACAATGCTTCTTGGGCTTGGCCATTAGGTGCGGTTAATCCGTGACTTGCACCATTATGGTTGACAGCAGAACCACGAATCAGGGCTAAAATGCGATCGCCATCTGCTAAGGCATCCTTGAGACGCTTGAGAACAACTACTCCACATCCTTCTCCCCGTCCGTATCCATTCGCTGAAGCATCAAAGGTTTTACATCGTCCGTCAGGAGAGACTACTTTTAATTTACAGTTACTAATGGCGGTTAACGGAGTTAACATCAGATTGACTCCACCGGCTAGGGCTTGGTTACATTCTTGAGAACGCAAACTTTGACAAGCTAAATGAATTGCCAACAGAGAAGAAGAACAAGCTGTGTCAAGTTGCATTGTCGGCCCTTGGAAGCCAAACACGTAAGACAAGCGACCAACGGCAATAGCACGACTAACCCCTAAACTATTATAGGCATCAATGTGATTTAAAGCGCCATTCTGAAAACACATTTGGCTGTAGTCATCTCGAAAGATACCCATAAACACCCCAGTAGCACTATTGATGAGACTATCTGGAGCGATCGCCGCATTTTCCATCGCTTCCCAACAAACCTCTAACAATAGTCGTTGTTGGGGATCCATCGCCATCGCTTCACGAGGAGAAATCCTGAAGAATTGAGGGTCGAATTGGTCAACTTGATCTAAAAACGCTCCTTGGCGTGAGTACATCTTCCCTGGAATGTCAGGATTAACATCGTAATAAGCATCAATATCCCATCGCTCGGCGGGAATTTCTGTCATTGCATCTATTCCCTGACAAAGCAGTTGCCAGTACGTTTCTGGATTAGTCACTCTCCCTGGAAAACGACATCCTATACCGATGACTGCAATCGGGTCAGTTTGTGCTTGCACAATGGCATCAAGTTGTTTATACCGTTCCAAAAACTCTTGTTTCAAATTTTGGGCGGTATTGGGTGAATGTTGTTTCATCTCTATTTTCCTACATTGTTTAATAAAGCCGCCATTTCCTCATCTGAAGTATCTTCTAAAGCAGTTAATAATTCTTCCACGTCGAGTTTTTTAGCAGCAATATTTGTGGACGCAGCAAGAAAATCAGCTTGCACAATCAAACCATTGAGCTTGTTGCCCAGATACTGGGATAAAGCTTGAATTGTCGGAAAATTCCAAATAATTGTGGCTTCTAGAGGCTCTTTTAACCAATCCTCCAAGTCTTTGGCTAAATCTACAGCATGGATGGAGTCTAAGCCAAAATCTACAAAGGATTTACTCGCAATAATAGTGTCAAGTTTGACATTTAACTTCTGATGGAGCCAATCAGCAATCCATTGTTCAATGGATTCTGGGGCTTGATGGGTTAACTTAGTTGTCTTCTGATAATTTTGGGAGAAAGTTGGTTGAGACTGTTGAGAAATTGGCTCTGGGGAAAGGTTATACCAACTTTCCACCAAATTGAAGCTATTTTCTAAAAACTGCGTTCTACAGGTGCTACGTTGAATTTTGCCACTGGATGTCTTGGCAATAGAAGCGGGTTTGAGGAGTAAGATAGCATAAACTTGCAATTGATATTCTTGAGAAATTGCCCGCCGAATAGATTCAATGATTTTGTCCTTATTCAGTCGCCGCATGGCTGTCCGTTCGACTTCTTGGGCGATGACAAGAAGTTCTTCGCCATTAATTTCCACAGCAAAGGCAGCGCCACAAGTGGGACGCAGAGATGGGTGGCTCTGTTCAACAGTGTGTTCAATATCTTGGGGATAGTAATTGCAACCGCGAATTATGATGATATCTTTGAGCCGTCCAGTCACATATAGTTGTTCCTCTTGAATAAATCCTAAATCTCCTGTGCGTAAAAAAGGCCCTTCCTGAGTATCGGTAATGAAAGCTTTAAAGGTCTGTTGGGTTTTTTGGGGTTGTTGCCAATAGCCTTGAGCAACTGTAGTACCTTTGACCCAAATTTCACCCACTTCATCATTTCCACAGCGTTTGAGAGAGTTGGGGTGAACAATCACAATTTCGGTATTAATTTCTGTTTGTCCGCAACTCACCAGACTTTGAGCGTCTTGTTCTTCCTCTGTAGCAATGACGATTCTATTCTCTTTAAAGGCTTGTGTTTGCACTCGGCAAATTTGAGGTTTTTGATTTTTACGAACTGCTGCTACTTTTAAGGTGGCTTCTGCTAATCCATAGCCAGCGCAAAAGCTGGAGTATTGAAAACCACAGGGTTCAAAGGTTTGGGCGAACTGCTCTAAGATTTCTGCTCTAACTGGTTCCGCCCCGTTTAATGCCACCTGCCAATTGCTCAAATCTAGGGTGGCGATTTCTTCTGAAGTAATTTTTTCTAGACACCGAGTATAAGCGAAATTTGGGGCAGGACTATGGGTGGCTCGATAGCGGGAGATTGCTGTTAGCCAACGAATGGGACGTTGTAGAAAGGTCTCTGGGGGCATCATATAGCAAGAGAATCCTTTGTACAAAGGAACTAGCATCCCGTAAATTAGCCCCATGTCATGGAAGGTAGGCAACCAAGTGACCATGACGCTGTTTTGAGTATGTTCTAAACCAAGATCAATATCAGCTAAGTTTTGCAGGAGATTTTCTTGAGTTACCATGACTCCTTTCGGTTTGCCTGTGGAGCCGGAGGTATATTGCAGGAAGGCTAGGGAATCTGGGCGGATGGTGAAAGATTGCCAGCCTAAACTGCTGTCATGGGTGAGGGTATCGGTAGCTATATACTCCAAGGCTGTCAGGTGTGAATTTTGCTCTAACTGACTCTTGAGGGTGAGTAGTTGGGATTGAGTTGTCAGAACTATCGTGACTTGAGCATCTTGGATGATAGCTTCTAAGCGAGACAACTTCTGGTTACGCTTAGGGAGATTGGCAGGAACAGCGATTACTCCTGCGGCTAAACACCCCAAAAAAGCGGCTATAAATTCCAATCCAGCAGGATATAGAAGTAAGGCTCTTTCTCCAGGTAAGACACAAGAACGCAAATGGGTTGCGATCGCTTGAACTTGTTGTGCTAAATTCTCATACGTGAGGGTTCCGGCTTCTATCTCTCCATCTTTGAGAAAGGTATAAGCTTTTTGGGATGCTTGAGTTTTGGCTCGGATTTCTAGCACACCAATTAAACTTGTAACTTGGATGAGCTTTTGATCAATTTCTAGACAAACATTCATAATTTTTTTTCTTGGCGTTTTTGAATTTGTCTAAGGATGTTTACTTCTAGCTTTTCGATATCAATTTTCAGCTGATTAAGGATAGTTTCTCTTGAAGATAAATTAGGTATATTCAACTGTTCTTTCATGGGATATTGACCCTAATTCCAAAGCTTCTCCATAAATTTCGCCATAACAAAGTTGATCGAGTTCAAAACGCCCACCATACTGGCTATAGGGTTCGGCAGCATAGCCCAGGGCTAAAAGACAACACACATCAACATGATCGGGAATTTGAAAATATTCTCTTAAGGGTTTAGCGACAAACCCTTCAATGGGACAACTATCTACTCCCAAACTTTGGGCAGCAATCATGATATGAGTGACGGCAATCATAACTTGGCGATTAGTCCAAGCCTCCACAAACTGATAACAGGGTTTGAACTGGAAAAATGAGGGGATTGCCATGTGCATGAACTTGGCGCGTTTTTCAGTCATGGAGCCTACTTTTTTACCCAGTTCTATGACTTTGTTGATGTATTCTTTCTGCTCAACTTGGCGATCGCCACAACAAATTAAAACGGCTGAAGCTTCGGTTAATTTCTCTTGCTCAAAGCAGAATTCCCGTAGTTTTGCCTTGTGTTCCGCTTCAGTAACTACGATAAACCGCCAAGGTTGTAGGTTATAACTGGAGGGAGCAAGACAACCCAAACGCAGAATTTCTTCTAAAACTTCCGACGGAATGGGACTGGGGCGAAAGCTCCGAGTTGCTCTTCTTTTTTCGAGAATTTCTTTGATATTCATACTTTTTTGCAGGACTTTACAATTGTTCTAGATGAGACTGAGTAGTTTTAGCTGAGGAAGGCCTCTGGAATCGGAGGCCCCCATTGATGAAGGATGCCTTGACTCACAGCGTGCATTTGTAATTCGGTAGACTCATTGAATAAATCTCCGTCGGTAAAATGCTCAATTAAGCTACCAAATGGATCTTGCCAATAATCAAATACTTGACTTCCCAAAAGATGCCGGCCAATTCCCCAAGCTGGTATCCAACCTTTTTCTTTAAGCCAATCATGACCAATCTTGATTGCATCAAAATCCTGCACTTCAAAGGCAGTATGATGAACTCGAACTTGAGATCCTTGTACGATAGCAATGGTATGGTGATCCACCCATTCTTGGCCACGCTTGCAGCGTAAAAAAGCTCCCACCCGCAAACTGGGATGTCCATAATAGATAAGGTCAGTGGCACTGAATCCAAAGGTTTTTTGATACCACTCATAACTTTCTTCAAAATCTTTGACGTTAATGCCAATATGTCCTAACCGTAAAATGGGTGTAGGTTCTTTAACAGGGCGTTGAGTCCGACCATAACGCTGTTTGACGTTGCCATAATTCCATTGCAAGGGTTCTGGTATGGAGAGTTCTGGAACTTCTTCAATACCGTAAACCACATCCACACGAAAGCCGTTGGGATCGATTAAGGTAACTCTATATCCTCCTGCGGGAGAAGTCATTTCTTCGATTGCTGAGGCTTCAGCTAAGTTAGCAATCTCCTCTAACATCTCTTGGGAAGAAGCTTGGAGTGCAAATCCCACAAATTCAGGTTGTTCTCCTAGTTCGACAACGTAAATGTGATGCACTTTTCCTCGACCTCGCATATAGAGAGCTTTATCGGTTCTAGCCGAGCAAATCATCCCAAAATCAGTCAAAAAGCGCTCACATTCATCTAAGTTGGAATGTTTATAGATAACGTAAGCAATATCAGCTATTCTAGACATAAGGTTTCCTGCTACTTAATTCAATGGTGAGTCAATAACTTTAACGTATGGCCTGACAACGGCAAACGCATCATGTCAATCAACAATAAAAGTATTTAATATAAATATCTTCGCCAATTTACGAGGGTAAGTGGATCGTGCTTGAACTATTAACTCCCCAATGCAGCCGCATCTAAGTTACTCTTAATCAAAACCAACGTTGACTATCAAGGAAAAAATCTGCATTTACGGCTCGATTTAATTTCCGAGGCTCAAAGCGATGTCTACGACGGGCTGCGCCTACGCTTAATTATTTCGCAATAAGCAAGGATTAAAGAGAAAATTTCAGCCTATTGAGGATGAGATAGTCTTATAAACAACTTGACAATCTACTATCTAGAAAACTTCCTAAGAAAGTTTTTAATTTAATTAAGCTAAGGTTGCTATGTGACAAGCTCAAAGTAGTTGTTCAAACTTCTAATTCTGGGTTAAAAGGATTGAAACGTTTGAAAATTTATTCAGTGACCAAAACAAGCATATCTAAATTAATCTTGATTACAACCAAGATTAAAAACCAACGAAAAATTAGATTTTACCCAGAATTTACTGTTTGATTTCCTTCTAAAATTTAAGGTGATGCCAAAAGCAAGCTCCAAAAAATATATATTCAAATCCTTGTCAATAAACAAGGATTAATGAGATTTTTTTTGCAAGTTGTTAAGAAGTCTGTATTCTTATTGACATGATGTTTCTGTTTTGATTCGATAGCGAATTTTTTTCATTAAGAAATTACATCATACATTAAATAACTGTATATATGGAGGTTGTGATTCAAACAATAGCTTGATTTTCTAATAAAGTTAATGTGCTATTTTATGTTTTATATTCATTGTATTTGAATAACTGATACATTAACAATTGACTTTTAGCTAACAAACAATCTATGTTAGTAATAGAAAAATTTTTAAAAAATTAAAAAATAGTTAAAAAAATATGTTTTTATTGTATTGAGTTATATTATCTTATATTTTGCTAAAAAGTATTATTAATTATATGTATAGTTAATAATAGTTTTTAAATATAAGTTCAAGAGTAAGCATCAATAATTAAAATCTTTATCCTCGTATGAGGTAGTTGATGAATAAAAAAGTTAATAACTATCTTTAAACACTTATTCATAAACTAACAAAGCTGATTAAGCACATTTCTGATTGCGAACAAATATTAGAATAATTAATCTAAAATTTATTTACAAAACTTAGTATTGAAATATCTACCTTTTTAAAGTTGAAAAAACTTTTGATTTAGACTACTACTTATGGGATCAAGCTGGCAAATAGCCATGTTTGTTGCTCCTGTGTTGGTCTTGGCGAGTCAGTTAATGGGGCAATCCATGAATTGAGACTTCAACGCCTTTGAAGTTCTAACTGTGGCGATCGCAGTTTTCAATACCAATTCCATCAGCACTGATGGGCAATCTAATTGGCTAGAAGGAGCCTTGCTTCTCATTACTTATGCTGTTGTAGGTATACCATTCTACTACCATCCTTAACAGGGAACAGGAGAGCAGAGGAGCAAGGCACAAGAAAATTACCCAGTCCCCAATCCCCAGTCCCCAATCCCCTATTTTATTGAGGTCATCTTCATGTCAAATAAAGCCACAATCACAGATCAATCCTCAGATGTTAAAGTCGAAGCGGAGGTCATCGAAATTGAACCCCAATCTTTTAGTATTGAGTTAGCTACAACTTCGACGCAAAAAGCTTCTAACATAGGTTTTTTTGCGGCGATCGCTAATGGGATAGGACAAGTTATCAACGATGCTGCATCGCAAGCAGGAAAAGCTGTAACTGAAGCTACATCTGGTATGGCAGAAGTGATGAATGATATGGCATACCAGACTGGCAGAACAGCATTGGAAACTGCCGCTAATGTGGGCGAAGTACTTGAAAGCGTTGCACCTCCTGGTTTAGCTCATTTGTCTACAACAGCCAACTATGTCGGTGAAGCGATCGGCGGTGCTGCTTTCCTCACAGGAAAAATGGTAGCACAAACAACTGTTGGTGTGGGTGAAGCAATTAGCAACCTTACCTACCAAACCGGACAAGCTGTTGCTCAGAAGGTATCCGAAACCATAGAAAATATTCCCTCTGCTGAATCCAAAGCCAAGATGCAGGAATTTGGCGGTAGCTTAATAGGAGCTACAGTAGGTGAAACAGTGGGGGGAACAGTCGGCGCAGTTGTAGCAGGGATAGCGATGGGGCCAGCAGGCGCGATTGTTGGTACTCATGTAGGTGGTATTGTTGGTTTTAATGTGGGAGCGCAGGTTGGCGAGTATGCTGTGCGACAAGCACATCAAGGCATTCAAACAGATTTTTTAGCAGTTAAAAATGTAGAATCATCCTCTCAACAGCAGCCAGGAACTTGGTTAGGTAATACAACTTGTAATTTCTTAGGCGAAACTGGTACAGCAGTTATCGGTGGAGTGATTGGGGTCACAGTATTGGGGCCAAAAGGTAAAGAAGTTGGCAGAAAAATTGGTGTAGTTGTCGGTAGAAGAACACACTGGCACCCTAACACAAAAACTGTAGATCCTGCGGAAGCTGGAGGTGAAGAAGAAAAGCAGCCAGGCTAGTAGTCAACCAACAAAATTAGGACTGGACTTGACAGAGAAAAGAGGAAGGGTTTTATACCTTTCCCCAGCCTACAAAACTCAATTAGGACTTACGCATGAGAACGAAAAATCAAGGGTTTTGGCAAGGGTATAGGGGTGTAGGGGTGTAAAAGCTCTAAACCTATACCCTTACACCCTGTCTCAATAGATAATTTCGTTGCGTAAGTCCTATCAATATTTGCGTGGTGAACTAGTACCCTATGCAAATCTGTTTGTGGATAGAACCATTACGGTAAAATAATCAAAAAAATTATGAAACATCAGACTTTAGCAACCGCGATAGTCATAGCTATTACTGGTATCTTTACTGGTGTGAATGCTCAAGAGCGTACAAATCAGCAGCCAGAAAAATTAACACCAGTGATTGACGCTTGTATTCAAAATAGAGCGGAAACTTTGCCTAATCCTTTTAGTGATGTACCTGAGAATCATTGGGCTTTTAAAGCAGTCATGACGATGCACTATTGCGGAGCATTTAGACAAGCAACGCCGCCAAAATTATTTCCTAAATTACAACCTACCGAAGGTCAACAGCAATCAAAACCAGAAAATTAAATGGCGATCGCCAACGGCGGGGCGAACTGATTAATGCGTTGGGGTGCAGGCTATAGCCCTTGTTAGACTATGGGCTAAACCCCGCATTTATCATCACCTCAAGCATGGAGGTTAGCTTGTTCTTGTAACCAAGGATCTACAGGCTGTCCATCCTTACGGCGCAATTCAATTTCTATGGCTATTACTTCCTTGGAACCGGGAGGTGCAGGTTTCTTGTGAAAAATGATG
Organism: Leptolyngbyaceae cyanobacterium; assembly: GCA_036704005.1. Lineage (GTDB taxonomy): Bacteria > Cyanobacteriota > Cyanobacteriia > Cyanobacteriales > Nostocaceae > Trichormus. Next base: position 15,651 of record DATNQO010000111.1, on the reverse strand, counting down.
TCATAATCCAGAGGATTTTGATTACGTTCTTTCAACCATTCTTGCACTTTTGTAGTGGCAAAAAATGACTGACCTTGCTCAAACATTCGGGTAATCTGCATTTGCAGCGTATAGGGATTTATGCGACCCATAATTTACTACCTTTTTGCAAAAGTTTTTAGCGCCTCCGTTCGCGTAGCGTCTCCGTCAGGAGAAGCAATAGCTGGATTGGATGAGAAGCCCACACGCTCACTGCTTGCAGTCAGTGTGGGAGTATGTCACTAAAGGCAAGATACCTACATAGCATAACCTGATGTTAGTGAAGATATCTTTGTATTTTCTAGGACTTACGCATGAAGATGAAAAATCAAGGGTTTGGGCAAGGGTATAGGGGTGTAGGTGTTCAAAACCCTTACACCCCTATACCCTCACATCCTTACACCCAATCCCAACAAACAATCTTGATGCGTAAGTCCTAAGACATTAGAAGTTCGGTAAACCTCATAGCCGAAATTTGGCGATCGCAATCCAATTAACTCTATCTCAAGAAGAATTCGCAATACTAGCTAATTACGGTAAGCTCGAATGTGAAACCTAAAATGTAACCATTAAAATTAGACTTAAGAAGTAATTGAGGAGCCGCCAGGATGCAAGCAACATACGATTCTGATAAACGCAAATTGCTGTCATCTCTGAGTCATGGGGCGATTTTCTTTAGTACAGCATTATTTTCTATAGGAATTCCCATTGTCATTAATTTATTATCTGATGACCCAGTAGTTAAAAGTAATGCCAAAGAATCAATCAATTTTCACTTTAATGTTTGGTTCTGGGCTACTGTAATTGGCGTACCGCTTGGAGTTTTATCTTGGCTAACCTTTGGCATCGGTGGAATTTTGTTCTTCCCAATAGTTGCTTTAGGTTTTGCGCTGCACTGGGGACTGACAATCTGGGCAATTTTGCACTGTCTGAGCCAACCTGATCAACCTTTCCGTTATCCTTTTACTTTTAGGATTTTTTAATCCTATTAGCAAAATACAAAGTTTGTTTTGGCATAAGGGATGGTGTGAATCATCCCTTTTTTATGAGGATTAGTCAGGTGACAGTTGACAATTGACAGCTGTTCTTTTCCCCCTTCCCCTTCCCCTTTCCCCCTCATCCCCCACTCCCTAAAGTTTTATTTGGTCAAGTGGTGAGATATTGCGTTAAAATAAGCGATCGCAAACTTAGTTAATTTAGTACCCGGATATTGGCCGGAGGTGTGATTGTCCAAGTTTATTTTGAAAATACTGTGGCTAGACGAAAACGTGGCTCTGGCTGTTGATCAAGTGGTAGGCAAGGGTACTAGTCCTCTGACTAAGTATTTCTTCTGGCCCCGCAATGACGCTTGGGAAGAGTTGAAGAAGGAACTCGAATCCAAGCACTGGATCAGTGATTTAGATCGCGTCGAGTTGCTCAATAAGGCAACAGAGGTAATTAACTACTGGCAAGAGGAAGGCCGCAACCGTCCGATGGCAGAAGCTCAGTTAAAATTTCCTGAAGTTACCTTTACAGGTAGCGCTTGATTTAACAGTTTCTCGTTCTACCCCTCCCTCAACCGATAGGTAGGGAGGGGTTAATCAACAGCACCTCAAACACTAACAATCACTAACTTTTCCTTACTTATTTTGACAAGGTGCGAATAAATTCATGCAATACATCAGATTTAGTTCTTGCGGTTTGTTGGCAGTACATCTCAAGAATTTCTAATTCTGCGCCAGGAATCCTAATATTTAACTGTTTATCGGTATATACGTACAGACGATTTCAGCTAAATTAGGTACAAATTTTCATAACAAAGCCATATACAGAACGCCTTTTAAACCTGCTCCTTGCTTTATCTTGCACCAAGAGACTGAGGTCGAGACTACATAGACAAAGCCCCTCCGAGTACGTCCTGCTACATCCTGGCTCTATTAATAGCGGCTAGGCAATGATAGCCTGTTGTGTACCCTATGGTTTTATTTAAGATATGTTACATAATATATAAAGATTCAGTAAAAAATATGACAGCATCTATCAAAGGGGGTAGAGTTTAATAATAGTTTAATAATAGTTTAATAATTTGCTTTGACAATTAACAATCAGTGTTTAGTAGGTACTGTATAATTAACGCCGGAGAACTGAATGGTTTTTGATTAATCATAGATACTCACAGTTGTCTATCAATAAAAACACTTAACAGTTCTTACTATAAAAAGCAAAATTTATACAGTTATTCTATATAATAGTGTAAAAGTGTACAGGCACTCTTCGCTAAAGTGTCAGAGCTTTTTGAAAAGGTGGGATTTTTAGTTAAATTTTCTCAGCAATTTATATAAAGTCTGACAATGGTTTTTACCCGTGGCAAAGTGTACGAAAATCAGGTGCATCTTCAGAAGAAAAAGAAAGGCTCTTCCCAGCCAACAGAAGATTGTTGCTGTGCTTACGATACGGGAAAAGCCCAATTAATACAGGACTTACAGTCTTATGAGAAGTCCATACTGAATTTGCAGGAAATGGTTGATTTATTGGTTGAAGTCAATCCATTTCCTGTAGTAGTGATTTCTTGTGATAACCAGGAAATTTTATTGAAGAATAAGCTTGTAGAAAATTCAGCAACTAGTAAACTGATTTGCGAGCTTTTAGCTAATTCAAATTCATGGCATGAGTTAAATAATAAATTACAAGCTGGGGATTTGGTTAACGAATTAGCGATAGAAGTAAAAGGTAGCGAACCAGAAATTTTTTTAGCTAAAATTTCTGGTAAATTAGTCAATTATAAAAATTCTTTAGCAGCATTGCTGGTGTTTACAGATGTAAATGCTGTTTTGAGAACAATCACAGAAGCACAAGAAGAGAGCGACAAAAAATTAAAGCCTGAGAAGTTAACTTTTGAGACAGGCGATGTCTACGACGGGCTACGCCTACGTCCGCGCTTACCTGCATCTTTTCATTTAATCGAACGGGCGCTAGCAGCAACTAGTAATGGGATTGTGTTGGCAGATGCCAATCAACCCAATCATCCTATTATTTACGTCAATCGTGGCTTTGAAGAGATCACAGGCTATTCGGCTGATGAAGTTATCGGAAAAAACTGTCGCTTCTTACAAGGTCATGAAACCAACCAGCCCGGTCTGGAAGAGTTGCGTTCTGCTCTGCGAGACAAGAGAGAATGTCATGTCATCGTCAAAAATTTTCGTAAAGACGGCACACCATTTTGGAATGAACTACACATTGCGCCTGTGTTTGATGGCGATGGACAGTTGACCCATTTTATCGGCGTGCAAAATGATATTACTCAACAGTTACAAGCGCAGGAAAAACTACAAGAACAAGAAAAAGAGTATCGCCGGATTGTAGAAACTGCATCTGAGGGAATATGGGTAATTGATCAAGAGAATCAAACTACTTTTGTCAACCAACAGATGGCGACGATGTTGGGTTACACAGTTGAGGAAATGCAGGGGGCAAACTTGTTTTCCTTTATGGATAACGAGGGGTTGGAACTTACCCAAAAGTACGTGGCACGCCGTCGCCAAGGCATTCATGAGAAACACGATTTTAAATTCCGTCGCCGAGATGGTTCTGATTTATGGGTCATTCTTTCCTGTGCGCCGTTGCTGGATGAGCAAGGAAAATATATTGGTGCGTTAGGAATGGCTACTGACATTAGTGAACGTAAACAAGCAGAAGCGGCTTTACAGGAAAGCAAAAAACGCTTAGATGGAATTTTAGATTCTTTAGAAGTTGTCGTTTGGTCAATAGCAGCAGATACTTTTGAGACTTTATATCTCAATTGTGCAGTTGTGCAAATGTATGGTCGTTCGATTGGGGAATTTCACGATAATCCCAACCTATGGTTTGAGGTGATTCATCCAGAAGACAAACAACGGGTGAAGCAATCAATTGAACCCTTGCTTTTGGGTGGTAGCCATGAAATAGAGTACAGAATTATCCGTCCCGATGGACAGGTACGTTGGCTTTGTAACCGGAGTCATGTAATTTACGATACTCTTGGGAAAGCGATCCGCATTGAAGGTATTGCTAGCGATATTACTGAGCGGAAAAACATGGAAGAAAAGTTAGTTCATCATGCTTTCTATGATGATCTAACAGGACTACCTAACCGAGTTTTATTTATGGATCGGCTGATGCAAGCGATCGCCAAAACTCAGGAGAACCCAGACGAGTTATTTGCTGTATTATTTCTGGATCTTGATCGTTTTAAAGTTGTTAATGATAGTTTAGGTCATTTAGTGGGCGATCAACTACTAGTAAGTTTTGCCCAACGTCTGCAAGGTTGTTTGCAGCCAGAAGATACCTTTGCTCGTTTAGGTGGGGACGAGTTTACCATATTGCTTTCACAGGTTAAATCTATCGATGATGCCACCCGTATAGCCGAAAAAATTCATCAAGAACTGAAATTACCCTTTAGCTTGAGTGGGTATGAAGTATTTACAACTGCCAGTATTGGTATTGCTTTAGGTACAAATAAGTATATTCAAGCTGCCGATGTGCTGCGAGATGCTGATACGGCTCTTTACAGTGCCAAAGAACAAGGTAAAGCTTGGCACGTAGTATTTAACCCAGCTATGTATGACCGTGCTGTAGCTTTATTGCAATTGGAGACTGATTTGCGTTGGGCGATCGCTAGACAAGAATTGCAAGTCTTTTACCAACCAATTGTTTCAGTTGCCACTAGTAAAATTACTGGATTTGAAGCCCTAATTCGCTGGCAGCACCCAGAAAAAGGTTTCATTTCACCAGCAGAGTTTATTCCTGTAGCAGAAGAGACAGGACTGATTATTCAAATTGGTCAATTTGTCTTACGCGAATCTTGCCAACAGTTAAAACGATGGCACAGAGAATTTCCTCAGCTCCAGCATTTGAGTATGAATATCAATCTGTCTGGTAGACAGTTTTCTCAACCCTGTTTAGTTGAGGAGATTCAGCAACTCTTACAAGAATGTGAGCTTGACCCTAGCAGCATCAAACTGGAAATTACAGAAAGTGCCATTATGTCCAGTCCTGAACAAGCAGCGAATATTCTGCAACAATTAAAAACTTTAGGGATCAGCTTGTGTATCGATGACTTTGGCACAGGTTATTCATCTTTAGCTTATTTACACTGTTTCCCCATTGATGTGTTAAAAATTGACAGGTCTTTTACAAATCGTATTGATAGCGACGGTGAACAATTGGCTATTGTTCGTGCGATCGTCACCTTAGCCAGTAACTTGGGAATGAGTGTAGTAGCTGAAGGAGTGGAAACAGTAAATCAGTTAGTACAACTCAGGTTATTAAAATGCGACCAAGCCCAAGGATACTTATTTTCCAGGGCTTTGAGTAGCGACAAAATTAGCTTGTTGCTGGGAAGTGGGGAGTAAGGGGGAAAGGGGAAAGGGGAAAGGGGAAAGGGACAACTGTCAACTGTCCCCTGTCAACTGTCAACTAACTAAAAAGCTTCTGGTGGGGAAATGTTATTACCATCGCTTATACCAATTTCACTAGATTTAATTCCTGATTTGACGCTAGTTTTAGGCTTTTGTGGTGTTTGCGGTGAGGATGAGGTGGGAAAAAGTACTTTATCTGTATCGACTAACCTATCAGGATTTGCTTGCTGAGAAATCCAAGATAATGCGCCCACAGAGCCAGCTACAAGAGCGGTGTAACCTAGATATAAGTGCATGGGACGCATTTCTAGATTCAAGGTTTTACCGTTATTTTTGCTTTGACTCCAAGAGGGTATGACTGATGTCGTTGTCCCTGGTTTAGGTAAAGAAGCTGCTAAAATTGTGCCGTTTATCCCTAATGCGTTTCCTATTATCCGAATAAATCCGCGTATATACACATCTTCTGGTAATAAATCAAAATTAGCATTTTCCACTGCTGCGATTTGTTTGATCGGGATATGTGTATAAATACTCAGTTGCTCTAAGCTGACATTGTAATTCTCACGGGCTTGTTTTAGCTGCTGTCCTATTTTTACCATGCTTTCTAAGCGTTCTTTTTCTGCGATTTCTTTGGCTAGTTCATTGTTAGATGGTTTTTTATGTGGTTTGAGCCACTGTGTCAGCGTTGCTGTTGGGTTTTGATTGGCTATTGGTGTTTGTGTAGAATCTGTTGATGACTCGCTAGGGGAGGATTTTGGCTGGGGTGGTTGTGTTGGTTGTGCTGTGAGGACGGGGGTTTCTATATTTGTAACGCTTCTATTGGTGGGTTGATCAATAGGTGCAATCATTTCATATTGTTGAGTAAATTGCTGAAACGCTAAACTAATTGCTTCTCTACCTACGGCTTTACACAACACCTTGGCTTGTTCGCCAGCCGCACCTAACAATGTTTCCAACCTAGTCACAATCCGACGATACACTTTGCTGCGATGCAACTCAACTTCAATTTGCGCTAAGAGCGATCGCAATTCTTCTTGAGAAATTGCCACAGTTGGATTTCCGGGTATGTTCAATATATACATAACTGTATAGTCTTTATTAAAATATACTTCCGTATAAATTTTCGACCACTTCAGAATTCATCCGGAAATTCTGTGCTTTTTTTACCTAGTTTATTTGCCATAAGTAAATATTTTTCTGCTTTCTGATAAATATAAAAACTGCAAATCATTTAGCAGTAGGCATTAACAATATTTTTACAAGTGCTGAAGAAGATAAAATATATTGTGATATATTATAACTGATGTAAAGCATACTTACGTATGCTGAGAGGACAATATTATTGATTATTTATGAATCACAGTGTTAAAAGTGATTATTAGTTAAGTATTATCTCATAATCGAGAACAGCTTCAGCGATCGCTATTCAATACCTTCAGGACTTACTCACCAAGGTTATCTGTTAAGACTGGGTGTATACTTCCCTTCAGGACGCTACGCGTAGCTTGCTTCCACGGAGTGGTACGACTGCGCTCAGTAACCGGGTGTAAGGGTGTAGGTTTTGAAGGCTTACCCCCCTACAGCCCTATACCCCTATACCCTTCTCCAAACCCTTGATTTTTCGTTTTCATGCGTAAGTCCTAACCTTGTATGATGATTAGGAGTTGGAGTAGGGAAATTTGGCTGGAGGAATGAGCGATCGCGTCAACCTGTAGGTGTTTTTTATCCGACCTCAAATTTTATGGCTGAATCCCTTGCCCTCTCTGGCTTTGAGCTTTTTTATCTAAATTAGAGGTTGACGCAACTCTTCAAACCCTTACTATGACTGATTTTGAGCGTTTTTCTTACCTGTCACTCTTGACAACCCAACGGCTGAAAAGCTATCTTTACTACAGGTTGACGCAACTGAACCTTGAAAACCAAATACAGCAACGCTTCCACGTCGAGCAGTTTAAACATCAAATAATCCCTATTAGGGATTGAAACCTTTGTCTCAATAACTCTCTAACTTGACTTGAAAGTTTAAACATCAAATAATCCCTATTAGGGATTGAAACAAAAGCCGCAAGCTGATTTCTTAAATCCGGGCAATGTTTAAACATCAAATAATCCCTATTAGGGATTGAAACGCCCTGTCATACACATCTTTGATAGCTTTAGCTGTTTAAACATCAAATAATCCCTATTAGGGATTGAAACAAAAAACGCAAGAGAAGCAAGGCAAAAAGCCAACGGTTTAAACATCAAATAATCCCTATTAGGGATTGAAACTTGGAAGAATTAAAAGGCAATGTTTCCGGAAAATGTTTAAACATCAAATAATCCCTATTAGGGATTGAAACTGAGGTTGACTTTGCTGTTTGTGCATCAGTCTTAGCGTTTAAACATCAAATAATCCCTATTAGGGATTGAAACATTTATATACGCCATCATTACACCTCTAACAAGCTTAACGTTTAAACATCAAATAATCCCTATTAGGGATTGAAACAACAGCCACTATCAAAAAGCTCCCAGAGCTATCAAGTTTAAACATCAAATAATCCCTATTAGGGATTGAAACTTCGCACCGTGCAAAAGAAGGGCATATTAATAGGCGTTTAAACATCAAATAATCCCTATTAGGGATTGAAACTAAAGCATCTATTTTCATTGGGTTGTAGTTAGCAGTTTAAACATCAAATAATCCCTATTAACCCAAGTTGCGGGTAATAGAAGATAAAAGAGGATATGGAAAGTGTAGGCACAGTAAATGAGGGGTTGTGCGAACTCTAACCACCATGAAAATGCAACGCCGGAATGTTCAGTATATTTGAAAAGAAAGAAGCATTTACAACTTAGTCAATAAAAGCTTGTTGCAGAGTGTAGGCAAAAATAAAAGCTTGTATTTTCAGTAAAAATCCTTCATAAGTTACCGCATGAATTGATTTTGGGAAACAACGTGTAATGCCGCTAAATACGGTTTCAATGTAATGACGAATAGACTGTTTAATGTATTGAATCCAAGGAGGCTCTTGGCGTTTAGAGTTACTTTTTCGGATGACTTGCATTGAGATTTGTTCAGTTTCGAGCAAGACATCTTCCACAGTGTAATCAAGATAGGCACAATCCGCATAAACTTGACTTCCTGGGAGTAAATTCAATGGTAAAGCACTTAATCCCCGGATATCGGTCGCACTGGCTGGCATGAACACAAATTCAACGGGAATACCTGTTTTAGTAGTTAATAACTGTACTCTTACACCATAAAAATAACGTTTCTTCGATGCGATATAACCCCGATATTCTGGTGATTGGATGAGATGGGCATTAAAGATGCGAATGTTATCACACATCGGTACAGGAAACGAGTCTAAAAGATATTCCGTATTTTCACTAATTTCTTTGAGTGCCATTCCGACTTGATGAAATAAATCGTTCATTAACATTGCTACATGATGTAATCGCCGATTAAATCGTGATTTTTCTAACATTCTTGGCATCAATTTATGGTCTTTCATGTAGCTGCAAGCCTGACTATGATTACCGCCAAAGTACATAGCTGCGATTATTGCCGTTGTGATAATTTCTGCATCACTCATTTCACAGCGAATATCCTCTTCATGTCCGATCGCCTTCAATAGGTCATCTATGACAGAATAGATAGTAACTATTTCATTTAACATATATCCCTCCTAATTGTCTATCTGGAGGGATTTTCTTGTTTCTCTACCCCTATGTCATCTTTCTCAAGAGAGTAACTAGCAACTTGGGTTATTAGGGATTGAAACAGCCAAGGGAAGTTGTTGTACCACCGTTTTAAGGGTTTAAATACTATATAATCCTTATCAGGATTGAACCCTGTAAATAGCTGACCATCATTTTTATCTCATTCAGGACTCACGCAAGTGTCACAATTGGTGGTTGGTGCGTGACGCTACAAGTCTCATGACTACGTTCAAATATTTTCGCAGCGTCACACACCCTACAGAAAAAATATGCCAGTTGCGTAAGTCCTATCATTAAAGAAGAAAAGGTTTTATGCTCGATACAAATGAAACTAACCCTACTGTAAACCAAGCAGAAGGTGATTTTGAAGGTGGAATAACTGGAAGATGGAAATCAGAAGATGATGCAGATGGTACTGTTTTTGATGAAGAAAATGAGACAGAAAGTACTACGAAAACATAAAAACTAAATCATCCTAAAGCATCTTTTCCAAAAATTGCTGGGCGCGATCGCACCGAGGATGGTGAAAAAACTCGCTGGGTGTGGTATCCTCAGCTAAAGTACCCTGATCCAGAAACATAATTCGACTAGCGACTTCACGGGCAAATCCCATTTCATGGGTAACAATAGCCATTGTAATCCCCGTCTGGGCTAAAGCCTGCATCACCAACAAAACATCCTTCACCATTTCTGGATCTAAAGCTGATGTGGGTTCATCAAATAATATCATCTCTGGTTCCATAGCCAAAGCGCGAGCGATCGCCACTCTTTGTTTCTGTCCCCCTGATAATTTAGATGGGTAAACATCGGCTTTTTCCGCTAACCCCACCTTAGCTAATAACTCCAACCCCTTCTGTTTAGCTAACTGGGAATTTACCCCTTTCACCTTCATCGGTGCATAGGTAACATTTTCCATCACCGTTAGATGAGGAAACAGATTAAAGTGTTGAAACACCATCACCAACTGTTGACGCACCTTACCAATATTCACCTTGGGCTGAGTAATTTCTATATCATGAAAATAGACTTTACCTCTAGTAGGGCGTTCTAGCAAATTCATACACCGCAAAAACGTAGACTTACCCGAACCAGAAGGCCCAAGAATAGCCACCACTTCCCCTTGATAAATCTCCGTTGAAATATTTTTCAATACATCCAGTTTACCAAAGGATTTACATAAAGACTCTGTACGAATAACCACCTTACTCACTTTGTCTCAATCTCCTTTCTAAAACCGATGCACCATAAGTCAAACCCATAACTAAAACATAGTAGATTAACCCAGCAAACAGCAGAGGTTCAAAGTAAATATACTTGTTTGCCCCGACAATTTGGGCGCTACGTAATATTTCTACTACACCAATTGTTGAAACTAAAGCCGAGTCTTTCAATAGTCCAATAGTCTCATTTACCAAAGCAGGGAGAATATTTTTTAAAGCTTGGGGGAGAATGATATCCCACATCATCAACCTGTAGGGTACACCCATCGACATAGCCGCTTCAGCTTGTCCCTTATCTACAGCTTGGATACCTCCCCGGATGGTTTCCGACATATAAGCGCCGGAGTTGAGGGTAAAAGTTAACACCCCCGCTTCTAAAGCTGAGATATCGTAGCCTGTAAGCTGGGGTGTGGCGTAGTAAACCAAAGCCAACTGTAAGAGTAAAGGTGTACCGCGAAATACGGAAGTATAAGCATTAGCCACCCAAATGAGAGGCTGAACCCCAGTAATTTTACACAAAGAGAGAACTGTACCCCAAATTAAACCCAGAAAAACCGATAACAGGGTAAACAATAATGTGAGCGGGATACCTTTAAGAATAAAGGGAATTTCCGGCAGAATTCGCCTAAAGTCGAGATTTAACCCGCCTTTAGCTGGTGGTGAAGATGCAGTATCTGTGGCGGTGGTTTGGGAAAACCATTTTGTCGCTAACTTTTCCAGTTCGCCGTTATCGCGCATTTGTTGGAGGACTTGGTTAAAGGGTGCGACTAATGGGGAACCTTTGGGAAATGCGATCGCTGATCCACTACCCTCTTCGGAAGGAATCGCGTTAAACTCTAACTCAGGGTTAGCTTGAGCAAAACCCCTAGCAACAGTATCCTCAACAATAGCCGCATCGATACGCCCCGATTTTATTTCCTGTATAGCTTCTGGAACCCTATTAAGTTGCTTGAGTTGAATACCGGGAAACTTGGCTGCAATTTTTTTCGCATTTTGTTCTTGAATAGTTCCCAACTGCACCCCGACCGTCTTACCTACCAAGTCTTGCGGTTGTTTGAGGTTACTAGTTTTGGGTGCAACAATGGTATCTTTAGCTTCGTAATAAATAATCGAAAAATCGACATTTTTTCGCCGTTCTGGCGTAGGAGTCATCCCAGCCATAACAAAATCAGCGCGGTTTGCTTGCAGTGCCGGAATTAAACCATTAAAATCAGACTCCATAATCTGGAGTTTAAATCCTAATCTTTGAGCCAGGGTATTAGCAATATCTACATCAAAGCCAACAATTTGCCGATTTCCTCCCTTAGTATCATAAAACTCATAAGGCGGGTAATCTGGTGAAGTAATCATCGTCAGCCTATCTTTACCTACAGATGATGCCGCTTGTAGAGAATGACTATGACCTGTGATAATGCTGATGACTAACATAGCTACAAACAGCATCGTTAGTACCCAGGCTTTGCTTATTTTCATAGAATTTTTCAGTAGAAAAAACTTTCATAGTTAGGCTAGGATTTCTTGTATTAAATCAGGTAATAAAAATACAAGGAACTAACCGCCGATAGAACAGGATGAACATAGATACACATATATGAAAAAAACTCCATCCCTTCGCGGGTGGAGTTTATGTTCACTAGACTTCTCGCAAAAATCTAAAGTTATAGATAATTAGCCAACAGATTCGAGATTAATTTTCACTACCTTGTTCTTTTCTGATTCGGCTTTAGGTAGTGTCAAATTCAAGATACCATCTTTATATTCTGCTTTGACGTTGGTATTTTGAATGCGTGCAGGCAAAGGAATTACCCGTTGGAATTTGCCGTATTGAAATTCGCTTCTGACAACACCCTTCTCTTCAGTCTTGGCTTCAGATTTGCGTTCACCACTGATATAAACAGCTTTGTCGGTGACTTGTAAATCTACATCCTTAGCCTCAATCCCAGGAATTTCTAATTTTACATGAATGGCTTCTGCTGTTTCATGTAGTTCAGCAGCCGGAACTCTGGTTAAGCTTCTTTCTAATACTGTGGATGGTAACATATCTTCCTCAAATAATTGATTTAATTGACGTTGTAAAGTGTTTAAGTCTTGCCAAGGGTTCCAACGTACAACTGCCATATCTTTATCTCCTTTAAAGTTCCTTCCGGGAATCATCTGTAAGTTTTAATCTTTGATTTGTTCTCATCATATTCATTAACTTAGTTAGAGTAAATTCGGTTTACTTCACCTCACAAATGATGATGTCCGAACTACTAAATCGTCGTTTTTGAAGTACGGTAAACACGAATTACCTATGTTCGGAGAACCCACCCACGCAATTGTTCTCCTCTGTGTCTCTGTGGTTTAATAAATTATTTTTTACCACAGAGGCACAGAGACACAGAGGTTATAAAGAGATTTGATAGTTGTTGTTCAGATAGCAGAAGTGAGAACAAAAAGTTTTTAAGATAGCTAAAAGGCGGAGATAATTACATACAGCATATTTTCATCTCTTGAAGTACAGTTAGTCACTCTTATAATATGAGAAAATTATGTCCGCTAGGACAGGGTTAGACTGTACCTCATATGTGATAAACTTGCTGTATTTCTGCTGACAGTACGTTCTTGTTTTGTCAAAAAATCACTACAATATGTCAACAAGTTTGATTTACTTGCTTATAGCAATCATTTTTGAAGTTTCCGGTACAACCTGCATGAAATTATCGGATGGCTTTAATAGGTTGACACCTTCTATTTTAATATTTGTCTTCTACGGTCTTTGTTTTACTTTTCAGACATTATCACTCAAGCATATAGATATCAGTATTGCTTATTCTGTTTGGTCTGGTTTAGGTACTGCTTTAATTGCTGGTATTGGTCTAATTTGGTTTCGTGAATCTATGACTCTAGTTAAGTTTATTTCTATGACATTAATTATTGTGGGGGTAGTGGGTATAAATTCAGGAAAATAGATAATACTAATTTAAAAAATCTTGGCAACACATCCATTATATTATGGACGTTTAAACACTTATCATATCGCGGGGATTGGTAATTAGTAGAAGTCAACTTAAGCCTGGGAGAATGTAATTCGCTACTACACAAAAAAGTCCCCCTACGGGGACTAGGCAAAAATTAGGGTCTTGAAACTTGCGTAGAAGCTGTTTTTAACCGCCCTACGTATATTTCCTAAATCAAAGTTGTATATTATTGTTATTTATTAGAACAATAAAGCTGCATTCCTTGGTTTCTTGTCAGGATTAAACAACTACTATCATTAACATTTATGGAAGCATTTTTAAGTTTTTGATCCGCCATCCTTGAAGAAAGCCCAAATAATAATGGTGTGCATATGGCAATGAATAGTATAGAGAAAAATATTTTGAACTTGGTGCTGTTCGTATTGCTTTCTTTTGAGTTTACTACTGATTTTTGCACACAAACAGTTTTGGGCGACCAGAAGTGGTCATTAAAGTTGTAATAACTCATTTATTCTCCTTTTCTCAGCTAGAAAATTCTAAACAGTAATGGTTATAACTAACAAAATCGACAAACACAAAAAATTTACAATCTTATTTACTTACAACCGTAGAATAAACAACCGCAATGTATGTTCAAGCAGGGAAATGGATTTTAGTTTTATCCTTTCCTTAAACCCAAGATGCTATTCAGTGAATACTCTTAAGTAGCCATAGCTTTTAGCTTAATGGTTGCTTCCTGAAACTATTAAATGTGTATCGCCAGAAAAATACTTCTAACAAAAGTCATAATTAAATCATGACTTCGGTCATAATTATGGCATTCATATTCATGAGTGACAAGTTTTAATTTCTCAATTTGGAGAGGTTAGAGGTTGGAGGCTAGAGGTTAGAGTGTTATCATACAGTCGGTAGCACTGTAAACAAATAATCAATTGTGTTAATGAGCGAAAGTGTCTGATAGAAAAAGAGAGATTTTATCACTTGGCAAATCTTCAGGCAAATATGTAGTGACAGATGAATAAATCAAGTGGTGGTTTGTTCATACTAGTAAAATCTTTGGGGGCAAAATTTAGGTTTCCTCACAAATTTACAAAAGGACTAAAGTCCTTACTACGAACTAAATTGTGATAACTTTACATAGTCTGATTTATTTTCGACCGCTTACATAAACTTTTACTTATAATAAAACCTCACTCTTAAGGAAGATCCTGATTAGGGAGTAACTCAGGTTGAATATAAGAAACCGTGTATGTATACGGATAAATCTTCATGAAGCGTGACACCACTGGTAAGTTTGTTAGTAATTGGGATTCAGAGAAAAAACAAAGATTTAGTGTATCTCTGACCGATACGGCGTGGCGATCGCTTGATGAGGAGGCGCATAAGCGAGGAATTTCGCGATCGGAGCTGATTGAACAATTCGCCCGCAGTTTGGCGAGTGCAGAACATACCGCACAAGAACAGCTAATTGCTAGATTGGAACGTCAAAAGCAAGAGTTAGAAGCTCTCTTGGAAAATGCGCCAGATGCGATCGCTCGTTTCGATGAGCAAATCCGTTATCTATATGTTAACCGCATGGTTGAGGAAGTCTTGGGGCGATCGCGGGATGAGCTTTTGGGCAAATTCATGTGGGAATTCAGCGCCAATTTTCAATCAACAGGGGCAGATTGTGGCTGCTGTGGTAGTTATTGAGGATGTCACAGCCAGCAAAAGATTAGAATCAGAACTGCGACAACGAGAGCAAGATTTTAAAATGGTGGTGGAAAACGCCACAGATATTATTAGCCGCATAGATCGAGAGTTTCGCCATATTTACGTCAGCCCGGCTGTGGAATTAGCTACAGGTATCCCAGCAGAAGAGTTTATTGGTAAAACCAATGCCGATTTAGGAATGTCAGCAGAACTTGACAGCTTTTGGCAGAAAAACCTACAGCTAGTTTTTACAACAGGTCAGCAACAAATTATTGAGTTTAGTTATCCGACTGCTGGGGGTATGCGTTGGTATCAGTCACATATTAGCCCAGAATTTAACAGTGATGGTTCTGTCGCAACGGTGGTGAATATTGCCCGTGATGTTACTGATTATAAACAAGTTGAGCAGGCGTTGCGAGAGAGTGAAGAACAGTTGCAGCAAGCATTGACAGCAACTCAAGCAGCACAACGCCAACTAGCAACCATTGTGGAAACCTCTCCGGTAGGAATTGCCCTGTTAGATAGCCAACAGCGATATTTGACACTCCTCGCTCTAAAGAGACGAGGATTCTTGCTTCATCCGTCCTCTCTAGAAATCTGAATACTAGTATTCAAATTTCTCCGTTTGGATACGTCCACAAGCTCACACGGACTGCCCGACCGCGTTTGAAAAGGTTT
>DATNQO010000110.1:0-52904 GCA_036704005.1 Leptolyngbyaceae cyanobacterium | reverse complement strand
GTGAACTACCTACACTGACCTGACGGAGAGCGTGTAGGCTTCCTGCCCAACAGAAAGCGCAGTAGTGGATTTCTTGCGTCCTCCCTTACTGCGACTTACATCTGGGCGACAGGCTTTATCCCCCGTTCCAGAGGTCAAAATCCGTAGTCCCTCATCTCTGAGGTTAATGCTTGCGTTCACATCCCTGTCGTGCCTTGTTTGGCAGTTTTTACAAGTCCAGAATCTTACATCTAGCGGCAAACTACCAACTTGATTCAAGCACACATGACAGGTTTTTGAACTGGGAAAAAATCTGTCAACTTCAAGATAAATTTTCCCTTCCATTTCAGCCTTATATTTCAGCATGGTACAGAACATCCCCCAACCAACTTGATGTATAGATTTGGCTAGTTTAGGTTGGAGCATCATGCCTTTAACATTGAGATTTTCAAGCACTATAACTTGATTTTCGTTAACTATCCTACGAGATAGCTTGTGCAGAAAATCCTCACGGCAGTTAGTTATTTTTCTGTGAACTCTAGCAACTTTTTTTCTAGACTTGATACGGTTATTAGAACCTTTCTGCTTTCTAGATAGTTGCTGCTGTTTAATCTTTAAATTCTTCTCATACTTGTTGAGTATTCTAGGATTGTCAAACTTAGAGCCATCGCTAGTAATAGCAAAGTGGGTCAATCCCAAATCAATACCTATTGCTTTGCCTTCTATATTTGAGCTAGGTTTCTCTTTACCATCATCAAATAGAATAGCTGCAAAATATTGGTTAGAACAGTTTTTAGATATAGTTACAGTCTTAACTTTCCCTTCAATAGGTCTGTGAATAATTGCGGCTACTTCTCCTATCTTTGGAAAAGTCACGAAACTCTTAGAAACCTTTACGTGCTGGGGATACTGTATTGACTGCTTACCATGTTTTGATTTGAATCTGGGGTATTTAGCTCGTTTTTCAAAGAAATTGTTAAAGGCTACTCCAAGGTTCAAACAAACTTGCTGCAAACATTGTGAGTAAGTTAGTGCTAACCACTCATGCTCTTTCTTTAGCTGCGGAATTATCTTTTTAACTTCGTATCCAGATAAACCCTTACCAGTTTCTTTATATGTTTGATTCATCAAGTTCAAGCAATAATTCCAAAGCCATCTGCAACTGCCAAAAGCTTGCGCTAATGACTGCTGTTGTTGGACATCTGGATATAACCTGACTTTGACGACTCTTAACATATTAGAGTGAACGACGTTTGCTATAAAAAAGTATAACATATCGCGCAGCGTCTCGTAGAGAAGATTTTGTTCGTTTCCTCCATGTTCTGTTAAGAGTTCTTCCTGCGGAAGAATTTGGTTACAGAACTGTCGTCAACTCACGCGCAATTCATCTCAACACTTCCGCTATCGCGGCAAGTGTGAGGCTTCTTGCTGTTCAAGCTAAATATCTTGTTGCAGTCTCCATCACTGTGCCATGTCCATGCTCAGACGCTTTGCGAATCGTTGCCAAAGACAAATCCTGATAGCTGGACGGAATGCCAATATTAATTATTCCTAGTAAAGTTTGGTACGCAATGTTTTCTTGATTTGTATCATTAACAACTCTGTTTAGGAGAGCAATTAAGTGTGGCAAGATGCGTGACTCGTAGCTCTTGGTTAATGCCCAAACTGCCATTGATTCCGGTTCTAAAGTCTCATCAATATAGCGAATCAGTTCTTCTACAGCCGTGTTTAGCTCGATTTGTGATAGCCTGCAATTTGCTAATTCATCACCAAGAATTTCCCTGATCCCTCCATCGTCTGCGGGGTTAGGACGATTCACTTTTTCACGCTCTATTAAAAGTCCCAGCGCCAAAGCTGCATCATGAGCTTGTGTACCGCCGCTACGGATGGCTTGTATAAGTTTTTCAATCAACATATTTTTATTGTTGATTATTTATTATTAAACCAAAGCCCCGCACCGGATTTGCTAGCGTGGGATGTGTGAAAAAAATGAGCGATGGTTGGAAAAAATTTGATACGCTTGCTTTCTTACGTCCAAGCGATCGTATGAAGTCTACCAATTACTATATTAGTGACCAGCAGTTGCAATTCCTCCAGCGTGCTGTGCTGCTTCGTGAATACTTCTAGGGACAAGCTGAAGTATTGTACTATGTTCAACATGATGCCATGTCAGCCGATTAGCTGAACAGTAGGCTTCAGATCGAGCTATAATCCCAGTGCCATCTGGATGTGTCCAGCCCATACGACGTGCAAATATCTCATTACAAATCCTGAAATGAGCGTCCCTGTCAAAACCGTAAAAACGGTTTCTGGGGATCAGTACCTCACCCATCGCCCTACCTAGATGAACAAAATTAGAAAAATCAGGATAGCCATTGCGATAAGGAATGTGTCCGTAGTTGATATCAGCCCATACATTAGGATCGCCTGGTGTCCAGTTAGAATTACCTGGTGTACCCTCCCATTCTCCCGTCGTGGGACGACGTTGTTCTGGCACTACCTCTTCTGATAGTTCTGACTCACCACGATCCACTCCACCTCGCAGTTCTTCTGCGGCCCGCACACCCTGTATATCCTGTTGACGAATAATTGCTTGTTCTAAGGTAGTGAGCGCCTGATCAATTGAAGGATGACTAGTCAAGAATACTGCAAGGTCTGATTCCAACAGGGTATGCTGGTTAGAAATGCCAACACTTTCCGGGCTGATATCGAAGTTTTGCATACTCCGAAGTAAGCGGTTTAAGCGATCGCTCTGAGACCGACTTAAGGTAGGCATAGCCACAGGTTCCGGGCTGGCGCTACTGCTGGAAGGGGGACGTGCGCTGGTAGAGTCTGCCAAACCATCAGGTAAAGCAAAGTCAGGTAAGGTTTGGTCAGCAGACATCCTATGTAACATTCGACGAGCTTGCTCGACAGCCTCTGCTGGAGTACCGTTGGGGCCAATACGACGCAAAAGTTGATAAAACTCTTGTACCCGTGTGTGGCTACCAAAATGGCTGAGTAAGGTGCTGCGTAAACTACCCCACTGCCGATGTAAGAAGGCTTGATCCAAAGTTCTCTGACCAACAACTTCCGCCAATTCCCTGACAAAAGCAACGTTACTTTCGTAAACCTGACCTGCTTCGGGCCCTCCTATACGGCGTGCCAAAGCCTCAGTTATACCTTCTTCTACAAAAGCACCAAGGATAGCTCTTGCACCTGATTGTTCTGAAGCCCAATGCAAGGATTCATGCAGTACAGTCAGTGTATTGGCATCAGGTGGCAGATGAATTACTCCTCCTGCAACAAATCCTTGGGGCAGATGACCGAGTTCATCGCCAGAGAGATTGCGATAGCTCTCATCATAAGCTTCGCGGCTGGGATAAACGCGAAAAACTTCTTCACCTGGCCCTGGACGGCGTGTAGCTTGTGTAAAGATATCAAGCATTGCTTCATGGGTCATAGTGCGCGCCTGACCGCGATAACTGCTTCCTTCCGCTTCAGGTGGTCGAGCCGCCGACGAATGGGTTAGCGCAGGAGAGGCATCTGTCCCAGATTCACCTTCTGGATGAACTGGACGAATGGGGCTGCTTTCAACAGGAGTTGTGGTTTCTGGTGGATGAGTCGGCGTTGTTGTTGGTGTGGGGATTGTGTCTGTTTCAGCCAAGCCTTGTTCTCGTCTGGCTTCGCGGGCAGAGGTAACATCCTGTCCTCCCACTTCCCCGATCGCCCCTGCAAGCCCACGTCCTACAGATTCAGCTGTACGCCGTCCGAACCGGAGAGCGATATCTACTCCAGTTAAGTCGCCTGTTCCCGATTGCAGGATTGCGCCACTTTCTTCGGAAACACCACCAATGACGTTTTGTACAATGCTGGCAGCTGCCAAACGACGTAAGCGGCTACTGATCAGGTCTTGCTGGCTTACCCCATGAGCAAGTGCGCCCCTACCACCAGCACCTAAAGAGTTACCAACAATGGCTAAGGCACTGGCTCCGATACTTTCGGCGGTTGGCATTCGGCGTTCAAAACCAGCCGTGATGATTTGTAAATTAACCTGAGTAAATGCTTCAGTCGCTACCCCCTCTAAAAATCCTCCGGCTCTGCCTAGCTGCTGTAAACGTTCTGGACTAATGACATCGTTAAACACACCCCTACCGATTGAGTTGAAGCCGTGACTGGCAATAGTAGTTACTAAGCGTTGTACATTCTGTTGACTAACTAAATCATAGTCTTGCCCCAGAAAAGC
The DNA here is from genome assembly GCA_036704005.1 of Leptolyngbyaceae cyanobacterium. Lineage (GTDB taxonomy): Bacteria > Cyanobacteriota > Cyanobacteriia > Cyanobacteriales > Nostocaceae > Trichormus. The sequence goes on along the minus strand of DATNQO010000110.1, from coordinate 48,700 downwards.
TTCTCGCAAAATCATTCCGGCAACGGCGGCGGAAAGCGATGCTAATAATGCTCCTGCTCCTGCGCCTCCGGTGGCGATAGTAATCGCTGTCTCGATAACAATTTCTACCACAGTGGCGATCGCTTCTGCGATCGTCTGTTTGAGTTGGCGCAGTTCTTCTAAACGAGCCTGAAAAACACTGTATTCCATCCCAGCTAGTGCTTCTACGGAGGTTGCTCCTGTCATCACTAACATGGCTTGCAATTCACTGGGGTTGGTATCAAATTGACTAGCAATAAATCGCAATCTTTCTAAGGACTCCTGGGCTACATCCTGGGTGTCTTCTCCACTCGAAGAGTCATAAACTGCTACAAAGCCTCCCAAGACAGTATCTAGCAACCCTGTTTGAGAAGCTGCCATCCGACCTTCAGCTCGGCTTACCAGTTCGTGAGGATCAGTTGTAGCATCAAGTAAATCACGGAAATTCCAGCAGGTGGTAGAGTTTTCGTAACGTCGTTGAATGTAGTTGAGAAACTTACGAACGGGTGTGTCGCCTTCTGTCTCGCTGAGATAGTCATTGGCGAACCGTTGAATTACACGATCTCTCAGAGATGAATCGATACCATTAGTGCTGAGTAAGGTGTAACCCTTCTGCAAATCGCTGTCAGAGTCGCCTTCATCAAGTTCTACTTTGAGGCGCAAGGCTCCTCGCCCAGCATCATCGAGGTCGCGGCGAGTCAGGGTGTATAAGCGACTGGCTGTAATACCACTGGTAACAGGCACGAGAAAAGTGACATCAAAAGATGGGCGCAAAACATGATTATTATCATCACTGCGTGCTGTACGGGCTTGTTCTAGCAATTGATTAATCTGTCCCTGCGCCCAGAAGCGGGTGATCAGGCTAATCACTTGGTTGTCATCACCACTTTGACCTGCTAAATAAACCTCATCTGCTGGGGTTAAGTCGCCAGCCAAAAGTAACATTACTCTTTGGTTGTCGGCCGTACCAGTATCCATTTCACTGGGAATAAACTGGATCAGGGCTGTACGGCGTTCTTCCCATTGTCTTTCATATCGCTGTCTGCGCTCATGATCTTCTGCCTGACGCGCCCGCTCAATGCGTTGTTGCCAGATCCGCCGGATTGTTGACACTGCCTGAAAAACTTGCGCCTCATTAGTTCCTGCCTCAATATACCCCCCCGTTGTTGCTGCTGTTAATGTATCTTCTGCTACTTGGATTTCAATTTCTTCACGCTCAAATCGCTGGTCTTCGCTCAGTTCTCCTGTTGCATCGGCTGCTGTTCCTCCTCCCTGTTGGTATCGCTCATAGCCATCTAAAACTGCTTTGACTAAATCCCAATCTTCACCACCTAGTTCATCTCGCATGGCTTGGGGTAATGTCATATCTGTCCAAGGTCGGTTATCATTCCAAGCACCTGCACCACGCACATAGTTATTCCAATCCGCTTCAAAATTAGTAAAAGCAGCTGCACCTCTACTCCACTCTGATTGAATGCGTTGGATCACCGATTCTGTGTGGGTTCCAGAAATTGCCACACTATCAAAGTACAATTGCTCGGCAGACGTTAAATCATGATATAAAAGTGCCAAGCTTTTCTGTCCCTCATCAGAGTCACCTAGTTCATCCTTTAAGTCTTGTTTTAAGGTTCTTACTCCAGACCCATAGGTATCATAAAAAGTATCATCGTACTGCTGCTCTAATCTCTGACGACCAGCAAGAGGCAAACTGTTTAAAATTCTAAATATCTCTGCATTTCTAGTTCCCAGGGGAATGATCGCTAGAGCCATGGCTACGTGTAGATCATGATAATGGGAGCCATGAAGCAATGCGATCGCTCTTACAAGATCATTTCCATCTAATTGGTCTTTGAGATAGGTTCGCAAAGCCATACCAGACGGATGAATATGAAACTGAAACTGATCGCTAATACGAGACCTCATTGCTTGGGAATGTCCTTGCAATGCTCCCAGTGCATTGTCTACATTATTCCATCCATCAAGAGCGTCATAGACTTGTTGTGCTTTTTGGCGAGCCACCCCATCTACATCTGTAGAAGGCTCATCATCACGCTGGATTAAATTTTCTGGTGCAAGTTCAATTACTGCATCATCACGTTGCCTCAGCAAATGATTTTGTAAATTAGTCTCTGCACCATCTAGCTTATTAGAAGTAGTTGGATGATCAAAGTTATTTCCTCCAATTTGCTGTATCACATGGGTTAACTCATGGGCTGTTAATTCGTTATTTCCTGGGGTTTTCCCTCCACCAAAATAAACATCATTACCATGAGTAAATGCCTGTGCGCCTAACTCCTGATTCATCTGTACTGCGGTACTATCTGTATGTACCCGCACACTACTAAAATCAGTACCGAAACGGGGTTCCATGAAGTTTCGCACTGTATCAGCTAGAGGACTTCCCCTTCCTTTACTACTATTTAAGGGACTCTCGATACTATCCCCAACTTCTAAGGTGTCATTACTAGCCCTTTGTAATGCAGTCTTAGTTTGTAATTCTTCTTCCTGTTGTAATATCGTTTCCCGTTGAACTAAGGGTGATATCTGCCGTTTTATAGCAGTATCAGGCATTGCCATGACTCGACGAGCCATTATGTCAGCTTCCTGCTCATACTTATCCCCAGGTTCTCCTACTGTCAACTTTGCTTGGGGACGAACAAAAGATATGCGACTAATGTCGTGTCCACGGGGCTTGTCTTGAATGATTTTTTGTTCTAACGATGTTTCTTGCGTATCTATTTGTATTTCAGTTGCAGTTTGAATTGTATTATTTGTTAGTAAACCAAAGCCACGCACTGGATTTGCTAGCGTGGGAGTTGTAGGCGATACGAGCGATGGCTGGGAAACATCTGATGAGTTTGCTTTCTTGCGTCCAAACGTATGTTCCCTCATCTCTCCCTCCATTTTTAGCCTAGACAGAGCATATTTTGTTACATGATTCTACAGTTTGTTTGGATGCGATCGCTCTCGACTAAAGTCTAAGTTTACTCACATCAAGAGCGATCGCTCATCTCTCCCTCCATTTTTAGCCTAGACAGAGCATATTTTGTTACATGATTCTACAGTTTGTTTGGATGCGATCACTCTCGACTAAAGTCTAAGTTTACTCACATCAAGAGCGACCACTTATGTAAAAATACTTAATACATGAAATCAGCGATCGCTTGGTTAATTATCCTATTTTTTAGGCAACCTTTGGAGAATTTTTAGAGGATAGGCAAAAGCTTCTTTCCCCCCCTAACATTCCTAACTCTCAAACCCAACCGCCAATTTCTGCTTCTGTCAGTGATTTCTCTAACTTGGCGTATTCTGTCCGCGCCGCCCGTAATAAATGTTTCATCTGTACTGGTTCATCAGCATCGGCAGCGAGGAAGGCGGCGTTTAAGGCTATGTTACGAATATTACCACCTGCCACACTTAACTGTGCCAACTTTTTCGCATCTAAACCATCAGTAGGCGTATTAGCTGGGTAAACTCGTCGCCAAATTTCCGCACGTTGAGTTGCATCGGGGAAGGGAAACTGCACTACAAAACGAATACGTCGTTGGAAGGCTGTATCGATGGAACTCTTGAGGTTGGTTGTCATAATTGCCAAGCCTGGATAGCTTTCCATCCGTTGCAGCAGATAGCTAACTTCGATGTTGGCGTAACGGTCATGGCTATCTTTAACTTCGCTACGTTTACCAAATAAAGCGTCTGCTTCGTCAAATAACAATATTACTCCACCTTCTTCGGCAGCATCAAATACGCGACGCAGATTTTTCTCAGTTTCACCAATATATTTACTTACGACTGAGGACAAATCAATCCGGTAAAGGTCGAGGTGTAATTCCTGGGCTAAGACTTCCGCCGCTAGGGTTTTCCCTGTACCGCTAGCCCCAGCAAATAAGGCGCTAATACCTAGTCCACGACTATTTTTCGCAGCAAATCCCCAATTTTGATAAACAGTAGCACGTTGACGCACATGGGCGGCAATTTCTCGCAGCATTTCTGCTTGGGCTGGGGGTAATACTAAATCCTCCCAGGTGGATGTGGGGGGAATGCGTTGGGCTAGTTCATCTAGGTGGGGACGGGCTTGTTTACGACAAGCATCCCAGAGAATTTGACCGATATCTTGTTCCTGTCCTCCAGTTAATTGTCCTAAAGCTTCTGCACAAGCGGCGCGGATGGTGTTAGGGCTGAGGTTGAATTGGGTGGCTAATTTTTTCACTTGCCCATTTAATTGGGGTTGGATCTGGGCTAAACTGCTTTGCCAGAGTAGGCTTTGTTCTTCAATGGTGGGTTTGTGAATATCAAAGCTGACTATGGGGCGTTGCTGTATTGATATTCTTTCCCTGCTTGTAACCAACACTAAACCTTTGATGCGTTCTAGAAAACGTCCAATGGTATGGGTACGGGTTACGTCTGCCATGTCAATTTTGTCACAGTCTACAAGTAAGGCACTGTTACTTAAAAATGACTCTCGCTCCCACAGCCGCAGCAGGGTTTCCATCTCTGCGGGTGCAGATGGCACAACTTGAACGGGCATGATATGCAGCGCTACACCCACCATTTTACAGACTTTGGCGGCGATCGCTCGTTTACTCGTCGGCTCAATACCACATAACTGTAAAATTGGCAACCTTTCTGTCTGGGATGACTGCATCCAAACTGCTACTATTTGCTGGGCTAGTTGCTGTTGGGATGGGACTAATTCCCCAGCTTCTGGTAAGGGTTCGACAATTCCCGCTAGTCTCTCATCAATATATTGTCCACCGATCAAATAATGTAATATTCTTTCATCAATCCGCAGGGGGCTAAGGGTTAACGCTCTACCCTCAGCCAACTCAATTAACCGCCAATATCGTAATTTAGCATTGGGGGCGATCGCATCCCAATGGGGGTTAGGTAATGCTGCTAGGGCTAAACTTAAAGTAGGATAAGCTCTTTGTGTATCTCCCTGAGCTAAACCACATAAAGCCGCAAAGTCACCATAAAACTCCATACAGGCGCACATCAGCAGTACATCCCGCTCAAACTCGGATAACTCGAATAGCTGACATAACCGTTCTAACAGGGGTGGTGCTGTCATAGCAGCCTTTGTAGCTGCTAAAACTTGTTTTCTATTCTGTTGTTCTGGAGATGCAGATAACGGCGTTTTTTGCCCGTATCCTTCAATTGCATCGCGTACTATGCCTAAAGCTGCAAATAAGTAGCGCTCATTATCCTCATACCAATGATGATTCACTGTTGTCGCATTCATGGAATTGTTACCTGTGGCGAATAGTATTCCCCTGTTTGATTCATTTCTAATTGACTGGCTACACCGTCTACCTGCACTCTCACAAGATAATTTCCTGGTTTGATATTGTTCACAACAATATTCATCACATCGGTATCTTCAGATGGTGACGGTACAACAATAGATTGCGCTAAATTATTTAGACTCGATATTTCATTAAGTAATAAAACTACTCGTTGCGTTTTCTCCAGTTTGGGATGAAACTTAACTGTGATTTCTACTGAGCGTAAATCTGCGGCGCTATCTACTACCTGATGCAATGATACGGAAATTTTGGGATGTATAATCAAGGCGGCTACATTCGATGTGAGATTTTCTCTGTGTCCACCATTACCCATAGTTAAATGCACAACTTGTATAGCTTGCATTCCCGCAGACAAATCATCAGGTAACTTCAAGCTAATTTGTGTTTCTTTGATATCTTCAGGTACTAGTAATTTTTCCCTGTTACCCAGTCGGATACGAGTAATATCACCACGTAAGCGTTTACCGCGAATAATTACGGTACTACCTGCAAAAATGAATGACTGTGTTTGTGTGGGTGTTGTAACTTGCTCAATAGTTGGTTCACTCCAGAGTCCTGTATAACCACCTTCTGATTGATTTAACTCATGGCTATCTATTAACACCATCGAAACTAGATAACTAGCTGAAGGTCGATAGTGAGTTTGTAAGGAAGACCAGATTTTAGAATTATCTTCCATGCTCAAAAATTCTGGCGAAAGCTTAATCTGCCCAATTTGTTCAGCCAACTTAGGTATAGATACGCCAGCTAAAGCTTGTGAAATCAAACTGGTAGTATTGCTTGTGGAGGCATTTTTTAAGGCATTTTCGATGAGTTCTGAGGTGATAACTGTGGTTGTGTGCAGTAGTTGCATGGCATATCCTAGCAACAGTTCGGCTTGGAAATCTTTAGCGCCATAAGCGGTTAGTAGATAGTGCAAGTCTAAAGCTAAGGGTGGATTGAGAGAACGCTGAGTTTTATTGGTTCGTGAGTGCTTGGTACGAAATTCTTGAGATACCCAGTCTACGTTGCGATTCTGCGTTACATGATACAGAAAGAAGTTGAGTTGCGATCGCTCATCAGTTCCCACTTTAATTAAGTCAGGTGGTAGGGCAGTAACCAACACATCACCCACACTAGCAGTAATAGAGTCATTGACTAAACCATTTTCTAGCAAGTCTTTCAGTACTGCTGTTACAGCAACTATAGAGAGCGCGTTACTCATCATCATCCCTCAGACACCTGCACAGATTAATCATAGGTTCCACCAAATTTTCTTCAGGCTTTTTGCTAAAAATTTAACATTCACTCTCCTAGCAACAACCGTAATTTTCTGATAAATTTATACTTAGACTTGCCAGTAATTAGTCCCAGGGCAGATCAGATATAGATGGAAAGATGCGATCGCCAATCCCGCTCAAAAACACACCAGCACGCAAAAACACATAGAAAAACTTAATTAGAGCAAATTGGCTAACTTACTCTTGGTCAATCTCTCAGTGATTTTCTCAAGTAAAAATTTTGATTATTTATTAAATCTTCTTATCAAAACGATATATTTGGCTTGACTTAGGTAAAGATATGAGATGAAAATCAAATTAAGTGCAACTTAATTATATTAATCACTATCATATCAAGTATTGACGATTCAATATTTGTCATAATTATTATTTTTTCTGCTAGCAACTTAAAATCTGAAATTAAACATAGGATGGCTGCCATCAGATGAACTCCCAACCTTCTTCAAATTATTGGCATGGGCGCTATGTAGGTGATAACCAGCGATACCGGATAGACAAACCATTAGCAGCCGGTGGTATGGGAGAAGTCTTATTAGCAACGGATACCCGTGTTGGGCAGCAGGTAGTATTGAAATTACTCAAAGATACGCTGGTAGCTTCCCAAGAGATGAGAAAGCGCTTTGAGCGAGAGGTAGCGATTTGTGCGGCTTTGCAAAGTGACCACATTGTGAGAATTAGTGATTGTGGGGTGACACCAGAGGGATATCCCTTTTATGTCATGGAATATTTGCGTGGTCAAACATTGCGACAATTGCTGCTGCGAGAACACCGCTTATCTGTAGAACGAACTGTCAAAATTATCTCGCAAGTTTGTCAGGGCTTACAGTTGGCGCATCAAGGAGTGACGCTGCAAAAAGATGGTAGCAATGAACATATTCAAGTAGTTCATCGTGACCTCAAACCCGATAATATCTTTCTTGTACCTACAGATTTGGGAGAATGGGTCAAGATTTTAGACTTTGGTGTAGCTAAAATCCGTAGTGACTCTTCCGACCAGACAAGTCTAACTAGTACATTTATCGGCACATTCCGCTATGCTGCACCTGAGCAGATCCAAAACAAGCAGAACCTAGATATCAGGGCAGATATTTATAGTTTAGGAATCATCCTCTATGAAATGTTAAGTGCAGCCGATCCCTTTGGCTTTAGTACGAAGGGTAGTAATATTAGCGAAGCTTCCTGGGTTTTAGCTCATGCTTATGAACCACCGACACCATTGCGATCGCAACCCGGATGCGAACAATTATCACCCGAAATCGAAGCTGTAGTACTAAAATGTCTACAAAAAAACCCCAATAATCGCTTTGCATCGGTAGCAGAACTCAGTCAAGCTTTGCAAGCAGCAAGCCTCGCTCCCACAGATAACACCAATGCACAGCCACAACCAAATCTTCCTCACCCCCAACCAAATTTCGGTCAGGAAACAGTTCCTCGACCAGTATATCCACAGGAACCAAACCAACCTTACAATCAAGGGTTGAACAACGAAACAGTCCCCCGACCTGTGTATCCACAGGAACCAAACCAACCTGTCTATAATCAAGGGTTAAATAACGAAACAGTCCCCCGACCTTTACAGCCAATTGAGTCAGAAGAACCAGACGGAACGATGTTCCAAATGCGTCCTTCACCCAGTCCAGGGGGAAATCACGACACAGTTCCTCGACCGCTACAGCCAATTAACCCAGAGGAACCAGACGGGACAATTTTCCAAATGCGTCCTACACCAAGTTCAGGGGGAAATAACGACACAGTTCCGCGACCGCTACAACCAATTAACCCAGAAGAACCAGACGGGACAATTTTCCAAATGCGTCCTACAGCCAGTCCAGGGGGAAATAACGACACAGTTCCCCCACCTTTACAACCAACAGAACCAGAACAACCCGATGGGACAATTTTCCAAATGCGTCCTTCATCCGAGCAAAAATATCGTCAAAACCCAGTAAATTGGCAAAACAACAATCAGCCAACCAAAGACTCGGACAATACTTTATATCAACCAAAACCTACTGATTCTCAAACTAGTAACAACACATCAGATAACACAATCTTTCAACCAAGGGCAAACAAACAGGTTGAACCAAAAAATTCTCCCATACTTGGGCGAAATCTATTGATTGGGTTAGCAGTTGTCCTAGCTTTCTTTTTAGGAATGTTCATATTTTCCTTACAAACAAAGCAAAATCCGCCTAGCGTACCGAACTCGACGCAAAATTAGGGACTGGGGACTGGGGACTGGGGACTGGGGAGATGAGGGAGTATGGGGAGTAGGGGGAGTAGGGGAGAACAACTGTCAACTGACAACTGTCAACTGACAACTGTCAACTGTCAAAATTATCGACAAAAGTCTAATTACCTTTAAACGGCTCATCCAATATTCTAGAGGCATCTGGATTAGCTACCAGCCCACACTTTCATGCTTATCTTTGTTGTTCAAACATTAGCAGAAATTCTAGCTGGAGGAACCTCACTTAGCAGTACCGAGCAAATTGACTTTAATCATCCTAGTCATCGCAGGGAAGAGGGTGCAGGGCCGACTCTCAATTTGTATGTTTACGACTTACGTGAGAGTAAACAAATACAGCATTCTGGTAGACAAGTGGAGCGCAAGTTGAACAATAGTTTACAACCTGCGACGGTCAATTGGTCGCCTAGTTGGTTTGATGTCTCTATATTATTAACTGCTTGGGATAGAACTGCTTTAGGCGAGCATCACTTGTTAACTGAAGCTTTGAATGTGCTGCTGCGTCATCGCTCTCTGCAAGAGGATTTTTTAGTTCCCGAATTGCGGGGTTATGGCAATTTGTCTATGACAGTTGCTCTTGATCCAGCGATTGAGATTGGCTCTTTATGGAGCGCTCTAAATGTACCTTTGCGTGCTGGCTTGTATCTGACGGTGACTATACCCTTCGAGCCACAGCCGATTCCTGTTCCTCTGGTTTCGGAAAGAATTTTCAATTTACAAAATCAATCTCATCCTAATGGTAATGCTTCAGTTGCTACCAAACGAGTAGCGATCGCGGGAATTGTCAAAAGTGCGGTAGCTAATCAGCCTTTAGTCGATGCAAAAGTTGCTGTCTTAAGGACTGAAAAATCTGTAGTCAGCAATCAAGAGGGACTGTTCTTTTTTGAAGATTTGCGTATAGGCAATTATGTTTTAACAGTCAATTGTCCAGGCTATTTACCACAGAATGTCAATGTCTTGGTTGATAGCCCAAGTTATACCTTCAAAGAAATCTTACTAACTCCTGAATAAATTTAGGTTGCTTTTATGGCTAGACTTGATTACTTTGCCCCCGGTGTCTATATCGAAGAAATTGACCGTGGGAGCCGACCAATTGAAGGTGTGAGTACGGCGATCGCAGGTTTTGTCGGTTTTACAGAAGATATTCGTGATGGGGCTGAGTTATTCAAGCCCATGTTAGTCACCAATTGGACGCAATATCTCAACTACTTTGCTCGTCCTAATTCCGATGGCTTCACCGACTTTAACGCCTACTTACCTTTCGCTGTCTATGGCTATTTTATGAATGGTGGTGGTCGTTGCTGGGTAACTAGCATTGGTACTCAGTTACCAGGCGCACCCAAGCCAGCAACCCCAGAACCAGCCACCTTAAGAGTTAATGGTAGAGGCAATCGTCCAGCTCTGCGCTTGTCCTTACGCCCTGAACAAGCAGCCGGTGGCGCAATCAATGTATTGGTTATTGATGGTGGGCCTCGTGCTTTACCAGAAGGAACAGAAGGGGAAGCTCCTCCGAATACCGGTGAGTATTTTACTGTGCAGATTCGCCGTGGTGATGAAATTCTCGAACAGTACGAGAACTTAACCATGAACCGTGAAGCGCCCGCGACAATTGCCACTTATGCAGTCGCAGCTTTGAGAAACTCTATGTATGTGATTGCAGAAGATATTTCTCAAAGTGGACAGCCCCTATCTCGCCGTCCGACAAATGGTCAATACGAACTAGCGCCCCCAATTGTCCCCGCTTCAGTTGATAGATTGTACAGCGATTTGGAAGGGGTACGCGACGATCGCACAGGGGTAAGAGGGATTTTTGAAATTGATGAAATCACCATGCTGGCTTGTCCTGACTTAATGCGAGCATATCAGGCACAGGTTTTGAATATCGATCAAGTCCACGGCATCATGGAACTGATGATCAGTATGTGCGAAGGTTCAGCCAGTGGTGATATTCCCAACCCACCCAATCGCATGGTGTTGCTTGATCCACCTCCAGAATGTGCCAAACCTCAACAGGTAGTGGAATGGTTGAATAGATTTAACCGCCGTTCCATGTTTGCCGCTTTGTATTATCCTTGGATCAAAGTTGCTAATCCACGCGATCGCGGTAATCCCATTCTCGTTCCTCCCTGCGGTCACATGATGGGAGTCTGGGCGCGTACCGATGAAACTAGAGGCGTTTATAAAGCCCCCGCCAACGAAGTACCCAGAGGCGTAATTGGTTTAGGTTATGAAACCAACTTCCGCGAACAAGAACTATTAAACCCCTTGGGAATTAACTGTATTCGCACCTTCCCCAATCGTGGTATCCGCATCTGGGGCGCTAGAACCCTCGTTGAACCAGATAAAACCGAGTGGCGTTATATCAGCGTTCGCCGTTTGATTAGTTATATTGAAAAATCCATTGAACTAGGTACACAATGGGTAGTATTTGAACCCAACGACGAAGATTTATGGGCGCGTGTGAGACGCACTGTCAGCAACTTCCTAGAAAGAATTTGGCGGGAAGGTGCATTATTTGGAGCTACGCCACAGCAAGCATTCTATGTGAAGTGTGACGAGGAACTCAACCCACCAGAAACCAGAATTTTAGGTCGTTTATATATTGAGATTGGAGTTTGTCCTGTCAGACCTGCGGAATTTGTCATCTTCCGCGTCAGCCAGTGGAATGGCATCGAAGATGAACAGTAGCAGTCCATCTTGAACGTACTTTATACCACTTATTGCAAAGGAGTTTAAACCAGTATGGCAGGAGAATTTTTAACGGCGTGTAAATTTTACTTTGAAGCCGATGGAATCACTGATAAATTCATCAAAGAGATTAGTGGTTTAGGGGTTGAAAGTACGCCAGCACAGGATGTTCACGGTTCATCTAAGTCTGGTAAGATTATGCGCCAAGCCACACCAACAGTAGTAAAATTTACAAATATTACACTGAAAGTTATAGCTACTGATGATATAGACCTGTATCAGTGGTATCAAAAATGTAACGAAGACATGGGAGACCCCAGACAGTGGTCGCAGAACCGCAAAACTGGTTCAGTAGTTGCTTATGATCAACAAGGCAGTGAAAAAGCCCGTTGGAACATAGTCAATTGCTATCCCTGTAAATACACTGGCCCTACATTAACCGCATCTGGTGGAGATATGGCTAATGAAACCATTGAGTTGGTTCACGAAGGCGTTAAACGTGTCAAATAATTAGTCTGAGCATTAGGGGCTAGAGGCTAGAGGCTAGGGGCTAGAGTTAAAAAAAGGTAGACAAGATAAACAAGTTATACTTTTTCATCTCCCCAGTCCCCAGTCCCCAGTCCCCAGTCCCCAGTCCCTCACCCCTCGCTAAAACAGTGCCAAAATCAGCAGGTCAAGTTCCCGAAATTCTTACAGCCCATAAGTTCTACTTAGCGTTGACACTAGATGGTCAGCAAGATAATGTAGATGGCTTCTTTTTAGAGTGTCAAGGCTTTAAAAGAACTCAAGATGCGATCGAAATTGCTGAAGTCACCGCCAATAAATGGGGTAAATCAGATAAAGGTCAAGTCGTCAGAACCAAAATTCCCGGAAATGTGAAAAGTGGTAATATCACTCTCAAGAGAGGTATGACCAATTCTCAAACTATCTGGAAATGGTTTGAAGCCGTTCAAGAAGGCAAATGGGCTGAACAACGCAAAAATGCCTCTTTAAGTATCTATGACCAAGCAGGCGTAGAACAAGCAAGGTTTGAATTAGCTGGTGCTTGGCCTGCTAGTTATAAAATTGCCGATGTCAATGCTCGTAGTGGCGACCTAGAAATCGAAGAAGTCGAGGTTGCTTTCGAGGAATTTAAGAGAGTGAAGTAGTTAGTTGACAGTTGACAGTTATCAGTTGACAGTTGACGGAGGTAAAAGGCTTCTCCTTTCCCCCTTCCCCTTTCCCCCTTCCCCTTTCCCCCTTCCCCTACCTATGTTCCCTACAGAGTTTGAATTTACCCTCCCCAAAGGTTATCTTGACTCAGAAGGTAATCTGCACCGCCAAGGTGTTATGCGGTTATCAACAGCTATAGATGAAATAGCGCCTTTGCGTGATCCTCGTGTGAAGGCTAATCCAGCTTATGCTACGATTATTATTTTGTCGCGTGTGATTACTCGCTTGGGTGCTTTATCGGAAGTGAGTCCGGCGATCGCAGAAAACTTTTTCGCCCAAGATTTAAACTATCTCCAAGACTTTTACCGTCATATCAATGGCTTGGATGGTGAAACCTTACCACAGGAAAAAGGAACTTCTCCTGAACCAATCCTGCAACGTTCGAGTTCGTAGTGAGAACTTTAGTTCTCTTTCTAAGGACTAAAGTCCTTACTACAAACCTTATACCTCTGAATCTCTATGAATTTTGCCGCCCAAGCTATCTATGTCTCGTAAACAAGATCATCTATACACAGAATTTGACTTCACTCTTCCGCGAGGTTTAATTGATAGCCAAAACCGCGTACATCGTCAAGGCAAAATGCGTTTAGCCACCGCCAAAGATGAAATTTTGGTACAACAAGAACGCAAAGTAAAAGAAACCCCCGCTTACGGTGCTTTGGTCATGTTATCTCGTGTCATCACACGTTTAGGGAGTTTCAACACTGTTAGCCCCGATGTTCTCGAAGGATTGCTATTACATGACATTGCCTACTTAAGGGAATTCTTCAATCGCATTAACCAGCAAGGTGATACACATATTCCTGCCCAATGTCCTCACTGTAATACTCAATTTTCTGTGGAGCTAGAACTAGCGGGGGAGTCATAAGCTACCCCTCTGATACTTTATATGAGGAGGTAGCTTTTATTGCTTATCATTTTCATTGGTCACAAGATGATATTTTAAATTTAGAACACAGTTACCGCCAGCGATGGGTAACAGAAATTAATAAAATTAACCAAAAATTAATATGAAAGTCAAAATCAAATATTTACCCACACAAAATGAGGTAAATGAACTCGATTTACTAGTAGCAACTACACTTAAAGGAGAATGTGTCATAGGTCGCTCTCCTGATTGCGATTTACCTTTAGACAGTCCAGATGTCAGCCGCATACATGGTAAATTTTTTGTCCAGAGTGGTAGTTACTATTACTGCGACACTGGTAGTAGGAATGGTTCAATCATTAATAACAATTTAGCTGAAAAAAATCAGCCATATATTTTAAAGCATGGGGATTCTATCCAAATCGGAGATTACATTCTGACGATGGAAGATATGACACCTGCGGCTGAACAATTACCAGAAACAGTATTTAGGGTGATAGATCCGGCTTTGTTTTCTAGACCTATATCAGATAATCTGAATGTTAGCAGCAATAATAATCAAGTACCAGAGGTAGTTGGTGAATCTCCAGCAGAAGTTATCAGCCAAACGCCAGAGGAAGTTGCAGTATCAGACAATTCTGAAGTATATGATGCTGTATCTTCAGAAGAACAAGAAGTAATTACTGCGTCTGCAAGTTCTATTGCAGAAGAAAGGACTTTTGTACAACCACAAGATATTCCAACCGAACAACCAGAGATAACTGAAAGTCAGGAAAATGTAGATTTAAATTTTGCAATTGCGGAAGAAAGAACTTTTGTACAGCCTCGTGATCTCATCCAAACATCGTCATCAATCGATGATTTGTCTACAAGTGATGATAGTCAAGATGTAGATTTAGGTACACCCATTTTACAAGAATACACCACTGTACAACCACGGGACATAGACATTCAGCCATCATTAACTATTAGTGCTGAAGATGTGGATTTATCTACACCAATTTTACAAGAATACACCACTGTACAACCTCGTGATGTGGCGATTCCATCATCCTTAATTGATGGTGAAGAAAATGTGGATGTAGGAATATCTGATGATGGTAATGTAGAAACCTCAGAAGTTGTTTCAGAACCCGATACAATTACAGATGTTATTCCTACCGCAGAAACTTCAGAACCAGAGGCGACTATTTCTACAGAAGAAGCAGAAGAGGAAGTCATCACAGCCGATGTTAGTTCTGACGCAGAAACTTCAGAACCAGAGGCGACTATTTCTACAGAAGAAGTCGGTGAGGAAGTCATCACAGCCGATGTTACTGACGCAGAAACTTTAGAACCAGAGGCGACTATTTCTACAGAAGAAGTCGGTGAGGAAGCCATCACAGCCGATGTTACTGACGCAGAAACTTTAGAACCAGAAGCCGCTATTTCTACAGAAGAAGTAAGTGATGCACCTGAATTAGTTGAGCAAACACCAGAAGAAGTTGCAGAAACTGAAGAAGTCCAGACTGTTGAAAATTTAGAAGCAGATACTCTAAGCGAACCAAGCCAGATGATACAAAAAAATATAGTGCTTATTGCTCACGAAAGCAAAAAATCAGAACTAGCTGAGTTGGTTGCTCAGAATCAAGAATTTTTCTCTCAAAGTCTGACACTTAGCTGGCCATCTGTTAGCGAAGTTTTAAAGCAACAGGCTGGTATTACTGTTAGTGAAGAAATTCCTTCACCAACATCTGGAGGATATCAAAAGATTAATTTGCTGCTAAATTCTGGAGATGTGTCCGCAGTGATTTTCTTAAGAGATTTTCTCACACCTGCGCCTAGTCCAACCAATGAAGAAACTCTGTTGAGAATATGTAATATCAATCAGGTGTTAGTAGCGACTAATTTGAAAACAGCAGAGGCAATTGTACATTATCTAAAACACAACGCAGAGTAAGAATATTAATTCAAGTCTTGCAGCTTTGAGTGGAAGTACGTGGTGGGCATTGCCCACCCTACGAAATAATCAGTGCGATCGCTTAATATAATCAACCTATTAAATAAGTAGGTAGACATGATTAAATATAAAATGATTTGTTGTTCGTAGTCAGCGATTTATCGCTCTATTGCTGGGTTTGACAGGACTAAAGTCCTTACTACAAACTTATATTTAATTAAGTCTCTCTACTTAGTAACTTGGGTTAATTTTTTGTAAGATAGGTAGTGTAGCACCAAACATACATAAATTTCCCAAATCAACTCTAAACACTATGTATTTTCAGCATTAAATGCTAATCAAACTGTTAAATCTTCAATATTATTTTTAAGTGGCGTGTGTAACAATTAAAGGAGTTGGCACAGGAAACGGGCGGTTTTCCAGAACTCTAAATTTACCATCTTCAGCATCGTATGCAAACACTTCTCCACTTTCAATTTCATAAATCCAAGCATGAAGTGTAAGTTGATTACTGTGCAGTTTGGAACGAATTACAGGATAAGTTTCTAAATTCTCTATCTGTGTGAGGACGTTTTGTTCAATAGCAATTTTTAACAGTTTCTCATGTGGATAACCTTTGTAGTTATCTAACACAAGGCGGCGGGTAGGTTCACCATGATATCTTAACCATTCATAAACTGAAGGCATTTGTTGAGCAAGATTACCTATTTGTAGTAATCCTTTCATAGCACCACAATGAGAATGTCCACAAACCACAACATCTTTAATGCCTAAAGCTTCAATAGCGTATTCTATACCCGCAGCTTCAGCACTATTGAACCTGCCGTAGGGTGGTATAATATTACCTACATTACGGATAACAAATAAATCGCCAGGCTGGCTTTGTGTAATTAAGAATGGGTCTATTCTTGAATCTGAGCAAGTTATAAACAATACTTCAGGATTTTGCCCATGTGACAAATGCTCAAACAACTCACGATGAGCAACAAAATAATTGTCTTGAAACTCATTTAGCCCATCAATTATACGTTTAATCGGCACGGTTTAATTCTCCTCACTAGAATAAAACATCATCACTGCTGTTATTCTTCAGCGTCATGTATGTATTTTCCGCATCCAGACTCAGTAATCTGAATTCTGAATCCAGAATCAAGAAAATTTTGCTATCTAAGCTTCAAGTTTAGAAGAATATAAAATATGTAGTTGATGTGTACTTGCCATAACAAATATAAAATCTATACTTTTATTGGCAGATGTTGAACCCTACCTAATCAGTCAAAACGGCTTAACATTGGTATTAATATTTGTCAATAGAATAAACAGTTAATGTGATGATTTAGTAACTAAATTAAAAGCTAGAATTATTTGCCACTATGAAACTTAGTCTATGTATGATTGTAAAAAATGAGGCGACAACACTGCCAAAGTGCCTGAGTAGTGTTGTCAATGTAGTGGATGAAATGATAGTACTAGATACAGGCTCTAGCGATCGCACTCCTGAAGTTGCTAAACAATTTGGTGCAAAGGTTTATGATTTTGTCTGGTGCAACGATTTCAGTAAAGCCCGCAATGCTGCCTTAAAATATGTTACTGGTGATTGGGTATTAGTTTTGGATGCTGATGAAACTCTCACACCAGCTATTGTACCTTATTTAAAAAATGCACTCACCAGAGAAGAATATTTACTTGTGAACCTAGTGCGTCAAGAAGTTGGTGCAGAACAAT
This sequence comes from Leptolyngbyaceae cyanobacterium, assembly GCA_036704005.1. GTDB lineage: Bacteria > Cyanobacteriota > Cyanobacteriia > Cyanobacteriales > Nostocaceae > Trichormus. The sequence goes on along the minus strand of DATNQO010000110.1, from coordinate 31,416 downwards.
CTCCCTATTCTCTGGTTTCACGCCTATTTCGCAATCATCCAGAAATTCGCTTTGAACGTCCTTATCATGCTTTAGTTGATGATAGCGTCGCCGCTATTCTCCAGAAAGAACCCCAGTGGCAAATCGGCTATTTAGAAGGGGTAGCGATTCTTCATGCAGGATATCAAAAAATTGCGATCGCCCAAAATAACAAATACGCCAAAGCACAAGCGACAATGGAAGGGTTTTTCGCCACCCATCCCCATGATCCCTATGTTTGCAGTAAATTAGGGGCGTTGTACGTGGAAATTGGGAAAATTGATCAAGGGATGGAGTTATTAAAGCGGGGTATTGCTGCTTGTCAGGAAGAATACGAAATACTATACGAACTCCACTATCATTTAGGCATTGCTTACAGTCGCCGCAAGAATCCTCAACAGGCAATTACGCACTATCAAACTGCCATCAAATTACCAATTTACCCCATGCTCAAATTAGGAGCTTATAATAATTTAGGCAGTTTACTCAAAGCCTCTGGAGATTTAACTGGGGCGAAAAAAATCTACGAAACCGCTTTAAAAATTGACTCCAACTTTGCCATAGGACATTATAACTTGGGGATGATCTGCAAAGCACTGGGCTTATTTACAGAAGCGATCGCCTGTTATCAAAAAGCCATTAAATTAAAACCCAACTATGCAGAAGCTTATCAAAATTTAGGAGTAGTACAGTTAAAAGTTGGTAATATCCAAGGTAGTATCACAGCTTTTAAAAATGCCATTATTCTCCATGAACAAACCAACCCAGAAGAAGCCATGCGCCTGCGTCAAGGATTGCGAGAAATGGGTTTGGTTTAGGCGATTGTGGTATTATGAGAATCATTGCCCGTAGTACATTCGTAAGTTTTGGGAAGTGTATCCTGATGCGGAACAGCCCTTAAAAGCTTGGTTTGATGAAGCATCTCGTGCAGACTGGAATAGTCCGGCAGATATTAAAAGCATTTATCGCAATGCCAGTATTATTGCTAATAATCGAGTTGTTTTTAATATCAAAGGCAATGATTACCGCCTAATTGTTCATATTCGTTATGAAATTAAAATTATTTTTATCCGTTTTATCGGAACTCATCAAGAATACGATAACGTAGATGCAGCAAGTATTTGAGATAGTATTACCTATGCTTGAACCCCGTCCAATTCGCACCGAATCTGATTATCGTGCCGCACTTGATGAAATTGAAAGATTGTTTGATGCAGAATTAAATACACCGGAGTCCGACAGGTTAGAAGTTCTAACTACACTTGATTTTAAATCTGGGTTCTCTAGACATAATTGATAAAACTGCTCTGTTGTCAGTTTAATTACAGAGTTAAGATTTAATGTAAGTGCTGTCATAGGAATATTTTTTGTTTGCTAATTAAGCTTCCAACCTATATATATCTATTTTGTTTCATACAATAAAAAAAAGCTAAAATAGAGGGCGGGCAAGATGCCCACCCCACAAGAGAATGTATGGAATTTTTAGTTGAGGCTTAAATCCTAGAACGCACAAATTTCTCCAACCTTTCCAAACCTTTCTCAATTGTCGCCAAATCGGTGGCGTAAGAAAGGCGGATGTTGTTATCAGCGCCAAAGGCTACCCCTGGAATGACTGCAACCTGATGTTCTTCAATCAACGCATCACAAAATTCTAGAGATTTCAAGCCTGTTTTGCTGATGTCGGGGAAGAGATAAAACGCACCGTCTGGTTTGGCGGTACTCAAGCCGGGGATGGAGTTGAGACCGTCTAGCATTATCTGACGGCGTTTAGCGAAGGCTAGACGCATTTCCTCGACACAATCTTGGGATTCTTCCAAAGCAGCGATCGCTCCATATTGAGCAAAGGTACATACGTTTGATGTACTATGCCCTTGAATGGTGCTAGCGGCTTTGATAATTTCCAACGGCCCGGCTAAATAACCCAGTCGCCACCCTGTCATAGAATAAGCTTTAGCAAAGCCGTTACTAATCAAGGTGCGGTCAAAAATTTCCTTCCCTAGCGAACCGATGCTGATATGCTGTGCGCCATCGTAGAGAATCTTTTCATAAATCTCATCGGAGACGACATAGATATCTGCTTCAACTATTACCTCCGCCAAAGCTTTGATTTCCTCTGGTGTGTACACCATCCCTGTGGGGTTAGATGGGGAGTTGAGGACAAATAGCTTGGTTTTGGGGGTGATGGCTTTTCGCAGTTGTTCGGGAGTGATTTTATAACCCGTGGAAGCATCGGTGGGGACAATTACCGATTTCCCGCCTACCAAAGTCACCATTTCGGGATAACTCAACCAGTAGGGAGAAGGGATAATCACCTCATCACCAGGATCAATCAACGCCACAATTAAGTTATATAGCGAATGCTTACCGCCGTTGGTGACAATGACATTCTCCGGCTTGTAATCCAGATTATTGTCTTTTTGCAACTTGCGGGCGATCGCTTCCTTTAACTTTGGTTCTCCGGCTGCGGGGCCATACTTGGTTTTGCCTTCGTCCAAAGCCTTAGCGGCTGCTGCTTTGATATGCGCTGGGGTATCAAAATCCGGTTCACCAGCGCTAAAACTACAAACGTCTATACCCTCTGCCTTCATCGCCTTAGCTTTCGCTGCGATCGCTAGGGTGAGAGAAGGTGTTACCTGACTTACTCTTGCTGCCAGTTTCATTCTTACTTACTTCGGCAAATCTCTTACCTATTCAAGAATATCCCAGAAACCCTACAGAGATTTGTTTTTTCACAATTACTTCTCGCTATTGTCCACCTTGAACTTTTTATCGTCCCACCTGAAAAATTTGATCAGCAGTCAAATTTAAATCAGGGAATGTCGGTGATTGAATACGTTCCCCTTGGCGAAACTGATTCACTTGGTACTCACCTTCAATCAGTTGATTGACAAAGATAGTCGGCTGTTTAGGGTTGCCAATAAAAGCGCGTCCACCCAATGCGGCGTAGTCTACAATCCAGTATTCAGGGATACCCATCTCTTCATAATCAGCACGTTTCTTGTAGTAATCATCACGCCAATTCGTACTGACAACTTCCACAATTAACTTGACACTGGCTGCATTTTCAATTATTGACTCAGCCTCCCAACGGGGTTCATTGCTTAAAGCCTCTTGATCCAAAACGATGATATCAGGTTCGTAACCAGATTCACTCTTAGGCTTCACAATCGATTCTCTGGGAATAGTCCAAATACCACGTTTTCCTATTTGGATGATGCTGAGAATTAATTCTTCTATCAGGAAGCCCGTAACATTGGAATGCTTTCCCGTTGGCTTTGGCATCTCAACTATCACCCCATCATAAAGCTCGTAGCGTACCTCTGAGTTTTCTGGCAACCACTCAATAAATTCATCAAAGGTTATTTGTTTGGTTAAGGCTTGAGTCATAAATTTACCCTTGTGCTTATTTGGCTAGTTTGTCTACTGCCATAGTGGATGTCGAAACTCAAGATGATTTACAAGACAATGATTAGCACAGCACTGTATATTCTTCTTTCCACTACATTTATTCTTTTGTAGTGACCACAATATTATAAGCTTGGCGACCAAGCTTATCTTGAATATATTTGAGAAGTAGTGCTTTATGTTGCAGTAACCATTGAGGATTATTTCCGGGGTATAAATATATAATGTATCCACGGATGGAACTGTCCCATTCAATTTTATAAACAGCTTTGCAATGATAAAATAAATTAACTACTCTTGTTAAAGTTCTTATAGAATGTTGGCTTTCTGTTCTAAATGTTAAATCTAAATTTTTGGGAATAGTTAACTTTGTTGTATTACATCGAAAATCAATTTCATTCTTTCCTTTGCACCTATTACAAATATTACATAAAGTTTGTGAATTTTGAATAGATGTTTCCCCACCCATAGAAAATGGTTTAATGTGGTCAACTTGTAATCTAGCTTCAGTATTGGCTCCACAACACAAGCAAGTGTAACTGTCTCGCTTTTTTACTTTTACTTTTTCTTTTTCTGAGAGTTCTCGATCTTCTTGTGGAGATGGAGAGATAACGGTAATAGTAGGTATTTTATCATCACCCCCGTGAAGAATTTTAATGATAGCTAAATGAACAGATGTTATGAGGCGATTTGGCGTTTTATAGAATGTTTTCCATAATGTTCCAGGTTTTGCAAACTCTTCGTTTATGTATTTATCTATTTCTCTCGGCGAAAAGTCAATAAGTCTTTTGGCAATTCTATCTAAGTCATAATTCTCTCTTTCGTCAAATGAATAGTATTCTGGTGCAGATTGGTTTTGTGCAATATGCCTGACGATTTTAATTAAATCAGCACTAAGTTTGTCACCCAAATTATCAGTTTTCCAATCAAACCATGAATCTATCCATTCTCCGATTTTTTGTTCGAGGGATTCGTCATTAAGATATTCTTTAGACCACTCAACTGGCAACTTTGAATCAAGAATAAAGTTAATAAACTTATTAAACTTGGATTGTGTATGGTCATAAACCATAACATATTCGGTAAACGCTTCTATTGATTCATTATTGTTGTCAGAGTCAGCATATACAATTTCAGTTTTATACCAGCCAATAGGAAAAATTTTGGAGAATATTACTTCATAGGCTCCACCACTCTCAATTGATTTTGATAATTCCTCAACTAAGCGAATCGAGATATATTCTAGTGGATAACTTTTTATTGTTGATTCTTTTCCTATATCTTTAGTATCACCAATTTGTGGTGTAGCCCAATCAATTAAACGTTTCCAGTCATCAAAGAATAAAACAACATTTGCCTCACTGTTACCTCTTATTTTTTTACCACGTAATGCTCTACCTATCATTTGAGTCATGAGAATAGAGCTTGTTGTTTGACGAGTAATAAAGACACTTTGAACATTAGGAATATCAGCCCCTTCTGTTAACATCCTTACGTTTATTAAAACATCAAGTTGATTGTTTCTAAATTTATCTAAAATTGTTTTATTTTCATCTTCTCTACGCTTATTGCGTGCCTCGGATGAAGCTGCTTCAGCATCTATATGGGAATAAATAGCATCTGCTTTAATACCTTTTTCAAGTAGTTTATCTTTTATATAAATACATTGAAACCAACGGTCAGCAAAGATAATAGTTTTACCATAAATATCTTTATTTGATGTATAAGTCTTTACTATAAGATTATTTCTATGTTTATCGTTTGCAAGAGTTTCTATGATTGATTCAGGAAGGTCTTTGTGTTCTTTAACTAATCTTTCATATAATCTATCATCGACTGCCATTTTTGTACCAGTCGATACTTCAATATAATTAGGTCTAGCTAGAATATCTTGTGCTATTAGGGCTTCTTTATCTGCTTGATAGATAACTCCATTAACTCCATCCTTATATATTTTCCATAACCAACCTCTTCTAGTCTTATCTGTATAAGTTGGTGTGGCTGTTAGACCGAGTATATTTGAATTGGGTACTATTGATCTAAGTCCTGTCTCACCAATTAATAAATTTCTACAACCATAGGCAGGTGAATGGTGAGCTTCATCCACTATTATAAACAAACCTGTCTCTTTGCAATTTTCAATAAATTTTTTAAAAGGTGTTTTCACCTTATTACCTGAACCATCTAAAGCATTAGGGCTTAAATTACTGATAGCTGTTTGTACTGTCATTATGACAATATCATCGGTTGATTTTATAGATGCTGCTTTAGCATGAGAAGGGTTGCTGGAAACGCATCTAATATTTAATGTTTTTTTAGAATATGAAATTCCTCTTGCATTTTCTTCAAAAGTAGAGAATGCTTGATCCAATAAATAATATGAAGGAGCTAACCAAAGAATTTTAATATTTTTATGGACTACATGATCACACAACCACCTGACAGCCGTAAATGTTTTACCTGCACCTGTAGGTAGCACTAATATTCCACTTCCCGCTTTTTTATTGTCAAGCCGAAAAGTATTACTAAGTTTTTCAAATGCCTCAATTTGGTGCTGAAAAGGAGGTTTAGGCACAAAGTTCGTATCTTGTTCTCTGAGTTGCTCAAGATCAAGTGATACATACACCATAAATATTCTCTTTTTTGTAATGTAAGCTTTTGTGGATAAATACAACTTGTACTTATAACTTATGATGCCCACGATTCTGTGTGTACTAACAGCACTCAGCTCACATTACCATCCTTAAATCTCCGCGCCCTTCTGTGTTCAAAAAAACAAAAGCACTAAGAAAACTTTGCGTCTTAGCGCCTTTGCGTGAAACATAATTATCTGTGGTACTTAACCTTAAACCATCTCAGAAGAAGTTTGCACTACTGGCTGAGGCTGAGGCTGGAACATGAACAACGAATAAACCACATCTCGGCGGATATTCACCATCATATCCAAGAACAACTCATAACCCTCACTCTTATACTCAATGAGTGGGTCTTTCTGTCCATAACCACGCAAACCGACAGACTCGCGCAAAGCATCCATCTGTTGCAGGTGTTCTCGCCACAGGGTATCAATACGCTGCAAGATGAAGAAACGTTCAGCTTGCCGCATCAAACCCGGCTGAATTTGGTCAATTTGGGCTTCCTTCAGGTCATAAGCAATGCGTACCTGTTCATGGAGGAATGCCTTAATCTCACTCACTCCCATATCCTCTAATTGACTCGCCTGCATATCCGATAACAGATAGACAAACTCTTTGACCTTATCCACCAACTTGTCTAATTCCCACTCTTCTGAAGGCAAATCAGCGTTAATGTAGTAGTCAACGATTTCATCCATCGTTTTCTCAGCATACTTAATCACCTGTTCCTTCAGGTCTTGACCTTCCAGAACCCGGCGACGTTCAGCGTAGATGGCACGACGTTGGTTATTCATTACCTCGTCGTACTCAAATACTTGCTTACGGATGTCGTAGTAGTAAGTTTCAACTTTCTTTTGTGCGCCTTCCAAACTGCGAGTTAACATCCCCGACTCAATGGGCATATCATCCTCGACGTTGAAGGCTTCCATTAAACCCGCGACGCGATCGCCACCAAAAATCCGCAGTAAGTTATCCTCTAAACTGAGGAAAAATCTCGTTGAACCGGGGTCGCCTTGTCGTCCGGCGCGTCCCCGCAACTGGTTATCTATCCGCCGTGACTCGTGACGTTCTGTACCAATTACGTGTAAACCACCCCGTGAGACTACCTCATCATGTTCGCGGCTGGTAAATTCTTCATACTCTTGCTTGATGCGCTTGTAAGCATCGCGCAATTTCTGAATTACTGGGTCTTCAGTGGGTGCTTTTTCGGCTGCTACGGCGATTTTATCTTCTGCTTCCAGTTCTGGTAGAGAACGCTCGCCATATTCCCGTACCGCAAAATCGACTGCTTCTTTTAACAGTTGTTCTGCTTCCTTCGACAGTTGGGTGGGGAATATTTCTGGTGAAGCCTTCCAAGTTTTTACTTTTCTCCCTGGAACAAAGCCTTGACCTGCACCATGTCCTGCGGGTAAACCAGATGCCCTTTGTACGCCAAACACATCTTCATCATCTGGACGGACAATGCGCGGCATCAAGTATTCCCGCAACTTCAACCGCGCCATGTATTCAGAGTTACCACCCAGGATAATGTCTGTACCCCGTCCCGCCATGTTGGTAGCGATGGTAACAGCGCCCCTGCGTCCGGCTTGGGCGACAATTTCCGCTTCCCGTTCCACGTTTTCAGGACGGGCGTTGAGTAGTTCGTGGGGAATACCTTGTTCTCTCAGGAGTTGGCTGAGGTATTCAGATTTTTCCACACTGGTAGTACCTACAAGCACAGGTCTACCGAGTTCGTGCATCTCCGCACATTCTCGCGCGATCGCCTGCCATTTGCCTACCTCTTTCTTAAATACCAAGTCAGACATATCTTCCCGTCTTCTGACTCTGTTGGTAGGAATGATGGTGACTTCCAGCTTATAAATTTTTTCAAACTCAGCTTCTTCTGTCTTCGCCGTTCCCGTCATCCCCCCCAACTTGGGATACAACAAGAACAAGTTTTGATAGGTAATTGTCGCTAGAGTTTGGGTTTCTGGCTGAATATCTACGTGTTCTTTCGCTTCAATGGCTTGGTGTAAACCATCACTCCAACGTCTTCCCGGTAACACCCGTCCGGTAAATTCATCCACAATTACCACTTCCCCATTGCGGACGATGTAGTTAACGTCCTTGAGGAAAAGTTCTTTAGCTTTAATGGCGTTGAAAATAAAGTGCGCCCAAGGGTCTTCCGGGTCAAATAAATCTTTTACGCCTAAAAGTTCTTCCGCTTCTGCGAAACCTTCATCACTCAACAACACGTTACGAGCTTTTTCATCAACCTCGTAATGTTCATCTTTACGCAGTGTGAGAGCAATTTCCGCCGCTTGGATGTATTTTTCCGTAGGTCTTTCTACCTGACCAGAAATAATTAGAGGTGTTCGTGCCTCATCAACTAAAATCGAATCTACTTCATCAATTACGCAATAGTTAAACGGACGCTGTACCACCTCAGCCATTGAGGTAGCCATGTTATCCCGCAGGTAGTCAAAACCCACTTCACTATTAGTTACGTAAGTAATATCACAATCATAATTTTTCTTACGTTCAGTGGGAGTCATGCTGGCTTGAATCAAACCTACACTCAAACCCAGGAAACGATGCACCTGTCCCATCCATTCCGCGTCCCGACGAGCCAGGTAATCGTTAACGGTGATTACGTGTACACCCTTACCAGTCAGAGCATTAAGATAACTAGGTAAGGTAGCCACTAGGGTTTTACCTTCACCAGTTTTCATTTCTGCGATTTGCCCAGAGTGGAGAATGACACCACCCAAAAGCTGAACATCAAAGTGCCGCAACCCTAAGACTCGCCGTCCTGCCTCTCTTACCACAGCAAAGGCTTCTGGCAGGATATCATCTAAAGTTTCGCCTTTGGCAAGTCGCTGTTTAAACTCTGCTGTTTTACCTTTTAAATCTTCATCAGACAGAACTTTAATCTCTTCTTCCAAGAGATTAATTTCCGTAATGTACGGTTGGTATTTTTTGAGCTTACGAGCGTTGGGATCGCCCAACAAGAGTTTTAGCATGGCAAGTTACAGAACTAAATCGAGGGGATGGGAATGAGAGGGAATTGGCTATTGAATATAAGAATTTAACCCTATCCAAACATTTTGGTCATGAATGGATATGAAATGAAAATTAACTCAACAACAGAAATGTTGATTTAGCCAGTTTACTAAACGAGCGCTTTTATTCGCAGTTTAAAATTGAGACTGTTCTAATAGTATCATTTCACTTCCCGATGAGGCAGAGAACGCCGATCCTTGGTAAGTAGGAATATCCGATGGGGGAGTGGGGGGAGATGTGGTTCGACTGCGCTCACCAACCGGGAGATGAGGGAGATGAGGGAGATGAGGGAGATGAGGGAGTGGGGGAGAACAACTGATAACTGATAACTGATAACTGTCAACTGTCACCTGTCAACTGTCAACTGTCAGTTTACTTTTCCCATTCTGCACTGAGGCGACGGTAATTATACTCACTTGCACCGGGATGGCAGGTGACACAACTATTTAACTGTACGGGGCGAGGTAATTTTACTTTGGGATGTAATGCTTTAAAATAACGAGAATTTGTAACGCGATAGGGGATTTCTTCGTCTGGTAGCCGGGAGCGGGAAAAGGTGGAAAGATATCTCCAAACTAGGGCGCGTGGTGGGTCGATTAAGGGCTTGAGTTGTACGCCATAATGCTGTGAATCTTGTAGGAGGTTGCGCCAAGTTTCGCTGGGTAAAACCGCAGGTGGGATACCAATGTGACAAGTAGCACAATTTTCTAAATAAAGTTCTTGACCCAGTTGTTGTGCTGGGGGGATGACATCAACAGTGCCAATTTCTGCTGTGGGTGTAGCACTGTGGGCGCTTGTGGCTAAGGCTAACAACCAACCCATAGCTAAACTCCAGGTGAGAACAACGACAATTAAACCTAGAGGTCGGCGTTTAAGTGAGCGAGTACGATACTTCTTTCTTACCAGATTTGACATTCCTCACATTCCCAGATACGTAGATGTGGCACTTGTTGCTTTATCATAAGACGTACCCAAGTAAGTTGTGTTAGCTGTAGTGGCGCGTTTAGCTTGTGCAGAGTGAGGAGTGCTAAGTGAAAAATATGAGTCTGTGAATAATTAAATTTAAATGATATCATCACTCGGCATCAATTCCATCCCATAGCTGACTAATTGGTAGAGTTTGACCCATTTTTGCTTGTTGTAAAGCCCTTCTCAAACTGGCTTTAATTTCTTCGATAGGGGTATCATCAGGGTCAATCTCTTCTGTTTCGTCCTGTTCTGGAACTAAGACAATTACCCGCACTTGATGAGGGTAAGTTGTTCCTTGAATCGGCTGATCTAGAATGAGATTGCCCTGAGAATCAATTTTGCCAGTAACTTCGATCGCCTTCATTACCATCACCTCATTTTTTAGGCGATCCTAACAGAGTGAACTACTCAGACTTGCCTACGGCTGAAGTCTGCGCTTCCCAATTCATCGGGGATAGCCTCAAAAACTCTGGAGTTTTTTTGGTCTGACATTCCCTCCAAGGGCAGGAGTCCTTCCAAGACCCAAATCTTTCTCTTGCTACACTTACCTATACAGCTTGGTTTTCGCTTATGGCATTGGTGGTCAAGACCCAACAATTCTATCAGAAAATCCTGGGGTTTCGTCATACATCTCCACCCTACTAAGAGTTGTTCGCGTAGCGTCTCGCAGAGAGGGTGGGGACTTTCGCGTTACGATTAAGGTATGGGGAGCGATCGCAATAATCTATCAACTATACTTCTGGCATTACGTCCGCCTCTGGGAATTAAGCGATGGCAAAGCACATAAGGCGCTAAAAATTTTACATCGTCAGGAATGGCATAGTCACGCCCTAACAAAAATGCTAATGCTTGGGTAGCTTTTTGCAGGGCGACAGTCCCCCGTGGACTCACACCCAAGGTAATTTCTTCATCTTGGCGTGTAGCCCGAACCAATTCCAGAATGTATTGCTGTAATATAGTTTCTACTTTCACTTGAGAACACAATTCTCGTAATTGTGATACCTCTGCTAAGGTCATACAAGGTTGTAAATCACCCACCTTGACACCATGTTGGAGATTTTGCAACATTTGTAATTCTTCATCTGCCCCAGGATAACCCAAGCTTAAGGACAACATAAACCTGTCCATTTGGGCTTCTGGTAGGGGAAATGTACCTTGATATTCGACGGGGTTCTGGGTAGCAATGACAAAGAAAGGATAAGGAACTGGCCGGGTAACTCCGTCAACTGTCACCTGATGTTCTTCCATCACTTCCAGCAAAGCCGACTGGGTGCGGGGGGTGGCGCGGTTGATTTCGTCTGCTAGCACAATATTGGCAAACACTGGCCCAGCCATAAAACTAAATTCGCCGCTTTTGGGGTTCCAGATGTTAGTCCCGGTAATATCTGTGGGTAGTAAATCAGGGGTACATTGTAGTCTTTGGAATGTGCCATCTAATGAACGGGCTAGGGACTTGGCTAAGAGGGTTTTGCCTACTCCGGGGACATCTTCTAGTAAGGCATGACCACCGCCTAAAAGTGCCACCAATACTAAACGTATGGCTTCGGTTTTGCCAACAATGGTACGGTTCAGATTTTGGGTTAAAGCGTCAATTTTTTCTCTCATGCAATACAGAGGATGGTGATGGGGCTATAAGAAACTGGAATGGAGAATAACCTATGCCCTATTCCCCATTCCTGTATTTACAGTGTTCCCACTTAATCAATGCAAAATTCACATTTTGTTAGTTGTCAGTTATCAGTTATCAGTTATCAGTTGTCAGTTATCAGTTGTTAAAGGCTTCTTCCTTTCCCCTTTCACCCTTCCCCTTCCCCCTTCCCCCTTCCCTAGTCCCTACTCCCTGTTGTAGATAAAATCTGTCTAGCCACAGTGCAATCTTGTTGAATTTGCGCTTTTAAGGCATCTAGGGAGGGAAATTTTTGTTCTGGGCGGAGAAATTCTATTAGCTGCACCGCTAATTGTTTACCATATAAATCTCCAGACCAATCGAGCAGATGCACTTCTACTGATGAATATGTACCGTTGACTGTGGGGCGGTTGCCAATATTCATCACGCCTAAAATTTCTGGTGGTGAATTTGCATCTGGTGTTTGTGCCAAAATTTTGACACGAACGGCGTAAACTCCTTGACGGGGAATAAACTTATCTTTTGGTAGTTCGAGGTTGGCTGTAGGAAACCCGATGGTTCTACCGAGTTGTTTACCTTCAACTACCACGCCGATGAGGGTGTAGGGTCTTCCTAAGAAGCGGTTGGCATTTTTGAGGTCGCCTGTATCTAAAGCTTGACGAATTAGTGAGGTACTAATGGGGGCATCCTCTAGAGTTTCAAAACTACCACAGTTGCTATCTCGCGGAAATTGTCCTTGGGGAGTTTGTAGGGGTACTATGGTCACAGGAATTTGGTATTTTGCGGCAATTAACTGCAAATCCCTGGCAGTACCACGCCGTTGTTTGCCGAAACAAAAATCTTGCCCGACGCTAATACGCTGACAGTGTAGTTGTTGCACCAGAATTTTGTCAACAAACTCTTCCGGCGACAAAGCAGTTAATTCTTTATCAAAGGGTAGCACTACTAGTTGGTCTACCCCAAGCGATCGCAATTGTTGTACTTTCTCATCTAGGGGAGTTAACCAAGTCCGGGGTTGTCCGGTAAAAAACTCTTGGGGATGAGGGCGAAAAGTGACAACTGTTGAGTATATCCGTTCTTGTGGTGTCGCTGAAGGGCTGCGGGTTGGGGCTGATGGGTCATTCCCCGCCTCTGGCCATGTTTGTCCGCTCCTTGTTGGCTGTAAAACTGGTTGAATGACTCTTTGATGGCCAAGATGCACTCCATCAAATTTACCAAGAGCAACAGCCGTTGGCGTGAGAACCAGTTCGTTTCCAGAAGCAACCCACACAGAACACCCATTTTGAGACAGATTTAGCACTTGGATTTTGGGATTTGAGGTTTATTTAACTATCAGTTTGTTGCACAATACCATATACCAATTTTGAATTTTAGATTTGGGATTTTGCGGAAAGTTGCGTGGGCGGCTATGCCGACTTGTTCGCGCAGCGTCTCGGAGAGAGCAAACTTTCCCAGACAGATTCAAAACCATGATTCATAGTCTATTTCAGCAATTTGGAACAAGACTACACATCACAAGCACGGTATTACAGGTACAATCTGGCGCTGATAGTTCCTAATCACCAATCTAATCTAAAATTTAGAATAACTCCGATGGCAAATTTTAACCTAAAAAATTACTAACCCGAAAAGATTCTGATAAGGGAACTGACACAGGAACCTGGAGTACCATTCCTTCCCGCGCCATAATTGCACCCGAAAACTTGGCGAATGCTTGTGCGCCTACCTGATCTAAGAAATCATCATCATGGGCAGGGTCATGATGAAAAATGACTAATGTCTTGACATTAGCCGCTTTTGCTAATTTGACAGCCTCTTGCCAAGTCGAATGTCCCCAACCAATTTTCGGCGATGTGGGAGAATGATATTCTTCATCGGTGTAGGTGGAATCGTAAATCAGGATATCGGCATTGCGAGCCAACCGCAGGACATTCTCATCTAATTTGTCGGGAAAATGTTCTGTATCGGTGATGTAAACCGCCGCACCACCGCGCCAGTTAACTCGATAACCTACAGCTTCACCAGGATGGTTGAGCGGTGCTGTTTCGATAGTAATCTCGTTGAGATGGATGGGTTTTCCTGGCTGCACGTCGTGAAAATGCAGGTTAGCTTGCATGATTTGCAAAGGTACGGGAAAATTGGGATGGAGCATTTGATCGTTGAGCCGTTGTTCTACAGTCGAACCATCGGGAGCGATCGCACCATAAATATGAAAATTATTCCCTTTAACAAACCCAGGCACGAAAAAGGGAAACCCCTGCATATGATCCCAATGGGAATGAGTGAAAAACAGATGCGCCTCTATCGGCATTTGACGCAATAAAGATTGACCCAAAACGTGCAGTCCTGTACCGCCATCGAAAATTAAGCGTTTACCTGCTACCTGCATCTCCACACAAGGAGTATTGCCACCGTAGCGGACTGTATTTGGCCCTGGACAGGGGATGCTACCACGAACTCCCCAAAATTGCACAGTAAATTGGTTCTCTATCCTTGACATGGGTATAGTTTGCTGGACTGAGCGGGCATAAACACAAGTGTGTAGCTTGTTTTGTCGAATCTATGCTGTTTTACCGTGAGAGATAGAGAATCAGGTTGTTGGTAGAACAGCATACATTGTTTTCGGTAGACCATGTTAACTAGGTGAGGTAAAACAAGGCTCTTACCTCATTATTCCCAAAATTGATGTATCAGTAATATCAAGAAGGCTCATAACTTTATAGCCTAAATTTTGTTGTGTTGGGGATTGGGGATTGGGGATTGGGGACTGGGGACTGGGGACTGGGGACTGGGGATTGGGGAGTGTAGGTTTTTAATGAAGGAATTAGCTATGACTTAATAACAACCAAAGACAGAATAATCATTTCTTACACCCCTAAACCCCTACACCCCTAATTTACGACAAGGAGAAATTCCAATTAGATAACTTATCTAGTCCAGTGGCGTAGGTAAGGTTGTATTGCAATGGGGTGATGCTGATGTAGTTATCACGCACTACATGAACATCAATAGGTACTTGTTGGGGCAGGTTTAAACCTTCTGGGGGTTCTACTTCTTCTAAAACCTCTCCAGTTAACCAGTAATAAGTTTTACCACGAGGGTCAACACGCTTGTCGAAAACGTCAACATAACGCCGTACCCCTTGGCGGGTGAGTTTAACGCCAGCGATTTCTTCCCATTGCACAGCCGGGATATTGACGTTTAGTAACATCAAATCGGGTATAGGTTTGGCAGCTAGTTGTTCTACGAGAATAGTGGCATACTTCGCAGCAGGTTGAAAGTCTCTGACAATGTGGCTAGTTAAGCTAAAAGCAATGCTGGGAATACCTTCAATCATGCCTTCCATAGCCGCAGACACCGTACCAGAATATAAGATTTCTGTTCCTAAATTCGCACCTTGATTAATTCCAGAAAGAACTAAATCAGGGGGAGAATCTAATAAAGCCCAAAGTGCCAATTTCACACAGTCGGAGGGAGTACCATCACAAGCCCAAGCTTTGATGCTGGGATGAAAAATTGACTCGACAATTTCAGCGCGAATCGGTTGGTGTAAAGTCAGCCCATGACCAGTAGCCGATCGCTCTCTATCTGGACAGACTACAGTTACATCATGTCCAGCCTGGGCTAAAGCGTTAGCTAGAGTACGAATACCCAAGGCGGAAATGCCGTCATCATTGCTAATTAGTAGTTTCATGGTTATTAGTCATTGGTCATTGGTCATTAGTCAATAGTCAACAGTCAACAGTCAATAGTCAACAGTCAACAGTCAACAGTCCATAGTCAACAGTTAAAGATTCGACCATAAAAGATACTCCTATTGCCGATCGCCTCTAAACTGGTAAAAAGAACTATGCTTTTAACCCTTGTCTTGGGTTAATTAATGGCATACTACTAAAGTTATTTGTCCAATAGCCCAAATCTTGGGACTAATGACTAATGACTAATGACTAATGACTAATAACTAATGACTAATGACTAGCAACTTAGAAGCTCAACTTTTAGCATTGCGGCAGGAAGGAGAAGAGGCGATCGCCGCCGCTAACACCCTCGAACGGCTGGAGGAACTCAGAGTTAACTATCTGGGTAAGAAGGGGCAACTGGGGGCGTTGCTGCGGAGTATGGGGCAGATGAGTGCGGAGGAAAGGCCGAAAATCGGAGCGATCGCCAACACGGTCAAGGAAGCCCTACAAGCTAGTTTAGACCAGCAACGCGCCACTCTGGAAACTGCCCAAATTCAGGCGCAGTTAGACGCGGAAACGCTTGATGTCACCATGCCGGGTATTTACCGTCCCCAAGGTCGCATTCATCCCCTGAATGGCATTATCGACCGGGCGCTAGATATCTTTGTCGGCTTGGGTTACACGGTGGCGCAAGGGCATGAGATGGAGACAGATTACTATAATTTTGAAGCTCTCAATACCCCACTAGACCACCCTGCCCGTGATATGCAGGATACATTCTACCTCCCAGATGGTAATCTCCTGCGTACTCATACCTCATCGGTGCAAATTCGTCATATGGAAAAAGAGGAACCACCAGTGCGGGTTGTCTCTCCAGGGCGAGTTTATCGGCGGGATAATGTGGATGCTACCCACTCGGCAGTTTTCCATCAAATCGAACTGTTAGCCATTGATGAAGGAATAACTTTTACCGACCTCAAAGGCACTATTAAGGTGTTCTTACAAGCGATGTTTGGTGAATTACCTATTCGCTTCCGCCCCAGTTATTTCCCCTTTACCGAACCCTCGGCTGAGGTAGATTTGCAGTGGAATGGGCGTTGGCTAGAAGTGATGGGTTGCGGGATGGTCGATCCCAACGTGATGAAAGCTGTAGGTTATGACCCAGAAATCTACAGTGGCTTTGCGGGTGGTTTTGGCGTAGAACGTTTCGCAATGGTGTTACACCAAATCGATGATATTCGTCGTTTGTATGCCAGCGATTTACGCTTTTTAAGGCAGTTTTAAATAATGGTAATGGGTAATGGGTAATTGGTAATACCTTTTTTACTATTACCCATTATGTAAATTTCGTCTGATTACTTACGCTCTGATTTGCTTGGTAGTGAGTAATATATAATTGTCTTTTCCTATTACCCATTACCCATTATCCATTACCCATTACCCATTACCCCCATTATTGAGTTTAAGTAAGCATTTAGTTTAGGTGATAGTTCGTCAATGATTGGTTTAAGAATATTCACTTGCTCAACAGTAAAAAGATTACGAGCATAGGCCAATCGCATCCAATGTATTGTTTCGTACATTGAGCCTCTAGCAATTTTTATAAAACGTTTATTATCTTGATAATTATAACGACCGCGACCTTCAGCAATATTAGCACCAATACTATCTGCCGCACGGATAATTTGCTTACCAATTGTATCTTTGGCAATATATTCCCATGTCATAACTATTTTCCAAATTTCATTTGCTAATTTCTCTGCCAACTTATAAACTTGCAACTCTTCAAAATCAGGTCGGCTCATTCCCCTCTCCAAATCAATTACCAATTACCAATTACCAATTACCAATTACCAATTACCAATTACCAATTACCAATTACCAATTACCAATTACCAATTACCAATTACCTGCAATTATCGCAATGTCCACAACGCCAGTTCGCAGCTTCTTGTGTAAAGCCAAAAGCGTTTAATAAAAATTGCCAACGACATTGTTTAGTATTGAGATATTGAGTCATTTGTTGAGTAGCCTGTAATTGTGTAGATGGCTGACTTTTGGCTTTTTGTCCTATTTTGTAATTGAATGGGTCAAGCCAGTTTAATTGCCCACTACTATGGAGTAAAGCTAGAGCGATCGCACTATCGGGAAATTGTTTAGTTATGGCGTTAATTTCGCCTTGCTGTGGCAGTTTTTTGATTAATTGCTGGGCTTTTTGTTGTTGCGATCGCATTTTCTCTTGAAAAAATTCCTGTCTTTGTTTATCCTCTGGATCTAACCACCCTGTAGGTTCACTCACCAATGTCAGCGCCTCGGCTGGTTTACCATCCCGTCCCGCACGCCCAATTTCTTGCACATATTCAGATAATAGGTGCGGTGCGTGATAGTGGATAACCCACCGAACATCCGGTTTGTTTATCCCCATCCCAAAAGCACAGGTACACACCACAAAGGGGATTTTCCCTCCTAACCAGCTATTTTCCACCTCTCGACGTTCTGTCGCATCCAAACCTGCATGATAACTGGCTGTGGCGTAACCCATCTGAGACAACCAAGCCGCTAAATCTTCACTATCTCGCCTTGTGCGGACGTAAATTAAGCCGGCTTGTTGGGGTCGATTTTGGATAAATTTAATCAATTGCTGTTTCCTACCCCTTGGTGTCCATGCGATGCGGACGGTAGGATGTAAATTAGGACGATAAGGATTAAGGCGAAAAATCTCTGGTTTCTGTAATTGTAAAACTGTTTGAATAGTTTTTTGCGCCAAAGGATCAGCCGTGGCGGTAAATGCGGCGATACTGATTTTGGTTCCTGGTGGCTTATGTTGAAGTAATGCAGGTCTAACTGCCCCTAGTCTGCGGTAAGCTGGGCGAAAGGTTTCACCCCACTGCACTAAACAATGGGCTTCATCCAAGATTAAGCCGTTGATTTGCAATTCTGGCTGACATAATCTTTCCCAAACGGGCGGACTTAATAAAGTTTCGGGAGATAAATATAGTAATCTTAGCTGTTGTTTTTCTAATGCTTGCAGTGTGGCACGGCGTTGAGATGATGATAATTCACTGTGCAGTAATGCGGCTTTTTGCTGGCGTTGACGTAGTTCTTGTACTTGATTTTCCATCAACGCTACCAACGGGGAAACTACCAAAGTCAACCCTGTTTGTAGTAGTGCTGGCAGTTGGAAACAAATTGATTTACCTCCTCCTGTAGCCATAATTATTATGGCATCTTTTTGAGATAATAAACTGTTGACTATTTCACCTTGTGGTGGGCGGAAATCTTCATAACCCCAGATTTTTTGAAAAGCGGTGCGGACTTCTTCCCAAGATTTACTTAAAGGTTGATTCACAATATATAGTTGTTGCACGGTTTTTTTTCGACTACATCATATATAACCTGGGAATATGAAATAAAAGTTCAGTACTTTTATCCATTACTGCTCTGGTAATTTCGCCAAAATTACTAAATTAAGAAATTAAGTTTATTGCGTAAATACACTTAAAAAATAAGTAAATTGTGATATAAAAATTGACTTATAATTTACGCTAGTTCACCAATTGTTTATATAAAAGCCAGCAATAATCCGCTAAATTGATATTTAGCGGTTAGCAACTGTAGGATTCATGCAATGTATAAATGAAACATTTTGTGTCTTGTCATTCTGAAGTGATACCTGATGTATTGTTTGTGTGAATGCGTAATTCCTATGCAGACTCAGAAATTGACATTGTTTGTTTACAAGCCATGTCAATTGAGAAAGGCAACCGTTAACTCATACAAATTGTCAACAAATTTATCCTTAATGGAGATAACAATGACTGTTAACAAATTAGGTCTGGGATTAGCGTTAGCTTGTGGTACTTTGGCTGTAGGAGCTAACTTTGCTGCACCTGCTCAAGCATCTGGGCTAAAAGGAACCCTCAATATCACTGGTGTATCAGATTTTCAAAGCTCAAGCTTCGTCCCACCTGCAAATGACACAGTCAAATTCAGTAACGCTAAAGTGCAAGCTAGTTCAACTGGTATTTTTGCTAGCTACATCGGACAAGGTGTAACTTTATCTGACATAAAACTAACTTCGCCCTACAATGTATCGATCACGTCTACAAAAACAAAAGCAAGCTACTCCGCCTCAGCACCTAACCCATTCATTACATTTAGCGATGATCTGAAATTTATTGTTGATAACCCATTTGAGTTTGAAAGAACAGCCACGAGGTTATCTGGTGTGAATATCTTATCAGGCAGTGCTATATTTAGTGGAGTCTTTCAAAACGCATCTGGTAAAAATGTAGGCATAGGTGATGTGACCTTACAGGAAATCAACAATAAAGGTAGCTTTTCGCTAACTTTAACTGCAACCTCAGTTCCCGAACCTGCAACTGTGTTTGGCTTAACTACTGTTTTAGCTGCTGGATACTTATCCAGAAAGAAGCTAGTCAAAAAACCAGTCACACAAAAAACACACCTTTAATTACCCCGTCTGCAAGGACAGACAAAAGTCGGTGTGTTTAAGTACTTAAATTCAATATGATTATCATAGCATACAATCTTTGAATGTGTGTTATGTGATAAAGTCATCGTAAAACTAACTGTAGGGTGCGTCAGACCCAAGAATTTCTTACAAATTAAGAAATTTTCCACATCTGACGCAACCTACTATTTTGCTTGCTAACAATTTTCCCTTTTGGTAGACAAAAATCCTCACAAACCCAGATTTTTTTAAAGTTAGCCTGAACTTCTCGCCAAGCTTTTATATTTTGAAGATTCATGAACAGTAGTAGATACGATATTTTGGAATTTACCGAAAATCAATGACGCGCAAGCCCCTAGATTCATCTATGGGGATAAGCGTCTAGGCGATTTTAATCGCCGTCCAGTATGGTATGGTTGGTGTAGCTATTATTTACTAACTAATAAAAATCAATAAACCCAACTCTCTGGTGAGTTGGGTTTAGTTTTTATGCGGTGACTTCTGTTTGCTTGTCTTGAGTTTGCAAGGCTGCATATAAGCGATTTAGCGCGTTAACGTAGGCTTGCGCGGAAGCGACTATGATATCTGTGTTGGCTGCATGACCGGAAAAAACTCTCGATTCATACTTTAGACGGATGGTAACTTCGCCAATTGCATCTATGCCTGCCGTTACTGACTGCACAGAAAATTCAATCAATTGGTTGGGTACATTCACAACACGGTTAATTGCCTTATACACTGCGTCTACTGGCCCTGTACCAATGGCTGCATCTGTGAGTTCTTCGCCGTCTGGGGTGCGGAGGGTGACGGTGGCGGTGGGACGGGCGTTGCTACCGCAGGAAACTTGTACCAATTCTACCTTAAATAAATCAGGTGCTTGTTGGATTTCATCGTTAACGATCGCTTCTAAGTCCCAATCAGAAATTTCTTTCTTTTTATCAGCAACTTCCTTAAATCTCACAAAGGCTTTATTTAACTCAGTTTCTGATAGTTCAAAGCCTAATTCTTTCAAGCGGGTACGGAAAGCATTCCGCCCAGAATGTTTACCCAAAACTATTTGATTGTCTGTTAAGCCAATCAATTGGGCATCCATGATTTCGTAGGTGAGTTTATTTTTTAACACCCCGTCTTGGTGAATACCTGATTCATGGGCAAAGGCATTTGCACCAACAATTGCTTTGTTAGGTTGGACTAACATTCCTGTGAGGTTAGAAACCAAGCGTGAGGTTTTATAAATTTGCTTGGTGTCGATATTTGTTAATGCTTCTTCGGAATCTGCTGGTCTACCTAAGAAGGGATTAAAATATTGGCGACGGACGTGTAACGCCATGACTAATTCTTCTAAGGCGGCATTTCCTGCCCGTTCACCGATGCCGTTGATGGTACATTCTAACTGTCTTGCACCATTTTTGACTGCTTCTAAGAAGTTGGCAACTGCCAAGCCTAAATCGTTGTGTCCGTGAACGGAAATGATTGCTTGGTCGATGTTGGGGACGTTTTCTTTTATCCCTTTGATAATTGCACCAAATTCGCTAGGTGTGGTGTAACCAACGGTATCGGGAATGTTAATTGTTGTTGCACCTGCGGCGATCGCTCGCTCTAAAACCTGATACAAAAATTCTGGGTCGGAACGTCCGGCATCTTCTGGGGAAAATTCTACATCATCGGTGAAACTCTTGGCATAGGCTACCATTTCCTCAGCGATCGCAATTACTTCTGGTCTGGTTTTTTTCAGCTTGTACTGGAGATGAATATCTGACGTGGCAATAAAGGTGTGGATTCTGCCTTTAGCGGCTGGTTTAATCGCCTCGGCGGCTGCTTTAATATCATCATGCCTTGCCCTGGCCAAACTGCAAATTACGGGGCCTGTTTGGGTGCCGACAGTTTGGGCGATTTTGTGAACAGCTTCAAAGTCTCCAGGGCTAGCAAAGGCAAAACCTGCCTCGATGATATCTACACCTAAACGGGCTAATTGTTTGGCGATCGCTAGTTTCTCATCTATGTTGAGTGTTGCCCCTGGACATTGTTCACCATCTCGGAGTGTTGTATCAAAAATAATGATTCTTTCTGAGTTAGTTGTCATTTTGGCTATTTGTTTAGTGAGACTTTTTGCTTAAAATATCTAGAAACTAAGTATTTGTAGTTTTAATCTTGTAAATAACTGCTCAGGATATTAACCTTCAGCTTTTTCTATTCTGTCTCTAATATCATTTAAGTCTATATATCTGTCCGTAGCATTACGCAATTCCCTAGCAATCATTCCTTCCGTTGATACTACAGTAATATGTGTATTCTTGGAACGTAATAATTCAATTGCCCTTTCAAAATCCCCATCACCACTAAATAAAACTACTCTGTCGTACTGGTCAACCGTATTAAACATATCTACAACAATTTCAATATCTAGATTAGCTTTTTGTGAGTAACGACCGGAGGAATCATCATAATATTCTTTAAGTATTTTCGTCCTGACTGTATATCCTAAGCTAATTAGCGCGTCTCGAAAACCTCGTTGGTCTTGTGGATCTTTTAAACCAGTGTACCAAAATGCGTTGATTAGTGTTGTTTCTGATTGCTCATTTTTGAAGTATTCTAAAACCCGTCTGGGGTCAAAAAACCACCCATTTTTTTGTTGAGCATAGAACATATTGTTTCCGTCTACAAAAATAGACAGACGATTCATTGGGGAACCCATAGAAAAATACACCTAAATAATAGTAAAGAAATTAGAATGGACAATAGATTATAGCAATTCTCAATTGATAAATTGACTAATAGCGCTAGCGTAACTTTTCATGTATTGCTTTTATCTTACCTCTCACAATGCCTAAAATTAGTAGCAATATAGGAATTTATCTGCTGGTTGTTAAACATTTTAACTCCCAACACTATGAGAAACACCCTGTAATCAAAATCTACCAATAAAATTGACGCAGTAACAGGATGGTTGATAATCCATCTATCAATTTTACTTCTAAAGAGGTAAGGCATAAGTCTAAAGATAGGAGGTTGCGTAATTACCATATATCGGTTTTGCAATTAACAATTAAGCTTAGTGAAATATACGAGTTTTGTGTAAGCAGCGTAGGCAAGAGGCTAGGGCTTAGAGACTAGAGACTAGTATTATTTACTCGATATGAGCTAGGTTAACAGCAATTTTTCTAGTTAGCGATTTCGGGAATAACCCTCTAACTAAGCAGGAAAAATGTTTTCTAGCTGTAAACTAGGCAGTAGGGAGTGGGGAAAAGGAATTTTTGTATTCTCGTTACGGGATTTTCAGCCCGTGGGAGTTGATTTTCTCATCCCTGGCCTAAGCTGCCCTATCACCTTGACATAGTTGAGATTGTTTAACACAAGTTCGTCGCACAATAAGATTTTGATTACAAATGTATAAGATTATCATCTAAGTTCTGATTTCAAGATGGTTGTAGTATAAATGAAACTAAATAAATAAAAAATGTACTTAAACTAATTATTAACATGATATGGCAGATGAACCTACAAAACACGAGAATAAAAAATATGAGTCTACTGCCAATATAGCCTCTACTAAAACAACAAAAGCCTCTCTAACAGCAGCTTCCCGCCAGTCTCAGCGTTTGGTGCGCTTAGGAAACCTACTCACCATTGTGCTAGCAATGGGTGCGGCTTTACTGACAAGTTCTGGCTTAAGTTTAGTGCAATTGCTGGAAAATCAAGTGTTGAGTGCATTTTTTCAAATACGCGGGCCGCTTGTTCCTCCAGAAGACATAGTAATTTTAGCAATTGACGATCAGTCGATATCAGTACCCGAACAATACTATAAAACAGATCCACAAAAGTATGCCTACCTAAAACCACTGAGTAAGTTTCCTTTTAAGCGTACTGCCTATGCCCAAGTAGTGCAAAAATTGATGCAGGCTGGAGCTAAATCTGTCGCTTTGGATGTGGTTTTTGATTTACCTGGGATTTATGGTGATGAGGACGATCGCCAACTGCAAGCAGTGTTACAAAAATATGGCAGTAAAATAACTTTAGCCGCAAAATACGACATTTCTCAATCTCACCAGGGAGTATTTACGCAGTTAATATTACCCTACGAAAAATTTCGTGACACGGGGGTATCAATAGGGACAGTAAATTTTCCAGTGGAGGTGGATGGAAAAATACATCGTTTAGCTAGAGAATTTAACAAGTTATTGAGCGAAGATGATAGTCTGGCAGATAAAGTACCTCCTTTTGAGGAAGCAGTATTAAGGGCGGCGCAGGTAAAATACCCACAATCAGCAGGTGGACGCATCAATTTCTGGGGGCCTGTTGGTACATTTGAAGCGATTCCCTTGTGGTATGTGCTTGATCCGCAAAACTGGCATAATTATTTGCAGCAAGGCAAAGTATTTGAAGACAAAATTGTGATTATTGGTGCTACCGCCCAGTTGGCTAATGATTATCATCCGGTAGCAGTGGCTAATAATTGGTTGTCTACCGAAGAAATGGCGGGAGTGGAAATTCACGCCAATGCGATCGCCACTATTATGGAAGGTAAAGCGATCGCGCCAGCAATTAAAAGCCCATCTCTGCAAGCCTTATTTGTGTTGCTGTTGGTTGGGGGAACATCTTTGTTTGTTACCAGAAGCAAAAGCGGCTTCAAGAGATTTATGTTAAGTATGGCGGTTGCTAGTGTTTGGGGCAGTATTAGCTATATCAGCTTTGTATATGCACATAGTTTATTTCCTACCGCTATACCGATATTGGCGATCGCATTTTGTGGACTCTCTTATTTAGGGACAGAAATAGCTAGAGACAAAATTAGAACTCAGCAAATAGTCGATGTTTTTCAGAAATATAAAACTTCTCCTGTTGTGCAAGAAATTATTAGTCAACAACAGGAATTACAAGACTTATTACAACAACGAGATATAGCAGTAGCCGGAAAAATCCTCAGTGGACGCTACAAAATAGTTAAAGTGCTGGGTTCTGGTGGATTTAGTGAAACATATATTGCCGAAGACACCCAACGTCCAGGGAACCCCCAATGTGTGGTAAAACAACTAAAACCAGCCAACACCGAAGCCAAAGGCTTGGAATTAGCTAGGCGTTTATTTCGTTCCGAAGGACAAACACTAGAAAAATTGGGTTCACATCCGCAAATTCCCCAATTGTTAGCTTATTTTGAAGAGGATGCAGAATTTTACCTAGTTCAAGAATATATCATCGGTACTCCTCTGAACCGGGAGTTACCATCAGGTAGAGGTATCAGCGAGGTTGAGGTAGCGGCAATTGTCAAAGAACTACTACAAATATTAGTATTTGTTCATGAAAATGGTGTCATCCATCGAGATATTAAACCCAGCAATATCATTCGCCGACAATCAGACGGCAAACTAGTATTAATTGACTTTGGTGCAGTCAAAGACATTTCCTTACTGCAAACAGAAAATCAAGAACCAACCCCCTTTACTATTGGTATTGGAACTAGAGGTTACGCACCCAGCGAACAATGTTTTGGTCGTCCTCAATATAATAGTGATATCTATGCAGTCGGAATGATTGCAATTAAAGCCTTAACAGGTGTCGCCCCCCATGATCTTCCCAGAGATGTTAATGAGGAAGTGAAATGGACTCATAAAACATTCGTCAGCCAAGGCTTCGCCGAGATTTTAAGTATCATGGTGCAGGATGACTATAAACAACGATATCAGTCTGCATCAGAAGTTTTAGCAGCCCTTGATCAATCAGCCAGTTCACCAGATAAAAGCTTACTACAACAAGATGACTCATCGATGAGTACAGAAATCTCCATAGATGAGTCAGATTTGCCTACTAAACGCTGGCTTTGATTTAGGAGGGGACTGGGTATTGGGGAGATGGGGGAGATGGGGGAGATGGGGGAGATGAGGAAGAATAAAAACTGTCAACTGTCAACTGCTAACTGACAACTGTCAACTGACAACTGTCAACTGACAACTGACTAATGACTAATAACTAAAAAAATGCAAAAGGTACGTCAGAAATTATCTGCTCAATCTATGAAGCATAAATCCCTGGGAGTGGGAAAGCGACTAGTTCGCAATTGGTGGACGGTGGCTTTGCGGGGTGCGATCGCTATTATTTTTGGTTTAGTGGCTTTATGCTGGCCAGCTCTAACTTTAGCTTCCCTGGTGTACCTGTTTGCAAGTTTTTGGCTGGTGGGGGGAATATTATTGGCGATCGCAGCATTTCAAGAGCGTTTGCAAGATACTCACAGTAGGTTGCTGTTGGTCGAAGGAATTATTGGCATTGCAGTGAGTGCGATCGCTTTTATTTCTCCTGGTATCGCTGGATTTGTCTTGCTTTATCTTATTGCTATTTGGGCAATTGGTACTGGTGTATTTGAAATTATTGCCTCTATGCAACTGCGGCAAACTATAGTAAATGAACGCCTTCCCGCAGTAGCTGGAATTATATCTGTTATCTTTGGTGTAATGTTAATTATCTGGCCAGTAGCTCAGGCATTGGCTATTTTATGGTTAATTGCTGCCCATAACATTGTTTTTGGAACGCTGCTATTAATTCTGGGTTTGCGGTTACGTAGTTGGGGTAGAAGAAATGCAAAATTAAAAATTCCAGTCGGTCAAACCAGAAGTTAAATTAATCGAATGTGAGGACTTTAGTCCTCAAAAATGAAAAAGGACTAAAGTCCTTACTACGAACAGTCATGCTTTGGGAGTATATTCATTCTTTTGAGCTAATAGTAAGCTGATCACTGGTTGTTCATGCCGAATTAATTTCATGCCTCAATATTTCGGACAGCTGCATACTACCGAGCCATCTTGGACTACTTTAGGAACAGTACAGGCAATTGAAAAGAGCGATCGCCATCTTCTATTTCATTGTGGCGAACCCTGTTTAAAAATTAGCGTCCTCGCAGCAAACCTAATTCGCGTCAGGGTAACGCCTACTGGTAAGTTCTTACCTCGTAGATCATGGGCGGTGACGCAGGAAGATGAACAATGGGCGGCGGTGGAGTTTGAGGTCAAAGAACAAGCAGATGTTGTGGAAATTACAACGCAGCAGTTAAGGGTGGTAGTACATCGCCATCCTTGTCGGGTTGAGTGCTTTGATTTGACAAGAAAAGGGTTTGCTGAGGATGTGAATCTGGGTGTAGGCTGGCGTAAGGGTGCGATCGCAGGATGGAAGAAAATTGCGGCTGAAGAACATTTCTATGGTTTCGGTGAACGGAGTGGTTTACTTGACCAAATAGCTACAACTAGAACCAACTGGACGTTAGATGCTCTTGATTACGATGTTCTCTCAGATAATTTGTATCAAGCCATTCCCTTCTTTATGGCGTTGCGTCCAGGGTTGGGTTACGGTATTTTCTTTAACACAACTTTTTGGAGTCAGTTTGATATCGGTGTTCAGCACCCCGGTGTGTGGCGGATGGAAACCCAGGGAGGCGAACTAGATTATTACATTATTTATGGGTCGGAACCAGCAAATATTATTTCTACCTACACTCAGCTAACGGGAAGGATGTCGTTACCGCCAAAATGGTCACTGGGTTATCATCAGTGTCGTTGGAGTTACGAATCACAGGATATAGTGCGTCAACTGGCGCAGGAATTTCGTCAGCGTCAAATTCCCTGTGATGTGATTCATCTTGATATTGATTATATGGATGGTTATCGAGTTTTTACCTGGAACCCCAAGCGTTTTAGTGAACCGCAAGCTTTAATTGATGACCTCAAACAAGATGGTTTTAAGACGGTGACAATTGTTGACCCTGGGGTAAAGTATGAACCGGAAGCTGACTACCCAGTCTTTGATGAGGGGTTAAAGCACGATTATTTTGTCAGGAAAACCAACGGTCAATTATTTCATGGTTATGTATGGCCTGATAAAGCTGTGTTTCCTGATTTTTTGCGTCCTGAAGTGAGAAATTGGTGGGGAGATTTGCACAAAAATTTGACTAATATGGGTGTAGCTGGGATTTGGAACGATATGAACGAACCAGCATTAGATGACCGTCCTTTTGGCGACCCTGGTAACAAAATTGCTTTCCCCCTCAATGCGCCCCAAGGCCCAGCAGATGAGATAAGTAACCATGCTGAGACTCATAATTTGTATGGGTTGATGATGGCGCAAGTATCTTCTCAAGCGATGCAAAAGTTGCGATCGCCTGAACGTTCATTTATTTTGACACGCTCTGGTTATGCTGGTATTCAACGCTGGTCAGCAGTTTGGACGGGGGACAATCAGTCTTTGTGGGAACACCTGGAAATGTCTATACCTATGCTGTGTAACTTGGGGTTATCGGGTGTAGGTTTTGTTGGTGCTGATATTGGTGGTTTTGCGGGAAACGCTACCGCAGAACTGTTTGCCCGGTGGATGCAGGTGGGAATGTTGTATCCATTGATGCGGGGACACTCGGCAATGAGTACAGCCAGACATGAGCCTTGGGTATTTGGCGATCGCGTCGAGAAAATTTGCCGTGAATATATTCAATTGCGGTATCAACTGCTACCTTATATTTATACCCTATTTTGGGAAGCAGCCACCACGGGAGCGCCGATTCTGCGCCCCCTACTGTATCATTTTGCGAGCGATCGCCACACCTTCACCTTATCCGATCAAGTAATGCTTGGAGCTTCCTTATTAGCCGCCCCAATTTACCGTCCTGGTGTAGAGTATCGAGCAGTGTACTTACCCGCAGGTCGTTGGTATGATTGGTGGACGGGTGAAGCCTTCACAGGCCCGACGCACATTTTAGCCCATGCGCCCCTAGAAAAGATGCCATTATATGTGCGTGCTGGCGCAATTATACCGATGGCTCCAGTCATGCAGTATGTAGATGAACAACCCCTGACCTCATTAACCATTCGCGTTTGGGTAGGTGAGGGTGAGTTTACACTGTATGAAGATGATGGTCGGAGTTTTGAGTATAAAACAGGCAAGTTCAGCACAACAAATTACCGTGTTTATACGCAAAACAACCAAACCATAGTCGAAATTGCTGCACGAGAGGGAGACTATTCACCAACAGCAAGGGAAATAATTGTCGAATTAGTAGGTGTGGGAGAACAGCGTTTTGTTGATGATGGTACAGGAAGACGGTTAGTTTTTAGCTCAAATGATTAAGCGAGTTACATCTGACGCACAGACGTAAAGAAGATGACTAAATAGCGAAATTCTTGTCTAAACATTCCTCATAGTTAACCATTGTGAGGAAGTTTATGTAGAAATATCTAAATGTAGCAATTTAATAAGTGTTTCTTCGTCTACACTTAGACGTTGGGAAGAAGAAAATAAATTGCTCCATGAGAGAACATTAGGTAATCAACAAATATACTGGACGTTGTTCCATTGGAAGTTGTACAGAAAATTCCGTTTAATAATCTAAATTGGGATGTTATGCGGAAAAATTCTAGATAACACCAAGGAATATACGGAAAAATTCCATATAATACTACCGTTAAGGGTGGTTATACGGAAAAATTCGGTATAATATCCGAATAAGGGGGTAAAAAAGAAAGTTTCCGTATATTCAGACAGGAGTTCGTTGTAATGCTTGATATATTTAGGATTGACAAAAGATTATACGGAAACTTTCCTTATAATAAATAGTTAGCCAGCCTCGCTTATACCCGACTATGAAATTAGGATGAATTGTGAAGCATAGGCATGTTTGGCACAAACTAGATCATCCGAAGTTCGCCCTGGCTTATCAAATCAGTGAGCGTATAGCAGAGCAACAATGGGTTGATCCTTCAATTTTTACTGACATTCGATATGGAAAAGAGATTTTGATAGCATGTGACTTTTCCGGATCACATTCTGCTGCAAACTATGAAGCTTTTGCCTTTTTGATTGGAGCGATCGGTGGAAGTGCGAAGTGGATGGAATCGAGAAATGCTGTTCGAGATCGCTTCCTTCCCAACAATCGACGTATGGCATATAAGTCGCTAAATGATGCTATGCGCCTACGCGCTTTGCCCTCATTTCTTGATGCTGCAAACAACTTCCCTGGCAATTTGATAGTTTTCTTAGTCAGTAAAAAAATTAATAATCTCTTTGCTGATCCTGGTACACCAGGTTTTCTACCTGAGTTGGTGGTTGCAGAACGCGGATGGAAGAAAAAATCCTTTCAACGCCTCTTGCTTGTAGCATCTCTTGGTTCATTACTTATATCTTGTTTAACTGAGCCTTTACAAGATATTTTATGGGTCTCAGATCAAGATGAAATTGCTGCAAATGATAAAAAGCACAACGATGCTGGTCATGTTATTCATCATTGCATTAGTAGGTATGCGCCTGATCATCAAGGTTTATTAGTGTTTTTGACGACTGAAGGAGATTTAAACACACGACAACTTGAGGATATTGTGGCAGTACCAGATCTTGCTGCCGGGGCATTCGTTGATGCGCTTTCAATGTGTGATGCACTTAAACGGAGTTCAGATAAGCGTCTTTGGATTCCGATTCCCAATGAATTACCATCAAAAGCACAGACTATTTTGCAGTGGTTCTCCGCTAGTTCATTTCCCTTGAAACGGTTAGTAGTTGTCTTAGATTCTGTTGGATCTAATATCCAAGTCGATACATTTGTTCCTGTTGCGTTAGAGTCTCCTTTATATTTACCTAATAACGTAAATTCCAATGATGTTTTTCTTTTCCGTTAAGGCATTCCCATTAGAACTGGCTAACAACCGCGCTGCACCGGAACGTTGTCATCTGGGTTGCTAGCCGCCTCTGCGTTTTGCCGTTATACGGCTTCGGCTCTTGGTTAGGGCAGTAGTTGCGACTCTTCTATCGGCTTTTCCAGCCATAAGGTATTTGTGAAGCTTTGGCATATACAGGATAATAGAGGCAGTTCAATTAGTGTTTCTAGCTTTTCATGCAGTTTGAGTGGGACGAGGTAAAAAATTTAGAAAATATTCGCAAGCACGAGATTGATTTTGCCGATGTTCCTGAAATGTTTGAAGCTCCAATGCTAATTGAACTAGACGATCGGTTTGATTATGGCGAAGACCGTTGGTTCGGTATTGGTTTTCTCGGTAACGGCGTAGCGGTTGTAGTTTGGACGGAACGACAGAATGACGTAATTCGGATTATTTCAGCACGAAGGGCAAATCGATATGAGCGGCAAAGACTTGAGCAATACCTCTCGTACTAACTGGGCAGCATTAGAGGCTATGGATGATGAAGCAATTGATTACTCTGATATTCCTCCGTTAACAGAGGAGTTTTTTGAGAAGGCAACATTACGGATTCCTGCGACTCAAGCGCGGCAGTTAGTTCAGATAGAGCCTGATGTGTTGAAGTGGTTTCAGGCTCAAGGTGGGGAGTACAAAGCTCTCATTAACGCAGTTTTGCGTCGTTACATTGAAAACGAAGGTGAGCAGTCAGCCGTATAACAATTGCAGTGCAGCGGATTGACCGGAAGAGGCAGGGGGGAAGGGAGCTTTCTAGCAGGGGGAGCAATCCCTTCCCCTCTGCGTGGAGCGGAGCGGAACATGGGTACAAGCCCCGTCCTTCTAGGACGCTTATACGGGGCGGAGTCCAAGCTCCGTCTCGGTCTTCCCCCTTGCCCCCTGCCCCCTGCCC
>DATNQO010000109.1:0-57312 GCA_036704005.1 Leptolyngbyaceae cyanobacterium | reverse complement strand
ATCTATCTAATGTCACAAAAACTTTCAAAATATCTGCACCCTGTTCTTCCCCTTCTGGCAAACTTAACTCAATGGGAATCAGTTCTGTTTGTCCGGGATCGAGGGGAATGAATTGGCTTTTGGTACTGGGGGGATATAGCTGGTTAATTGCCCAATTAGATTGTAAATCTAAGATAACAAGATTTAAGACATTTGAGTAGTTATTTTGAATTTCCAGAAATACGCATTCGCCCACCTTCACTGTAGGTAGGGTGGGGTCTTCAAAGGGTTGAGGAGAAATGGGTTGGCCTAGTTTATAATTAGTTTGTTTGCCCAATAAATTAACTGAAACTTTACCTTGCAATGGTGATTTGCGATCGAGGTTATCGAGTTCCTGAATTGCCTGATACTTTGCTAAATGAATGAGACGCTTTACCAAGTTGGTAGCGGCGTTGCTATTGTGTACGTTTAATCCTGGTTTAAGGATAATAGGAAATCCCGTGCGATCGCAAATTTCATAAACCCACTCATTCACGGCAACTTGATATCGATTCGCCTCTTCTTCCGTCTGAATTTTCCGCATCGTCACTTGATAATCAGCCGTTTCATCATTCAAAGCTAATTCAACCCAACCATTACCTGCCATTGCTAATGCAACTTTTTGCAAAAAATCCTCATTGTTTTGAAAATTATCTTGCATCAAGCTAACTTTTTTAACTAAACTAACAGGCGCAGAAGTTAGGACAGCTTGTGCGCCCGATTCGATAAATTTTTGGTCACCCAAAATAGTTGTAATTTCCGCCCAAGATTCGGTGGCTTTTCTTTGGACAATTTTAGCAATTGCTAATCGCTGTTCTACCTGAGTGAAATCTTTCGTTCCCAATGGATAAATGACAAATGTTGCTCCCAAATTTACCCCTTGAGCTTGACCCGCATCGAGTTTAATCCGTTGAGGTTTAGTATTTTCATCTAACTCTACTTCTAAAACCGTGACAGCGTAAGCACTAGAAATAATTTGATTGCTAAAAACCAGGCGATTTTCTTCACCCAATAACATGGGTGTTTGCCTGACAAATTGGCTGCGAACTTTTGCATAAATGCGATCGTGAAGTACTTTGTAATTCAGTTCGGAAATGCCTTGATTTAATGTATCTAGTAACCAATAAGTGAGCGCCCCATGATGTTCTTTCCCGTCAAAAGTATATTCATAAGCTAACTCAGATGGACGACAAGCAGCTAGTAAAACATAGTCTTTAGGATAAGGTAAAAGATTTATATTTCCCTGACGAGTTGCTATTTTAGTTAAATTCTGCCAAGTTTTCACCAACTCATCCATCGGTGCAACTAAACTGTCGCTAGGTCTTTGTGTAGTATCAATTTTATCTGCATTCAATCCGCGAATCTCTGCACCGCCAACTCGCGTTACTCCTCCCGAATGGCAGCAATCCATCACCACAGTTACAACTAATCCTTTCTGCACCATATCATCGATAATTTTAGCGAGTTCGAGGTCGCGCAAATAACGAGAATTTGGATTACCAATATCAACTGGAACTAATACTTCATCAATACCATTTTCTCCTTTCAATTGAGGGTAATTAGTCTTTGCGCGACCGCCATGACCTGAGTAATGAATATAGATTCGATCGCCCGGTTGGGCAAGATTTGTTATTTCTTTAAATTTTGCTACTATGTTTTCGTAAGTTGGCAAAAGTTCAGAGATTTCTTCTTGGTTTGAAGCGATTAATTTGATAATTTTATTAGGTGGTTTCGGTTGGCGATTGAGAAAAATTTCAACGCTATTAATATCCCGGACGCATCCTTTAAGAGTTTTGTAGAAACTTCCATCAGGTAATCGATTGGGTAAATAGCAATCAATTCCGATCAGTAAGGCGTATAAGTTTGTAGTTAGTTTAAAATCATCTTTCATAAGAATTACAAAAAGTTGGTTCGTAGTAAGGACTTTAGTTAGTCCTTTGACTGACAGCATATAAGGACTAAAGTCCTTACTACAAACTATGGTT
Source organism: Leptolyngbyaceae cyanobacterium (assembly GCA_036704005.1). Lineage (GTDB taxonomy): Bacteria > Cyanobacteriota > Cyanobacteriia > Cyanobacteriales > Nostocaceae > Trichormus. Next base: position 55,309 of record DATNQO010000109.1, on the reverse strand, counting down.
ATACTAATCTTTTGTTATCCTCAAAACCAATTGATCTGTAATCCATTCACTCGCTGCATATCTAGCAGGCTCTAAATTTTTAGTTGGTGGTTGTTCTTCAGCGATAACTGCTAAAAGTTCTTCAAGGGGATTTTCCGGACTTTTTCCCGATGCTGAAATAATCGGTCGATCGAGTGCTGGTAATTCTAACCAATGAAAATCAGTTGCACCAACCGTCGCAAACACTTTTACGATATCGTCGCATTTTTCATATCCGTTTGGCAGAATTGCTTTTAATGGTAGTATCTCTTCTTGACCGGGATTGAATGTGACGAAATAGGCGCTTCCAGAGGGAGAAATTTGTGAGATTCCCCAATCTGATTGTAGATTTATTACCGTCACGTTGAGCGTTTGAGAAGAATCGTTGCGAAGTCGCACAAACAACCATTCACCTACTTTAATTGCGGTGATATTTCCAGGGGTATCAAATGGCTGTGGTTGTGGTTCTTCGGCAGGATCGTAGTTAGTTTGTTTGCCAATTACCTCTAAAGTAAATGCTAGTTTGCTACCCGGTACGTTTGACCGATGATAGTAGTTATCTAGCTGCTGCGTTGCTCGATATTTAGCTAAATGTAATAACCGTTTGGCAATACCAGTAGCCGCATTAGGTTCGCCTACTTTTAAAGCAGGTCGTAAATTAATAATGGGAATACCGCTCGGATCGCAAATTTCGTATTCTCCATTTTGATTAATTGCTACTTGATAATCAGCCGTTTCATTTCCAGATATTAATTCTATCCAACCCTTGGCGATCGCAATCGCATCTGCTACTGCTTTTAAAGCGGTACTTTGCAATGGATCGGAATCTGCTTTTTCTAACAAACGAATTTTCTTTACTAATTTGACAGAACGAGGATTAATTAGTAATGCTTGAGAAGCTTGTTCGATCGGTTCGGTGCGAAAAACTTCTTTCACTTCCAGCCAAGATTGCGTCGCGCCTAGTTCGCTAATTTCAGCTAAAGCTAATCGTCGATCGATCTCGGTAAAATCTGTAGTACCGGGTGGATAAATGGCAAATTGGGAACCTTTACTCAGTCCTTGTACTTGACCGGCATTGAGTAAAATTCGCTTATTTTCATCAATTTTTATCACATTTACGGCATAGTCTAAGGATATACGATCGGCCCCAAACACCAAGCGATCGCCTTCCCCTTGCAGTAGCGGCGTTTGGCGCTGAAACTGACTGTTAATTTTGGCAAGTAGGCGATCGTGCAGTACCTTATAAGTCAGTCCGGGCGTCAGCGAATTGAGGGTATCTAGCAGCCAATAAGTGAGCGCACCGTTGCGTTCTTTCCCGTTGAAAGCATACTCGTAAGCAAGCTCATTAGCACGACAAGCTGCTAATAAAACGTAGCCTTTCGGTTGTGGTAACCATCCGCTACCTAATTCCAAGTTGCGCGTATCCGACTCGGTTAAATCTTGCCAAGTTTCGATTAATTCACGATCGGATGCTACTAAACTTTCTGTCGGTCGAGCAGTTTTATCAACTGTATTTAATCCTCGAATATCAACATCATTACCTCTGGTGGCTTCCCCAGAATGACAGCTATCTAGTACGACTGTAACTACTAAATTTTTATTTACCATTCTTTCTAGAAGTTTGGCAATTTCAATATCTCGCAAGTACCGTGCGGTTGAGTTGCCAATATCGGTAGGAACTAGTGCTTCATCAATGCCATTTTCTCCTTTCAATTGCGGGTAATTAGTTTGAGTGCGACCGCCATGACCGGAGTAATGAATATAAACGCGATCGTTTGGTTGAGCAATTTCAGTTATTTGCTGAAACATGGCTACCATGTTTTCATAAGTAGGCCATTTTTCAGGCGGTTCGGCGGGTTCTGCTGTATCAGATTTGGAGGCAGTTAGTTTAAAAATATGCTCTGGCGGCATTTTCAATTTCAATTTAAGAAAATTTTCTACGTGGTTAATATCGCGCACGCATCCGCCTAGATTCCGATAAGAACTGCCATCGGGAAGTCGATTTGGTAAATAGCAATCTATGCCAATGAGTAAGGCATATAAATTGGCGGATTGATTGATTGGTTCTGTCATATTTTGATGTTGAAAAAAGTTTTTAAACGCGATTGATGAGGCTGATGGTGGGTTACGGCACGGTTGATTAATTATTAAATGAAAATAATCAAATTATTGACCGTGCCTAACCCACACTAGGATTTAATAGGGTCTAATTTTTCTTGCCAAACTTCACAAATTGTTTCGGCGGTAGCTGAGGAAATCGTCTTAATTACTAAAGCTGAAATGATGGCAGCGATCGCAGGAGCTAAACCTAAATTAGCAATCAAAACAGGTGCTAAAAATCCAGCCGCTTTTGCCGCGCTTTCTTCATAAGCATCTTTCAACTTATTGAGCGTGTCGTCTTTTCCTAGTAAATCGCTGACATCGCTGCACAACAAATTGTAGGATTTGACATTGAGACGCTTGAAAAGGCGATTGCCAAAACTCACATCCTGTCCGCTAGGTACGGCACCTCTGGGTATCGCCGTCAACATTTCATCTAAATTTTCGATAGAAGCAGAACGTGCGGTCAAATCCTGCGCCGCTTCCTGAGCGTGAATTCCCAATTGAGCTTTCAGCGTATCTTCATCAAGATCCATCATTTTTTGCATTAATTCATCCATTTGCGTCATAAATTTTTATCCTTTCTTAATTGAATGAAAATTAGCCGAATGCGATAATTATTTTGACAAGACATCTTAACAATTATCCCTAAATTTACTGGTTTGAACTACCACTTCCAGCGTATTTTTGACAAGTTACTTTCGCTTGTTGAGCGGCTTCACTTTCCGGATGTTTCAAAACAGGATGATCCTGCAAGCGATCGCAAGCTATTTTTAACCATTCTTGCCAGTTGGCAGCCCACAATCGCACTGTTTTATCATCACTTCCACTAATAATAATATTCCCATTGGGGCTAAAAGCTACAGATTGAACAGAGCCTTGATGTTTGAGAGGCTGACCGATCGCATTACCCTGTAAATCCCATAATTGCACTACCGTATTAGCTCCCGCAAAAATACCTCCGCTACCCGTTACAAACGTTTGATTATCTTTACTAAAAGCAACCGATGCTACAGTACTTTCATGTAAAATTGGTGGAACAATCAAACCGCCTTTTAAGTTCCATAGTCGCGCCGTTTTATCGTGACTACCGCTTAAAATCATCTTGCCATCAGAACTAAAGTCAACTGATGTAATAGGGCCGCCATGACCTTTGAATGGTGGCGCAATTTGATTACCTTTTAAATCCCATAGGCGTACTGTATTATCATAAGAACTTAAGCTGCCACTCCCACTAACAATCATCTGACCATCAGGACTAAAAGCAGCGGTATTAACTTCAGCTTCGTGTCCTTTAAAAGGCAAACCGATCGGATTTCCTTGCAAATCCCACAAGCGCAGAGTTTTGTCGCTACTCGTACTAACAATCATTTCACCATTAGGGCTAAAAGCAGCTGAAAAAACAAAGCTGTCATGCTTCATGGTCGGAGCGACTAAGTTACCTTGAAAATCCCACAATAGGATGTTTCCATCGGCGTCGGTACTGAGAACTGTTTTACCTTTTGGGCTAAAAGCAACAGAAGTAATTAAACTTTGATGACCCTCAAAAGGTGGTGCGATCGCATTACCTTCCAAATCCCATAATTGAACGGTATTTACTGTTCCGTTATGGCGACTGCTAGTACTAGCAATTATCTTGCCATCAGGACTAATTGCTATATTATTAACTCCTGATAGATGACGAATAACTCGCAGCGTTAAATTACTTTCCACATCCCACACGCGAACGGTATTATCAGCGCTGATAATACTCGGCATATCCGGAGTAATTGATTCAGAACCGCCTGCACTGATAATTGTCTTGCCATTGGGATTAAAAATAACAGCAGAAACAGTACTGGTATGTCCTCTAAAAATGGGCGCAATTAAGTGACCTTTTAAATCCCAAAGTCGAATAGTTCCATCAATACTGCCGCTAACGATCGTCTTACCATCGGGACTAAAAGCTACAGATGTCACGAAATCATCATGTTCAAAGGGAGGCGCGAGTAAATTTCCTTGCAAATCCCATAATTCTACTGTTTTGTGAAATCCACCACTGACAATTTTTTGTCCATCTGGACTAAATGCGATCGCATCCGTTTCGGCAAAACCTTCTTGGGAAAGGTCTGGTCTTGATGCTAAGAATTCCGAAAAGCCTTCCAGAGTCCTAAACGGTTTACCAATCGCTTTACCTTGAACCGTCCAAAGTTGAATCGAGCCATTAGATATTCCAGCTGCCAAAAGGTCACCATTTGAACTAAAAGCCACTGAATTAGTCGCAACATCCAGTTGATTAGCATTGAACGGAGGTGCTAAAAGATTACCTTGTAAATCCCAAATTCGCACTTTCGCATCCAAGAATTCCCCACTGAAAATCTTTTGTCCATCTGGGCTGAAAGCAACTGCAATTACACCACTTTCATGACGGAAAGGCGGCGCTAAAAGTTGACCTTGTAAATTCCACAATCGCACGGTATTATCGCTGCTACCACTAGCAATTATTTGACCGTTAGGGCTAATTGCTACCGCCGTAATTCTAGCTGTATGACCGATAAAAGCAGGAGCCAAAAGTTTTCCTTGTAAGTTCCACAACCGCACCGTTTTGTCATCGCTACCGCTAACTACGATCGCTCCATCACGACCGATCGCCACAGACGTAACGCCAGAACTATGACCGATCGAACGGTTTCGCTCTCTGGCGGTTTCTACTGCACTGAATAAGCTGGATTGTACTGATTTAAAAGCTGGTTTGAGAAATGGCTTCAATAGAGATTGACTGCTTCCCATTGCTGCAATTGCCATCACTAAACCATCCACAGGTTTTTTAGTTAATAAATTCTCGGCTGTGGCAGCTTTTTCGCGCAACAAAGTTTGTTGAAATTGAATAAAAATTGTCGCAGTAAAACCGCTTAAGGCGACGAATGCCCCAGCAATCAGGCTCCAGCGCACAACGGTATTTTTGTGTTTTTCTCTAATACTGTTTAGCACGAATTCAGTCTCTATTTTGTTAAACCAGCGATCGCGAGAATCCAGCACCCGTTTCAACAAATCTAAACGAGGATTGGCGTGCCAAAGAAACCGGGATTCTTGATGTTTTTCCCACTCAAAAGCCGCCGGAGTTAACTGTCGTTGGAGAAGTAAGTTTTCTTGTTCCTCTTGTTTCCACGCCAATAGTTTATCCCATCCCAAAATTAACGCATCATGAGCGGGTTCTACATAAGTTTGACCTTCCGAATTAGTTCCTTTCACCAACAAGCGAGCATCTAAAAAACTTTGAATAACTGTTTTCACTCGCTGATTTTCTGGCTCTGGAAATTCCAGTTCTTTTTCTAAGACTCTTCGGCGAGCTAATTCGCCGCTAATTGCTACCATTCGCAGCATGACATGAGGAATGGTTTTTTCATAAGCAGAATCAATTTTAATTAACGAGTGATAAACTTCTGTTGCTCTTTGAGTTAAAGAACCGATTACTCCACCCAACTGCTGGTAATCTTCCCGCGTCATTACTCGATTAGTTTGTCCTTCTTGCCAGCGTTCCCAACACTTCAGATAAAGTTCGCTGAGGGTGAAAGACAGCAGTGGCAAGGCTCCAGGCATTTGCACCACATCATTGATCAACTGTTCTATTAAGTCAGGCGGCTCAAAAAACAGCACTTTTTCTGTGGCAGGTTTTGCGATCGCATCTCGAAATTCATCCTGAGTCATCGGTGGCACCACGTACCACGCTGCCATCCATTCACTTTGCTCTAACAGTTCCCTGGCAAACTGCGGTTCAAAGTCCGATCGCAAAGTAATAATTACCTGCAATTGCGTAATATTTGCTGCTAAAAGTTGTTTGAGCCAAGTTAAAAACAATCTTTTGTCCTTAACCGAACATAAAGTAATCAATTCTTCAAATTGATCGATCGTTAGCAGTAACTTGGTGGCAGGATTACTATTATTTACCCTCAAAAAATTAATGAAATTAAGGGGATTTGCTTGTAACTCCTGGCTCAAAACATCGATTTTTTCTCGGTCAACCGTGACGGTTTTTTGGGTTGTCAGCAAAACCGCTTCGGCAAGAGATTTAAAAGGAGCCTTACCCGGACGCATCGGTGCAATGATTTGCCAATTTTCTGTTGGCAAACGGGGTATCAATCCTGCCTTAACTAAACTTGACTTGCCACTTCCAGAAGGGCCAAGTACAACAGTTAGCGATCGCTTTTTCGGAGCGGATATTCGATCGATCAGTTCGCCAATCGCTCGGTTTCTCCCGAAAAACAAATTGCTGTGTTCTGGTTCGTAAGGTTTCAAACCGCGATAGGGATTGCTATTTCGGTCTATAGGCGGTGCATTTTCTAGCTTACTGGCTTGAAACCCCGGAATTTCAAAAATATACTCTCCTTTTTCGTGATATTTCAGCCAACACAAACCAGGAGTTTGTCGATCGGTAATCTTCGCTAACTCATTTTCTAGATAAATGTAAAGTTCTGAAACTGTAATCGCACCATCTTGAATAATATCTGCATCAGACTCCAGTGCCTTAAATAATACTTCTGCAAACGGAGAATTCTTTTTGGTACTATCTAACTCTCGTTCCCCCAAACGAGTCAAAACATCCAACGCTTTTTCATCGTAAGCCGCCGAAAAAAGCATTTGTTGCGCTTTTCCTTTCATAAAGCGATCGTACCGTTGGCGGTACAATTTTTGATAGGGAACTAAATTTCTACTAAATCTAAACGCACCCGCATAGCAGCAGTCAAGAATCACCAATAAATGACGGCATTTGAGGTCAATCAAAACATCGTGTAACTGCTGCATCGGCAAAAAAGTATTTTTATCATTCTTATTGGCATCTTGGGGAATGAGAAAGCCAGATGGCCCTTCTTTGCGATCGAATCCATCTAAAGCAATTCCATGTCCGGCAAAGTAAAAAAGAATGCGATCGTAAGAATTAACTTCCATTACTCGATTATTTGCCAGGATAATGCTTCCTTGTTTCAACTCCTGTAATAAGTTGTTAATCCCCTGAAAATTGGCGGCGTCGTCTAATAAAAATTTAATATCATAATTGTACGCATTTTCCAGAATTTGCGCCAGTTTATTAGCGTCATTGACGGGAGTTTTCAGCGGATTAATTCCCTTTTCATTCTGATAATTATTAATTCCCACTAAAATAGCTAAATTACGAACTGCTTGATTCATATCAAACATTCCTTTAATCAGTATTCAATTTGCTATCAATTCCTTTTAGTCAAGTAGTGAGAGTTACTCACATATTGCACAATTCACAACAAAAACTTAAGTTAGGCACTGGTGTTTGCATAGCTTGGCGTAACCCACCGTTACCCTCATTTATAATCAGCAGCAGAACTAGATTAAAAGTTAAAAGAAAGATTCTTGCCATCCCAATACTGCTTGCTTAAGAAATTGTTGGTTGGGTTTCCTAACGTCAACCCAACCTACGAAAACCAATAGTTAATGACTTGTTACTTAATTGAGAGAAGTTTGCTCAGCGTTGCAGGGCCAACAATTCCATCGACAACTAAGCCTTGTTGTTGCTGATATTGTTTCACGGCAGAATCCATTTTTTGGCCGAATATTCCATCAGTATCAGTGGCACAACCTGCCTTAATTAAAGCTGCTTGAACTTTCTGCACATCAGACCCTTGCAACATCGGTTTGCAGAGTCGTAATGTTCTGGGATGTTCGTCCCACGGTGCAATATTAAAACCTTCAGCAGGAGATTTATTTAAGCAGCTTTCAACTTGATTACCGTAAACTCCATCTTCTAAAATTTTGGCATTGGGATTGTTTTTATTCCAAAGTTTCTGAAAAGCTAACATTGCCGTACCGCGAATATCTTTTCCGCCGCTAATGTAGTCGAAATGTGGTGGGTCTTTCGGGCCAAACCATTTCCAGCCTTGCGCTTCTAGATACGGACGCCAGCCTGCACTGTCATCAATATCTAATGCTAAACCGCTTTGGTGATTGCTCTTTCCGGGAGTTGCGACAATGCCGTAACCGCAACCTCTGCCCCATTTATATAAGAGAAATTGTTGTGCGATCGTGCGATAAGCTGAATTGATTTTTAGGGTTTTTCCTCGGTTTTTAATCGCTCGTGCCAATGCTTCTTTAGCAGGTGGTTGGATAAAAGGCCAAGCAGCACTTTCTAAGTCTACATTCAGGTCATCACAACTGACAAGAATATTGGCAGTAATGACATTCATTTGATGAATCAATTGTTGGGATAAACCATTGACAATTGATGTCGAGCAACCTGGTGCATCTTGAATTAAACCCGACCACGGCCCACGAGTTCCTTCCAGGGCAGCACGGGCTTCTCCTTCGTTAATTTCATCACAAGGTTCAAATTCAAAATCTTCTGCGTGAGAGTGGGTGTTAATATCCGTATCAGTCATTTTTAACTCCTGAATTGTTCGGTTTTGCAAAAGAACGGTCACCAAGTTATTAGTAGCAACTATTCAGTTTTTTCAAAAAAATAGAGTTACCTCATGTCACAAGCCTAAAGCTTTACAAGTTTCCAGTCCGACTACCCCATCGGCTGTTAACCTTTTCTGCTGCTGGAATTTTTTAACTGCGCGATCGCTGGAATCACCAAAAACACCATCTGGCTGAATTTCAATACCCTTTTTGCTTAAACATTCTTGAATGTAACGCACGTATTTTCCGCGCATTTGAGGTTGAGTTAGCCGCAAAACGTCGTATTCCAAGAAAGGTTGCCAAGGTTTTCCTAAAAATAAAGCTCTCTCAGCCATTCTTCGGCGAGTTAAACCGAGAAAAACTTGTCCTCCAGCTTTGTTCCAGCGCGGAAATTCGTTGGCGGCTGCTTGAATATCCCCCTGATTTAACAGCTTTAAAAGAGTTGATTGAAATAAAGCTCTTGGCCCTAAGTTGAAACTAAAAGATACTAAAGCTGAAAATTGATTGGGATCGAGCGAGACTTGAACCGCATCATTGACGGCAATTTCAAATTTTTCTACGTCACTTTGCAAAAACTCTTCTACTTGGGCTTCCGTAATTTTCATACCCGGTCGCACGCCATTGGTATGTCCGATCCCGATCGTCCATATGCCAATGGGGTCTTGATAGGCTTCTAAATAAACTCCTTCAAAAGCTTTGATCAGTTGAATTCCTTCTCGATCGATTTTGCGAGTACTCCTACGAGGTTCACCTCCACCACGAGGAACTGCATCGCTTGGGGCAATTTCAAAGGTTTCAGCTTGACTGAATTCTAATGCTTGAATCAGTAAGGATACTTGTCCTTGGGTATCGCCAATCTCAATGGGTTGACCATCTACTATTTCATATACCCGACCATCGGAAATAATCTCAATTTTTCTGGTCATTTTGACTTTCCTATTGAGTAAAAAGTTTTATTTTTTGGAAAAAATCCCATACAATTTACCATTCACACCATGTCAAAATTACGGTGTAAACGGTTATAAAATAGGTGTGCAAAAGGCATAAATCGGTGAGAAATTTTTGTAAAAGCGCTATTTGTATAGGAGCGTTTGTTAATTTTAATGCCTTTAAAGCCCTGACTAATTAGCTACTTACTGTTATAGCTTAGGCTTCAGCATAAATACGTAATTGTTACGTATCTTAACCTACATTTACTGAATTAAATGTCTTGATTGGGTGACAATTAAAAACAGTTTTTTTCGGTTTGCGATCTTGCGATCGCATTTTCATCTACTAAACCAATCAGCATCTAAGTTTCTGCGCTTTCCACTAATTTTCCTTACCTACTCAAGACGACATAATCAAAGAAACTCTATTTCAAGTTTATAAGAAAAAATGTTGATAAATATTACCCGTAAGGGTGATGGAGGGTTAAGGCGCAGTTTGCTAATGATTGCTTGAAATTACTTTCGTTGATTTCCCGTACCTAACCTACTCTACTAATTAACTCAAGTTGCTAGTTACAACTATGGATTTTTATTAGCACCCCTTATTAAGGGGGGTTGGGGGGATCTCAACTTTGAAACACAGCGTTAGATCTCCCCTCACCATAGTAGGCATCGCAATCCGGTAATATAACAAATGCAGGGACACCATTTAGTCTAATCGGTAATGGCTCGTGATTACAAAGAAAAAACTGCTGCTATTAATCGTCGTTCCTTTCTGGCTGGGGTTATTTTTCGGATGCCAAAATTTTAACAAGGTATCAAATGTTTCCTCTTCTAATCCTGTCAACCAACCAAACAATACCACCGTTAAAATAGAAACCCCTGCTACATCTACCCCGACTCCACCTCCACTCAAAAAAACTCCCCAACCAAAAAAAATCGATAAAGCACAACTGGTTGATATTCAAACAGTCAATCCTAATATATTGCTAGATATTCGTTACGCTACGGAAAACAACTTTATGAAAAAACCAGTTTATTCCGTGGCGCGTTGCGTATTGAGAGGAGAAGTTGCCGAAAAATTATCACAAGTGCAACAAGATTTAGAAAAACAAGGATTGGGATTGAAAGTTTACGATTGCTACCGTCCTTTATCAGTACAAAAATTAATGTGGCAAGTGCGGGAAGCACGTCCTTATGTAGCAAACCCAGCTAGAGGTTCTAAGCATAATCGCGGTGCAGCAGTAGATATCACGTTAGTCGATCGCAACGGGCAAGAATTAGAAATGCCCACCGAATTTGATAACTTTACAAGACGCGCCAGTATAACTTACGCCGGTGCTAGCACTGAAGCAAAGAAAAATCGCGCTTTACTCGGTTCTGCCATGAAAAGACGCGGATTTATTCCCCTATCCAAAGAATGGTGGCATTTCGATGCAATTGGTTGGCAAAAATACAAAATTCTCGACGTACCATTAGATGCTGTTCCTCGATAAGCTGCGGGGGGATGGGGTGCAGGGGTGCAGGGGTGCAGGGGTGCAGAGGAGAAAAACTAATGACTATGGACTATGGACTGTTGACTATGGACTATGGACTGTTGACTAATGACTAAAACACATCTGCCGGATCAGCAGAGCGGAGTTTTCGCATAGCGATCGCACCAGAGAAACTACACATAATTACAGTAAGAATAAATACATTTACTGCTCGCTCTATAGTCATAGCGATGGGTAGCATGGTGGCGGCGTAAGTTATTTGATACAAACCAAAGGATAAAAAGTAAGCAGGCAAAAAACCAAGGATTGCTAAAAACAAAGCTTCTTGCAATAAGGCTACTAGTAAATAACCATCTGTGTAGCCCATTGCTTTGAGGGTGGCGTATTCTGGCAAGTGATCAGAAACATCTGAATAGAGAATCTGGTAAACAATGACAATCCCGACGATAAAACCGACACCTACACCCAACCCAAAAATGAAACCGATACCTGTGCCGTTCGCCCAGTATTCTTTTTCTTTCTCGGCAAACTGTTCTAGTGTGAGAACTACCACATCATTAGGTAGATTGGCGGCTAGTTGCGACTGCACTTTTTCTATATCAACCCCAGGTTTGAGTGTAATTAATCCCACTTCAACGCGGTCTGCTTTGCGTTCAGGAAATAATCTGAGAAAGGTAGAATCGCTAGCAACAACATTACCATCAGCCGCAAAGGAGGCTCCACTACTAAAGACACCTTTGACATCAACGTTGAGACTATTTAGTTCCGTCTGAAAATTGCTAGTTTTTTTGAAGATATCACCAACAGCACCGTATTCAGGACGACCTGCCTGATCGAATAGGACTTGATTTAACGGTTTAATTTGATTGAGATTTTGTTGAATTTCGGGAATTGTAAAAGCAGACCTTGCAGGCTCCATTCCCCAGACTAAAATAGCCCGTTCCTGACGAGTTTCGGGATTGCGCCATTGTCCTGTACCAATGTAGAGGGGGCTTACCGACTCCACACCCTCATAGCCCAATGCTTGATACATTCGTTCTCTGGAAAAGCTCTTCACAGAAAACAAAGTTTGAAATTGGGGATTAATTAACACCAAATCTGCTTCTAAACTACGATGAGGTTTGACGGCTGCATCAAACAATGCCCCTTCAAATCCCATCTGAATAAATATCAGCATATCGGCAAAGGTAATACCTGCGACTGCTACTAATAGACGAGTCTTTTCTTTCATTAACTGCCGCCATGCAAGCGGCGTTTTCCGAAACATTTTGGAAAGCATATTAGGGATTGGGGATTGGGGATGAGGAACTGGGTTAATAAGTAGAACGGACTAAATAAATCAAGGTTTGTAGTAAGGACTTTAGTCCGGGGAAAAGGACTAAAGTCCTTACTACGAACTCAATTGTGATAGCCTTACACTACTTAACATAATTTGATTTAATTTCGACGGCTTACTTAGTTAACTGTTTCAGTCTGCTGTTCTAGATGCTGGTGTCGCATTAATAGAAATAAAGGGAGTGCCAGAGAAACACCAACTAATAAATTAGAGGCTACATAAACCCAGAGATTTGACATTTTTAGGCTTGTACCTTCCCAAAAGATGAATACCCAAAAAACTAGGGAGGAAATAATTAAATCTAGCCCAAAAAAAGCAGATATTCTATTAGTAAATAGCTGTTCAATGAAGAGGGGAATATTCAGACCATTGTCTAATAAAAATGGCAGGAACTGTGAGTAAGGTAAAACTGTTCCTATAATGCAAAGCAAGAGATAGATAACTTTCACCATAATCAACTCACTTTGATGGTTCAATTGCTGCTTGTACTTGCAAGTTAGTCAAGCCTGCAACCTGTTTGCTATCTTCGGGATTGAGGCGAATTTTCACTTCTACAACTCGGCTGTCGAGGTTTTCTCCAGGTTGATTGCTAAATACGTTTTGACGGTTTACTTGTAAGCCGATGTGAGAAACTTTTCCTTGCAGTTCGCCACTGAAGGCTTGACTAGTAATTACTGCGGGTTGCCCTAGTTTGACTTTACCGATGTCGGTTTGATAAACTTCGGCTACGGCTAACATTTGCGAGGTTTGCGCTAAGTCGGCTATGCCGTTATCACTAATTTTTTCGCCTGCGCGGGTGTGAATTTTCAGGATTTGTCCAGCTATTGGTGCTTTGATGTAGGCGGCGGCTAAGTCGGTTTTGGCTCGCTGAAGTGAGGCGATCGCATTTTCTACTTCTGTTTGTGCTGCTTCCACATCCACGGGGCGCACTTCGGCAATACTGGTAAGGGTGGCTTTGGCTTCGCTGATTTGTTTATTGCTGGTGGCGTTGATGCGGTTTAATGCAACTTTGGCTTCGGCTAGTTGTTTACCTGCGGTGGCGTTAATCCGAGTTAATACGGCTTGGGCTTCGTCTAGTTGCTGTTTGGCGGTATCTACTGTTAACCTTCTGGTATCAATTGCTGAACTGGAAATGGCTCCTTGTGAGTAAAGTTGCTGATAACGTTGATATTCAGCTTCAGCATTTTTGAGTTCTGCTTCTAGCCTTCTAATTGTCGCTTCTTGGGCTGTTCTGTCGCCTTCCCATTGCGCTTCTATTCTGGCGATTGTTTCTTGTTGGGCTGTTCTATCGCCTTGTAATTGGGCTTGTAAACGTTCTACACTGGCTTGTTGGGCGCGAATGTCGCCTACTTTCGCACCTGCTTTGACTTGATTAAGTTTGGCTTGGGCGACTTGTACTTGTTTTTCGGCTTGCAATACCGCATTTTGCAAGCGGGCGCGGGAGTCTAAAATTGCTATTACTTGTCCTGCTTTGACATTATCACCTTCTCGCACTAGCATTTGGGCGACGCGATCGCCATCTAAAGCTAGTGGTGCAGACAAACTAATCACTTCTGTTTCTGGTTCTAGTCTACCCAGGGCTGTTACTTTGGGAACACTTTGCTGGATGGGTGCTGAGTCAGATGCTGTAGTTTTACTTTGTCCGAACTGAGAAACTGCGTAAAAAGTGATTCCCGCCGTCACCGCAGTAGCAGCAATTGCTAAGGCAATTAATCCTTGATTTGCGGGTTTGAATAGCAATTTTTGACTCATATTCCCCTCATTAAATAAATTAAATTAATTTAATGCTGTTAGTTGTTGTGACAGTTAACCAGTTTATCTACTTGGTTTTGCTGTAAATAAGCCGTCAGCATTTTTCCTAACAACGCACATTGTTCTTGAATATTAATGACTTCATTACACCAAAGCTTCTCTAAAATTAAGCCATTAACTAAGCTCAATACAAAGGAAGCTAAGACTATATCTTGTATGCCCAAAAAGTCGCATATAGCTTGTTGATAACGGCGATTCACTCGCCTGAATACAATGTTATTTTGTACTTCCTTTGCCCCTTGATGCTGACAAAAATTCACCCAAATGTATGTCCACTTTATGCAGTAATCTTCATTTCTGACTAAATATCTACCTAAAGCTGTCATTGCTTCTTCTATGGTTTTTGCACCAGCCATTTCCGCTAATGCTGTACTTATATCTTGTTTACTGATTTCCTCCACTAATTGTTCAAACAAGGTTTCTTTGCTGGGGAAATAGTGATAAAGCGTACCTGTCGAAACCTTTAATCCTTGAGCAATTTGCCTCATGGTAACGGAACCATAACCTTTTTCGGCAAACAAATCAAAGCATTGTTTGAGTAGTTCTTTACGATATTGGTCATGGTCAACTATCTTCGGCATTATTTTTATATCGAACGCTCGTTATATTTAATTTCGCTGATTTATATCTGTTAGTCAAGTGGTGACTAATCTAATGGGATTAAACTCCTGAAAAATATTAATTGTGAATGAGAAATCCTAACTAATGGTGTAAAAATCTTAAAAAAGCTTAAGATATTACACATTTCTTAATGTATTCTACGTTAGTAGCGCTGTCAAGGTATTTTCGGGAATTATTAGGACATGAGTTTTTTCAACGCAGAGGAGGAGGGAGGAAGCGCGGAGGGACGCAGAGTGTTAACAAGGATATTGGGCTTTTGCTGATGGATAATGCTATTGCAGTTGTTCTCGAAGAGATGGTGTGAGAATCATTAAGCCTCTGACAATTTCTTCAGGGGTAGCTGTACCATCGATTATTTTGGGTGTAAGCGCCATCACTTCCAACGCTAAGTGTGTGGGAACTCCGTAAGCTTCTAGGCGCTTCAATTCTAAAACGTCTATACCTGCGGCCATTCCCTCTAAGTATTCGTCTACAGTAACTCCAAAATCTTCAATTTCCGACATAGGTATTCATTTCTGTTGTTTACTCAACACTTTGATAATTTCCACTAGCAGGATGAATATAATAAGAAAAGAATGGGAGGTATTCCTAATACAAAAATATATAGCCAATAATCTAAAACAATCAATTTTATCCTAGTGTATATTTCAGTAATTATACTTATGCTAAACTCTTTTCTATTTTGTAATCTGAATAAGGTGTAATCTTCTGATTCATGATTTTCAGGGCAGTCTTGAATTAGTTTTTCGTACCTAGATGATATATCACCTAACTTTTGAACAAAATCTGCATCATTTAATTTGCTTATTATTAAATATTCAAGTTCTCTTTCTAAGCTTGATATTTTGACTGCATTGTTATATAGTTTTTCTGCTTTAAGTTGATAATTCCTCGCACCTTCTAAAAGACTAATAACCAAGGTAAACACTGATAAGAGCAAAGAAATAGCGTTATATATATCATTAATTTCTTGACATCTGGAGTTTTTTACAATTCCTTGAATCAGGGGGATTGCAATACCATATATAGATACTACTGATATACTAAAGAGTGAAAATTGATACTTGTTATTTAAACGTCGTGCAGCATTGAACCTAGATCCTTTGGTTTTCCACATTCTACTGCTCAATGATGCAGCGTAAGTATTAGGATCATTATTGACAGTCATTGATTATACAAATATTTTACTTAGATAATCATCAATAATTTTTAAATTTAAAAGCAAGCCGCCTATTGAGATACACGTTACAGCCACTCCTAAAAATTTTAGGAGGTCAAGCCCCACTGGGAGTTTGATTACATCCACCCCTGAAACTAAGTACAGGAGGTCTTGCAACTATTTTATAGTTGCAAGAGGCGACTCGCTAGCAACGATTGTAACATTATTTTTAGTAGAGAAAAGCATCATCTTGCTCTAGCTCTGATAGATTCTTCTGTTTAAAACTCTCGTATAAATCGTTGATTTCTTGTGCTGAGTATCCTTTATCTCTTATCAGTCTTCCTCTGTCACTGAGAAATGCTCCTTTTTCCTCTACCGTTTTATAATTATTATAATTATGTATATAGCCACCTGTAGGGTTGTACTTAGCTTCGTAGAAAGCTCTAGAAATTTTTTTGAGTTCAGGCGGAGCAGTTCTACCAAAATCTTCTAATCTTTTAAAGAAACCAGCAATTATTTTATCTATTTTATACAGCAATGAAACATCAGTAATAGCATTAAAATAAAATATCCACCCATACCTTTTGTTTTCACTAATGGCTCCGGTAATTTTTTCATTTAACTCAGCAACGAAAATTTCCTTTAATTTTTCTAGATCATAGTTATTTTCTTGAAGGTTTTTGAGCTTTTTTTGCTTACTATAGGTGTAACTGCTGAATTTAGCAGCTATGGAATGAATAAATTTTTCTAAAGTAGCTTCCCTAATTGTAACTTTAGGTAATTCAAAACGATAACCAAGGTACTCAAATTGTTCATGACCTCTTTTTTTGCAAGATTTACCCTCATTGATTTTGAGTGCAAGTCTTTGCAACTTATCTTGAAATATTGCCTCTGTTTCATTAATTACTTCTTGTTTTGTAAAAATTAATATGTCGTCTACATACCGATAATATACATCTATAAAATCATGGTTATTCAATTCACAATCTAAATCATGCAAGTAAATACTAGCCAGAATATTTGATATGGATAAACCTTGCGGTATACCTTTATGTTGAGATTTTTTACAATATTCACTAATATCTTTTCGATGATAATGTTTGGGAACAATTGGTGTTGATACTGCACTTTTAATCAGCGTCATCAGCTTGCGGGACTTTATTTTGCTTTGCAATTTTTTAAATAAAATTTCCCGATCAATGGAATCATAAAATTTCTCTATATCTGCTTTATATATACTAAATTCAGATAGAGTTTTATCAGATATAAATTTTCTAATTTGGTATATATACGTATTAGCTAGTTTTTTTGGTACACACTCTGGAAATATTTCAGATAAAATTTCTTTTAGTAAATATAATACTATTCTATCCCTGATAGTTGGAATAGCTAAGACTCTTGGCTCTTTGCCTCTTCCCTTTGACTGCAATAATTCTAAGTAAGGAGAAAATTTATAATTACCAGCCAAACATTTTTTACGAATGATTTTAATTTGATTATTAGCTTGTTTTTGAAAATGAAGTCCGTTAAGACGGTCGATTCCCTTAGTTGGGCTGGATTTGAACTCACTGTTGTATATTTCATTAATAACTTTACTTCTGAAATAAGATTTGAATATTAGAGATGGTGATTTAGGTGGAAACAGTGTTTGAGCAATCATAATTACGTTATAAAAATAATTGCCTATTGTAGCTAAATTATCAGTAGATAACTATGTCTTATGCTAGGGTAATTACCGTAATTATTCAGTGAATAGGATAAAGTAATACAATAAACAAAAAATTGTAGTATTATCTAGGCGGAACCTGCTAGTTGATATATTCCTAAAATTTCTCCAAGAAAGGATAATAGCCTTCTGCCAGTGGTGGACGGAGTGTTATTACCAATAATATCAAATTCGGATAATTACCTCTAAGATGATTAGTTGGAGTGGTAATAGGTAGTAGCTTAGAGGTAATTATTTTTCCTATTACCTATGGCTAATTACCAATTACCAAACCGACATATATTGTAAGTGTTTCAACGAATACGATATAACTGCTGTAAGCGCAGATAATCTTGGAACTAATAGCTTCAGGCGATCGCTAAAACTCCGCGCACCCTAACTATGCAGGGACAACGAATTTTTCGCTTCCGGCTAACTCAAAAGCAGAGTGTATGACTTGCAAAGCCTGGACACCCTGTTCTTGAGATACGACACAACTAATTTTAATTTCCGAAGTAGCAATCATTTGAATGTTGATTTGATGTTTAGCTAATGCGTCAAACATTTTAGCGGCTACACCTGGTTGTCCCACCATACCTGCACCCACAATACTAACTTTAGCGATCGCACTATCCAAAACCACATCACCCCAACCCAATTGTCCTGCGACTTGGGTAAGCAATTGCTGGGCTATTTCGCCATCGATGCGGGGGACTGTAAAAGCGATATCTCGACGGGGAACACCATCAACTATCCGACAACGTTGGGACTGAATAATCATATCCACGCTGATGTTGTGCTTTGCCAGGATACCAAATAATTGCGCCGCCATCCCTGGACGATCTGGTACTTGACGAATAGCTAGACGGGCTTGGTTTAAGTCTAGGGCGACACCGCGAACGGGGGGAAGACTGGGCAGAGGGGCAGAGGAGCGGAGGGGCGGAGGGGAATCTGAAACTATTTGCTCCTCTGCTCCCCTGCTCCCCTGCTCCCCTGCTTCTATCTCAAAGGCTTTTCGCAGGGCGGTGATAGCGCGATCGCCGTCTAGGGCATCAACTACGCAGCTAACTTTCACTTCGCTGGTGGAAATCATTTGGATGTTTACGCCGGCTTCAGCTAGGGTGGCGAACATCTTGGCGGCTACCCCTGGACGGCCGATCATTCCTGCGCCGGCGATGCTGACTTTGGCAATGTTTTGTTCTAGCATCACCTCGGCTTCGTCTGATTTGGGGTTGGTGGGGCTGCGGAGGGAGGGAGCGATCGCAGCTGCTACGGCTTCGGCTCGTTTTAATATGGGTGTTGTCACTGTGAAGGCGATGTCATTACTATTACCTTCGTGGATTGATTGAATAATTAAATCTACGTCTACCTGTTGTCGAGCGATTTCCCCGAATAGCTTGGCTGCTACTCCTGGTTTATCAGGTACACGTAACAAGGCTACCTTGGCTTGGTCTGTGTCTAATTCTACCTCATCGACTGGACGGGCTAATTCTAAATTGACAAGCGATCGCCCTTGGGGTTTGGGTGTCGTTACCCAAGTACCGGGGTCATCAGTCCAGCTAGACTTAACCACCAAAGGCATACTATAGTTACGGGCAATTTCCACGGCGCGGGGATGGAGGACTTTTGCACCCAAACTTGCCAACTCCAGCATTTCATTGCAGGTAATTTCCGCCATTAACTGGGCTTCGGGAACCAGGCGGGGGTCTGTAGTTAAAATCCCTGGTACATCTGTATAAATTTCACAGAAGTTTGCTTGTAAGGCGGCGGCTAAAGCCACGGCTGAAGTATCCGAACCACCACGCCCCAGGGTAGTTATTTCTAACTCTCCATTGCTAGATATACCTTGAAACCCAGCAACGACAACTACCTTACCTTCCTCAAGATGACGTTGCAAACGTTCAGTTTCGATGTGTAAAATTCGGGCGCGAGTGTGTTCAGCTTCGGTCACAATGCCTACCTGCGCTCCAGTCATGGAAATTGCTGGTTGTCCGAGTTCCTGCAACGCCATACTCAAAAGCGCGATGGTGACTTGTTCGCCTGTGGACAGCAACATATCCATTTCCCGGCGGTTAGGGTTGCGAGAGATTTCATTGGCTAGCTTGACGAGTCCATCGGTAGTTTTCCCCATAGCGGAAACCACTACAACCAGGGAATTTCCTGCTTGCACTGTTTTATAAACACGCTGTGCTACTGCTTGGATGCGTTCGACTGAACCGACAGATGTACCACCGAATTTCTGAACTATAAGCGCCATATCTTTGATTAAATTAAATTGCCTACCTCTTTCAACGCTCCGCCGGGTGAGGAAGCTTTGAAGGCTTGTTAGTAATCTAGTGTACTAAATATCGGGCTATAGTAGGGGATAGGGGACAGGGGACAGTATCTATTAGCTTGGCGCGGCTAAAATGTGACAATAGATTGGGAAAAACTGAACGCAGATGAACGCAGATGAACGCAGATGAACGCAAATAAGTGGAAACAGACAACAGTAGTATTTGTAGGCCGATGCACTGCCCACCAAAACCATGATAAGGTGGGCAGTGCAGCGCCCTACTGAATTACAAATTGTTATAACAGGTAACAGAGACCAGAGGTTGATATTCTATCCCCAGTCCCCAGTCCCCAGTCCTCAGTTAAAACTTTAAATTGAAGGCGGCGACAGCTAACGCACCCCAACCAAGTAGAAAGGCGAAACCGCCGAGTGGGGCGACTGCACCTAAAATTTTAATTCCTGTTAAGCTGAGGGCGTACAAACTGCCACAAAAAAAGGCAATACCAAGGATGAATAACCAACCACTAGCTATGAGGGTGGTTGGTGGTGACTCTAGGCGAGTAATTAAGACGGCTACTAGCAAGAGTGCTAGAGCGTGGTACATTTGGTAACGAGCGCCAGTCTCAAAAATTTCTAGCGATCGCTCACTAATCTTTTCTCGTAGGGCGTGGGAAGCGAAAGCCCCGAAGGCAACTGACAAACCACCTAAAATGGCGGCTACGCTTAAAAAAATCTGCGTCATTAGACTTAATTGTCAAGAAGGGAATCAGACATCAAAATGATATGATACCGAACCTTCCTCACTGACTTGAAAATTAGCGTTTAATTCTTTAGCTTTGTCGTCTAAATATTGTCTGGCGACGGTGGGAGGAAGTTGTGACTGCATGGCAAAGCCTAAAACTGTCACCCGTCCTTGATTTTGTTTGATTGTATCATAAAAGATAGCTTGTAGGCGATCGCTTAACTGCTGCTGGAGTGCTTTTTTAGAATTTCTTTCTTGCAAGTATAGCCCCACACCAAGCCACGTTCCCAAAATCAAGGTCGGCACACCAAAAATTACACCATTTGTAGCCGTGTTATGGAGTTCATTTAAAGCAGATACATTCACATCATCAAGTACAACCAGCTCATCATCACCCGTGGGTATATCCTTAAGCATGGTGTGCATTTGAGCCACCGCAGACACCGATACTGTGAGAAACGTGAATCCGAGTGTTAATAGCCAACCCGCCGCTAACTTTTCAGCAGTCTTCATAGTCCCACTCCAGCCTTAAACGTTGCTTGTGATTCTAACCTTTGATAATTGAAAATTCAAAATGCAAAATTCAAAATTAAAGAGAGCCTAAAATAAGGAGAAAATAGACAAACTAAGTAAAAACTCCCCCAATCCCCAATCCCCAGTCCCCAATCCCCAATCCCCAGTCCCCACCATTATGACTAATCGCCTTGCCAAAACCAAGAGTCTCTACCTACGTAAACACGCCGAAAATCCGATTGATTGGTGGCCTTGGTGTGATGAAGCGCTGGCTACAGCTAAAGCACAAGATAAACCGATTTTTCTCTCGATTGGTTACTCTAGTTGTCACTGGTGTACAGTGATGGAAGGTGAGGCTTTTTCTGATCAAGCGATCGCTGATTATATGAATGCTAATTTCTTACCTATCAAAGTAGATAGGGAAGAAAGACCAGATATCGATAGCATTTATATGCAGGCGTTGCAGATGATGACAGGACAAGGGGGTTGGCCTTTAAATGCTTTTCTGTCCCCAGAAGATTTAGTTCCCTTCTACGCTGGAACTTACTTTCCCTTGGAACCAAAGTACAACCGTCCGGGATTTTTGCAAGTCCTGCAAGCATTACGCAACTACTACGATACAGAAAAGGCAGATTTACGGGAACGCAAAGCTGTCATTGTGGAGTCGCTGCTTACCTCTGCGGTGTTGCAAGGGGAGGCTACCCAGGAAGCCCAAGAAGGTGAATTGCTGCAAAAAGGTTGGGAAACTAATACAGGGGTAATTACTCCTAATCAATATGGTAATAGCTTCCCGATGATTCCCTATGCTGAATTGGCATTGCGGGGGACTAGATTTAATTTTCCATCCCGGTATGATGGCAAACAAGTTTCTACTCAACGTGGTCTAGATTTGGCGTTGGGGGGAATTTATGACCATGTGGCGGGAGGGTTTCATCGCTACACTGTTGACCCCACTTGGACAGTTCCCCACTTTGAGAAGATGTTATATGATAATGGGCAAATTGTCGAGTATTTAGCCAATTTATGGAGTGCTGGTGTAGAGGAACCAGCGTTTAAGAGGGCTGTGGCTGGTACTATTGCTTGGTTGCAACGAGAAATGACTGCACCGGAAGGTTATTTTTACGCGGCGCAAGATGCTGATAGTTTTACCACTCCCGAAGAACAGGAACCAGAGGAAGGCGCTTTTTATGTGTGGAGTTACGCCGAACTAGAACAACTGTTAACAACCGCAGAACTCACAGAATTACAACAACAGTTTACAGTCACACCCAAAGGTAACTTTGAAGGTAAGATTGTACTGCAACGCAGACAGCCTGGGGTATTGAGTGCAACGGTAGAATCTGCGTTGGGGAAATTGTTTGTAGGGCGTTATGGTAGTACGGCTGATGCACTAGCAACCTTTCCGCCAGCGAGGGATAATCAAGAAGCGAAATCTGCAAACTGGCCGGGACGTATCCCATCGGTGACGGATACGAAGATGATTGTAGCTTGGAATAGTTTGATGATTTCTGGCTTGGCTAGGGCTGGGGCTGTGTTTGCATCTTTGTATTTGGATATTGCAGCTAAGGCGGCGAATTTTATTTTAGAGCATCAGTTTATTGATGGGCGTTTCCACCGACTCAATTATCAAGGGGAAGCGACGGTATTGGCTCAGTCGGAAGACTATGCTTTATTTATTAAAGCTTTGTTAGATTTACAAGCGGCTCAACCTGAGAATCGATTTTGGTTAGAAAAGGCGATCGCAATTCAACAACAATTCGACGAGTTCCTTTGGAGCGTAGAACTTGGCGGTTACTTTAACACAGCCAGTGATGCCAGTCAAGATTTAATTGTGCGCGAACGTAGCTATGCAGATAATGCTACACCATCAGCCAACGGTGTGGCGATCGCTAATCTTGTGCGTCTCTCCCTCCTCACCGATGATTTACATTATCTCGATTTAGCAGAGGCTGGGTTGAAGGCTTTCAAAAGTATCATGTCTAGCGCCCCACAAGCTTGTCCGAGTTTGTTCACAGCTTTAGATTGGTATCGTAACTCGACTTTGATTCGCAGCACAACCGAGCAGATTAATACTTTGACTGGGGAATATTTACCCACGACTGCATTCTCTGTTGTGGCTAATTTACCTGACAATAGTGTGGGGTTAGTTTGCCAAGGTTTGAAGTGTTTACCATCGGCTAATACTGTGGAACAGTTATTACAGCAAGTGCAGCAAAGTCAAAATAGGGGGTAACTTTTCAAGGTTTGTAGTAAGGGCTTTAGCCCTTTTCTGACTCTCTTCCCGCTAAATTATTTTATGATGCTCCCTCATCAGTGATGTTTACTTTCTACGTCTAGTTATTAACCAGCCTAAAACCATAAACAAGAAAGTGGCGAGGATGCTAAGAAATAACGAGGCGTAAAAGGGATGGGGTTGCTTATCAAAAGATAATGTTATGGGTTGGTTGATTTTGTCGATATGGGAAACGATAACACCGGAAGCGATCGCACCGCCACCGAAGCCGATACCGAGTATTTGAATGGTGTTTTCTAGATGGCGATCGCTTTCAGCCTGTTGTGTTTCCACTATACCCCGAATAGTATCAATTAACTGTCCGAATAATTCTTGACCAGGGGTAAGATAGTTAATATCTATTTGAATTTGTTCTTGCCATTTCTTACATTCTTTGTCTAGAAATTCTTGCCAGGATTGGGGGCTATTTCCATTACCAATAGTTTGAATGTTATCTAAGCAGGTTTTATAATTTATAATATTAGTAGTAATTGCTGTGTAGTGCGTTTGTAAATCTTGTAAGCATCTGGAGTAATCAAAACTTTTTTGCGGCACTTTTGCCATTAAGTTTTTGAAGTCAGATAATTTTGTTGGAGTTGCAGATATCAGACTGTTAAATTGTTGAATTTTATTTTCTAAATCGCTATAAATTTCTCTAGCTTCTCCATAGCGTTGACGAGCTATTTGATAAATATACAGTATTTTATGATAGCTCCAAAATAATTTTAATAACCAGTCGTAAGCATCTATTGCAAGTGTTAGCGTTGGAGACTGGTTATTATTGATGACTATTAAAATATGACAATGTTTAGCAGAATTATCTGGTTCATTCGTGTCAATTGCTTGGTATTCAAATAAAAGACTACCAAAGAGTTCGCCTTTGTTCATTAGCACAGGATTTAAGTTTGTTCCAGCTACTAAAGCTATGGCGAATTTGTTCGCTAGTGCATCACAATCTTCACTGGGATTTACTTCTCCGTAAATCCACAAGGTTTGTCCTAAAGATGCTTGAATATTAGCAGGTAGTAGAGCCTTGGGTTGAAAATGTTGCAGTTGGGGTATATCTATTTCAATATTTGGTAATTCTGGCAATAAAGTCAAATCAACTGCATAGGTATCGTTAAGCAAAAAAGGCTGAAGATTAGCATTAATTTTAAAGCCTTCTGTTGTGGGGAGTCTACCTAAATCTAAATCTTGTCCAGAAAGACTTAACCTATCAGATTTAATTACTTGTTCCTTCTGGGGTTTGTATATCCCATCGTCGTAAGAAACTAATTCTCGACGCAAATCTTTCAAGCCAATAAAAGGAAGTGAGTTTTCACCTACTTTCACCAGATTTTCCCACAAGAGATTAGCATCTGTCACAACTTCACCGGGAAGTTGGGTAAGGGTGTGGCGGAGATGAAAAGCATAGAGGCTGAGGCTGAAATTCTTCACGGTGTTGGCTGAGATTTTGGCTTATCAGATAAGGGAGAGTTTTCTTTAATGGCGTTGTCTAATAGTTCCTTTGATGATGGACTTGGTTGATTAGGTGGAGTCGGTGATTTGCTACCACCTATGCCTATGTTTACACTTAAATCAATAGGAGATGCAGCAATAATTGATGTTAAGTTTTGCTTGTAAGCTGCTAAAATTTGACTACGAGATTCTGTCTGCATCCAGTTTTCTAATATTTCTGTGATTTCTTGATCGTCATCTTCTGGTAGAGTAGTAGGCAGTTGCTGCAATTGTTCCCAGTCGGGCAGAGAAATTAAACTTGATTGTGATTTAACTATTTGAATAAAAGCTGTAACGCTATCTTTATAAACTGACATTTGTTAAACTCCTTTACCTATGTTACAAAAGGCAGCCCAATAAAAAGGTAATGCAAATGGTTTGGTAGATGCTCCTTGCTCTTGGGCAAGTTGATTAAAGTATAGGTTTAATTGTATTTGCCAGACTATACTTAAGGACGATTTACTTAACCAATTTTGAAAGCCTTTGATTGTAGTATCTCTTAACCAGCGTTGTGCTGTATTTAAAGCTAAGACAATATTATTTTGTTGTTGTAGTTCTTCGTAAAATTTAATCATCAATAAAGCTGTGGCTGTAGCACTGACAGTCCACAGGCTACTAACTACATTGGTGCTTCCCGCTAACAAAAAACCACTGGGTAAACCAATGTATTCATCACTGCTGTTTTGAAAATGTGTAAAACCAGTTTCGCAAGCTGCGAGTGTGACTAGGCGACAGTTCTCTAATTTGAAGTGAGTAATGATATCTGTTAAGGTTAGGTATTCATCAGCTAACTGTAAGCCGGAATCTTGGGGAGAGTTAAGGTTAAAGTACCCGTGACAGAAGAAAAATAGGCAGTTAGCTTTGAGTAATCTTTCATTTAACCAGACAGTGTGATTATCTTCATTAATGTCGATAATTGTTGATTTTGTAGCTTTTGCTTGCTGCAAAATATAAGCATGAGGAAACTGCTGTTTTATGGCTGCAACTGCACCCAAATCTTTTTCGTAGTCTTGATATAAGTCTGGTGTAGGGTTTTGAATAGCAAATAAAGATTGAAATTCAGAGCGTTGACGGAGTTGCAATTGTTGTAAGATTTGACAACTAGGTGCATAGCTCACACCCTTGGGGAATAAATCAATTAAGTATGAGCCTTTGACTGGTAAAGCATGGAGAGGAAACAGGTGTAAGAAGCGATGAGGGATGAGAATTAATCTCTGACATTCTTGGGCGATTTGAGATAATATTTCTTCAATATGCAAAATTTCGGCTAACTTTTGCAAGCGTGCTGTAAGCTGATTCTGCCATTGGCTTTTATTTTGGTCTTGCGGGTTATAGTAATCTTCTAAATATTGTGTCCTCCAATCAAAGAGAGCATCTAAATCTTCTGGTTGTGATTGCCAAAATGTTAATTTTTGCCCTTGAGGTTTGATAATAAAAGTAAGAATTGTATTTGTGGCGATGTACCATTCTATAATTACAGTGTTATCATCTAAAGTTTTTTGTAATTGAGCAAATTTAAAACTAACACCCACAGGTAAATAACTATCTTGTAATTCTTGGCGTTGTTGTCGCCATTGTTGGATATCTTGGGCTAAGGCTGTGGGATTTTCAGCTTTGCGATTTTGGAGTTGATATTGGCTACTGGCTATTTTGTCTCGAAGTTGTTCTAATTGATTGGCAACTTCTGGAGGGAAAATAATTTTCTGGTCACGATTAAGAATAAGCTCTACTAAGTTCTGGGTTTTGCTGCGTTCAATATATTCTATGGCTTCGGTTTTTCTACCCAAGGCTAGGCACACTTCCACCATGCGTCTATAAAGTTGATTCCATTCTTCTGCTTGTTTGCGCTTGGCTTCTTCACCTAAATTATTACCTGCGTTAATTTCACCTCGTAAAGCTTCGACGGTTGCTATTGCTTGAGCAAAGGTATTGTAAGCTGAATCAAATTGTTTTTCTGTTTGGTATAAAATGCCGAGATTTAATAAAGTTACTGCATGGTCTTGAGGAAAGGCACTGCGGGTTCTGACGGACAGCGCCGCCGTATATACAGCGATGGCTTGTTCGAGATTCTCGGCTCTGTCGCCCATGATTCTGTCATGGTAAGCATTCGCCAGATTATTTTGCGTACCTGCCCATTTTTCAGGAAAGGCGCTGCGGGTATATACTTCCAAAGCCGCCTGATATGCAGCGATCGCTTGTTCAAGATTCTCGGCTCTGTCGCCCATGATTCTGTATAAGTAAGCATTCGCCAGATTATTTTGCGTCATTGCCCAATCTACAGGAAAGGCGTTGCGGGTTCTGACGGACAGCGCCGCCTGATATGCAGCGATGGCTTGTTCGAGATTCTCGGCTCTGTCGCCCATGATTCTGTGAGTGTAAGCAAATCCCAGATTATTTTGCGTACCTGCCCAATCTACAGGAAAGGCGCTGCGGGTTCTGACGGACAGCGCCGCCTGATATGCACTGATGGCTTGTTCGAGATTCTCTGCTTTGCCGCCGATGATTCTGTCATGGTAAGCAGTCCCCAGATTATTTTGCGTCATTGCCCAATCTACAGGAAAGGCGCTGCGGGTTCTGACGGACAGCGCTGCCTGATATGCACTGATGGCTTGTTCGAGATTCTCGGCTCTGTCGCCGATGATTCTGTCACTGTAAGCATTCCCCAGATTATTTTGCATAGCTGCCCAATTTACAGGAAAGGCGCTGCGGGTATATACTTCCAGTGCCGCCTGATATGCAGCGATGGCTTGTTCGAGATTCTCGGCTTTGTCGCCGATGATTCTGTATAAGTAAGCAATCCCTAGATTATTTTGCGTACTTGCCCAATCTACAGGAAAGGCGCTGCGGGTTCTGACTTTCAGCGCCGCCGTATATGCAGCGATGGCTTGTTCGAGATTCTCGGCTCTGTCGCCGATGATTCTGTCACTGTACGCATTCCCCAGATTATTTTGCGTCATTGCCCAATTTACAGGAAAGGCGCTGCGGGTATAGATAGTGAGAGCAATTTCATAACCAGCGATCGCAATTTCTATGTTGTTGGCTTTGCTACCAAGGGGAAAATCACTAATCAGATTACTGAAAGTAACCATCAATGCAGCGATATATTCTGCTGTATCTGCTTCTGCTTCAGCTAGGGTATTTGTTGCCCAACGGCGCAATAATTCCGCAAAGATATTATCAAGTTTATCGGTATTGGCTGCTAACAATGGGTATATTACTTGAGCATCACCCTCACTTTCTGCTGTTTTTCGTAGTACCTCTAATATAAATTGCCCGTAAGCGTCTATATTGTCTTGAGTTATAGACCGTGTGTTTGGGGTGAGATATGTGGCTAAGTTTCTCAACCAATTAGCAGTATTTTCCTCTCCCTGCTGTGCAAAATTCTCGGCTACTGCTGTCAACACCTGCACAAAGTCAGCATCCAGCAATTCTCTATTAGCTGCTAATATCTCCGATTCTTCACCGCTAGGGCAATCTAGCAGATTTTGAATTAGCTGATAATAAACCTGTAGGCGCTGTTCGTTCATTAGCTGGTGCAGGTATCACATAACACGATTCTATTATGGCAAAAAGGCGGTTAGAAACCGCTTCTACACAAACAAAACCTGCCTTCGCAGGTTTAACAACCCTGATTTTTGCTTAGTCCGCGAAGGCGGACTTCGCTTGTGTAGCCGCGAATTACATTCGCCCAGGCTCTAGTTCATTAGCTTTGGCTTTCACAAGGGTAAATATAGTACAACTCCCTGCCATTCTGCTTGTTCACTAAAATTTATCAATAACAATAGCTCATCAATTGCTTGCCGAATTAGCATTCGATCATTAACTACAAACATACCTGCCATTGGTTCTCCTCGAACCAAGCGGTTGTAAGCAAAATCTGGCATTGTGGCACGATCATGAGTGAGCAAGATACGCTCATTAATTGCTGCCCAAGCTAAAATAGCTGGATCATCTACTTCCCGCAAACCAACATCTTGAACCCTAAGTAGATCAAGATTTGGTTGACGCAAAAACAGCCCCCGCACAATATCACCGTTGAAATTCTCATCACTTAACAAACTCAACATAACCCTTACTATTGATTCTGCTGAGATAGTAAGCGATTACGTATTAAACTGAGGTCAGGTTGAATAGTAGACAAACGTTGTTGCACTGATTGGGCTAACTGCTCTCTCTGATTTAAGTATGCTTCTACAGCATCCTGATGCCGAAGATAGTAACCAATTACATTGTAGACATCAGATAATGATAGGGTCGAGTACCGATGAACAATAGACTCAGGGGAAGCACCATCTTGAAACGCTCGAATCACATTCTCCAATAAAACCCTTGAATTGCCAACTCGAATGGCTCCGGTTTCATCTTCTCGCAGAGGCGGTGTCTCAGATTTCAAAACGAGGCTCATGGATTAACTTTCCTAAATCTGGTACAGAATAATCCTAACTTAACGTAGAGAGGATTTGCTTTTTTGATGAGCTAATGTTCTTATTCAGTATTACGCTTTTGGTGCTGCACTGCCCACCCTACAAATGTTTATTCAGTATCATGTTTTTGGTGGGCGATGCCCACCCTACAAATAATAATGACTAATAACTTTAGTTCATTAGCTGGTGCAGGTATCATATAACACGATTGTATTATAGGGAGTGGGGTAATTAAATTAGTGGGGAAGGGTTTTTAATTGTTTTGTGACGAAACTAAGTTGTGTGGTGGCGATCGCAAATCCTTTGGTTACAAAACTAAATCCTGTGGTGGCGATCGCATATCGTTTGGTTACAAAACCGAATCCTGTGGTGGCGATCGCATAAAAAACTGTACATTCGCACATTATATGTCGCAATTCGCAAATAACGACATGAGCATCTTGAGTATCTAAAACGCTTGTCATATAAAGCTTTCAGGAAATTGTTAATTAAAAGTGTTAAACTCCCAACTTCGCACATTATATGTCGTTAACATAAAAAGTCGTAAATTAATGTCGTTAATCTAAATTTTGTCACATTGCAAATTCAATGTCGCATTTTCTTCAGTTAATGGTACATTAATACTACCAATAACTACGTTCTCCTCGCTTAAATGCCAGACACAGAATTTGGATTAACCGGAGAATTGACACAAATTACAGAAGCTATTTTCCTTAGTGAAAGTAATTTTGTGGTCGATCCATTACACATTATTCTGGAATCCTCAGATAGCCAGAAACTCAAATTTAATCTCATTCAATGGCTAGCTGAATCACCGAATCGACAGATTAAGTCTCAGAGAAAACAGGCAGTTGCAGACACTCTTGGTGTTTCTACTCGGCAGGTGGAGCGTCTTCTCAAAGAATACAATGGAGACAGATTAAATGAGACAGCCGGAGTACAACGCTGTGACAAGGGAAAACATCGAGTTAGCGAATACTGGCAACAATATATAAAAACAATTTACGAAAATAGCCTGAAAGAAAAACATCCAATGTCGCCAGCATCTGTAGTTCGCGAAGTAAAGCGCCACGCGATCGTTGACCTTGGGCTTGAGCAAGGAGACTATCCTCATCCGGCTACTGTCTACCGAATTTTAAATCCGTTAATTGAGCAACAAAAACGGAAGAAAAAAATTAGAAATCCAGGTTCTGGGTCTTGGCTGACAGTGGAAACACGAGATGGTAAGCAACTAAAAGCTGAGTTTAGCAACCAAATTATTCAATGTGACCATACAGAACTGGATATTCGGATAGTTGATAGTGACGGTGTGTTGTTACCTGAGCGACCTTGGTTAACTACTGTGGTTGATACTTTCTCCAGTTGTGTTTTAGGTTTTCACTTATGGATAAAACAACCTGGTTCTGCTGAGGTGGCTCTTGCTTTAAGACATTCTATATTACCCAAGCACTATCCCCATGACTATCAACTGAGTAAACCTTGGGGTTATGGCCCTCCTTTTCAATACTTTTTTACTGATGGTGGCAAAGATTTTCGCTCTAAACATCTCAAAGCTATTGGCAAGAAACTAGGATTTCAATGCGAATTGCGCGATCGCCCAAACCAAGGTGGTATTGTAGAACGGATTTTTAAAACGATTAATACTCAAGTTCTCAAAGACTTACCTGGTTACACAGGATCTAATGTTCAGGAACGCCCTGAAAACGCAGAAAAAGAAGCTTGTTTGGGCATACAGGATATAGACAAGA
This sequence comes from Leptolyngbyaceae cyanobacterium, assembly GCA_036704005.1. Lineage (GTDB taxonomy): Bacteria > Cyanobacteriota > Cyanobacteriia > Cyanobacteriales > Nostocaceae > Trichormus. Next base: position 24,257 of record DATNQO010000109.1, on the reverse strand, counting down.
TTTTGGCTAGTTTCTTTTGTGACATTTATAATCATGAACCTTATCCCAAAGATCCCCGCGAGACAAGATTTGAAAGATGGTTCAAGGGAATGGGAGGAAAACTACCTGAGCCTTTGGATGAGCGAGAATTGGATATTTGTTTAATGAAAGAAACTCAACGAGTTGTTCAAGCTCATGGTTCTATCCAGTTCGAGAACTTGGTTTATCGAGGAGAATCACTCAGGGCTTATAAAGGTGAATATGTGACGCTGAGATATGACCCAGACCATATCCTGACATTATATGTCTACAGTTGTGATGCAAATGATGATCTAGGAGATTTCTTAGGGTACGTTCATGCAGTAAACATGGATACTCAAGAATTGAGTTTAGAAGAATTGAAAAGTCTTAATAAGGAGCGTAACAAAGCTCGTAGAGAGCATTCTAATTATGATGCCTTATTAGCATTAGGTAAGCGTAAGGAGCTTGTAAAAGAGCGTAAACAGGAAAAGAAAGAAAGAAGACAATCAGAACAAAAACGCTTACGTTCTGGTTCTAAGAAAAACTCAAATGTTGTTGAATTAAGAAAAAGTAGAGCTAAGAATTATTTAAAGAATAATGAGCCAATTGAAGTATTACCAGAAAGAGTTTCCAGAGAGGAAATACAGGTTCAAAAAACTGAGGTGCAAATAGAAGTATCCGAGCAAGCTGACAATTTAAAACAGGAAAGGCATCAGTTAGTTATTTCTAAACGTAAACAAAATTTAAAGAATATTTGGTGATGTATGGCACAATCACAACTTGCAATTCAGCCTAATGTTGAAACCTTAGCTCCTCAACTAGATTTAAATAATCAACTTGCTAAAGTCGTTGAAATTGAAGAGATATTCAGTAATTGCTTTATACCCACTGATCGGGCTTGTGAATATTTCAGATGGCTAGATGAGTTGCGAATATTAAAACAATGCGGTCGAGTAGTTGGGCCAAGAGATGTTGGGAAAAGCCGAGCCTCGCTTCATTATCGGGAAGAGGATAGGAAGAAAGTATCGTATGTAAGAGCTTGGTCAGCATCAAGTTCTAAGCGTCTGTTTTCGCAAATTCTTAAGGATATTAACCACGCAGCACCAACAGGTAAACGAGAAGATTTACGTCCAAGATTAGCTGGTAGTTTGGAATTATTTGGGGTAGAACAAGTCATTGTTGACAATGCAGACAATCTTCAAAGAGAGGCATTATTAGACCTTAAGCAACTTTTTGATGAATCTAATGTTTCTGTGGTCTTAGTTGGAGGGCAGGAGCTAGATAAAATTTTATATGATTTTGATTTGTTGACTAGCTTTCCAACACTTTATGAGTTTGAGCGCTTAGAACAGGATGATTTTCTAAAGACACTCAGCACTATTGAATTTGATGTTCTGGCTTTACCCGAAGCTTCAAATTTATGTGACGGAATTATATTTGAGATTTTAGCAGAAAGTACAGGTGGACGAATAGGATTGCTGGTGAAGATATTAACGAAAGCAGTTTTACATTCTCTCAAAAATGGCTTTGGCAGAGTTGATCAAAGCATTTTAGAAAAAATAGCTAATCGGTATGGAAAAAGATACATTCCCCCCGAAAACAGAAATAAAAATTCATGACAATCATGAAGCTTTGCCCAGGTTGGGCTATGTTGAACCATATGAAGGAGAAAGCATTAGTCATTACTTGGGGCGTTTGCGCCGATTCAAGGCTAACAGTCTTCCTTCTGGCTACTCTTTAGGAAAAATTGCTGGTATTGGTGCTGTCACAACGCGATGGGAGAAGCTTTATTTCAATCCATTTCCTAGCAGTGAGGAATTAGAAGCGTTGGGCAAGCTTATTGGTGTACCAGCCAATAGAATATATGAGATGCTGCCACCCAAAAGCGTAACGATGAAACCTAGACCAATTCGGTTATGTGCTGCTTGTTATGCAGAAGTACCTTGTCATCGAATTGAGTGGCAGTTTAAAGATAAGCTTAAGTGCGATCGCCACAATTTACGCTTGTTTACAAAATGTACTAACTGTCAAACACCTTTCCTAATTCCCGCAGATTGGGCGCAAGGTGAATGCAACCACTGCTTTTTGCCTTTTGCAAAGATGGTGAAGCGTCAGAAGCTTAATTCACGTTAGATGTGGTACATAAGTACAAGCCTATGAAAATCTTAGGTAATATTTATCACCTACACACTCCAAAATTAGGTTGTTAAAATTGCGATAGATTACAGTTTACTTGAAATAAGGTTTAGGCGAAATTGGACTGGTCTAACTTTAACCTTCACGGTGATGCCCCTGACCGTGCATTTGAGTCTCTAACAGGGATTATCTTTGAGCGATGGTGCTATCGTGAGTATCCTTCACAGGTTAGCCAGGTGATATTTGTTAATGGATCTGGAGGGGATGGAGGTGTTGAAGCATATGCTCTGCTGAATAATGGAGATATAGTTGGTTTACAGGCAAAATGGTTTAGAGAACCGCTTGAATCTTCCCAAATCAGTCAAATTAACGGTTCTCTTGACACAGCATCTGTTCAAAGAAGAGGATTAGTTCGATATGTAGTTGCCGTTCCTCGCGACTTAAGTGATGTCAGAAAAACTGGTAAAAACGGGAAAAGAGTTAAAACTGAACGCGATCGCTGGAATGAATTTTTAAATACAGCCAAGACGAATCATCCTGGAATAACCGTTGATTTATGGGATGAAACCCGAATTACTGATTTACTAGCTGAACTGGGCAGTGAAGGATTACGTCGTTATTGGTTTGAAGGCTCAGTCATTGATGTAGAGGATCTTCATCTGAAGTTCAATCAGGCGCAGAATGGTTGGCTCCGTAACCGATATACCCCAGATTTACACCAATCTGGGCAAATAGAGCAGGATTTGAATATTCGCTTGAATGGCCCTGGTGTTTATCCCGCTTGGCTTCAAGGCGTTACGAAAATGCGTAATCTTCTAGAGGACGCACAAGTTGCAACAACTCTTCTGAGACGCTACCCAGAATTTATGGATCTGCCAGATGCAGAAAATCTAATTCAAGCTGCTCAAGATTGGTTGATGGAAGCGATCGCTGAACAGGTAGAGCTAGAAAAACGTCTCTCTCTAGGAAATTCATTCCCTGTTCCTGATATTGAGAGCAAATTGAACGGTACTGATACTGTGGATTTGCAGAATTTAATTAATGTACTGCTTCCTGAAGAGACAAATGCCTTCCATAAAGAATTTGTTCAACATATTCGTGATATTGTATCTTCCACCCCTTCATACAAAGCCAGGAAAACTAAAAAGATACGCAGTAAAAATACCTTATCTTTATTGGTATTTATCATAAAATTAAGGGTTTCAGAAATACACTACGTTACTAAATTGCATCAATTTCTGTTGATGCTAGACACGACTAAAGATATTGGCAGGCAATTAGATAAGTCTAATAAAAGTTGGGGTGAGCGAGAAATTACGCCTCAAAAGCTACGGAATTGGGGGCAGCCAGTTCTATATATAGGTGATCCTGGCGTTGGTAAAACTGATGCTTTGGCAAACGCAGTCCAACGACATCTAGCTCAGAGAAAACCTGCTGTTTTAATTCGAGCTAGGGATGTTGATTTAGCACAAAGTTGGGATTTATTACTAGCAAATGCTATTGGTCAGCCTACCTGGAATCTACGACAAGTTCTTGATGCCCTTGAATCAGCAGCAACCCAAGCTGAAGTTCGTTCCGTCGCCAATGCTGTTGATTTCTCAGGACGTTTACCTGTTCGAGTTCTGATTGCAATAGATGGTTTAGATGAGACAACTAGCGCAGAAAGTTGGGCAGAAAAGCTTGGGGAGCTTGCTGAAATAGCCCAAAAATATCCAAGAATCTTATTTGTATTCTCAGTACGACCAAGTTTAGTTCAGCGAATTTCTCTACCGGAAAATATAAATTGTATTTGGTTGAGAGGTTCTGACGCTCCACTAGCGTATGTTTTTGAAGCACATTGCCAAATTAATGACATTCAATGTCCACCTCATCTACGCTGGGCTTTAAAGACTCCTTTAGCTATTCGCCTTTTTGCTGAATTGTATCAAGGACAAAGAATCGAGCATATTTCGTTGCAAAATTTTTCCTTAGTCAAATTAATTCAGAAAAAAATTGAAAATGCGGAACGTTCTATCAGGGAGCGTGAAGGTGAACACTGGCCAATAGATATAAAACCAGTACGTAGTTCTTTGCGTGCGATCGCAAAAACCTGCTTCACAAAAGGAGCGCCATTAGAAGAAGAAGAGGTGCTGCAAGCTGTCGAGTCAGCACAGATCCCAAAAGGAATTTTAAATCGTTCACAACTATTGCAAATTCTTAACCAGTGCCGTGATCATGGGCTATTACTTCGCCGAAGTATGCCTTCAGATGATCTTTTTGCTCCAGAAATTAATACGTGGGAGCCAGCGTACGAAACTTTGACAGATTTTCTTCTGGCATGGGAGGCGTATCAAAATGCTAAAGAATCACCTAATAACCCCGATATGCCTCCATATTTGGTGCATCGACCAGCATCTGTCACGCTGGCAGTATATCTCCTAGAAAAGGATGGACACAATTTCTTTGATTCAGAATTGTGGAAAAATAACCTGACAGGTCAGCGTCGAGAAGATGTTAAATTTACGGTGCTGTCTATGATACCCTCTCATCAGGGAGAAGCATATCGAGAATGGGTGCTTAATCTGTTTAGTCAAGATATGCCTACTTGCTCCAGAATTTTAGAACTCCTTATAGTCCCTGGGCTAAGAATTCCTGGCTATATCTATGGTGCAAAATTTGTCCATGATGCTCTTTTGCCTATGGGAGTAGCAGAGAGGGATTTATTCTGGTCTGGGCCACATCAAATACCGCATAATCATGGAGCAAAATGGGAAGGTTATGCCTCTGCGGTGTTGGAGGAACTTGAATTATCTGAAGATGATCCTTGGGATTCAGCACCTTTGCTTTTAGCATGGGCAACTACCACTGTTAATAACGATAACCGAAGACGAATTCGGTCTGAACTTGCAGCCTGGGGTCATAATAAACCAAGTGAACTTCTAGCACTTATACAAACTGCCTTTCAAACTAATGATCCTCAAATGAGGGAGGATCTATTGCTAGCAGCATATGGTGCTTCTTTTCTTGTTAGACCTAGTGAAACATGGCTAACATTATGCGAGTGGATAATTAATAGCTTTTTCACTCCCGATCCACTGTATCGCACACATAACTTAATTATCAGGCATTGCGCTCGTAGTTTAGTTGAGAGGTGTCTTGCGTGTGGTGTTATCATCTCAGGAGAACTTCTGACACATCTACGTAAACCTGATGTAGACCCAAACGAATTACTTCCACTTGATACTAACTCTATCAGCAGTATTGATGAACACCACGGCATTAGTCCAGCTACTATGGATCTTGCTTGGTATGTTGTGCCTCAAGCAATAGAACCTTTTTTTAATAACAGCCATTTTGCAAGAATGGCTCATGCTACTTATAGCAATGCTGGCAAATTACCCCAGTATTCCACCTTGGCTCAAGCATTTCTAACACATCATGCTAAAGCTTATGATGTATCAGAGCTAACGCCTAACCGTTGTGCTTTGGCTTTCGTTCGTGCTTATGCTTTAAGCTTAGGCTGGTCTGAGGAAATTTTCATTGGAAATCCTCAAGGCGGGAATCCTGGTGAGATTCTTGGAGCAGATATTGCTATTTCGCGCAAGTATGGGAAGGCAAGGCATGGGGAACAAAGTTCAATGGCTTCCTTTGGTGAGAAGTATGTCTGGGCAGCCACGCATGAACTCACTGGTTTTCTGGCTGATCGCGTAACAGCATACGATTGGAATCATAAACCTCATCAACCACCTGTGAACTTGGCAATTCTGGCTGAATTCAACAATCCAGCAACTGATATTGGTTATGGTGAATTCAATTCAGGTACAGTTTTAGCCTTTTCAGAGCTTATTCCAGATGCTGACTTAACTGAACCACTGCAAATTGATAGAGTCAATGAGTGGATACAGAAAGCTCCTCTACCGGCAGTTGAGCCATTAGTTTTATCTGAATCAAGTCAGTTTCCAGAGTGGGCGCAAGGGCATGAATGGTTAGTCTTAAAAGCATTTGTGAGAAGACGACATATTGATAGTCAGGCTGAATCGAATTTCTGGGCATCAAGTTTTGTGTTCCCATCATTCGCATCTTCTCTATTGGAAAACAATATACATGATGTAGTAGAAACACGGGACTTATATGATTTTAAAGCGATTGTTGATGCAATGGAAACGTACCAAGATCCAGGTGAGGTAGTTTGGGCCTCCTGGATTCGAGAGACAGAAGGAATTGTCTATCCTGTGGTAGATAATTCAGTCGGACAAGCAAAAACAATCCCTTTGCTGGCAGGAACCTGTAAAGTTTATTGGCGTAGCCCAGACGGTGAAGCAGAAGAGTGGTTGCCAGCAAAGTGGCTGAGAAGGATGTTGGGAGTTGTTGATTTCCGTGCAGGAAAATTTTTAAATGCGTCAGGGGAAATTTTAGCCTTTACCATAAGAGAATCTGGTGAAAGTGGGGAAAGGAACCAGAGCGATATTCTTGTTGCTCGCCGTGATGTAGTTACTAATGCCCTAAAAATAAGGAACTTGTCTTTGGCTTGGGGAATTAGGCTATATCGTGAGCCATCATATCCGCTTATTATGCTGTCAGATGAGAAAAGAATGTATCGAGACTGGTGCGCTACTTTGTTTTGTGCAGGTGATGCTTTCAAGCTTGTCACCTCTCAGGATTTAATTCGTCGCTGGGTAGACAACTCCTAATATTGCAGTCAAAGCTCTTTATAGCTTTATTATTGACTGGTTCGGTTTTCTTTACTTACAAATTCGGTTATTGCCTATATAGGCAGAAAGCTGATTTCGCTAAACTCAGAAGTAATATAAGTTAAGTTTTTCAGTCATTCGGTGGGTCACGGGTTCGAGTCCCGTCAGTTCCATAACAAGGGGCTGTAGCTCAGTTGGTAGAGCATCCGACTTTCATCAGCAAAAGGTCAGAAATCTCTACATTCTGACCTTTTGTTATTTTTATTCTTGCTAATCTTGAATATTAGAGATGCGATCGCATTTCCACTCATCAGTACAAAAGAGACGGGTCTAAACCACGTCTCTAGGCGATAAAAAAATTGTTTAAGGTTAGGCTACATCTGCAACCAGTAAGCCATTAACAGCTACGATCAGCAACTGCGCTTGCAAAGCAGTGTCAAGAGAGGGTCTTTTATCACTATTACAAGGCTGCGCTATCCATTTACCCTCCAAATTTTCATAAAAAGTACCTAGCAGTTGCGAACCATTCCAAACACGATAAAGTTCACCAAAATCATCCGTCACAGAATCAATCTCTATTTCTGGCGGTGCAGGCTCAGTTATTCGGTCAATATACTCCTCAAACTCTGATAGCATCAAAGTTTGGTCATCAAATGCCTCTTGTGTAATCATGTGAATGACCTCATCAATGGGGTTGTACAAAATGCGATCGCAGTCTCTTCCCGGAGGGCGATCGCTTTTGTTTTTGTCTATTTAACAATCTACGTCTCACGTAGAAATACGTCAAGTGTAGATTAATAACATTGAGAATCTTATTAATCTACTTTTAGAGCAAAATATTGACAAGTAGATAAATCTACACCTAGCAGCGACTAAACTGGTGATGTAGTTATATGTCTATGGATAAAGTGATTCGCTGGAAATTAAATGAAGTGATGGCACGAAAGCGAGTGAGAAATAAAGATTTAGCTGAGGCGTTAGGAATAACGGAAAATTCTGTGTACAGGTTGCGTAAGGTTGACGAAATGCCACGATTAACGCCAGAAAGGTTAAACGGCATTTGTAGGGCATTGGATTGTCAACCTGGGGAACTTTTGGAATATGTACCTAATACTGACGATGATAAGTTAGTGTCTATCGTTGAAGTCTCGTAATTTCAGAATGTTGGGAATTTTAATCGCATTCATTAAAAACTTGAGAAGCCACTTTTTTATTGAACTTCAATCTAAAACGATTATGACTTTTGTTGGATAAGGCTTTGTAAAAAATATACCTTTATGGATATAGAATACGGAAATTAAATAATTCTCATACACTGAGTTTGGAATAAACTAAGACCTTGATTATATGGTTAGCTAAAACCCCAATTCCTGTTTATAGATGGTATGATAAATCGCTTTAGCCAGAATTAACTTATTTAGATGACATTTAGCGGTAATTTATGATACTACATAAATAGCTGTACTAGTCAAAGTTATTTATTACCTCAAAATGCCCTTTCTAGAAGATTTCACTGATAACCTAATTTTAGCCTCTTGTGCTAAACCTGTTGGCAAAGATTTTGAAAGGCAAAAAGTAACCCTCAAGGACGTTGAAACATTTCTGCGCCACTTAAAACTGATAATTCCCTATTTCTGTCGGCATCCACAGGGCATTATTGAAGAATTAGAGACTTTAAAAGATGAGGGGTTAAATTCTGTTCTTCAAGACCTTCATAAAATGACACAGAGTAATGTGAAGGTGTGGAATGGCACTATTGGTGAAGCGATCGCATCTTCTTACATATTAGCTTGTACAGGCTATAAAATTCCTGTTTTTAAGCTCCGTTTTGCCACTAATAGAAAAATGGCTATGCACGGGGATGATGTGCTTGGGTTGAAGTTTAATGATAATGGGATACCACAAGCACTGCTGGTTGCAGAAGTTAAAAATTATAGTAGTAATCCTAAAGAAGCTGTTAAAAAAGCTAGTGATGGGTTACTAAAGGTTCAAGAAGGCTCAGTTACACTCCTAGAGTTTATTATTAATGTTCTTAGAGAAAAAGAGCGATATAACGAAGCAAAACTAGTTAATAGATTTAATGACCCCTATACTTATTCATATAGAACAGAATATATTGCATTTATTGTTACTGAGGAAAGTAAGTGGAAAGATGAATATTTTAATGAAGTTGTCGAAGGTATTAGAAATTCTTTAATTGTAAATGCTTTTCTGATTCCAAACTGGATAGAATATCAGAAAGAATTAGTATCCATTAAAAATAAAGAACCTTCAAAACTGTCGCTTCCTCCTGTAGAAATAGATGAATTAATAGAACTTAAGAAGTTACTTGGTAACTCTGATTTTAAAAGCGAACACAATCAATTAGCATCAGAAGCTTTAATAGTCGAACTTAAAAATGAACAAAGAAAGTTTATTCCCTATAAATATGATCCTCGTAAACTAGAAAAAGCAGCTAATTTCTTAGCACTAACAGGCTATAACTTGTTAAGAGACAGTTCAAAAGAAGCAGAACAAGTACTTAAGGAGTCTGCCGTTATTCATGAGAGATTAGCAATTCTAAGACTTGAAGATGGCCAAGCTTCTATTGCTATAGAAAATATTGTTACAAGTGCATTGTTGTATAGTATCGCAGGATATAACGCCAATGCCAAGGTCTTAGTATCCAAAATTCTGCATCAGCAAGATATTAAAAATGTTTTGCTTTCAAATACACCAAGAATTTTACTGACCCATTTGCTGACTGGTGAAACCAGCCAATTACAAGATGCTTTGGCAGAATTCTTTTTCAAATTCGCTCATAAGGAATTAGAGCCAAATAATTATCCACACGAAGAAGAAGAATGGATGGAATTGGTGTCTACCAAAATCGCCAATATCGGTGACTGGTTAACAGCCAAAGCGTTTGCAAATTTTACTCAATACCTGCGTACAGGCAATGAAGAACTTCAGGCAGAAGTTCTCAAGCTGACGATAGCGGCAGGCAGACAATATGCAACAGTTAGTGATTATCACTCTTACGTTTTACTTAACTGTATTGGAAAATATTTACAAAGTTTAATTGAGCATTCAACACAAAAACTTGTTAGTGCTTATGTTAATGATATAAACGATGAATGGAAGCTTTATCTGCGCTTTCTGTCTACACTGGGTAAGTTTCCTATGATGTCAATGTGGAAATCACAGCAGAAAGCTTTGCAGGAGGGTTTACTAGAGGATAAATCTCTTGTCATTGCCATGCCAACAAGTGCAGGTAAGACTAAAACTGTTGAACTGGCTATTTACCATACTCTCAAGGATAAGCCAGATAAAGTTTGTGCTTACGTTGTTCCGACAAGAGCTTTGGCGTATGAAGTAGAAAGTAGCCTATCTACCAGCTTATCCCGTGTGAATATAAATGTCTCTATTCTCTATGGTGGTTACGATTTTAGCCAATTAGAAGAGGATATTTTAAAAGATAACCAAGTCTTTGTTTTAACTCCTGAAAAATTAGATTTACTCACCCGCAACAGTGAAGATTTCAAAAGCAAGCTTGCACTTCTTATCATTGATGAAGCACATGATTCAGCTGCCGCAAATCCTAGAAGTCTTAGACAGGAATTAATCTTCTCAAGATTACTAGCTATTGCAGAAAAAAATCACGCAAGAATAATCGGAATTTCAGCAGTTATCAACAATGCTGGTGATTTTGCCAAATGGCTTTCTGGAAATGAAAATAATATTGTCAAGATAGACTGGCGACCTACAAAGCAAAGGTTCGGTTTCTTTGACTGGAGTCCCTTTAATAAAGCAAGAGTCTGCTATCCGCCAAAACTGGATGATTATCCTTCTGAAAACTTCTTTGTAACATTACCTTTCTCAAAATCGGAAGGTAGTATGAGAAATCAAAATAACAGCTTCTATCGAAAGAATATTGTTATTGCAGCACGGCTTGCCAGATATTACACCCAAACAGGCTCCACTCTAGTTTTTACAACTTCTAAACGAAACGTTGAAGATATTTCAGACTGTTTAATCTCTATTTTAAAAAAGCAATGTTTAGCTAATTCTCCAGAAATTCAACAAATTAGAAATGAATGTGCTGAACTACTTGGCTCTGAGCATTTACTGGTGAAAACTCTTAATTTGGGTTTTTGCTATCATCACGCTGATCTCCCTAACCTTGTCAGGCGGAGGGTTGAGAATGCAATACGCGATAACGTTATTCCACTTATTGTTTCTACAACTACCTTGTCGCAAGGTGTTAATCTGCCAATCAAGAATGTTATTGTTCATTCTTTATCAATGGACAATATAATTACTATGGCTCAGTTTGCCAATGCAGTTGGGCGTGCTGGTCGTGCTGGCTCTGAGACAGAAGGTCATATCATTTTTTGTGACAAAAAAGATTTGGGACGAGTGCGCCAGGAAGCAGCAACAGAAGTATCAGAAAGTTTTATTGTGTCGAGCATAAGGCACTTGGCTCAGTCAAGGTTATTGTCGCTTGAAACCACTGAGGATTTCCTTTCTTTGTGGGCATTGGCATCAACAAAGCAGTTCAGAAAGGCTGGTAATGATTACGAAAGCTGGCAAAAGCGAAATAAAACTCTGGCTGGCAAGGAGCAAATCAAGATTTTATCCTATCTTGATTCGCAGCTTTTGTCGTGGATTCTAGAGTCCTTTATAGATGAAGTTGATGAAGAAAAAATAGAATTTATCTTTAAGAAGCTGTTGTGTTATGTGCAGTCTCTAAATATAGAAGATGTCTTGCTTGAATTTAAGGCTGCACTGAAGACAAGAGCGATTTTGCTCAAAAATCAAGTACGAGATATCCAACAGCGTAAGTTATTCAACCTCACAGGATTAGGTGTAGAGAGTAATCAAGTGATAACAGCTTTTGCACAAAAACTTGTTGGTGAAATTGATAGCTATACAGACATAAGTGACTTGCCTATTACTTTTTGGCAGGAGTCCTATGATACATTTAACATACTTCCAGAACTAACAGAAAGTCTAAATCTTGATAGTATTGATCCACTGATAGGATGGCTTCAGGGTAAGGACTATAAGGAATTAGCAGATTTATATTTTGATGGTAAAACGGAAATCGTTGTCAAAAAATTGGAGAGAGTAACTCATGCCTTCTCTTGGGGATTTAACTCACTTATCAGACATCTTGCCTTTTATCTAAATCGTCAAAATATCCCTAAAATTTTCAATAACCTAACTTCATTTGTAACTCATGGTGTATCAAATACCGCAGCAGTCTATGCAATGACTTTAGGCGTATATGACCGTCAAATTGCCATTACTCTAAGTAATGCTTATCAAATGATTCACTCAGAAACACAATATTCAACGTTTAAAGAATGGTTGTTCAATCTAGAGTTTGAACAATGGGTTGAAATCCTGCAAGCGCATACGGGAAGCAGTCGGAAAATAGAAGAGTGTTTCGATAATATCCAACGTAAACAGCAAACACTACAATCTAACCAGAAAGTTTTTGATTGTATATTTATTAGTGTTGGCAATTCTGCGAATATTGATAGCTCAATCCAGTTAAATGAACTAATTATTGTCGAGTTTAACAACGATTTATGGATGACAACCTACGATTATCAAAAATATTGGCAGTTGTCTGGAGTCAACATTGATAAACTTAAGCAGTTCAATCGACAAATGCAAGACATAATAATACAACAAATTGATTTTCAAAAGTCAACAGTCAAGATTTCAGTACATTAACAGTGTTTCATTGTATCGATATACCCAATTAAGCTGCTATGTCCTGTAAATACAAATACTGCTGAAACCCGATAAAGACTTCACTGATATTCGCAACGCTTCCCAGTTCTGCAACAGCATCACGAACGGTATGATATTTCAACTCTAACAGTTGAGGTAATTTAGTGCGGTCGAGTTCTCCCACCCCAGCTTTGATGTATTGTTCGAGTACAAAGTCAAGAAATTCTTGCTGTTTGCCCATATAGCGAGAGAAGATTAATGATTTGTGAGCGAGAACGCGCTCTCGCCGGCTTATGGGTGGAGAGGCATAGGCGATATAAGCTAGGACATCGTATAAATCGCTTTTTTCGGCATCAATCACGCGGCTAATTTCTGTGAGTTGTTCCTCGCCGTACCCTTTCTCTGCCAGTCCTTCTAATAAAGCTTTACGGGTGTCAGGGCGACTCCAGATGGCTCTTAGTTGGTCTTCGTCTCTGAATAATTCAGGAATTTCACCAAACAAACGTTCTACAAATTCTGCTGCACTCATGGGTTTACCGTCTGGACTCCAGAAGGTGGTAGATATCCGATGCTGGATACTGCGCTCTTTACCATCAGCGAGTTTGATTTTGATGGTTTTGGGGCGGGAATCTTCTGTACTTTCGTTTCTATTGTTGCTTCTATCTTTACCACTATCTGCTGTGGAGGTATTGTATTTATCTGATTTCTCCCCACCTTTGGAAATTTTAACTACAACAGGTTCTTGGGGTTCGCCGTCCCATTCAGGATCGTCGAAGCGTTCGTAGGCTTTGACAAAATCATAAATGGTAAAGTAGTCTTTCCCTTCAAATAGGCGAGTACCGCGACCAATAATTTGCTTAAATTCAATCATGGTGTTGATGGGACGCATCAGCACGATGTTACGAACATTCCGAGCATCAACCCCAGTGGACAGCTTGTGGGAGGTGGTGAGAATGGTGGGGATAGTTTTCTCGTTGTCTTGAAAGTTTTTGAGGTGCTGTTCTCCCAGTTTGCCATCATTGGCAGTAACGCGGACGCAGTAATTAGGATTACTGCTAATCTTCATTTGGTTGATTAAATTGCGTACAGCTAGAGCGTGGTCTTGGTTAGCGCAAAATACTAGAGTTTTTTGATTCTGGTCAATTTCTTCCATGAAAATTTGTACTCGGTAGCGTTCGCGTTCTTCAATTACAATGATGTGGTTGAAGTCAGCGTCAGTATAGGTTCTGTCTTCGTCTACTGCACCTTCGATCAGTTCATCTTCACTGCTGTAAATGTATTCATCTAGAGTAGTTTCGATTTGCCTGACTTTAAAGGGAGTAAGAAACCCGTCGTTGATACCGTCTTTGAGGGCATACTTATAAACTGGCTCACCGAAGTAGGCATAGGTATTCGCATTGTATTCCCGCTTAGGAGTAGCAGTGAGTCCAAGTTGTACTGCTGGGGAGAAATATTCTAAGATTCCCCGCCATGTGCTTTCGTCACTGGCTCCGCCTCGGTGACATTCATCAATGATGATAAAGTCAAAGAAATCGGGGGGATAGTCGCTGAATTTGGGTGTAGGATTGCCAGCGTCGTCCCGTCCAGTCATAAAAGTCTGAAAAATGGTAAAAAAAATACTGCCATTTTTGGGGACTCGACCCCGTTTTTTGATGATTTCTGGGTCTATGCGGACAAGTGCATCATCGGGGAAAGCAGAGAAAGAGTTATAGGCTTGGTCAGCTAGAATATTACGATCGCTTAAAAACAAAATTCGCGGACGACGAGCGGGTTGTCGGCTCAGGTTCCAACGGCTTTGAAAGAGTTTCCAGGCGAGTTGGAAGGCGATGAAGGTTTTACCTGTACCTGTTGCCATTGTTAACAAAATCCGGTTTTGTCCTTGGCAGATCGCTTCTAGGACGTGCTTAATGGCATTGTGTTGATAATAACGGGCTTCCCATGTGCCGCTTTTGTCTTCAAAGGGGATGGCAGCAAAGCGATCGCGCCACGCATTTTTTTCGCCAAAGGTTTCTTCCCACAGTTGTTCAGGGGTAGGATATTGCTTGATGTAGCCTTCTGCCCCTGTGAGCATATCTACTTGGTATATACCGATGCCATTTGTAGAGTAGGCAAATCGAGTCTGCAACTTTTGGGCGTATTTTTTGGCTTGTCCTAAACCTTCGGTATCTGGTAAGTCGCGTTTTTTCGCTTCGATGACTGCGAGTTTTTCACCACGATAAACCAGGACATAATCGGCGATGTCTGATTGAGCGCGTTTACCGTTGCCAATTAAACGACCAGGGGCAATAACTTCGCGGCGAATGCGACTACCTTCGATAACTCCCCAGCCTGCGGCTTTTAGTGCGGGGTCAATTAGTTCGGCACGGGTTTCGGCTTCGTTCATATTTCGCTCATCTCGATTTGCGTTAAAACACTTTTTTGTTGATTCTGCAAGGGTTTGAGGATTTGAGAGTGACTCACTCCGATTTGCGTTAAAACACTTTTTTATTGGTTCTGCACGAGTTAGAGGATTTGCGTTAAAACACTTTTTTGTTGATTTTGCAAGGGTTTGAGGATTTGAGAGGGACTCATCTCGGTTTGCGTTAAAACACTTTTATGCCCAAAAAGGGAGATAGCGAGCATAGCGGGTAGAAGTTGATTCAGATTCGTCAGCCTTGATCAAGCCAGCTTCTTTGGTAGCTTTTATAATCAGAGAAACGGTTGCTACTTGCGAGTCACTTAGACGAAACCGCTCCCGTAGGGTTTGGTTAGACATTCGTTGATTGCTGACATACAGCAGACAACAATGTTGGTAGCAGGCTCGAATTCGGTCTGTTTTGCTCATATTGGCAAAATCTTGATGGGCAAACAGCACTGCTGTAGTGCGTGTGTCACCTACTCGAAAATCTGGCGCAGGTAGTTGAAACACTTCTGCTGCGTTTACAACTTTGTCAATGCCACTGCCTTTTTCTTCACATATACCGAAACGTCGCATGATATCTGCGAGTTGCTCGTTACGGGAGCGATTTTCATCAATAAATCGCTCTACCTTAATAGGCGGAATGCCGGGACTAGATATCTCAATGCGATCGCTATACATCTCGATCATCACTGAAGTACCTGTTGCTAGAAAATCTTGATGCACCAAAG
The DNA here is from genome assembly GCA_036704005.1 of Leptolyngbyaceae cyanobacterium. Taxonomy (GTDB): domain Bacteria; phylum Cyanobacteriota; class Cyanobacteriia; order Cyanobacteriales; family Nostocaceae; genus Trichormus. The sequence goes on along the minus strand of DATNQO010000109.1, from coordinate 8,598 downwards.
CATTAGCAATAAGTTCTCGTAAAGCCTGTTCTGGGAACATCTTTACTTCTTCCCGCACAACTTCCTCGATAAAGCGATTTTGAGGTGCTGCTGAGTGGACGAAATCCACTAATGCGTTAAAGCCAACAGCATATCCTCGGATGCCTGTCGTGTCATTACGAGTTTTTAGCTTATTGATACCTTCGTAGATTACGACACGGGGAGCTTTACGAGCCAAGGTAGGGGAAAAGGCATCCAGTTTTTTTGCCAACAGGATCGCAGCTAGGTTTGTGATTGTCCAACCATGTGCTGTTGGTTTAATTAACTGTTGGCTCTGCAATCTTTCTAGGACAGCATCGCGGGTAGTTGGATAGGGAATTTTTAGCAGTTCAAAGTATGTTTGGGTATCTAGGAGGGCGATTACATCGTCGGCGCTAGCGTCACATCGAGCAGCTTGGCAAAACCAATCTTGTTGATCTTCTGCAAAAATTCTCTTGAGTACATCTGGTGTCATCGCCACCAAATCTTCTCCCACTCTCATTAGGTAGGCTCCATCAAACGCTAATGGTTGTCCGACAGGACGGGTTGGCACTTTAAAAACCAGCACTCGTCCATCAGGATGCAGCAATTCTGTAGCGTCTACCCGAAATCTGAGTTTGTCTACAATGAGAGCTTTGATATCGTTGAGAGCGGTTGAGGATGGAAAAGCTTGGGAACCTACGACACGACGCGGGAGCTTGTCGGTTACGCCCAAAACCAGATATCCACCACCTTCGTTAGCTAAAGCCACGCAGTAGCGCAACAATTTGGTTGTATCATACTGTAGCTTGGCTTCTTTAAATTCTAGCCGTTCTGTTTCTGCGGGTGCATTCAGCCATTTTTCAAGGGTTTCAAGGGTAATCATGCAGCATTTACCTCTTGAGCGGCTTTTGTTATTTGGTTGGCGGTATCTGCGGTGAGTTCGCCAGTGAATGCTTTTCGCAGGATAGATTGTTTGAGTTCGTTGAGGGCGGCAATTTTTTTCTGGTAAATGGTTTCGAGGCGTTGAGTTTCAGCAGCTAATTCATCAATATTTGCAACAATAGTTTTTTGCTCTAAAAAGTTAGGAAAACTCAATATAATTAATGAAAGACCCTGTTGATTAAGACTGCTAATGCTAATTCCGCCTCCACTTTCTATTAGCTGTTTTCTGATATATCTAGATTTTAGAGAGTAGACTATAAACTGGGGATAAATATCCTCACTTTCTATGCGAATTCTAATTGTGAAGCCAGAATGTGAGGTTTTTTGAGATAGATCCCCTGCTAGTACACAACGCCCTATTAATTCTTTATTGCCATTGGAACGAACAGTTAATATATCTCCTTTGCGAAGGATATCTATTTCCTTTAACTCTGCATCTATGGTCACAGAATCTAATTGATCTTCCTGAATCCAAAAATAGTTTTGAAAATCTTTAACGCCGACAATCTTGATTGACTCACCTTTACTACTTTTTGTGAAGTTTAGACCATTTCTAAAAGTTGCTATATCTCCTAACTTTTTCTCTGTCCACCCTTTGCCTTTCTTGGTAAAGATGGCGTTTAGATAGGTTTCAAATAGTTCGCTGGCGTTGGTGAGGTTTTTTTCGGTGTTTGCGATCGCTCTATCAATCCCCTCAAACGCCTCATCTAAAATTGCCACAATCCGCTTTTGCTCAGAAAGTGGTGGAAATGCAAACTCAATTTGGTAAACATCATTGCGGTTAATACCTGGCTTTACACCCTTTGCTAACCTTGTAAGCTGAAGATATTTTAAGCAATGATAAAGAAAAGTTAAATCGTATTGTGTATGGTCATAAGTAACAAAGTAGGTAACATCAAGAGGCCAAAACTTTTCTTGTGTAAGGTTAACTTCGCCTGCTGAACCTTTTCTGCCAACGATAATACTTGGTCTGTCTAAATAATATTGGTTACTCCAACACTTCACACCGTTGGCTCCATAAGCAGGATATTTTCCACCTTCTTCTCTACTTTCCTTCGGTAGTGGTTTACCATATTCAAGCTTTATGACTTCACCAAGCTTTTTTGTCTCCCATATACTCATAGCATTCCCCCAATCCCCGCCAAAATCTCTGCACTCTCCGCATCCAAAGCCGCAATTTCATCCATAATTTCCTGCGGTTCTCGTAACGTCGATTCCTCGGCTTTATTTGGATTCTTCACCGACAAATCAAACGTCACTTGATCCACATCAGCAATATCCACCAGCCAAGACTTTTCCGACTCTGCAAACGTAGCCTGAAACTCTACAAACTCGCGCAAATCCTCATCATTGAGCGCATTTGTTTTCCCCAAACTACGCCCCGGATCGAGTTGGTAATACCAAATTTTCCGAGTAGCCATTCCCTCATTTAAAGCTTTTCCCTGAGAAAATAAAGGCGTTCCCTGAACAGCATCAAAGGGCTTTCCTTTCTCAAAAAACAGCACCACCGTTTTCACTCCCGCCCCGATAAATGTCCCACTCGGACAATCCAAAATGGTGTGCAGATTGCAACTACTTAAAAGCTCTTGACGCAATGCCCGCGAAGCATTATCAGAATTTGACAGGAAGGTATTTTTAATTACTACCGCCGCCTTACCGCCAACTTTTAGCATTTTGATGAAATGCTGCAAAAACAAAAACGCCGTTTCCCCAGTCTTAATCGGAAAATTCTGCTGTACTTCCTTGCGTTCCTTCCCCCCAAATGGCGGATTAGCCAAGATGACATCAAAACGATTCTTGTCTTGAATATCACTGAGATTTTCCGTCAGCGTGTTGGTGTGGATAATATTCGGCGCATCAATGCCATGCAAAATCATATTCATGATGGCAATCACATACGCCAAACTTTTCTTTTCTTTCCCCGTAAACGTATGTTTTTGCAGAATCTCAAGCTCTTTTGTTGTCAGCTTACCCCGACGTAAATAGTCGTAACTCTCACACAAAAACCCAGCCGAACCGCAAGCACCATCATAAATGCGATCGCCAATCTTCGGCTTCACTACCTGAATTATTGCCCGAATCAACGGACGCGGTGTGTAATACTCACCCCCATTGCGTCCTGCATTGCCCATATTCTTGATTTTCGCCTCATAGAGATGCGATAGCTCGTGTTTCTCCTGTTGCGATCTAAACCGTAGCTCATCAATATATTCCAGCGCATCCCGCAAGCTGTAACCACTTTGAAACCTGTTCTTAATCTCGCTAAAAATTTCCCCAATCTTGTATTCGATTGTGTCTGGACTCGTAGCCCGTTGCTTAAAACTTTGTAAATATGGGAATAATTTGCGGTTGACATAATCAATCAGATCATCGCCAATCAGCGCATTATCATCATCCAATGTACCATCCGCTTTTTTCGGTGCTGCCCAAGATGACCAACGATGCGCCTCATCAATAATAAATTCGTATTGCTTGCCAGCTAACTCCGCCTCTAACGCCCTTTCCTGCTCCAAATCATCCAAATACTTCAGAAACAGCAACCAAGACGTTTGCTCAGTGTAATCTAACTCTGTAGTACAACCCGCCTCTTTCCAGAGAACATCATCAATATTTTTAAAAGTCTGCTCAAACATTTAGCCTTACTGTGGGATTTTTAATATTAATAACTTGGCTCATAATTTTACACCTACAAAGTGAAAGGAGCCTTAGATTCATTAAAATGCTATGTTACGAATATAACAGTGTAAATTTTTAATCTAATCTAAGCTTGTAAATCTTAGATGAGACTTTACAACTAAATACTAAGTTTCAACCTGGGTTTCTTAACCAAGTTGAGAAAACAATTACTAAACAGTTTTACGCCATATATTATACAAGCATTCCAGCAATTGTAACCATAATACTTTAACTCGCCTGCGACTTGTCACCAGCAGGGGACTCTTTTTTTTGCAACCAATCTCGAATCGCCTCCTCCAAAGCCGCAGTCTGCGTGATTTCCAGCCGCGCACAGGCGATTTCAAAAGCGATTTTTAAGTCTTTAGGGAGTCTTCCCCGAACCTCTCTAGTTTCTTCTGCCATCCTAATGTGAAGCCAAAGTTTGTGGTTTTTATTTTTGCACAGCCTTTCAGCAAAAAAACATTTGCGCTAATACGGCAATACGGCAATACGGCAATACGGCAATACGGTATTGCGATATTAACCTTTTAAGCTATTGCGTAATTATGGAATTGCGCTATTATGTATATGGAAAAACAATAAAAAGCCTGTCAGTTTGCTCGAATTTGCAAAGCGAGGAAACCATGAGCGTTATTACCATTCAATGTCGCCTGGTTGCTGAAGAAGACTCCTTCCGCACGCTTTGGGAACTCATGGCTGACAAAAATACACCTCTTATAAATGAATTGTTGGCACAGGTAGGAAAACACCCAACATTTGAAGCTTGGCTAGAAGAAGGCAAAATTCCTGCTGAATTACTCAAAACGCTTGTGAACTCCCTTAAAACTCAAGAGCGTTTTGCTGGCCAACCTGGGCGCTTTTACACCTCAGCTATTGCTCTAGTAGATTATGTATATAAATCCTGGTTCGCCTTACAGAAACGAAGAAAGCGGCAAATAGAAGGCAAAGAACGTTGGCTGACAATTCTCAAAAGTGATCTACAACTCGAACAAGAAAGCCAATGTAGCTTCAACGTAATTCGTACTAAAGCCATTGAAATTCTTACCCAATGTACCCCCCAGTCCGACCAGAAGAAAAACCAGAGAAAGAGCAAAACAGCTAAAAAATCTACAAAGTTACAAAAATCTTCACTTTTTCAAATTCTTTTAAATGCTTACGAACAAACACAAGAGACTCTTACCCGTTGTGCGATCGCATATCTACTCAAAAATAACTGTCAAATCAGCGAAAGCGACGAAGACCCAGAAGAATTTAATAGAAATAGACGCAAAAAGGAAATAGAAATTGAGCGATTAAAAGACCAACTGCAAAGTCGCATACCTAAAGGTAGAGATTTAACAGGGGAAGAGTGGTTAAAAACTTTAGAAATTGCTACAGCCAATGTACCTCAAAATGAAAATGAGGCAAAAGCTTGGCAAGCAGCACTTCTAAGAAAATCTGCTGATGTCCCCTTTCCTGTGGCTTACGAATCTAACGAAGATATGACATGGTGGCAAAATGACAAAGGTCGTCTGTTTGTTCGATTCAATGGCTTAGGAAAACTAACCTTTGAGATTTACTGTGATAAGCGTCATTTACACTACTTTAAACGCTTCCTAGAGGATCAAGAACTTAAACGCAATAGTAAAAATCAACACTCAAGCAGTTTGTTTACTCTGCGTTCAGGAAGGCTGGCTTGGTCGCCAGGAAAAGATAAAGGTGAACCCTGGAAGGTAAATCCACTGCATTTTTACTGTGCTTTGGATACTCGGATGTGGACTACTCAAGGAACTCAAAAGGTTATTAATGAGAAAAGCACAAAAATAACTGAAACTTTAACAAAAGCGAAACAGAAAGAAGACCTCAATGATCAACAGCAAGCCTTTATCGCTCGTCAGCAATCCACGCTAGATAGGATTAATCAGCATTTCCCTCGTCCTTGCAAACCTAATTATCAAGGTCAACCCTCAATCCTAGTGGGTGTTAGTTTCGGTCTAGAAAAGCCAGTCACAGTAGCTGTAGTGGATGTTGTTAAAAATGAAGTTCTAACTTATCGCAGCGTCAAACAACTCCTGGGTAAAAACTACAACCTTCTCAACCGCCAACGACAACAACAGCAACGCCTATCTCATGAACGCCACAAAGCTCAGAAACGGAATGCACCAAACTCCTTTGGTGAATCAGAGTTAGGACAATATGTGGATAGATTATTGGCTGATGCGATTGTGGCGATCGCCAAAACCTATCAAGCAGGCAGTATAGTTATCCCAAAACTGGGTGATATGCGTGAGCAAATCAGTAGTGAAATCCAATCAAGAGCAGAAAAGAGATGCCCTGGTTACAAGGAAGTTCAACAAAAATACGCCAAAGAATACCGCATGAGCGTTCATCGCTGGAGTTACGGTCGATTAATTAAAAGTATTAAATCCCAAGCTGCAAAAGCTGGAATTTCCATTGAAATTGGTACACAGCCAATCAGAGGTAGTCCACAAGAAAAAGCACGAGATTTAGCCGTCTTCGCATATCAGGAACGCCAAGCCGCGTTAATTTAATTTCTTTAATTCACTAATCCGAACCTTGAAAATATAATATTTGTATAATAGCGCCGCAGTTCATGCTCTTTTGAGCCAATGTATTGTGATAAATCTGGGTTAGTTTGGCGGTTGGAAGACCGTCATGCTTTCTGACCCTGGTAGCTTCCCGCTTCTGATGCTGCCATCTGTAGAATTCTATAGATGGGATAGGTGCGCTCCCAGCACTAAGGAGTAAAGCTTTTAGCTGTAGCCGTTATTCATAACGGTGTGGATTACCACAGTGGTGGCTACTGAATCACCCCCTTCGTCGGGGGAATCCTCTTAAATATTTTTTTGGCGTGTAAAAGCAGGGGCGAAATCCTTGGAGTCCCGCCAAAACTTTAAAACCCTTATGTAGTCTTGACTTAATAAATTACTTGTCAGTAGATTTAGTTTTTTGATTTTAAGTTTGAGACTCTTTTAAGCAGATATGCCAATTATGGGTATGGAAAGCTTTTATAGTAAGGGTTCTAGACGGGTCGGGTTGCTCACTAATCAAAAGTTTCAACAACCATCCCGGCTAGGGGTGGGTTGAAAGAGAGCAAGTACCGCAGTTGGCATAAGTCCGATAATTAAAGTTTCAACAACCATCCCGGCTAGGGGTGGGTTGAAAGTCAGTGACAATAGTCATCAGAATCTAGCTAAAGAAACCCGTTTCAACAACCATCCCGGCTAGGGGTGGGTTGAAAGTTCAAAACTGGACACAAATCAAAAACACTTTTGCTAAAGTTTCAACAACCATCCCGGCTAGGGGTGGGTTGAAAGAGGTTAGAATATTGGTGCTACGAAAACTGATAAGGCTTTCAACAACCATCCCGGCTAGGGGTGGGTTGAAATAAAATTTTTGATGTTACTAGCTGAGATATTTGTTTCAATTAGGAGGGTTGAAAGGCGCACTTCGTTCGGGACTATCCTGAACTTTTTCACCATATTTTACAAGTTAAGTGAAATCAACTCCACCACATCATAGTCGCGACATTAATTTGCGAAAACTTAGCATAATTCAATTGACTCTAAAAAACAGCCAAAACGACATCAATTTGCGAATTGCGACATATAATGTGCGAATGTACAACAAATCGGGATGACTGGATTCGAACCAGCGGCCCCTTCGTCCCGAACGAAGTGCGCTACCAAGCTGCGCTACATCCCGTAAATAAAATCGTAAATCTCTCCCATTTTAACATAAATAATAGCGAATAGGCTATTACGTTTTTAAATTACGTCAACTGTTGACGGTTGACAGCCCACAGGAAAAAATAGTAAATCAAAAACACATCTATATATAGATAAGGAATTTGCTTGCTAGGATTAGATTTGTATAACATTCATTGGTGAAAGCGGATTGTGACTGTAAAACCAGACTGGCTGCGGGTAAAAGCGCCCCAATGGGAGCGTGTTGGTAACGTTAAGGAAATTTTGCGGGATTTAGCCTTAAATACAGTTTGCGAGGAAGCGTCATGTCCGAATATTGGTGAGTGCTTCCAAGCTGGTACGGCCACATTTTTAATTATGGGGCCAGCTTGCACCCGTGCCTGTCCTTACTGTGATATTGATTTTGAGAAAAAACCCAAAGCTCTCGACCCCACAGAACCGACGAGATTAGCGGAAGCTGTGCGGCGGATGAGACTTAATCATGTGGTTATCACTTCAGTTAACCGAGATGATTTACCAGATGGTGGTGCATCACAATTTGTTAAGTGTATTGAAGAGGTGCGTGCAGTATCGCCCAATACCACAATTGAAGTGTTAATTCCTGACTTGTGCGGTAACTGGGAAGCCTTAAAGATAATTCTCCAAGCATCACCAGAGGTACTAAACCATAATACAGAAACCATACCGCGACTTTATCGACGAGTCCGACCCCAAGGTAACTACGATCGCACCCTAGAATTATTGCAGCGATCGCGTCAAATTGCTCCTTGGCTCTACACCAAATCTGGTATTATGGTTGGCTTAGGTGAAACAGACGCAGAAATTCGCCAAGTCATGCAAGACCTACGCGCCGTAGATTGCGATATCCTGACAATTGGGCAGTATCTCCAACCCAGTCAAAAACACTTGCAAGTCAATGACTTTGTTACTCCAGAACAATTCGCCGCCTGGCAAACCTACGGTGAAGAACTCGGATTTTTACAAGTCGTTTCCTCACCCTTAACCAGAAGTTCCTACCACGCCGAGCAAGTCAGAGAACTAATGCAGCGTTACCCCCGTAAAAAGACTGTTGAGTAGGGAGTAGGAAGTAGGGGGAGTAGGGGGAGTGGGGGGAGTCTCACAAGTGTAGGTTTTTAATCTAGCAGTGAGTAAGGACTCTAAAACTAACGAGAAAATCGCTGTTTCATTCACCCCTACACCCCTATACCCTTACACCCCTACACCCTAAAACCAAAGTTTTTGGAACACAACGTAAAAAACCTACACCTGTCAG
>DATNQO010000108.1:0-18212 GCA_036704005.1 Leptolyngbyaceae cyanobacterium | reverse complement strand
GCCTCCCCTACTTATACCGTTTCTTGATGAAGATGCACTTTATTCTGCGCTGTAGAGATTGGCATGCAACGTCTCTACATTGTTTATTCGGCGCAACTTCATGGAGAATTGGTATTAATATTTACTTTATAAATAGCCTCTAAGAAGATAGAGCAGGGAAAAGGGAACAGGTTTAGAAGGCTTTTTGTATATGGCTTTGTTCTGAAAATTTGTACCTTTAAAACAAATCTCCCACTCGTTGAAGAGTGGGAGTGTTTAAGATAATATGTAATTTGCATTATGTTGAACTTGAATTTTTAAGATTCCCTAAGCACATAACCAACGCCTCGCACCGTCTGAATTAGGCGTTTTTGACCTTCATCTTCAATTTTGAGGCGTAGATAGCGAATATAAACTTCAATTACGTTAGACTCACCCATAAAATCGTAACCCCAGACATTTTCTAGAATTTGTTCGCGGGTTAATACTTCACGGGGATGTTCCATTAAGTACTTGAGGAGTTCAAATTCTTTCATTGTTAGGTCGATGTTTCGTCCACTGTACACAGCACGGCGATTAGCTAAATCTAAAACTAAATCACCAAAGCGTAGCTGTTCTGTGGTATCGACATCCGGTTTTAAATAAAGGCGAATCAGTCTTAAAAAGTCTTCTGGACGGTAAGGTTTCAGTATATAATCGTCGGCTCCCGCTTCTAAACAAGCAACCCGATCATCAACTGTATCTCTCGCCATTAATACTAGCACTGGCGATCGCACTCCCGTATTCCTGAGATTTTTACACAACGACAACCCTGATTCACCCGCCAGCATTCTATCTAACACCACCAAAGCAGGCTGGCGATCGCGACAATATTGTAAACCAGTAGTCGCATCATTTGCCAACAGAGGTTCATAACCAGCCTCTTGTAAATCAAAAGACAATTGATTCGCCAGGCTATCATCAGTTTCGATCACCAAAACACAAGGGCTATGAGTAGCTATCATAAGATTTTGGTATATGGATGTTTAATTGTATAGCCAATGACTGGGGATTGGGGACTGGGGACTGGGGACTGGGGACTGGGGAGATGAGGGAGTCTGACAGGTGTAGGTTTTTTATTGGTGTTCCAAAAACTTTGGTTTTAGGGTGTAGGGGTGTAAGGGTATAGGGGTGTAGGGGTGAATGAAACAGCGATTTTCTCGTTAGTTTTAGAGTCCTTACTCACTGCTAGATTAAAAACTACACTTGTGAGGATGAGGGAGTGGGGGGAGATGAGGGAGAATAACAACTGTCAACTGTCAACTGTCAACTGTCAACTGTCAACTGTCAACTGTCAACTAAGGTAATTCTACCGAAGTTGGTTTAGCGATGTGGGGTAAACCCCAACCGAGTTTTTCTCGCAAGATACGGAAAAATTCTGGTGGTTGGAGGCGGATGAATTTGACGCTGTATTGCGATCGCTCTAAATATACTCTATCCTCTGGGAAAACGTAACAGCCGCCATTACCATCTACTACCATCACTAACCGGGGAATGTTCACCGGATAAATATTTACTGGCTCTGTATCAGGAAACACCAAAGCTCTCGAAGCTAGGGAGTGGGGACAAATAGGTACTAGCTGTAATACAGGTACACCGGGGGTTATGACTGGCCCGCCTGCACTTAATGAGTAAGCTGTAGAACCGGTGGGTGTAGAAACTATTACCCCATCTGCGGCAATATCTACTGGTGCATGACGACCTACAGCTATCTCAAAATGGCACATGGAAGTTAATGGTTCACGGTGGAGAACCATTTCGTTTAAACATAGCGCCTCCCAAAGGACTGACTCTCCTCGCAGCACTTTGACGGTGAGCATGGCTCGTTCTTCAATTTCAAACTCACCTGCGATCGCCTGTTCTATGGCTTGGGGTAATTGATTCAGGTAGGTTTCTGTCAAAAACCCCATGTGTCCTGTATTTATTGCCAAAATCGGAATCCCGCAAGGAGCTACTTGACGCGATGCCGCCAATACAGTACCATCGCCCCCCAGAACTATGGCGAATTTCATCTCTGAATCAAAACCAGGGGGTGTCATAGCATCCAGTGGGGTGTGACACACGGGGCTTTCAGGACTAGAGTAGCCCAATATGCCACCGACGCTAGAGGTGATACACACATCCCAACCAGCTGCGGTTAGCTTGTCTTTCAACTCGATAGCCACACGACTGGCGATCGGTTTAATGTCGTTATATATAATGCCTGCTTTCGGCACAGTCAAATATCCAAGTTTAAGCGATGCTGTGTCTTATGTAATCGTTACACATTTTGGATCACCAGTCATTAGTTTAGAGTCAAAAGTCTATAGTCCATAGTCCACAGCACAAATTGATCACCAATGACCGATGACTAATGACTATTGAGTATTAACTTTTTTAAAGGGAGTTTTCTTTGTTTTCTGCTTTTTAGTTTTAGTTTTAGTTTTTTCGTAATCCAACTCTTTCAGCTTCTTGAGAATGCGGCCGAAATACTCTTGTAGATAGCTTTCTAAAGTGGTGGTTTGTTCTTTCTCTAACCCAAAGACTTTATATACATCATCCATTGACCCATCTAGTGGTCTACCACTGGCCAAAACTTCTGTAAATGCTAGTCTGTCGGCTACATTCCATCCCCACTGAAAGAATCTAGCTACGCGGCGTACGGCTCGTAGTAAATTGATGGGCATTCGCCTAACTTTGGCTTCTTTCCCAGACAAGCGCTCACACAGACTGATAATTTCTTGCGCACTCCAAGCACGAGTACCTACCACAGGGAAAGTTTGTTTTTCTGTTTCTGGCACGCTCAAGGCACGTACAGCAAACTTGGCAATGTCTAAGGTGTCCATGTAAGCCACTGGGGAAGACTCACCAGTTACCCACACGGGTTGTCCTTCTAAAATGGGGATGCCATATTGACCAATTAACCCCTGCATGAAGCCAGCCAAGCGCAAAACGGTGTAATTTATGCCAGATTCAGCTAAAAATAACTCTGTACACCGCTTAATCTCCATCAGGGGTACTTCTGGATATTTATCGGCATCAATTATAGAAAAGAATATAAAACGCTCTACCCCCGCAGCTTTTGCCGCTTGAATTAAGGCTACCTGTCCTTCCCAGTCTACCTGCTTAATGGTGAGTGAATCGGTAGCGCGAGAGGTCGCCGCATCAATTACTGCTGTGACACCTTCTAACGCTGCTGCTAGGGTTTGGGGTTGACATAAATCGCCTCTGACGAGTTCGGCTCCCCATTCTTTTAAAAAAGCTGCTCTTTTGGCACTTCGGACGAGACAGCGTACCTTATATCCCTCATCGATCGCACGACGAGCCACTTGTCTTCCTAAGGTGCCAGTGGCACCGACTATTAATAATGTCATGAGGGTTGTAACAAATGTTAAACTTTTATGAAAAGAATCTTAACAGAATTATATCTGTAAATTAAAGCTCCAACGGTTTTAAGTAACAGAATTGATACTGCAAAATCCTGAAAACAGCGTTGTCCGGTGCAGCCACAGGTGCGGTATGAAGCGCCGGGTGGACTGTTCCCGCAGGGGTTGCCGGACAAGCTATTTTTTCAATGAGAGCCAAGCTGCTCATCTAGTGAAAACAGGCTGATACAGGGAATTACTCTTCTGAACCCTGAATTTTTAGCAATAAAGTACCCAAGGCCCAGCCGACGAAGATTAAGCCGAAGGACAACAAAGCTGCATTAACTAGTTCGGCGCTCATTGATGTGAGTCTCCTTGACAAATAGATTTTTAGTTGTTGGTCTAATCCAGGCAAAATGTTATAAGTGCTAAGTCATGAGTTGTGAGCAAGAAGATATTATTCCTCTGCTCCTCTGCTTCCCTCTAGCCCCTAACCTCTAACCTCCAGCCTCTTTTGCATTAGACCTGTGTAAATAATTTTAAACTAGATTTGATAGCCAATCTCTATTTTTGTGAGAAGCGATGAATGAATAAGGTTATCAAGTAGGTCGAGGAGAATAATTCAGACTGTTTTGACTAATGTAAAGTTTGTAGTAAGGACTTTAGTCCGCAAAAAAGGACTAAAGTCCTTACTACCAACCTTAAATTATATATGTATCAATTAAAGCAACAAACAACAGCAAATATCCCAAAAAAACATCGCCCGCGTTTAGCGCTGACACTAGGAGACCCGTCAGGTATAGGGACGGAGGTGATTTTGAAAGCTTTGGCTGATTCAGAAGTTAGTCAAAACTGCGACATAACTATAATAGGTAATAGTCATCTGCTGCTAGAGACTTATAAACAACTAAGTTCGACTGATACAGCATCTTTGGCTAATCCTGCTTTAATAAAAGTTATTGATGTGCCTGTTGAGAGGGAGTTTACGGGACAGGTTATTGTGGGGACTGGTAACGCGGCTAGTGGTGCGGCGAGTTTTGCTTATATGGAATATGCGATCGCCCAAACTCTAGCGGGTGAATTTGATGCTATTGTTACAGGCCCTATAGCTAAATCTGCTTGGAAAGCCGCAGGCTATAATTACCCTGGACAAACGGAACTGTTAGCCCAAAAGGCTGGTGTTGACCGTTTTGGGATGTTATTCGTGGCGCGATCGCCCTATACTGGTTGGACAATGAGAGCTTTACTTGCTACTACTCATATCCCTTTACGGGAAGTAGCAGATACGCTGACACCGCAATTGTTGACGAGAAAATTAGATTTGCTGGTGGATTGTTTAGAGAAGGATTTTGGACTGAGTAGTGGGAGAATTGCGATCGCAGGTTTAAATCCCCACAGTGGCGAACAAGGACAACTGGGAACTGAGGAAATAAATTGGTTAATTCCCTGGTTAGAAGAGGAACGGCAAAAACGCCCTAATTTCCAACTAGATGGGCCGATTCCTCCTGATACAATGTGGGTCAAACCAGGTCAAGCTTGGTATGGTAATGCTGCGGTGAATCCTGCTGATGCTTACTTGGCACTGTACCACGACCAAGGTTTAATTCCCGTTAAGTTGATGGCTTTTGACCGTGCTGTAAATACTTCCATTGGTTTACCCTTTGTCCGCACCTCCCCCGACCACGGAACAGCTTTTGATATTGCGGGTCAGGGTGTCGCTGATGCTACTAGTATGAAGGAGGCGATCGTTTTAGCGGCTGAGTTGGTCAGTCAACGGTTGGGTGTTAAATCGGTGTAGTTAAGAATAAATTATTTTTTACCACAGAGGCACAGAGACACAGAGTCTAGATGTTCTAAAGTTTTTTATCTACTTTATTAAGTAGGGTGTGTTACGGCTGTGTAGGGATTTGGGGATTTGAGACAATCAATATTAGCCGTAACGCACCTCATATCTTATTGCATATTTTAAATACTTTTCTTATTAATGAATAGGTAAAATATCCAGCCAAAATCTTTTTTAGAATTTTTGTCAATTGAATATCGAAGTTATTTTTTAGCTTCAAGAGAAGGTAATTAAGATCCTCGCTTTCCCAGTCATCCCCTCGTTTGACTGGGATTTCTCGTGTTTCCCCTTGGCTTTTGATCGCTTCGCGCAGCCTTATTGAATTATTGCCATTTCATATACTCTCGCTTTCCCAGTCTTCCCCTCTGTTGACTGGGATTTCGCGTTTTGCTCCCTAAACGAAGCTAACGCCTAATAGATGGTGCGGTTAAATAAGTCTTTTCGCGCTTAGTGTTGGTTTATTTTTCTGTTCCCTTTGGGTTGAAGAATGTTGAGTTCTGAAAATAATGAGGTTAAATATGTTTCCTGAGTTTTTGATTAATTTGCGTGTAGTTCCTGGTGTTCCTCTTGGACGTATTTTTGTTCCTAATTCCTATTTAACTAAGCGGAACTTCTTAAACTGGTATAGCTCGGTCGAAATTTATCGCGTAACTTACTGTCGAAGTGGAAATGTTATCTGGTTTTTCGCTCCTATTTCTGAGTATCGTCGTCTTGCTTCTACTTACCCACATCATCGTCATTCTGCTTATACTCATTATCTCCTCCATTCAGCTTCTACATTCTTTAGAAGTCTGAAACCACCATATTTGCCTGATGATGAGTATCTTAACTAACCTTCGTTATCCCTCTATCTTGTACTTACGTGATTTGCGATCCCATCTGAAAGACACGGTTTGCTGATTCGCCTCATCTATCTGTTCACCGCAATTAATCAGGTCTTGGTTACTCTCCTCTAACTCCCGCATATAATGCCTGAGTATACCCCCAACAGCGATCGCTCTGGTTTTATGCAACTGGCGGGTTAACTCTAGAAACCATTCCCTATCAGCGATTAAGTCCGATTCCTTTACCTGATACTTGAGAATTTCGGGTATGAGTATTGTGGGGTCATGTTGTTTGGCGATCGCGCTAATATGAATCACAGGTTGATAATCAACTCGTAAGCATTGCTGCCATAATCCAGTCCATTTGGCTTGAGACAAGTAGCCATGACTAAAATATGAAGGCTGTACCATTGCCAAAATATGTAAATGTGGATGTGCAGATACTCCATCCCTACCCTTAGTTACTTCTAGCGATTTTACCCAACCTTTAGCAGGCCATGCTTTCAATTCAGTTAGCCGCTTAAAAGCCTTGTTCATCTCATCCAAGGTTCTTCTTAGTTCCCAAATCTGACAATTCCTGACTGTTAAGGTAATGAATAGCCAACGGTACTTGGGGTAATCTGTAACAACCTGTGGTATAATCTTGTATGCTTTAGCTTTCCACATGAGCGATCGCCGCCACTGACAAACCGGACAGTGACGAACCCTGCAAAATCTAGTATGCGATAACTTGAGTTTGAGAATCCCATCTGCTTGTGCCGGTGATAGTTGAAACTCCAAAAACTCGGAACAGATTTTGATTCGCCAAGCGTAATTATTTAACTCATCATCATTTGCTGTAGCGTAATAATGAGAAATTTTTTCGGCATTAGCTCTATGTTGTTCCCAAGTTTTCCCTATATTGCTAATGTCGCTTAAATTTAGTGAATTTCGATGTTTTATCAACTCGTTTAGCCACAACAAGTTAACAAAATTCCTCCCTGAAGCTTGAGCAGACACAAACACATTGCGTTTTGTTTGGTTAATAAATTCAAACTATAGCAGTAGTCACATAGCTTAGGACATAGATGAATCATACAATCTTTATAGCAGCTTTTGAGGCTGTCCCCTGTCCCCTGCCATAACATCAATTAAAACAGCAAACCACAGTGAAAATACCTCCCCAATATTGGGAGAGGTATTTCTGTCAGGACATAGTAAAGATGTACTTCATATATAGCACTGATTTCCTGAAACTTTTAAGCCTCTTTCTATCCCCCGCTATACTTGAAATTCGCTGTAATTATTGCAAGTATAGAGTACAAACTATCAAACCATCCCGACCAAGCTTTTATCATAAATGCAGCATTTTTATTAAAAATTGACTATTTTCTTTCAAAAAAGATAAAAAGATTGTTTTACTTGAATACTGTACTCAAAGCTTTGGATTTACAGCCGATTGTCAGAGCGAAATCAATTTAGCAAAGAGATAACTATTTATTGCAAGTATCAAAAAAGAGAATCTCAATCTATGGTCAAATTATAAATAGCTAGCTACACCCTGATAATCTTGCTTAAATTAACTTATGGATATGGTAAATTCTTGTTTTTAGGCTCTAATTTGTAGATTCTGGTATTTCAAACTTGTAACCGTAACCACGAACAGTTTTAATAAACTCAGGAACACTAGTATCAGCTTCTAGCTTTTTACGTAGCTGACCGATGTGTACATCTACTACTCGCCCATCTCCTACATAGTCACAACCCCAAATTTTTTGAATTAACTGGGGACGACTCCAAGCTTGACCAGGATGACTGGCTAAGAAATGTAGAATATTGAATTCCAAAGCAGTGAGATTGAGAGGCTTTTCATTAAGTGTAACTTCTCGTCCTTCCGGGTTAATTGCTAGTTGCTTGAATATCAAACGTTGTGAAGGAGAAGGCTTAATCGAGCGTACACGTCTTAAAAGAGCTTGTACGCGAACTTCAATTTCAGCCAAGCTGAAGGGTTTAGTAATGAAGTCATCAGCACCAGCCGCCAAGATTTTTATCTTATCAGCTTCCTCAGTTCTGCCCGTGAGAATCATTACCAAGACGTTATTGCGACTTTGCATTTCTTGACAAAGATTGTAGCCACTGGTGTCTGGAAGATTCCAATCAAGAATGACTAAAGCTGGGTTAAATTGCTCAAACAACGACAAAGCTGTTTTACCATCAGCCGCAGACTCTATTTGATATTTGCGGCTTAAAAAGCGATATATCAGGTTACGGACTCCAAAATCGTCGTCTACAACCAAAATTTTGGGATTTGTAGCGGAAAGCGTCACCATACTGTTTTAGCGATTGTTATAGCTTAATGTTTATCTAGCGTTTTGCTATTGGTAATGCACCTAACACAAGAGACAGCCATTAAGGTGACTGTGTTACGAGCGCTTCGGGTGGAGAGCGTTGATATCGGTCTACCTCCGGTGAGTACGTAAGCCGATAGTAGCTGGCAGCTATACATTATCGTTGTATTACTTAGCTACATTTAATTTTCCATTAAATTTATGAAAAGTTCAGCCATGATTATGCCTACAAAATGTATAACTTTTGTATAACCTTGGTATGTTTTTATCTTCATGTGGTAGGATGATAAATCTTCACAGTTAAGAGAAGTTGATTTTTTTAAGTGTGTTCCCTGATTTGCCGTGCTTCTCTAAATAAAACTGATGGGCTTGATAACAAGGCCAAACAACAATTCCAGTCATCATAATTGTTATAAACCATACTCTGGTCTAACCGATGGAAAAACTACCTACGGGGAGATACGAGTACCTGTCTACAGTGTGTCTACGTATAGGTACGAATAAAATAGTATTTAATAGCACATCATATCTGAGAGTATGACCAGTCAAGGACTGAGAGCATCCCCTGAAGGTATCAGAGCTGCAAAAACAGCCTTAACCGACAAAACTTTAACTCAACAAAAACTAGCAGCTGCGTTAGGAATTACACGCCAACCAGTATCTAAGTTTTTCGCGGGTGAGCCGGTATCTCGTAGTTGTTTTGTACAAATTTGCCAACAACTAGGACTATCTTGGCAAAAGGTTGTCGGTTTATCTGAACAAGCATCAGAGGTAGAAGCTAAATTACAACCCAAAGGATCTGATATTGATGCGTTGGTGGAGGTAGTACGTCAAAAGCGTAAAGATAAAATTTATGACCAGTGCGGTACTGTGCAAATGTTGGATGTTGCTCAGACAATTCCATTAGAAGAAATTTATATTCCTGTCAATGTTTTGGAAGAGTTACCGAGTCAGCAATGGCTGGAAATTTCTGATTTAATGGAAGATTTTAGTTTTGAGTCTAACTTTTCTGGTTTGGGAGATAATCAACATCAAAGAACATTACCTGCGTTAGACGCTGTATCATGCTATTCTAAGTTGATGCTCTTGGGTAAGCCTGGGTCTGGGAAGACGACATTTTTACAGTATCTAGCAATTGAATGTAGCGATGACCTACGGTCGGTCGGAGACCATCGCAAATTTTTGGCTAACCAAGTACCGTTTTTTATCAGCTTAAGAGAATTTGCTGAAGATACTCAAAATGAGAATGAATTAAACCTCTTAAAATACATCATTCAAGAATGCCGTTATGGAGAAATTGAAGAAGCCTCGACTTTAACGTTACTAACTGGAGGTAAGGCATTAATTCTACTTGATGGTTTAGATGAAGTGCCATTAGCTATTTTTGAGAAAGTTTGCCGAGAAATTCGGAGATTTTGCCAGACATTTTATCAAAATAAATTTGTAATTACCTGTCGGACTGCTGCACATAAATCTAAATTACCCGGATTTAATGAGGTTGAAGTTGCAGATTTTCAAGAAGAGCAAATAGAACTATTTGTAAAAAAATGGTTTGTAGTAGTTGCTCGACAAACGAGTGCGGAAGGTAAGTCTTTGTGTAATTTATTTATCCAACAATTAAACTTACCAGAAAATCAGAGAATCTGGAAATTAGCTACCACGCCACTCTTATTACATCTATTGTGTCTGGTATTTAGGGCTAAAAGGCAATTTCCTTACAGGTCAGCAAATTTATATGAACAGGTATTAAATGTTTTATTTGCTAGATGGGATGAGATTAGAGGTATTAAACGAGATAATTTTTATGCTGATTTGAATTTAATTGATAAAAAACAGCTTCTATCTTATGTTGCAATTAATACCTTCACAAAAGGAGATTATTTTTTTACGCTAGAGCCAATTCAAGAATTGATATCAGAATATTTATCTAAAACATCAAATGCAACTCAATTGCAGCAAGATATTGCATCTGTTATTCATGCGATCGCAGCAGAGGATGGTTTATTTATAGAACGAGCAAGGAGCATATATTCTTTTTCCCATCTAGCATTTCATGAATATCTGGCAGCAAAATATATTGTTGATAGTTATCAAAATGATTATTGGCAATTATTAATCAGTAATATTAGTGAGGAACGTTGGCATAAAATATTTTTACTAACCCTCAGTATGTTAAAAAATCCTGATGAGTTGCTACTCTTAATGAAGCAAAAAGTCGATCAGCTTGTCGCTACTGAGGAAAAGATTCAAAGTTATCTGATTTGGCTGTATCAAAAAACTAGTGAAGTTTGTGACTCACATCAATCAGCTAAGGTTCGAGCTTTCTATATTATCTGTAACGATGTTGTACCTCACAGTCCTAACTACGCTCTAGAATGGGATTTCTTGGCTAATCTAACTTTTAATCCTGAAATTACCCTTGATCAGTTGCTTTTGACAACTCTAACCTGTGCTATTGAGCTAGAAATTTCTTTTGAGCAAAATCTTAATGATACTCATGCTTTCAATCATGCCCATGCTCTCAATATTAATTTCGACGAAGCTATTGAGATAGTTAAAAATTATGAATTTAAAGAAGATTTACAAAAACTCCGCAAGCAACTACCTAGTACAGAAAGTAATATTGAAAAGCTGAGATGCTGGTGGCGAGATAATGGTAAAAATTGGAATCATCAATTGAGTAATAGTTTAATTAAATATCGGAAAATTGGACATGATTGGCAATTTAATGAGCCAGAATCTAAATTAATCAGAAAGTATTTTAATGCTAATAAATTAATTATTGACTGCCTAAAATATTATGTAAATAAGCAAATAAAACAAGAAGTAGAAAGGGAACTATTTATGCCAATAACTAAAATCAGGCGTTAAACAAATAAAGGGAGTATGTAAAAATTTGCCTAGATATTTAGTTATGGTAAATTATAAGTGCGTAATAATCACTGATGGAAAGCGATCGCCCCTCCTCACCTCCCAGTCCCCAATCCCCAATCCCCAACATACGGAAACCCCAACTTGGCAAAGTTGCCTTTAAGGTAGAAAATAAGATAACGTTGCCCTTAATATTTTCTTTGTGAATAACGTCCTCCGTACCGTCTCTGATACAAAGCGAACCTTCTACGCTCTCCATACTCGACCGATTAATACAATTTATCGTCGGGTAGTAGAAGAGTTGATGGTGGAAATGCACCTGCTGTCAGTAAATGTTGATTTTAGCTACAATCCCGTTTATGCCTTGGGTGTTGTCACTACCTTTGACCGCTTCATGCAAGGCTATCAACCAGAACGGGACAAGGAATCTATATTTAATGCTATCTGTCAAGCTGTAGAGCAAGATCCACAACGTTATAGGCAAGATGCTGAAAGATTGCAAGCTGTAGCTCAAAGCTTATCAGCTAATGACCTCATAGCGTGGCTGAGTCAAGCTAATCATTTACAGCAAGATGCTGACTTGCAGGCACAACTACAAGCGATCGCAAATAATCCTAGCTTTAAATATAGTCGGTTGTTTGCGATCGGTCTATTTACACTGTTAGAACTGTCAAATCCAGATTTAGTCAAAGACGAAAAGCAACGCACTGAGGCGCTTAAAACCATCGCCGCAGGCCTGCATCTGTCCGACGATAAACTCAATAAGGATTTAGACTTATATCGTTCTAACCTAGACAAAATGACGCAAGCACTAGCGGTAATGGCTGATATGTTATCAGCCGATCGCAAAAAACGCGAACAGCGTCAGCAACAAGCTACTACCCCAGTTGCGCCTCCAAATGAATAATAGTTATTAGTCATTAGTCATTAGTCATTAGTCATTGGTCATTAGTTTTTAACTGTTGACTGTTGACTGTTGACTGTTGACTATTGACTGTTGACTATTGACTAAAATCCCAACAACTTATAGATTAAGCTGTTAATTAAAGTGAGGGCAAACGCGCCTAATACAGCACTCCAAATTCCGTAGCGCAAGCGGAAACCATCGACTAACCAAGCCGCAATACTGAAGCAAACGACGGCAATCATAAATGTGAAAAAACCCGATAATAAATTAAAGGTGAGTATATCGGGAACTGCAAATACTAAGCGTAGAATTGGTCTGATTATTGCCGTCACAATACCCAGAACAGCAGCCGAAAGAAATGCTTTTTGTGGGTTGTCAACTTCCACACCCAAAGGCAACTTACTGATCAGCAACAAGCTGACAGATGTAACTACCCAAACAATTAGCAGCGTCAAAATTTCGTTCATTGCCTCAACCCCTGAAACGTGTATGGTGCTTGGCGATAAATTACCTAGTCTATTGATGGAGCAATACAGCAGAAATTAGGACTCAACAATCAGAGGCTCAACACTCTGAATATCTAGCTTTGATTCCTATAATTTTGTACTTAACTGATTTGCCAACTACTGTATGTGAATTTGAAGCTTAACCAATTATTTATAAGTTACCAGAAAAATTTTATCTAGCGGCAAAATATTTTGTATATCTTTAGGTTTGATGAGGGAGATGTGGTTCGACTACGCTCACCAACCGGGGGATGAGGGAGAATAAAATTTGTTGCTTACTTATCTCCACCCTCTCCCCACTCTCCCCCCACTCCCCTATCTCACCGTTGCGGTGCAGGGTTAGTACCCGGTGCGACGGGAACCTGGGGAACTACTGGGATAGTACCTTGTCCGCTTGGGGGTTGATTAGGATCTATGGGTAAGTTGGGATTGAGTTCGCTGGGTGGGGGATTAATTCCAGGGACTGGTGCAGTGTTGGGTATGGGTGCTACACCTGGATTAATGGGAAAATTGGGTGTAATGGGTTGGGGTTGAGCAGAAGTAGGGATAATTCCTAAAGATACGCGATCGCCTCCCACTTGCCGCAGCAAATCTAATGTCTCCACCACATCGTTATAAGTAGCTGTACGTGAAGCATTAAGCACCAAAACACCATTAGGGTTAGCTTGCACATACTGTTTTAATCTTTGTGCCAAGTCGTCCCTTCTAACCTGTTCTTTTTCTACATAAGTATTACCAACAGCATCAATGGTAACAATTAAATTGCCCCCCGTTGAATTAATGCTAGCGGCTGTACTAGTACTAGCTTTTGGCAAATCAACATTGATAGCTTGCTGTCGAGTAAATTGTAAAGCGGCTAACAAAAAGAACGTCAAAATACAAAAAACAACATCTATTAAAGGAATAATTTGAATTTGTACTTCTTCAACTGGACTATGTAAATTAACTTTCATCGTTTCATTATGTTTAATACTGGGTTTGCGTTCTTGATTTTAGGGAAGAGGTGTACGGGTATAAGGATCTGAGGGTGCAGGGGAACGTCTAAAACCCCTTATCTTGACTAAATTTTTTCCCTATACCCCTACATCCTGACTAAGTTAAACTCGGTGGTTCAGGAGGTGGCGGAAACTTACCTCTACTTGTCCTACTGGGTAAACTATCACGGACAATAGCTGAAGTACTGTTGCTCAAATCCGGCGGAGACTGGCGATATAACAACTCCATTTCATTCCCCGCTTTACGAAAGACTTTGACTTGATTAACCACAAAACTTTGGAATAATCGGTAAAATACTAAACTAACAATGGCAACTATTAGCCCGGCTGCCGTACTAATTAAGGATTCACCAATACCAGTAGTTACCCCAGCCGCAGACTCAGTTCCTAAATCACCGATGCGAATTGAACGCAAAGACTGAATTAGACCTAAAACTGTACCCAATAGTCCTAATAGAGGTGCGAGGGCAATTACAGCTTCTAACAGCTTTTCACCCCGACGCATTCCCGCTAATTCATCTTCGGCTGAGGACTCCAGCGCTAATCGAAAAGTTTCTGCGTCAGTTTTTTGTAAATGTAAGGGAGCATAGAGAAACCTACCAATTGGTTGATCTGTAGCTTGTCTAGCAATATCCGCCGCAATTTCCCAATTATCATGGGCTGCATCTAAGACACGATCAACGATCGCCTTTTCTTGTGAGAAAATTCTCAACCAGAACCAAAGCCGCTCAAAAATCACACTTAAAGATAAAATCGACAGCGCCAGCAAAGGCCACATTGCCGGGCCGCCCTTGTAAAACAAATCTATAATATCCACAGTTTAATTTTCCTCCCGCCATTGCTTAAGCAACTATCCCAAAGCATTTTAATTGTAAAGATTAATGCACAACTCAGAACGAATAAAATAAATTTCCTGAACTATTAAAGGTCATCGGGAATGTCAGGTTAAGGTCGGTGAACCTCGTCCTTCTGTGCGAGATGCTACGCCAACGGAGGAAGTAGGGGCTGACAGGTGTAGGTTTTTTACATTGTGTCCCAAAAACATTGGTTTGGGGTGTAGTGGTTCGACTGCGCTCACCAACCAGGGTGTAGGGGTGTAGGGGAGCCAGCCACGCCAGTAGGGTGCGTCAGCCCCAATAATTTCCTACACATTCAAGCATTTTCCACATCTAACGCACCCTATCCCAAGTGCCAGTTACCTGAGTGCTGTTATAGAATAAGGGACTTCCAGAAATTAAATTATTCAATGAGCAAGAGTAAAGATTTTGATAAAATTCTGCCTCTCCCCCTGCTCCCCCTGCTCACCACAGTGATTGTATATTTTTTTAGTTGGAAGTCCCTAAACACAACTATTTCTTATTTCTGTCACCTGTCACCTGTCCCCTACTATAATTTTGTTTGGCAGGAATGGAAATCACAAACTCTGTGCCTTGCCCTAATTGGGAGTGACATTCAATTTGACCTTGATGTTTTTCCACTACAATTTGGTAACTAATAGATAATCCTAACCCAGTGCCTTTGCCAATAGCTTTAGTAGTAAAAAAAGGGTCAAAAAGGCGCTTTCTGATGTCCTCGCGAATACCAGGGCCATTATCTGCAATGCGAATTATAACTTGCTGATCCTCTGTAATTTCAGTACGAATGCGAATAGTAGGATTGTTAATTGCTTTATTTTCAACTAATGACTCTTCTAAAGCATCAATTGCATTGGCAATAATGTTCATAAATACTTGGTTCAACTGTCCTGCGTAGCATTCCACTAGTGGTAATTGACCATATTCCTTAATGACTTGAATTTCTGAACAATTAGACTTAAATTTGAGGCGACTATGTAAAATCATGAGAGTGCTATCAATACCCGCATGAATATCTACTTTTTTACATTCAGCTTCATCTACACGGGAGAAATTACGCAAAGACAAAACAATTTCTCTAATTCGTTCAGCACCAACATTCATAGAAGATAACAAGTTAGGTAAATCTTCCATGATAAATTCGAGTTCTACCGCCTCAATTTCTGCTTTTAGTTGAGGATGAGGGTTTGGGTAGTGGTTTTGGTAACACGCTAACAAGTACAGCAAGTCTTCGGTATATTCTCTAGCTGGGATTAAATTACCATAAATAAAATTCACAGGATTATTAATTTCATGAGCAACACCAGCCACAAGTTGACCCAGGCTAGACATTTTCTCACTTTGAACTAATTGCATTTGAGCCTTCTTTAACTGCTCTAACGCTTGTTCTAATTTTTCCTTTTCTTGAGTTAAAGCCATAGTACGTTGCTGTACCCGCATTTCTAATTGCTGATTTGTTTGTGCTAGGTTATGCAGCGCTTCTTGTAATGAGATTTCTGTTTGTTTACGTCCGGTAATATCTATTAAAAAACCTAGTAACTGTGTATCATCCTCTGATGATTTCACAACACTGACAATATCTTTTAACCATACCCATCTACTATCAGCCGCAAGAAACCGATACTCCACTATGTAATCATCTTGCTCCTGGGTAACAGTATGATGATGGGTTATTACTTGAGGTAAATCTTCTGGATGAACGTGTGAATACCAAAAGTTCGGTTCATACCACTCAGCTAAATCATAACCAAATAATTCAGTTGCTTGTGGCCCTACGTAAGTAAATTGGCGAGTGACATCAACAGCTTCCCAAGGGACTAATTTAACACTTTCTACTAAACGTTTCAAGCGTTGTCGAGTTTGCTCTAAATTCTTTTCTGTTAGCTTGCGTAAGGTAATATCAGAAGACATGATAGTATACTTACTAGTTATGCCTTCTGCATTGCGTATAGGCTGCCCATCTACTAACAACCAACATTCTCTTAAATCATGTGTTTGATAAGAAAGCTCAAACTTAAAACTTTCTCCCTTCAATAGTTGTTCACGAATATATGTCTGTTGAACATTCAACTGAGAGTTAGAACTAATTACCGTAAAAAACTTTTGTCCTGTTAGCGCATCAACTGGTAAACCTGCGCGTTCAGCAAAGGCTTGATTAACCCATTCAATACGTCCCATTCTATCTGTCAACGCCATCAACAAATCTTTACGCTCCGCCAAAGCAGTAAACATCGTTAATGGCAAATTGGATGAGTTAACTAACATAGCCATAATATCAATTCGCCATTAAAAAACAGAGATTGAGCCGGACTTTTCTGGGTTGCATAGGTTGCCCAAAATTATTGCCTCGCTATCACTATGATTTAGCGTATTGAAGGGCATCACGTCTCCCAGCTATATATGCCAACATGATCTTGCTAATATCATCACGAACCCGGCGAAATATTTGCAACTTCTCTGCTTCAGTTCCTTTTGCTTCTGCCGGATCAGGAAAGCTGAAGTGATGGCGTTTGACAACCGCAGGTAAGGCAGGACAACTTTGATCAGCATGATCGCATACTGTAATCACAGTGTCAATTTTTTTATCTAAAAATAAATTGAGGTGCTTACAATAGTTTTGGGAAATATCTATCCCGATTTCTTCCATAACTTTAATAGCCAGAGGATGAACCTGTACTGATGGGTTGAAACCTGCGCTTTGTGCTGTTAATAAATCATCTGCTAATTCTTTTAAAAAACCTTCTGCCATTTGACTGCGGCAAGAGTTACCTGTACATAAAATTAAAAGTAGTGGTTTTTCCATGCTTAATTATTTTAAATAAAATCATAGTTTTTATCCAAATTCTAGCTCTAAAAAATTCAGCAGGCTTCAGGGAAAACACTAAAATCTGTCTCTATCTAAATTTTATTAACCCAGACATAACCTAAATTTAATCTAAATAAATCTAGTTATTTTATTTGCAAAATTAAATGTTTATGCTATTGGTTAGCGTAATATTGAGTTGATAAAATGTTGGAAAATGTCTGTTTTGAATTAAAAATTGCTCAACATTATCAATTAGTTATTAGCTGTGCCTTTCGTAGGAGAAACTTTAACACTGCTTCTTCATAAGAAAGAAATAATATCGGCTCTACCTTGCATAGTAGATTGAATTGTACAGGTGCGATCGCTTTCCGCCCATTGTAGCTCATCGCTTGTAGCTAATACTAGCTTTTCTGGCTGGTGTCTCCTGTCCCCTGCTATATTTAAAAATGGTATGAGGGAAATATCTTGAGTGGGTGATTAGAGTGTCCAACTTAAAAACGATCGCATACTCCCGCGTAATTCACTTAAGTCATATAATTGACTCAGATATTCCCCAATGGCCTGGTGATCCCACCGTTGAATTTACCACCGTCGCCCAACTACCCGATGATGGCTATTACCTGCGTCGCTTCTCATTGGGGGAACACAGCGCCACTCATATCAACGCCCCGAATAGTTTTTATCAGGCAGGTATAGGAATTGACCAGTACCCAGCGCAGTCCTTGATTGTCCCTGCGGTAGTTATCGATATCCAAGCAGCCGCAGCCGTAAACGCAGATTATCCCTCTTCTGTCAGTTTCCGGATATAATGAATAGAAGAAAGGAAAGATAAAACTCTACAAGGTAAGTAGAGCAATGGATGTAGAATTACAAATCCTGAAACATCTGCCAAGGGATGCCCAGCCAACAGTTGCGCT
>DATNQO010000107.1:0-56956 GCA_036704005.1 Leptolyngbyaceae cyanobacterium | reverse complement strand
TCTTCGGGGAATACAAATTTTTCGTGAGGCTGGTCTTGAGGAGCCATCCAAGCGCGGATACCCTCGTTCAGCAAAATGTTCTTGGTATAGAAGGTTTCAAATTCTGGGTCTTCTGCTGCGCGTAACTCTTGGGATACGAAGTCATAAGCCCGTAGGTTCAATGCCAAGCCCACAATACCTACAGCACTCATCCATAACCCGGTAACAGGTACGAACAACATGAAGAAGTGCAACCAGCGTTTGTTGGAGAAAGCGATCCCGAATATCTGTGACCAGAATCGGTTGGCTGTCACCATTGAGTAGGTTTCTTCTGATTGGGTGGGGTTGAAGGCGCGGAAGGTGTTTGCGCCTTCGCCGTCTTCAAATAGGGTGTTTTCTACTGTTGCTCCGTGGATGGCACATAGTAGCGCTCCACCCAGTACACCCGCTACTCCCATCATGTGGAAGGGGTTGAGTGTCCAGTTGTGGAAGCCTTGTAGGAATAGTAAGAAACGGAAGATTGCGGCAACACCAAAGCTGGGTGCAAAGAACCAGCTTGATTGTCCCAAGGGGTACATCAAGAATACGCTGACGAATACCGCGATGGGTGCTGAGAATGCTAGGGCGTTGTAGGGTCTGATGCCCACCAAACGCGCAATTTCAAATTGCCGTAGCATGAAGCCGATTAATCCAAACGCTCCGTGTAATGCTACGAATGTCCATAAACCCCCTAGCTGACACCAACGGGTGAAGTCGCCTTGCGCTTCTGGCCCCCACAACAACAACAGGGAATGTCCCATGCTGTCTGCTGGGCTGGACACTGCTACTGTCAGGAAGTTACACCCTTCCAAGTAGGAGGATGCTAGTCCGTGGGTGTACCAGGAGGTGACGAAGGTTGTGCCGGTTAGCCAACCGCCTAGTGCGAGGAAGGCGCAGGGGAATAATAATATTCCTGACCAACCTACGAATACGAAGCGATCGCGCTTTAACCAGTCGTCTAGTACGTCAAACCACCCTCTACTGGGGGCGCGTCCTACTGCGATGGTCATTACAAGAAATCTCCAAAATGTTATAAGTTCGGATTTGTCTGTAGATTGGCTGGGTATTGCCTTCCACAAACAGATAATTAACTAGATTGTCAATCTAGTTTACAATTTTTTACTTACTCTAATAATTCTAGGCGTAAATCACTAATTTTTCCAGTGAATTTTGGAAAAATTTTAATCTTTAGATACATAAACAGTTGACAGTTATCAGTTGACAGTAGTTCTCCCCCTACTCCCTCATCTCCCCCCACTCCCTCATCCTCCTCATCTCCTCCACTCCCCAATCCCCAATCCCTCATCTCATAACGCTAAAATGAGTCCTACAGTTATATGTAATTCCTGCTAAATGTTTACCATCGACTTAACAATCAAAAATACTGCTTTCCCCGTAACGGTGCAACGTAAGACAGCAGAGGACGCTGAGGCTGTTTATCAGCTGATTTTGGCAGCTATGCGCTCTGGCAATCCTGATATTGTGGAACTTAAGTGTGAGGGTAAGACAGAGAAGAAGGTTGCTGTCCGCGCTAGTGAAATTTCTGGAGTGCAAATTACTCAGAAAGATGGTGTCACTACAAGCAGTGGTAGAGCGCCAGGATTTTTTGCCTTAGCTGGTGAGTAACCCAAGGTGCAAACATGGCGGACATGGGCATTGTTGTTAAAGATTTAAGTTTTAGTTGGCCGAGTGGTGAGATAGCAATTCAATCTTGCTCTTTGGCAGTCCCCCAAGGTGAGTTTTGGATGCTTCTCGGCACTAATGGCAGTGGAAAATCCACATTACTCCGTCTTTTAGCTGGGCTTCTGGCTCCTCAAGCTGGTGAAATAGGGATTTTACAACCCGTGGGTTTTGTCTTCCAAAATCCTGATCATCAGTTGGTGATGCCAACTGTTGGGGCGGATGTGGCTTTTGGTTTGGTTGAGGAAAAACTGCCAACTGCTGTTGTTAGAGCCAGAGTAGAGGAGTCTTTGGGGGCTGTGAATTTGAGCGCCCTGACGCTACGCCCAATTTATGCCCTCAGTGGAGGACAAAAACAGCGTGTGGCTATTGCTGGGGCGATCGCTCGACGCTGTGAAGTCTTATTATTAGATGAACCTACAGCTTTACTCGATCCAGATAGCCAACTGGACTTAGTGGCCAGTGTCCGCCGCTTAGTCAAAAGCAGGGGTATCACTGCTTTGTGGGTAACACACCGCTTAGATGAGTTGAATTACTGCGATGGCGCTTTTCTACTAGAAAAAGGTTGTCTAGTAGACCAAGGTGAACCCCAACGCCTCAAACAGCGTCTGATGGAAGTGCATCAAGAAGCTTCCTGAATTGGGGACTGGGGACTGGGGACTGGGGACTGGGGAGAGATGTAGCTTGCTTCTCTGACGAGACGCTACCGCGAACCCGTAGGGTGGAAAAAAAGGTAAAGGTTAAGGGAATAATTCAAACCCTTTACCCCTTCCCCTTCCCCCTTCCTCTTTCCCCCTTCCCTTTTCCCCTTTCCCCTTTCCTCTGACCAATTAATCAATAATTTCTGACAACTGCAACGCGCTATTAATGGCGCGTTTGTTGTTATTGGCGCTTTTTCAAATTAACTTCGCAAACAAATCATATTTTTCCATCATCTGTAACATAGTGTTACAAGCAGTGCTTCAATTACTATAAAAGTTATGAATGGATCTTGTTAACTCTAGAAAATTGTGATTGAAAACCATGCCCCGTTCCCTCATCCCCGTCGTTTTATTAGTAGACGGCTACAATATAATTGGCGCTTGGCCTTGCCTGAAAAAAACCCGTGATAAAGATGGACTAGAAGCGGCTCGCTGGCAACTTGTGGAAGCGATGACAAGTTACAGTGCGTTTGTGGGCTACGATACTCAAATCGTGTTTGATGCCCACTATCAAAATACTGCTAGTAATAAGGAAGTTATTACAGAGCTAGTCTCAGTTCATTACACAGATTTTGGGCAAACGGCAGACACGTACATCGAAAAAATTTGTGCGTCTTTACGTTCGGAAATTGCACAAGATCGCATTTCTCGCGTCATTGTTGCCACTTCAGACCGCGCACAGCAATTGACGGTGCAGGGATACGGGGCTGAATGGTTATCAGCACATCAACTGTGTGGGGAAGTGGAAACTACAGTATGTCGAATGCGTCATAAGTATCAAACCCGTAAACAGTCTAAAAGTAGATTTTTAGCTAGTGCTATTGATCCTAAAGCAAGGCAGAAACTCGCCCAATTACGCATGGGCATTTAAATCAATGCTAGCAGCAGCAAAGTCTCTAGTGTCAGACTAGAGAGAGTTTTGGCTGGAATTATCTGAACAATAAGGCAACTGAAAAAAATTTTGCAAAAGCCCTTGCCATCTCCTAAATACTACGCTAACATTATAAATCGTGAGAGCAACGTTCCTCAGTAGCTCAGCGGTAGAGCGATCGACTGTTAATCGATTGGTCACTGGTTCGAATCCAGTCTGGGGAGTTTTAAAAATAAGGGAAGTAAAAAGTTAGAAATGAAGCGTGAGATAGGAAGCTTCGTACTAGCTCTGATTTTTCCAAATATTTGTAACTTGATGCAGCAGTGATCTACCTGAATCAATGGTTTGAAACTGCGATCGCAACTTGAACAAGGACACCTGCTATTTTTTGGTAGAGAGTGGAAACCATAACGCTTGGCGTGGCATCCGATTGAATTAAGCAACCCAAGTCTCCCGAATAAAATTAAAGTACACCCAGTTTTATGTGAAAACGGGTGAAAAGAGAAAAAGCTAAGGTTTAAAGGCTTTCCCTTCTCCTTTGGCTTCTCCTATAATGCTCTAATTGGTCATCCTTTAAAACAGTTATCAGTCCTGACGGCGTATGGTGGGAGATAAAGAAGCGCCAAAATACGCCTTCCACCAATTGATGTGGTATTTCACTTTCCTATTTAACTGATAACTGTTTACTGTTCACTGTTCACTGTTAAAGTAAATTAATTCCAAGCACTCACAGACACTATGGAAATTAAAGAAATTAAAAAACCTTACAAGCCAAAAACTCAAGACTACGAAACTAGGAACTTTCAACACGTTAAAATACTGGACTGCAATCAACCAGTAAGCAGAGTGATTTATGAATGTTGGCACTGTAAGCAAGGTTTATTAAGTGAGGTTGAAGGAGTATCTCCCCAAGTTATAGAAGCCACTTGTCCTAGTTGTGGCAAAACAGCAATCCGGTTAATGGCTAACAAGGTACTGTCAACAACACCTATCCCTTCACCTTGGAATTGAGGATAGCACAATAAAACTCCCTTTTCTAGGATTAGGGAGTTTTATATTAGTTTTGAGCAATGGTTAAATTATCAGATAATTATATTAATACAATTAAACTGTCTGTTTAATTGTATATCTAATATGTGATTTTTTTGACATGATAAATTTGATATTTCCCAGGAACGCCACAACTAATTTGTACAAAAGCGCATTTATTCTCTTTTGTTTATTTTCTAGGCACACTTCTATTCCTTTATGACGTTTTGCGTTTAAACAAACTGGGGAACCACAAGAATTAGAACAAGCTGATTTACTTGGGTAATTTTGATTGTATTGGTAATGGGTAATAGGTAATTTTTTGCCCATTACCCATTACCAATTACCTATTTTCATATGGTTTCCAGTTGGGGTTTGTGCGGCTAGTCAAGATGTGGTCTTGCCATTTGCCATTAATTAATAAATAATCTCTGGCGTAACCTTCAACAACAAAACCCAATCTTTTCAGGACGTTACCACTGCGTTGATTATGAGGCATATAATTAGCCATAATACGGTGCAGGTTTAATTCTTGGAATACATAATCAGTGGCTACTTTTAAACTTTCTGTCATATAGCCTTTTCCTTGTTCAGCCTCTGCCAAGCTATAGCCTAGATAACAAAAATGGGCTGCACCTTTGACAAAGTTAGTAAAATTTATAGTGCCAATGATTTTGGTAGGTTGCTTTTTGGGAAATATAAATAATTTTAAAGATTGGTCGTGGATAAATTCTAAAAAATTATTTTCAACTTGATAATTCCAATATTCTGCTGTGAAAAAATGTTCAGCCCAAGTAGGGTAGTATGGGGTTAAGTAGGCTTTGTTATCAATGAAGTATTTGAGGATGCTGGGGATATCTTCCTGAATACCTATACGTAATAATAAGCGATCGCTGGTAATTATGGGCAGTTCTGACTTCATAACCTAGATGGCAAATGCTATACCTTCATCTATGTTAAGAGTTGCGATCGCTTTCTGGTACATATTGTTGCTACGATGGCGTAACAGTCAAGCATTGCCTACAACAGCGATAGTCGCTCATCTAACTTTTAACAGCCTAGTCCGGCTAAATGCTTTTCATTTCTCGCTACAAATTTATGGGGTGTTATCAGGTAATTTAAGTTGTTGTTCGTATTGTGAAATCACCTCTTCAATGACTTGAGCATCTACATCAGAAATATCAGATTTTGAGTAGATGGTTGCCAAAATAATCATTTCATGGGTTTTGAGGTAATAAATGACACGGTAGCCGCCACTTTTACCTTAATGACACGGTAGCCGCCACTTTTACCTTTTTGAAAATTACTATTTTTAAGCCGAACTTTGAAAACGGTATAGTTTACTCCAACAATGCGATCGCCAGGAAGTTCACCTGCTTGAAGTTGCTCAATCAGAGGTTGGAGGTCAGAACGAATTTGACGATAGCGTTTAGCAAGGTCACGAAGGTCACGTTTGAAGCGTGGCGTGAGTTCGATTTGAATCGAGGGTGGATCAGTCTGCATCAATACCTTCCCACATTTGGGATAGGGGAATGGTTTGCCCGGTAAAAGCTTCGTGTAAGCCTTGGCGAATGCCATCAATGATAACTTCGGTGGGTGTATCGTCGGCATCTTTGCTGGTTTCATCTTCGGAAACTAGCACAATCACTCGAACTCGGCTAGTGGAGGGAATAGTAAGCGGTTGATCGAGAAAAAGTTGTCCTTGATCGTTTACAGTGGCAGTAGTTTCGATCGCTTTCATTGGTTTTAAGAGTTTAGGGTTTAGTTAATTTGATTGTCTTGGCTCATAGATATAATCTTATTGATAAGAGCGCTGTGTTCAGTCCGACTAAATGCTTATATTTAACATCCATTTAGTTTCACTACGTTTCACCCAATCTACTGGCTGATGAGCAAAGTCTGTTAAAAATTATAGGTAAGGTCATTGTTAACTTGAGAGATTTTTTTCTGCGCCAATAAAGTATCAACTAATTTCTCGATTTCTTGCTCATTCAGTTTTTTCTGGATTAGTAATGATTTTATATGCTGATGCAACGTTTTTCTAGTTTTAGGTCGCTTATTCTTCTGAATTTTAGATAAATTCTCTATGACTTTTGCTACAAAGTCTGCATTTTGGGGTACTAATACTTCTTTTTCTTTATATAATTCTTGTAGATTTTGGATTCTTTTGCACTGAACTTTATGCTTATTTATATATTTAACCAATGGGTCAAATCCTTTATCATTGGACAATATGAGGAAAGATGCTCCTGTAACATTTTGACTGAATCTGCCTAAATAAAAAGCAACATGAAAATCTAAAGCGTTACTACCTGCACCTTCTATTTTTATCCATTCTACTCTTTGTCCTAATTTCTGAGTAGCTTGAACTAACTCAATAGGAATTTTATTCTGAGATTGCCCAATAAATATTTTGATGTCTACATCTTGTTCTTGAACCACAGATAAATCAATATTCTGAATATTTTCGTAATCAACAAGCAGGATAGCCTTTTTCAGCTTTGTATTCATAAACACGACTTAGCAGACTGCACAAGCTGATTATTCCCTAACCAAGACCCAATATTAATACTATCCGCATAGTATTACCAGTTAAGGGATTTGCAAACAAAAATATCCACGATTTTCTTTTAGTATCAGCATCTTGCCAGTATAGAATCTGACTTTTCACATCAACTACTGACTGACAATTTGTATTTTACTTGCTGCGGTTGTCGCTTTCTCCCTAGCTGCTTCCACGTTCTCGGCTTTGGCTAAGGCGACACCCATGCGGCGGTAAGGGTGTGCTGTGGGTTTACCAAATAGTCTGATGTCTACATCTGGTTCGGCTAAGGCTTCGGCGACTCCTGTAAAGGCGACTGCATCTAATTTTGCTGATGCTAAAATTACGGCACTGGCTGAAGCACCCAACTGTTCTATTTTGGGAATGGGTAAGCCTAAAATTGCTCGTAAATGTAATTCAAATTCGTTTAAATTTTGCGAAATTAATGTCACCATTCCCGTATCGTGGGGACGGGGTGATAGTTCGGAAAAGATTACTTCGTCTTTGGTAATGAAAAATTCTACGCCGAATATACCAGCACCGCCTAAAGCATCGGTGACTTTTTTGGCTATGTTTTGCGCCTCTATAATTTTATCTTCATCAAGGTTGGCTGGTTGCCAAGATTCTTGATAATCGCCTCTTTCTTGGCGGTGTCCGATGGGTGAACAGAAAATTGTCGGACGATCCCACTGTTTAATTGTCAGGAGGGTGATTTCGATTTCAAAGTTGATAAATTCTTCGACTATGACCTTTTGACTGTCACCACGAGAATTAGCGATCGCATAATTCCAAGCTTTCTCTACTTCCTCTTTCGTCCCTACCACTGATTGTCCTTTACCAGAGGAGGACATGACAGGTTTGACTACGTTCGGAAAGCCTATTTTATCAGAAACTGCAATCAATTCTTCTAAGGTGACAGCATAGCCATATTTCGCTGTTCTAATACCTAATTGAGCATGAGCTAATTCCCGAATGCGATCGCGGTTCATTGTATAGTTTGTAGCTGCTGCCGTGGGAATTACAGTAATGCCTCGCGCTTCAAACTCCTGTAGTTTTTCCGTTCTAATCGCTTCAATCTCTGGTATAATAAAATCAGGTTGATGCTTAGTTACTACCGCTTCTAAATCATCAGCACTAAGCATCGATATCACTTCACAACAATCGGCGACCTGCATAGCTGGGGCGTTGGCGTAGCGGTCAACGGCTATGACATAGTTTCCCAGACGTTGAGCCGCAATCACAAATTCTTTCCCCAATTCCCCTGAACCCAATAACATGAGTTTTTGAGGTAGCTTTGTCGCCTTAATCATGCACCTATCTCAGCTAATTTCTTGATTTTAATCATCTTCAACCAAATGGTTGAATTTAGCTCCACGTAGTTGTAATTCTTTACGTTGCTGCTTGGTTAAACCATTACCAATTCCTAGCTGACATTCTTCCACAAGGGTTTCTAACCAAACAGTTCCATTGAGGGTTGCGCCTCTTAAGTCTGCTTTTCTCAGGTCAGCTTTGGTGAAGTTGACAAAGATTAGGTCGGCGTTTAATAGGCTAGTTCCTTGTAAGTTTGCTTCGGTCAAGTTACCGCGAATTAAACTGACATCATCTAAGTTTAAATCAGACAAATCAGCCCCTGACAAATTGGGAAATTTCATCTCTCCCGGATTTTGCAAAAAGCGGATTACACAATCAATGTTCTCATCATTCAAACGAATTTTAGACAAGAATTTGAAACGACCTAGA
The DNA here is from genome assembly GCA_036704005.1 of Leptolyngbyaceae cyanobacterium. Lineage (GTDB taxonomy): Bacteria > Cyanobacteriota > Cyanobacteriia > Cyanobacteriales > Nostocaceae > Trichormus. The sequence goes on along the minus strand of DATNQO010000107.1, from coordinate 48,375 downwards.
CCTAATTCTTGGAGAATTTGCAGGCGTTGTGCTGGACTCTGTTCTAAAAAGTGAATGGCGTGAGAGCGGAGTTCTTGGTCTTGAGTATGAGGATTGATCATGATCATTGTTTGGCACTATATCTAACTATTTGGATGCACGGCTAAAGTTATCAATAGCCCGATGAACAGCAGTTACCTGAAAACCTAGTCCAACTTCCACTCAGACAAAGAGTAACATCTGATTGTAAATAGTAAGGCAAACTTTTGGTAAACTCAGTAGCAGAATTTTTAAAGAATTGGCTTGCCTTGACAAGTTGAGCATTTCTCAATGCCCAGTTTGGTAGTAGATTCTGCTTAGGAGCTATCATTTTGCTCTCACCCATTCTCGGAAGACTCTATCTCAGCTAATTCTAACCAGCGTTCTGTTGCCGCATCAATTGCCCCTTTGAGCGCTTCTATTTGTTCGTAGAATTTTTGTACTTGGGTATAATTGCCGGGAGGGACGTTAGCTAGTGCTTGTTCGGCTTGGGCTTTTTCTGACTCTAGTTGAGCAATTTTGCCCTCTAGCTGGTCAAATTCCCGTTTTTCCCAATTGGAAAGTCTACGGCGTTTTTTTGGTTCTACATCTTTAGTTTCTGATGTAACTTTTGTTTCTGGGGAATTTTTTGTCTTTTCTTTAGTGTTTGCTGTTGTTTGCTGTGATTCTTCGGCTTTTTTGTAATCCAGGTAGACTGAGTAATTGCCTGGATATTGTCGCAGGTTGCCACCCTCTTCTAAGGCAAATATTGTATCAACTGTGCGGTCTAAAAAGTAGCGATCGTGAGATACTACAATAACACAACCGTTGAAATCTTCTAAGTAGTCTTCTAATACTGCTAGTGTTTGCACGTCTAAATCGTTGGTTGGTTCGTCTAAAATCAAGACGTTGGGTGCGCTAATGAGGATACGCAGGAGGAAGAGGCGACGTTTTTCACCACCTGATAATTTGTGAATTGGTGCGTACTGCTGGTTCCCTGGAAAGAGGAATCTTTCTAACATTTGGGAAGCAGTAATTTTTGTGCCATCGGCTATTTGCACAAATTCTCCCTCTTCTTTAATGTAGTCAATCACGCGCTGATTTTCATCTAAGGCTGTGAGTAATTCCTCTGAATGTTGGTCGAAATAACCGATGTGAATTGTGGAACCAATCTCTACAGTACCAGAATCTGGCTCTACACGTCCAGTGATGATGTTCATTAAGGTGGATTTTCCTGCGCCATTACCGCCAATGATGCCGATGCGGTCTTCTGGACTAAATTCGTAGGTAAAATCTTTAATTAAAGTGCGTTCGTTGTAGGCTTTGCAAATGTTATTGCTGTCAATAACTTTCTTACCAATGCGACGGCTAACTGTGGAAATATCTACTTTACCCTGAGCTTGTTTAAACTCAGTTTCCCGCATTGCTTGGACGCGCTGAATGCGTGCTTTTTGTTTGGTACTTCTGGCTTTGGGGCCGCGTTTGAGCCATTCTAATTCCCGCCGCAATACTCCCTGATGTTTGCGTTGCGTGCTAACGGCTGATTCTTCGGCTAAGGCTTTCTTTTCTAGGTAATATGAATAGTTACCAGAGTAGCTGTAAATGTCGCCTCGGTCAATTTCGATGATGCGGTTGGTGACTTTATCGAGGAAGTAGCGATCGTGGGTGATGAGGAATAATGCACCACGAAAGCGGTTAAGATAGCTTTGTAACCATTCTACAGATAAAGCATCGAGATGGTTTGTAGGCTCATCCATGAGTAAAACATCTGGTTCGGAAAGCAAAGCTGTTGCTAAGGCAATGCGTTTACGATAGCCACCAGATAAACTACCAATGAGTGCATCAAAATTGGTAATTCCTAATTTGCTGAGGATAATTTTAGCGTTGGTTTCTAACTCCCATGCGCCAGTTGCGTCCATGCGTTGCATGACAGAAGAAAGGCGAGACATTAATTGACTATCTTCTGGGTAGTGAGCGAGTTTATCTGATAGTTCTTCATACTCACGTACTAAAGACATTTGTTCGCCACTGTCTGCAAAAATCTGTTCTAAAACTGTGTGGTTTTCATCTAAGTCTGGTTGTTGGGGAAGGTAGATGATTTTGGAACCAGAGTTGGTGATGATTTGTCCGCTATCAACTGGTTCTATTCCGGCTATCATTTTTAATAGGGTTGATTTGCCTGAGCCGTTTGTACCTATTAAGCCAACTTTATCTGTAGCATCTAAGCTAAAGTTCGCATCTTTTAAAATTTCTTTGATTCCAAAGTCTTTTTTTACTGATTGTAGGGTGATGATGCTCATGATTTTAAAAGATACTTTTTAGCTGACGCACAGGCTTTGGGGGGAAGAAGATTTTTTTGTTTTTTTAACGCAGAGGGGCGCGGAGGTTATCGCAAAGGTACGCAGAGGTTTTTTGTGGATAGTTTGCTTGTTGTAATGTTTTGGGTTTTCATGGAGGATTGAGAGTAAAAGATTGTAGGGAGGAGGTACGTTTATTTATTTTAGCGTACCTCTGGTTAGGGCTGGGTTTTAAACGAAGAGGTCGAGGGGTAGGTGTCCATACATTTCGTTGATTCCTCCTTCGTAATAGGATTGGCATGATACTAGAACACCGCGATGGTGTCCGGCGTAGGAATCGAGGTAGCACAGTCCGTTTTTGCCGTTTAATTTGATGTAAACTGGGCCTTCGACTACAGGTAAATCAATGGGGACTTCGTAACCTAAAGCATGAGAATAGGTTCTCATGGCTAGTAGTCCTTCTTCGGCGGTGTCGGCGCAAATTCCTAATATTTGATAGTCGGAAAGTTTGGTGATGAAAATTAATGCCCGACGCACTGATTCTTTTTCTGATGGCTTAAGAATTGGGGCAATATCTAAGCAGTTAAATTTATTGAGGACTTTTTTTGCGTCGGCGATGGTAAGATTGGGATGATTGGGGATTGTCATAGATTACTTAATTATGAACTGTGGTTGTGTTTGTGTGCGAGTAGGCAAATTACAACTTAATTTTGGGTGTTTTCCAGATTGAAAATGAAGGGGACATTATTAGGAGATTCTCCACCCATTACCAACACTCTTGGCATTTGAGCGCCGCCAGATTTCCATGCTTCTATGGCTTGGTTTTGCAGCACTAATTGCCCACCTTGGGCTTTGAGGGTTTCTGCTAAAAGTCTTTGGGCTTCTGCTTTCCCTTTGGCTCGATTAATTTCTGCTTGCGCTTCTTGTTCGGCTTCTCGCGCTACGTAAACGGCTCGTTGGGCGCGTTGTTCGGCGATTTGTTTTTCTTCTACGGCTCTGGCAAATTCTGGCGAGAATGTCAAGTCAACGACGCTAGTATCTAATACTATTATTCCATATTTATCTAAGCGATCGCCTAACGCATTATCAAAGTCTTCCTTTAATTCACTGCGTTTAGTAATTGCTTCTTCTACTGTTCTTCTCGCCGCCGCAATTTTAAATGCTTCTTGCGTCTGCGGCGCGATAATTTTCGAGACAATATTCTCTAAGGTTCCTTGCTTTCTTCTCACATCAACTACCTGAATGGGATCAAGACGAAAGTTAATGGCAAATCTCGCAGACAAATTTTGCAAGTCCTTAGTGGAACTTTCTGCCGGCACTTCAAACTTCTGTACAGTTAGATCATACACATCAATCACCGATATGAACGGCGGTTTCAAGTGAATCCCCTCCATTAAAGCACCATCCCTAGCTTTACCTAAGATACTCAACACCCCCGCTTGTCCTGGGTTGATAATAATAAAGGAATTTAACCCAACAATCACCAAAATTGCCACTAAAATTCCTAACGCAGTAGTTTGCCAATTGTCTTTAGTCATTAGTCATTAATCCATAGTCATTAGTCAAAAGTCATTGGTCATTAGTCATTAGTCCATAGTCATTAGTCATTAGTCCATAGTTTTTATCCCTTTCCCCCTTTCCCCTTTTCCCTTTCCCCTTCCCCAGTCCCCCATCCCCCCTTCCTGTGGTAATATCAGATGCACACAACTTTTAACGGCTGTGGCTATAGCATCTCCATCTCCACGGGTATTAAAAAGGCGTAAACATTCGGTTCATCCCCTCCAGCGCCTATTTGACTACGGATACCAGTATCGTCAACAAATGTGGTTGGCGACAGGTTGCTCGATTTTAAACAAAATTTTTGATTTGGCTCCACCTGCTTTAATTGGTATTGCGGTGGATGTGGTGGTTAAGCAGCAGGATTCTATCATTGCTCAGTTAGGAGTGAAAGATATCCGTGGGCAATTTTTCATTGTGTCGCTGCTGACAGTCATCACTTGGATACTAGAGTCATTTTTTGAGTATCGCTATAAGTTGTTCTGGCGTAACTTGGCGCAAAATATCCAGCATAACCTACGTTTGGACGCATATAAACACCTTCAAGAGTTGGAGTTAGCTTATTTTGAGGAACGCAGTACAGGTGGTTTAATGTCCATCCTTAGTGATGATGTTAACCAACTAGAACGCTTTTTGGACGTGGGAGCCAATGAAGTTATTCAGGTCGTCACGACTATTGTAGTCGTTGGCGGTGCATTCTTTGTTCTGGCTCCGAGTATAGCTTGGCTGGCGATTTTACCCATGCCTTTTATTCTCTGGGGTTCGGTGGCTTTCCAAAAATCTCTAGCACCACGTTACGCCGAGGTGCGGGAAAAGGTGGGGTTATTAAATGGACGCTTGTCTAATAACCTGAGTGGGATCACGACAATTAAAAGCTTTACGGCGGAAGAATATGAGATAGGGCGTTTAGAAATCGATAGTTCGGCTTATCGTGAGAGTAACACAAGAGCGATCGCACTCTCGGCGGCTTTTATCCCTCTCATCAGAATGCTGATTTTAATCGGTTTCACTTCCCTACTCCTATTCGGGGGTTTGCAAACCGTCGCTGGGAAAATGTCGGTAGGCGCTTATAGTTCGTTGGTATTTTTAGTACAGTTACTACTGTGGCCTTTAACTAGGTTAGGCGATACTTTTGACCTTTATCAACGGGCGATGGCTTCTACTAACCGGGTTATGGAGTTGTTGGATACGCCTATCACAGCGCACACGGGAAATATCGCTTTACCTGTGGAAGAGGTACGGGGTGAGGTACAATTCCAAAATGTCACGTTTGCTTATAAAGATAGGCTACCTGTGATTAAACGTCTATCTTTGACGATACCCGCAGGCAATACAATTGCGATCGTTGGTTCCACAGGTTCGGGTAAAAGCACTTTAGTTAAGCTGTTGCTGCGGTTGTATGACGTACAGGCGGGAAAAATTACTTTAGATGGGATCAATATAGAAGATTTAAGATTACGCGATTTACGCCGTAGTATTGGCTTGGTAAGTCAGGATGTATTCTTATTTCACGGTACGGTAGCTGAGAATATAGCTTATGGTACATTCGATGCGACGCAAACAGAAATTGTCACAGCCGCCAAGATAGCTGAGGCGCACGAATTTATTACCCGCCTACCCGAAGGTTATGAAACAATTGTTGGGGAAAGGGGACAAAAGTTATCGGGGGGACAAAGACAGAGAATTGCTATTGCACGCGCGGTTTTGAAAAATCCGCCAATTTTGATTTTAGATGAAGCGACCTCGGCGGTGGATAATGAAACAGAAGCAGCTATACAGCGATCGCTAGAACGGATTACTGTAGGTAGGACAACAATTGCGATCGCTCATCGTCTTTCTACTATTCGCAATGCTAATTGTATCTATGTCATGGAACATGGACAATTAATTGAGTCTGGAACTCATGAAGAGTTGTTAGATAAGAATGGAGTTTACGCTAGCCTGTGGCGTGTGCAGAGTGGGTTGAGGTGAGGGAAAGGGGAAAGGGGAAAGGGGAAAGGGGAAGGGGAAGAAATGAACTGTGGACTGTGGACTGTGGACTAATGACTAACAACTAATTATGTTTGGTAATACTAAATCGGAATCAGGGAATAGTAAGTGGCGAAGTCAGTTGGACAGATTTGTTAAAGAAAATCAGTCAGAATTAGCGGCACTTTTTTGGGCTTTGTGGTTAGAAAATGGTAATAGTCAAGGGACTATTGGCATTGATTTACAGCCAACACCACATTTTGTTTATTGTCCTCAAGATGCGGTGGAAAAATTAAATGAAAATGTGGAAAATAGGCTTCAGGAACTTTTGGGAATTATTGAACATAATCAGCCAGAAGTTGAAGTTTTAATGATTGGTATTGGTAAGGGGGAAATTAAGTTAATTCAGTTTGCGCCAGAACCAGCGCCGCCAATTTGTTTTGAACAAGTTGGGAAGGATGTTGATAGTTTGTTGGCACTTTTAGAACAGCGTATGTGTGAACAAATAAGCCTTGTTTAGTAGCGCTGGGTTGATAAATATAGCAGGAGACAGGTGACAGGTGACAGGTGACAGCCTTAAAAGTTTCTTAATATAAGAATTTTATGATTTACCTATGTCCTAACCTAACGTGAGTTCGATGAACCTCTCCCCCAACCCCTCTCCTCGTAGGAGAGGGGTTGGGGGAGAGGTCAAAACAACGCTGGTCGAACTCACGTTAACCTATGTGGCTACAGCAGTAGTTACCATTGTTTTTTGATGTAGCTTGCCTAGCGTAGCCATAGATGCAATTTATGAGTTGTTGTAGAGACTTTGTATGCCAATCTCTACTATAGAAATTTGTTACAGTTTCTCATTCTGTCCCCAGTCCCCAGCCCCCTAAAATATTAAAAACCCCGGTTGTTCACAAACCGAGGCTTTAATATATGCTAGCTAGCTGTTTTTATCAGTGTTTTTATCTAAATATTATTAAACTTTAATTTACCTTCTGATGCAACTATCTGGAGAAATATAGCTCAGGTAAGACAAGTTGAGAATTTATAGCTATGGGTATAGCGATGAGCTACTCTCTTGCGGAATGCGATCGCTGCATCTACGATAACACAAACTAACCAGAAAATAAACATACCCAGCGCTTCCCAACCTGTTACCTGTAACCTATCTCTTGATAACTCAATAATCATACTTTGCTGGCTTTTCCGCCTCGGTAATTGCTTGCTCTAAAAAAATCTTTGCGTCTTCAACTTGGCCGCTTTGCAAACAGCCATAGACGATTTTGTTCCATTCTAATAGAGCCGAAAGCTTTTGTTGATAGCTTTCTGGCATCTGCGATGGTGCGAGTTTGGCGTAAAGACGTATCTGATTCATTTTGTTATCTCCTGATGTAATTTACTTTTCTTTTTCTATATTTCACAATTATCTATGTTATAGACATATGCTTGGGATAGATAGATTAAATTAAGACTTTTTTAAGCTTTTATTTATTTGCGAATTTGCGAAAAAATTTATATATAAGTATATACGTAGATTGTTCTATTCCCAATTGAGTAAATTAATATTTATTATTTATGACTATTAGTATAAACAGCATTAATTTAATGTTTAAATCTAATCATTTTTATAGGTTTATTATGTAAAATCATTTGCATTGTCTCATTCAAGCTAACTCATCATTAAGCCAGGAAAGGCTTAAACGAATTGTATTTAATCAGTTAGAAATAAGTTGTTGTAGATTTAAATAGGATAATTGGGGCGGGCAAGATGCGAACTCAACAATAATTTAATTTGATTTGTTTATGGAAATTAGAAGTTTTTCAGCTTACTTGATAAAGCAGGTACAATTTCAAATAAACATTCTAGAAGATGATTTAACTAAGTACTGGTTTTTTGAAGATGGGTTAATTTGCGATCGCTCATGGTTCTACATTGCGGATTTCAGGATAAATATAGTTATTCTTGAGGCGGGTTTAGGCGATCGCGCAAATCTGCTAAATTTTTACTGACAGTTAGAGTATAAGGATGATTTACCCCTAACTGTCGCTCTAAAGTATCTAAAGCTTGGATAAATAAGGGTTCGGCTTCGTTGTATCTGCCTTGGTATATATAGAAATATGCTAGGTTGTTAAGGCTTTGTGTGACATCAGGATGTTCTTTTCCGAGTACTTTGTGACACAGCGCCAAACTTTGAACTAATAAGGATTCAGCTTCGTTGTATCTGCCTTGAGAGCAGTGGAGTACTGCTAGGTTATTAAGACTTTGTGCGACTTCAGGATGTTCTTCTCCCAATAGTTTACGCCTGAGTGCCAAAGCTTGGGTGTACAAAAGTTCAGCTTCGTTGTATCTGCCTTGGGAGTCGTAAATTCCTGCAAGGTTGTTGAGGTTGGTAGCGAGTGAGCAATGTTCTTTCCCCAACAGTTTGTAGTGCAGTGCCAGAGCTTGAACTAACAAGGGTTCAGCTTCGCTGCATCTGCCTTGGGAGTAATAAAGTACTGCTAGGTTATTTAGGCTTTGTGCGACCTCAAGATGTTTTTCTCCCATGAGTTTGCGCCTTAATACCAAAGCTTGAACAAACAAAGGTTCAGCTTCGCTGTATCTGCCTTGAAATTGGTAGAGTAATGCTAGGTTGTTGAGGATAGCGGCGACGAAGGGATGTGATTGTCCCAAGCGTTCTTTGATAATTTCTAGACCCAACTCAAGCCAAGGTTCTGCTTTGTCATATAGTCCTTGACCTCTATAAAATACAGCATTGCCAGTGAAAACCCAATATAAATTATCATCGCTGACATACTCAATGTGATGGTTCGCTACTTCTGTTAAATGAGCTATGGCGGGGGTGATATCCTTAATTTGCTGACGTGTGGGAGTTTCAGGAATACTTTGAGCAACCCCTACCATTATCTTGCAAAACGCTCTTTTAAATTCCTCCGCCTGTTCTAAACCTGTAAGCTTATCTTGGAAAAACTCTCGCAGCAGGGGATGAAGTTGATAAACTCCCTCAGCTTTATGCTGGAGTAGATGTAACTGTAACAACTCACGCCTAGCTTGTTTCCAATTTTGAGCCTCATTATTTATGGTTATACCCTCCACCAACTCCCAAGGAATTGGTGCTTGAGCAAATAAACTGAGAAGACAACCTAAATGTTGGGCATTTTCTCGCAAGCGTCGCCAACTTAACTCAAAAGCAGCAGCAACACCCAATTTAGCAGTCATTTCTGGTTGAGCTTCTTCTAAAGCGGGATTTTTCAAACGCTCTTTTTCTAAATCTTGTAACATTTCTGCTAGAGATAACTCCTCATCACCTAACAAATAACGCCCGACTAATTCTAAACCCAAAGGCAAATATCCCAGCCACTTACAAAGTTTTCTCGCCACTAAAGGTTCACGTCGCAGCCTTTCTCTACCCACTATCGATTTTAATAACTGCATCGCCACTAGTGGTGTCAGCACATCTAAATCTAATCGCACTATTGGCGACTGTAATTTTTCCCGCGTGGTTATCAACTGCTTAAACCGGGAAGGAACAGACTCTAAATAAAATCTAACTTCCTCTCTATAGTTAGTGACGTTATCAATTACCAGTAAAACCTCACCCTCATGCCAATTTCTCAGACAGTATTGGACTCTCCCAACTAAATCTAAATCATCTGGAATGCTTAATTCGAGATAAGTACGAGCAAATTGTATCAGTTGCACCCCTACATCCTGCGGTGCAGACAACCAGCAAATTCCGCCTTGATAAGTGACGAGGTGCGACTTGGCGTATTGTAAAGCTAGTTCTGTTTTCCCGACTCCACCCATCCCCGCAATAGCCGCAATTGCTACCTGTTGATTTTCCTGCAACAGTTGATGGAGGTTTTGCAATTGTGCATCACGTCCGACAAATTTTTCTCTAGGTACAGCTAGGGGAAGATTGTTATAAGGGGTAGGTGCGAGTTTGGCTTTTTTAGCTTCCGCACGCTGCACACCAGGTTTTTCTTCTCTGAGGCGTTGCCATTCTGCATCAAATTTCTGCAAATTACTGGCTTTGTCGTCTTTGTTATCCCAAAGCGTCAGCCGAAAGTGCCAATTCTCCGAACCCTGTTTATGTTCGCGCAAGTCTTCCAGAATTTTCAAAAAATCCTTCAGCGCCTTTAGTCCGTCTCTGACTTGTTCTTTGCTTAAACCGCTAAGTTCTGCCAAAACTCTTAGCTGTGTCCTCACTATTACTTGCTTGGGCGTTTCCCAGTTGAGGACAATTTTATACAGTTCCCCATCTTCTAACTCATCATTGACATAAGCCAAAAAACGCTCTAACAGCGTCCTTACCCGCGCTTTGACATCATCACCGTAGCTAACACGCGCCATCGCTTACTCTTGCCCAAATTTGCGACAAAGTTTTGGGATTCCCCAAACTTAATCTAACATCCCCAAACTCCAACAGCAGCATATTCACGCATCACAGCCAATAGCCAGCACCTTTTGCTTGCACTTACTACCCCAAATTTACCGTTGCTTCAGCATTCAAGATAAAGCAATGAAAAATAAGAAGCTGATGGCGGTTGTGTTATTTATGATTCCTTTAATTGCTGACTGTTTTATCCCAGGTTCAGGTATTTTGATTGAGTTAGCTATTCTGATTTGGGAATTGGTAGAAGTAACAGAAACAGAGGTGAAGTAAATAAGTAAACTAGGACTTACCCAACTGGCATATTTTTTCTGTAGGGTGTGTGACTGGCGAAAATATTTGAACGTAGTCATGAGACTTGTAGCTTCACGTACCAACCACCAATTGTGACACTTGCGTAAGTCCTGTAAACATTAAATTCGGCGTGGCTAATAGATTTGGATAAAATTAACCGCCGATAAATGCTGATGATTAAGACTCATGCACAAGTTTAGTCTTGCCTGGCTAACATTTATCGGTGCGTTACGGCTGATATTGATTTTCTCGCTGTTCCAAATATCTACACAGCCGTAACACACCCTACTTAACTGTTGCAACAGAAGCGGTAAACCAAGCCAGCCGAAAAACAAAATGATTTAACTGCATCGTTAGCCAAGAAATTAATTTCTTGGTTAATAGCTCACAATATTTGCTGTGATATTAAAGACTTGATGATCCCCCATAACACCCCTTAAAAAGAACAGGGCTGTTTCATTCGTTTGGAGCAGGATTTTGTCAAGAGTATCAGCCAAAAATTTGAGCAAGTGGGCAATCGAAAAATTATACCGATTCAAAAAATATTTACCTGCCACACATCGATTATCTGTAGGGGCGCTGTGCGCCCTTACTCATCTGCGTTTATCTGCGTTTATCTGCGTTCAATTTTTTCAAATCTATTTCCACATTTTAGCCTTGCCAAGCCACTACAGTAATCTTATTTTTATTTTATCAAACTAAACCTCAGCAGTCTCATCATTTTGTGGAGGTAATGGTTTGACTACAACCCTACCATTCTCTACCACAGTACAAGTTTTATTTACGCTCTTACCGTGGTCAACGGAATCATCCTGAAATTGGTTTTGATGGGAGGTATTTTGCATCTGTTGTTGGTTCAGGACTACCGCACAACTAGAGCAAGTAAAAGAAGACATATCAAGTAAATTGGTATCTATCTTGATTATGGCATACTTTAGCTCAAAGATGTACGTTGTTCCACACTAGCGGATGTGCCATCCAGTGATGCTTCGATAAATCTATAGTTTTGTTCGGGTACGGGATACCCAGCAGTACCAAATGTTTCTCGTATGGCTTTATTCGTGGCAAAATAAACCTGCCAGTAATGTTGATGATGACAATAAGGACGCACTGCTAATACTGGCCCTGCTAAGTTGAAATCTAATATTTCTACATCTGGTGTAGGATTATTTAAGACATGAGGAATTTGGCTGATTCTCTCTTTTAATCGCCTAATTGCATCCTCATGATCAACGCTATGATGAAGTTGCGCTTCTAAGTCTACGCGGCGGTAAGGATTGGCAGAAAAATTCTGAATATTGTCAGCAAATATCTTATTATTACCAATAATTGTCCTGACATTATCGGATGTATTAATAGTTGTGGTAAACATTCCGATTTCTTCCACTGTTCCTGTAACACCTGCTGCTTTAATGGTGTCACCAACCATAAATGGACGAAAAATAATTAAAAATGCACCAGCCGCAAAGTTAGCTAACAGTCCACTCCAAGCTGCACCGATGGCTATACCAGCAGCCGCTAGTAATGCAGCGAAGGATGTAGTTTCTATGCCGAAAAATCCCAGAATTGCTACAATTAAAACAATTCTGAGTAATACAGCAACTATATTCACAATATAGTTAATTAATGTTGGCTCAACCTGTCTACTACGGAAAGCCCGCCGCAGTAATTTTAAGCCAAAATCAATCAAACATTGAGCAACAATCCAAAGAGCGATCGCGCCTAATACTCTCAGCCCAAACTGTGTTAAAAGAGCCAAAGCAACTTGACTAATTGCAGCTATATTCATCAGCTTTTCTCTATTTACTATGGTTTTGACTAAAAACAGTAAATCCAACCAGAATGTTTTTTTGGTGCTGACATAATATTGAGAATAAGCTGATGAACTCTCCTCTTTCTTAAGGTAGGTTTTGCTGACCTCTGTGTCTCTATGTTTAATCACCACAGAGGCACGGAGGCACAGAGAATAAATAGTAAAAAGGTAAGCTGTTGGATGAGCTATCTTTTTGTGAGTTGTTATGTTGAAAAGATATAAAAGTTAAAACTAAGTAGTTACCTTATTATGAAGATATTACAGATGAGGGAATAACGGAGCTTGTGCCATTTTCAGGTGGAAAAGTAAAGGCTTAGCGTTGTTCAGGGGATATCCAGCTTCGCCAAAGGTTTCGCGTATAGCTTTATTCGTGTCAAAATACACTTGCCAATAATGTTCATTATTACAATTTGCGATCGCAACTTTAATACCGATTTCCCAGATACTAGCAACCGAAAACCACAATTCGTTGGTTTCATCAGCAATTTGTGTAATTGCCTCCTCACTCAACCTCTCTGGTTAGGCAAACCACCACAACCAACATTGAGTATCCAACAACAACTTCACTTTTCACCACCCTCAAATACTGCCAAGATATCTTCTGGCAAAAGAGCATCAAAGTCGTCTGGTACTGTGAAACGCCCTCGGTCTAACCCTAAACTAGCTCGCCGATTAGATGGGTTATGAAACGGAACCAACTTTGCAATTGGGATACCTCGGTTTGAAATAATAATTTCTTCCCCAAGTTCCACACGAGACAACAAGCGTGAGAGGTTTGTTTTGGCTTGATGGATATTTACAGTTTCCATACTTTTAACAAACTAAGTTTATAAACTTAGTTTAGTTGAGCAATGCACCGTATTGCAAAAGCCGTTTATTAGGTTCAAGCAGAATGGATAACGACGAAAGCGCAAACCAACTGATTAGTGTGGGCAGAAAGGCAGGGGAGAATAACAACTGACAACTGTCAACTGTCAACTGCCTCCTGCCTTTTAATTCCGCGCTTGTGGACTAGGAATAGTCACATCAACTGGTGTTACTTGGGCTGCTAATTGAGTTAATGGTGGTTGAATGGCGGTTTGATTTCCTACTACCAAAGTCACAAGATTATCTGGTTTGAGGTATTGCTTGGCTACTCGTTGCACATCGGCGGCTGTGGTTGCGGCTACAGCTTTTTGATAGCGGAAGAGAAAATCAGCCGGATAGCCGTAATACTCATAACGCATTAACCGTGATAGAGTTTGTGCGGGGTCTTGAAAGTTAAACACGAAAGAGTTAAGTGTAGAGTCTTTCGCACGGGCTAATTCTGCTGCTGTTACTGGTTGGGCTTGGATACGCTTGATTTCCGCTTTTAAAGCTTTGACAAACTGCACAGTAGCGTCAGAACGGGTTTGTCCACCAGCGATAAACATCCCAGGATAGTCAAAGCGAGGACTCCATAAACCATATACAGAATAGGCTAAACCTTGACGCGATCGCACTTCATTAAATAAGCGTCCCCCAAACCCATTAAATACCTCGTTCAACACATCCAAGGCTGCATAGTCGGGGCTATCGAATTTACCTCCCAAATGCCCAATTAAAACATTACTTTGGGTAAGTTGGGGTTGATTGACAAAAAATACTCCGCCTTGATTAGCTGAGGCTACCTCTGGTAAGGTTGGTTTAGCGAATTTGGGGTTACGCGTCCAATTTCCAAACTTAGCTTGAATGAGCGATCGCATTTTCTTACTATCAAAATCCCCCACAATCCCCAAAATTGTATTATTGGGATGGAAATACTTTTGATGAAACTGTACCAAATCTTCGCGGGCGATCGCATCCACAGTAGCATATTCTGTAATCCGCCCATAGGGGCTATTTTTGCCATAAATCAACTTGCGAAATTCCCTATTCGCTATATCATTAGGGTTATCATTACGCCGGGCAATACTCCCCTTAGCTTGAGTTTTCGCTAAATCTAGCTTTTCTTGGGCAAATACTGGTTCTTGCATAACTTCTGCAAACAACCCAAACACCGTATCGACATCTTCAGTCAGTGACTCAAAACTAGCACTAGCCGCAGCTTCATTGATATTCACTTCCACCGATGCAGCCCGTTGCTCTAATATCTCATTCAGCTTATCAGGTGAATGCTGCTGAGTTCCCCCAGTCCGCATGACTGCGGCTGTAAAACCAGCCAGTCCCACTTTATCTGCTGGTTCCCAACGACTCCCAGTCCGTACTATGGCTGTACCACCGACTAAAGGTAGTTCGTGATCCTCCATCAGATACACAACCAAGCCATTTTGCAGCACATACCGTTCATACTTGGGTAACTTAATCTCAGGTAAAGGCGCAAACTCCAACTCTGTATAATGTTTGGCTGCTGCTGTCGCCGTCTGGGAAAAGTTAAAAGTGACAGATACAAACACAAAAACAGCAATTAATACATATATTAACTTTTTAGCTTTTCCCATTTTGAATTTTGTAGCTTTAGCTTCTCTTTCAGAGACGCTACCGCGAACCCGTAGGATATTTTGCATTTTCAATTGTTTAAGCCTGTGCATATCCGTTGCTTATCTCCTAATCTTTGCGGTGTCTTGCTTATGCTTTTTTGGACAACAACTTGCCAACTGTGCGATTTTCTGGTGTAAAAGTTGCTTTTGCCACTCGTTGAATATCCGCAGGAGTCACAGCAATAATCTCATCTAATTGCTTAAACAAATTCCGCCAAGAACCAGTTTTTACCTCATATTCCAAGAGTTGTTGTGCCATACCCATATTAGAATCAAGGCTACGTAACAACCCAGCCCTAGCTTGTGTTTTTACCCGTTCTAACTCAGTAGCCGAGACAGGTTCAGTTTTCAGCTTGTCAATTTCTTGACGTAAAGCTACCGCCAACTCATCAACTGTATGACTAGGAGCTGTGAGAGCATAGAACAGCATCAGGTTGGGATATTTATCTCCAGGGAAACCACTATAACCTTGAGCATTCAACGCTAAACGCTTTTGCTCAACTAAAGATTTATACAACCGCGACGTGCGCCCATTACTTAACAAAGCGCCGATAATATCATACACCGCATTATCAGGATGGTTGATTGCCGGACGGTGATAACCTTCAAAATACAAAGGTTGAGAAGGTAGTTCTACAGTCACTTCTCTGGGTTGAGTTTGCTGTGGTTCTACTTGAATTTTTGACTGTGGTTTGGGTGCGGCTTTGTAGC
This sequence comes from Leptolyngbyaceae cyanobacterium, assembly GCA_036704005.1. Taxonomy (GTDB): domain Bacteria; phylum Cyanobacteriota; class Cyanobacteriia; order Cyanobacteriales; family Nostocaceae; genus Trichormus. The sequence continues at coordinate 32,858 of DATNQO010000107.1, read as the reverse complement.
GACCAAAGTAAGTTTGTGCCAGTTTCTTCACCTCAGCCGGGTTAACATCCCCAACTACAGCCACAGTGATATTACTAGGTACGTAGTAAGTCTCAAAAAACTTTTGTACATCCTCTGGCGTGAGGTTACGGATATCTTGGTCGTAACCAATGACAGGCCGTCTGTAAGGATGGACTTTGTAAGCGGTATCGATAAACTTCTCCACCATCAAGCCGATAGGTGAATTATCTACCCGCATCCGCCGCTCTTCTAAAATTACATCTTTTTCTTTATAAAATTCCCGGCGAACTACAGGGTCAAGAAATCGCTCAGACTCCAGGGACATCCACAATTCCAACTTGTTAGCGGGGAAACTGTAAAAGTAACGTGTCGCTTCCGTTGAGGTAGTGGCGTTTAAACCTACACCCCCAGCCTGTTCGACAATTTGCCCCATTTCATTTTGCTTGACTAATTTAGCAGCTTGTGATTCTACCTCCTTAAAAGTCGCTTGCAACTTAGCAACTTCATCTTGCTTACCATTGGCTTTTGCGGCTCTAATTTGTGTGTCTAACTGTTCTAAACGGTCAAGTAGAGGTTTTTCGGCTTGATAGTTTGTTGTACCGATGCGTGTAGTGCCTTTGAACGCCAAATGTTCTAAAAAGTGAGCCACACCCGTTTTACCATCTGGTTCATCGACACCGCCGACATCGGCGTAGGTGAGAAAGGACACTACTGGTGCTTGATGGCGTTCTAAGACAATAAACTTCATACCATTGTCTAATCGGAACTCTGTCAACTCGTTAATTACCCGATCCAAATAAGGTTGAATCGAAGTTTGCACCTTGGATGTGGGTGTTTTGCTGGGTTGGAGAGTGGTAGACCTTTGTGCTAAAGCACTTTTTGGTGTCCATCCCCACCAAGAGAGGACTGTTACTAACAAAATTGCCAACAGCCGCCGGGATATTGAACGACTAGATTGATTCATGAGCTTCAGGAATGTAAGTAATGAAATATAAATGCAATCATGCTCCGCCCTATTGTAAGCGATCGCACTTATCATCTGCGGACGATATCAGTAATCAAGTGCATAATAATATCCCTCACTTCGGTGTAAGGAAATTTCGCATTTTTCAATATATGCTAATAGAGAATTATCTTTGGAATACCTCTGCGTTGAAAAACATTAACTATGTACCTCACTTAACTAAAAATTGCTATATTATCCACAGGGAGACGCGAAAGTGGCTTGAAGAAGTAATTTGAGTTATGGCGATCGCACATGGTAAGCGCAAGCCTAATTACTGGAAACAAAGAAATATTGAAATTTGATAAAAAACTTGATTCGTTGTCTTAATATTACGGCAAAACCCGTATACTTCCTTACTTTAGTATGGCGAAAGCCGAGAACTATATCTTCCTTTAGTCACTCCGGCTTGCAGCAAATCAGTCGCTATACCTTCTTCGGTATCATCATATTGAATCCAAATTTTATGATGGGCGCAAATCTTGGAAGAACTCTGTTGCAACTGCCGATGGGCTAATATTGCGATCGCTGGCGATTTTTTGAATACATTCTTCAACTCTGGAGATGGCTAGTTGCGCTGTTTTAGTGAAAACTAACTGGTTTATGAAGGCTAGGGAACTGGAGAATAGGCGCATGATTTACTCGCCTATTCTCCAGTTCCCTTTTGTTAATATTACTGTTCTTGAATATGCTGTGCTAAAGTCTTAGTCAACGTCATCTTAGAAACAGCCCCGACAACTGTATCAACTTGTCTTCCTCCTTTAAAAACCATTAGTGTAGGAATGCTGCGGATGCCATAATGGCTGGCAACGGTGGGATTCTGATCTGTATTCAGCTTTACTACTTTGACTTGTCCGTTGTATTGGTTTGCAACTTCATCCACCACTGGCGCTACCATCCGACAAGGGCCGCACCAAGGGGCCCAAAAGTCTACTAACACGGGAACGGTGCTGTCCAACACTTCATGCTTGAATGTGGCTTCTGTGACATTTGTAACGGATGACATGGTTCTTAGCCTTAATTCGCTTGTTCGATATTATCGAATAATTAAAATATAAGACATTATAAGAGATAATGCAAGTATGAGATTTTTATATCATCCAGACCGAAAAGACATTTCCTTACCAGGAGTGCTGTATGCGTTAGGCGATCCAGTACGATTGGAGATTGTGCGGCTGTTAGCGACTAAAGGAGAGCAGTGTTGTGCTGAATTTGATTTTGCGATCGCAAAATCTACCATGTCTAACCACTTTAAGATTTTACGAGAGTCAGGTGTAGTGTTGACTCGTAAAGAAGGGACACAGCACATCAATACATTGCGGCTTGAAGACTTAGAAGTACTGTTTCCAGGGTTAATGGAGGCGGTACTGCGATCAGCTCAACCGTTGTTGGCTTGTCAACAGTCAGTAGTTGTGAAGTAGCCTAATTGGCTGACTATACCTGATTTTAGCTACAAGTAGAACTTCCCCTGCCAAAATTGAGGAATTAAGGTCGGGGAAAGTTATTACTTGTTATCAGCACCAAAGACGATGACCCTAAATAAATTAGTCAAGAGAAAGAACAAACTGGAAAGTAACACCAAAAGCATTAAAGCAGCCAGGGCAGAAAAAGGTGAGAGAATGAATAACACCAAGAAGGCGAACACCAATATTGCCACCAATTGTTGATTCATTTTTTTTCCTGCAATTATTTCTAGTGTTAGGTTAAAGCATGAGGCGATCGCATGACCTGTATCTTGGGGTGAGGTATTGGGGACTGGGGACTGAGGGAGATGTGGTACCCTGCGGGAACGACTTCGTCGAACGACTACGCTCACCAACCGGGAGATGAGGAGAAAAACTGGTAACTGGTAACTGTCAACTGACAACTGTCAACTGTCAACTGTCAACTGACAACTGTCAACCTAGTAATTTTCAATAATTGTGGTTAAATATAACATCAATTATTATGCAAGGTGTTTACCCTAATAATAGGGGTTTGCACAGGAGATAGAAGAATGAGGGTCTGGCTTGTTTGTTTTTTGCTTTTGTTTGCCTTAGCAGAATTATTTGATTGGTTAAAAGAGTTTTCCTTGCCATTACCTATCTATATATTAGGCGGGGCTTTCTTGGCTGTTGCTTCCAATTATGACAAAATTTTTGGCTATTATTTCACCAATACAACTATTGACGCATCACTTGAGGAACCCAAGTTAGATTTATTCTCCGCATCTTCTAGTTCAATTCCTTTAAATGCTGCTAGTAAGGTTGAAGAGGTTAAGGGAGAGTAGAGAGTGGGGAGTGGGGGAGATGAGGGAGTGGGGGAAAAACTAATGACTATGGACTATGGACTGTTGACTGTACAGACGCGATTAATCGCGTCTCTACTTACCAATGACTAATGACTAATGACTAATGGAATCTTAAACAAACTGCAAGCTGCGTTCACTAAGGACAAGAGTTATCGTGACACTGGTTTTAATCAGCACTGGTGGCAGATAATTTTGGCTACTAGTTTGGGTGTCACTGCTTTAGTTTGGGGGGTGAGAGAACTTAAGTGGTTACAGGCTTGGGAGTTAAAAGCTTATGACCAAATGTTGCGATCAGCTACGCTGGGCGGAACGCCATCGCCAAAAGCGGAGCGAGTCTCATCGCATCCAGCAGAATCACCCGATCCACGGTTGTTGGTAGTAACAATTACTGAAGAGGATTTAGCAAAACAGGGTGGAAATTTATCAGATAATATCATCAATCAAGTTTTAATCAAATTAAAATCTTATCAAGCGAGTGTTATTGCTCTCAATATTTATCGACCAGACCAGAGAAATTTAGCATCAGGAATAGAAAATCCCCACAATATTATTGTTGCTTGCTTATCTAGCAGCATGGGTAGGTCAGAAATACCTCCACCGCCAAATTTTCCCCAAGCGAACATAGGCTATAACGATTTAGTTTCTGATGTGGAAGAAGACCAAATTGTTCGCCGTGCTTTACTATTTTCTGAACCTAATGATAGTAAATGTAATACACAATTCTCATTTGCGGCTTTAGCTGCGATCGCCTATTTAGAACAAATGGGTATTCATCCAGATTTTGCCCAAGATAAGTTTTATCTTGGTAAAAAAGCCTTCCCCATTCTCACATCTGATTCTGGTAGCTACCAAGGTTTGGATGCAAAGGGTTATCAAATATTACTCAATTACCGCCATCCTGATCATTTAGTAAAAACAGTTACTCTCACACAAGTTCTCAACAATCAAGTTAACCCTAACTTAGTAAAAGACCGTTTGGTAATTATTGGTACAACTGCTGCTAGTATTCATCCTGGCTTATACACACCCTACAGTGCAGCACCAGAACAACCAACTAGAACACCTGCTGTTTTCATCCACGCACAAATAGCTAGTCAGCTACTCAGTACAGTTTTGGATGGAAGACCCCTAATTTGGTATTGGACTGACTGGGTGGAGTTAGTTTGGCTTTGGGGTTGGTCATTGGTAGGTGGTGTTTTGGGATGGCGAGTACGACATCCTTTGCTATTGATTGTAGTTGGGGGTACGGTCTTAGCAGGTTTAGTTTTGATTTGCGTTGGTTTTTTCTTACAAGCTGGATGGATACCTTTGATTCCACCAGCTTTAAGTTTAATTCTTAGTAGTGCGACTGTGATGAGTTACACAACTTATCGCACTCAGCAGCAAACTCAAGTAATTATGTTGCAAGTTGAGAAACAACAAGAGGTAATTGAACAGTTAAATATCCTCTTGCAAGAAACTACAGGAACAAGAGATACTACAGCACTTTATGACCAACATTCCCACCATAATTCTGCCATAACTACAGCAGAAAAACGAACTGGTGATTTGTTATTGGGTGGTCGTTATTATATCTCTAGTGTGTTGGGCGCTGGCGGATTTGCTCAAACTTATTTAGCACAGGATACTCACAGACCAGGAAATCCCACTTGTGTGGTAAAAAAATTAATGCCTGCACGCCGAGATACAAGGTTTTTACAGGTGGCGCGGCGGTTATTTACTACAGAAGCGGAAATTTTAGAGTCTTTGGGTAAACATCGGCAAATTCCCGCACTGCTGGCTTATTTTGAAGTTGAGAAAGAGTTTTATTTAATAGAAGAATACATTGCCGGACATACTTTGAATGAGGAATTACCACCTGTAACAGGTTTACAGAGTGAAGCTTTTGTGGTAGAAATGCTGAAAGGGATTTTAGAAGTTTTAGCATTTGTACACGAACATCGGGTGATTCATCGCGATGTCAAGCCTACTAATATTATTAGGTCGGCGGAAGATAATCGGCTAGTATTAATTGATTTTGGTGCAGTCAAGTTGATGCACCCGCCAAGTGATGAGAAAACAGAATTGGCGACAGTAGCTATCGGGACGCGAGGCTATGCACCACCAGAACAATTTGCCGGACATCCCCGCTTGGCTAGTGATATTTACGCTGTGGGGATGATGGGGATTCAAGCACTTACGGGGATATCACCACAAGAACTGACACCAGACCCGGAAACGGGAAATGTGATGTGGCGTAGCAACGCTAAAGTTAGTGAAGAATTGGCACTTATTCTAGATAGGATGGTGCGGTATCATTTTAGCGATCGCTATCAATCGGCGGCGGCTGTCTTACAAGATTTGCATCGGATCTCTAACTTGATACAGACATCATCGATTTCCTAGAGTGTAAACTAGTCTAGGCAACATCAACTTGAATTTAGCATGAATCAGGGACAAGAAACAGCGATCGCAGGTATCTATGAAGTCTGTATTGGCGTTCCCGATCCCATTTTTGCGATTCAATATTGGGAGCAATTTGGCTATCGTGTCGGTCAAGTCGGTCAATTACCCCCAGCCGCCGCATATCAATTATATGGGGTAGACTCGGCTTTGCGTTCTATTCGCCTTTATCACCAAAACGCAGACCACGGTTTAATTCGGTTGATGGTTTGGCAAAACTCCACAAATCCCGGTTTGGGGTTAACATCAATGAAAGTAAAGGGTAATCGTTGGGCAACTACCTTAACTGCTGATGTATTAACTATTTTAAATCACGCTGAGGATGCTAAAACTTCAGGCTGGGCGGTGAGATATAGTTACCCTTATTGGGAAGTAATTTACAACAAAGAGAGAAAAAGTCGTCCTTTCGTCGATGAGGCTGTGGGTGTGCGCGAGATGTTACTGCTGCAACCCTTGACTCGACAGGTATTATTTCAAAGATTTGGCTATACCCTACCCCATTACGGCGAGATTAATCAAGCCAGCACTTTTAAGACTAGCCAGTTTACCCATATTGGCATGATTGTTCAGGATGACAGCAAAGAAAGCCTGAAATTCTATGAAGATGTTTTAGGTTTGTTGCGTGTACGCGATGATGTGGAAACTAGCTACGAATCTTCACCAGCTGGTCGGGATTTGTTTGACCTCAAACCAGGGGAAAAGTTTATCGTCACGGCTTTTGATGATCCTCGTTCTTCTAAGACTGACTTGATGGCGGCGCGTAGTGGCAGACTTTATATTATCCGCTTTCCCGATGCGATTCAGTTAGAGTCGCGCTTTGAAGCTTCCCAGCCTGGTTGCTTAGGGATGTCGCTTTACACCTACCGCGTGCGAGGATTGGAAACATATTGCGATCGCATCAAGTCTAGTGCAGCACAAAAGTTTACCAGCATTGTGGAAAATGAGTTTCGCGAGAAAAGTTTCTCTTTCGTCGCACCAGATGGTTACTTTTGGAATTTGGTGGAGTAGGTATTGGGGACTGTTGACTGTAGAGACGCGATTAATCGCGTCTCTACTTACCAATGACTAATGACTAATGACTAATGACTAATGACTAAAAAATGGTTCAATTGGCTATTAATAACTACTGTATCTGCATTTTTATTTATTATCGTCTCTACTGCCACCAGCATTTATTTGTATGGCAATAATATTTATAATCACAAAGCGGATGCGGCAATTGTTCTAGGTGCAGCCGTCTGGGGAGAAAAACCATCACCTGTATTTCGAGAACGAATTAATCACGCAATTAATTTATATAAAAATGGCAATGTAAAGAAAATTATTTTTACGGGGGGAGTGGGAGAAATTAACGAACCTGCTGAGGCGGTTGTTGGTCAACGTTACGCCATAGCCAAAGGAGTAAAAGCAAGCGATATTCTTATAGAAACTCAGTCTCGCACAACGTCCCAAAATCTTCAAAATGCGTTAGAAGTGGTAGGTACTAATCAACAGTTAACTAAATTTTTGATTGTGAGTGATCCATTGCATCTAAAACGAGCCGTGTTAATGGCAAGAAATTTAGGTATGGATGCTTATCCTTCGCCTACGCCTACCACTCGCTACCGCAGTTTTCAAAGTCAGATGGAATTTTTAGCGCGAGAAACTTATTTTTATTTTGTGTATCTTGTATTTAAAATTTAGTAACGTTGACCTTCACACCAGAATCCAGTCCAGGGACTTTGAAATACTCTATTGGTTCCACATTTTGCGGTGAACGGTTATCTGTGGGATTAACACATTCCTTCAAGATAGCGTTGGGATTGTTGAGTATATCAAATGGGCTGAGGCTTTCACATCCTTTTTTTTGCTCCAGAGGAATAGAATTTCCTTGGAGGTTTTGAGGTTGACTTGTGACGCTATTCCATTGACCGTTTATTGTTGCAGGTTGCGTTGTCAAAGCCGCAGCCTCATGACGTTCGATGGTAGCTTCTTGCAGATTCTTGGGTGAAGTTCCTTCTTGAGCGATCGCCTTTAACGGGACATAACTTATCGCCGCAACTCCAGCTAAGACTAAGATGAAAAATGTTTTCATAATTACATTACACAACCATGAATTTTAACTTAAATTTATACTTTGCAGCCATACCCAATCATTATAGTTTTAAGATTCAGATTTTGGTAAATCTGCTTTGTTAAGGAATTAAAGATAATCTTAATAATTAGCAAATCTTATAATTTTGTATTTTATAAGGCATATCTCAATTTATATTAACTGTAGAAATACAAATAAGCATTAAAAATAATTAGCTTACTTTGGCGATCGCAGGTTTTACAAAAAATCAAGAAAATATCACTAGCGATTAAAGAGAAAATCAAATAGTGAAAGCTGCCAAGACACAATAAAGTGAATAGAGTAGCGATCGCCACAATTAGAGTTATCCTCTTAAGCACAGCCTTTAAAATCAACCTAAACAAGCCTGATAAATCTGTCACCGCCAAAATTCCCGCACCACCCCTACCGGAGATGCACAAAAAGTAGTTGAATATGTACTAGTAACTGACCGAAAAATTGAGAAGCATGACAATTCGGGCTGCGACAGTAGTAATAACTTCTTCTTTGCTGATGACTGGGTTTATTCATACCTCAGCCTTAGCCAATAATGCTATGACACTTGCTCAGTCAAGCTCTCAGTCTCAGCCAAACAAAACTCAACCGATAAATATCAGTAAAGCTGAGTTTGGAGTAGCAACCCGTGACGCTCAAGGAAAATTTAACTTCACCCCCACAATCAAAGTACCACTAGTAGAGGGGAACAAATACGGTTGGCGGATTCAACTGCAAGGCGTTAAAGGCGAAGTGACATGGCGAGAAGTCCTGCGCCTCCCCAAACCCCCACAAACTTGGGCTACAGATGACGGTGAAAACCTCACATTATCAGCAGACGGTACAGAAGCAGTCACCAAGCGCACCCAGTTACCGAAAAATGGTGTCATTGAGAACTTTTGGACGATCGCCCCCGGAGACCCACCAGGCAAACATACAATAAACGTATACGTTGATGAACGCCTCGTTGGTAACTTCGAGTTTGAAATCATTCCCAAAGGCAAGATTTAGGGACTGGGACTGGGGAATGGGGACTGGGGACTGGGGTAAGATGAGGGAGTGGGGGGAGTGGGGAAGATGGGGAAGAAAAATTAGTAAGAAGTTTAGTCATAAAACAATATTATTCTCCCTCATCCCCCGGTTGGTGAGCGTAGTCGTTCGACGAAGTCGTTCCCGCAGGGTACCACATCCCCCTCATCTTCCTCTGCGCTAACCTCCGCGTCCCTCTGCGTTCAAAAAACATCCCCCAATCATCAACCTGCGGAGTATCTTGGAGATAGAAGCCTAATAATTGCTCAACTAGCGATTATGAACACAGAAGAATTTCTCCGCTTGATGGAAAGACAGCGTTCATGTCCTCCAACCCTACCAAAAGCCCTGCAAGCCTTGTGGTATGACAAACAAGGAGACTGGAACCAAGCCCATGAAATCGTCCAGAATGCCAAAGACATTGATAGCGCTTGGGTTCATGCTTACCTACATCGCAAAGAAGGCGACTTGAATAATGCTCATTATTGGTATCAGCGCAGCAGTCAGCCAGAGTTTAGCGGCGAGTTAAATCGAGAATGGGAACAGATAACTTCTTTCTTACTCAACAAGGCGAATACAACTCATGGATGCTGAGACTATCAAACGACGTTACGCCGCAGGAGAAAGATATTTTCCCGCGGCCAACCTAATTAGAGCCAGACTAATTGGAGCCTATTTACCGGGGATAAATTTATGGGGAGCAGACTTGAGTGGTGCTAACCTAGCCAGAGCTAAACTTTGGGGCGCAGACTTGAGTAGAGCCAACTTAGCCAATGCGAATTTAACTAGAGCCAATTTGTCTGGTGTGAAGCTCAACGAAGCAAATCTCCGGGGAGCCAAACTCAACTTTGCTAAATTATATGGAGCAGATTTAACAGGTGCTTATTATGACGAAAGCACAAGATTTGCTAGAGGTTTTGACCCTGTAAGTAGAAATATGCAGAAGTTTTAATAATTAGTAAGTAGGTAGACATAATTAAATATAAAATGAGTTGTTGTTCGTAGTCAGCGATTTATCGCTCTATTGCTGGGTTTGAAAGGACTAAAGTCCTTACTACAAACTTATATTTAATTAAGTGTCTCTACTTAATTGGTAATTAAATATATCAGATCCTGGTTTGACGATGCTTGGCGAGGGGTTAAGCAATAGCTCCCTTTTGACCCAAGAATTCCGAGTTTTATAAACGGGGAAGTGTTAACCCCCTTCCCTAGCACAGGGCTGTTTCATTTTGCATTTTCTCAATATTATTTTTAGCTCTCTATAGTTACTAGTTTCATAGACAAATATTACTTTGGCTATTACCTTTAGCTTTGTAAGCTTTTACGCTTACCGGACTAACTACGAGCCTCTCTACCGGGTTTTATCTGTATTTACAGATAAGTCCTCGACTACTTTTTGCTTGTTTTGGAGTTCTTATTTGATTAGCTCCTTCTGGAAATGTATTAATTTGTTTGATTTATAGGATTTTCTGCCACACAGAAGCTATGGTTAGATTGATTCTAACTCTCCGCACTCTCAAATCAGGACTTACACCCTTTTCCAAAGATCAACGCCTCTTGAGAATCGTTAATTATAACATACTTGTGTGGGTGATTTGTCAATAATTGAACAAATCTGTCTATATTTTCAGTGAATAAACCCAATACCAAATTTATCTGACCCTGACACTTTCGCAATAGATGTTCGTCTACTTGATATAAAGCATCAATTACAGTGATAAATTTGACTAAAACTTCCCTGACCATCCCAGTATAAGAGTGAAATACCAAATATTCATAAAAGTATCTGAGATATCCTTATATGTTCTCAAAACTAATCAAAAAATTGGCATTTATTAACAGCAGTATATATATTTATATTCTATTTACATCTTTAACTATTGTATTCAGTACAAATACTACTGCTTTCACTCAAGTTACAAACAATTCTCAGATTCCACAAAAATCTATTCCTATTGCCGTTCCCACCCCTATTTCTAACCCTAACACTATTTCTAGTCCTAACTTAATTTGGCCCACACGAGGATATATTTCCCAAGGCTTTCGTAAATACAGACATGAAGGAATTGATATTGCAGGTGCGGCGGGAACACCAATTGTCGCGGCGGCGGCGGGCAATGTAGTTAAGGCTGGATGGGATGAATGGGGACTAGGTAACGCGATAGAAATTAGACATCCTAATGGTAGCGTTACTGTTTATGGACATAATCGCCGTTTGTTGGTGAGCAAAGGTCAACAGGTGAGACAAGGACAAATAATTGCGGAGATGGGATCTACAGGTAATAGCACCGCACCACATTTACACTTTGAATATTATCCTAATGGACGATTGGCTGTTAACCCTATGAGTTTCTTAGGGTCTGCAACAGCTAATAAAATTCCATCACCACCTGTTGCTAGTAATGCGGCTAAAGTTACTCCCACCACCCAAGTACGGCAATTATCCCCCAAACCAGAAAATAATTCCCCTACTTCCAACTCCCGTTCTCCAGGCGCTTACGGTGGTAGCCTCTTACCCATTCCTTCTTCAATAATTAACCAACACTCTATAATAGCACAGCCAGTTTCACCCTCACAACCCATTCCCATGACCGATGCACAATGCAATGGCCTGACACGTCTGCAAGGAGAGACAGCAAATGCGCTAATCAGGATTTGTGACGAGAATGGGCAGTTATTTTATATTGGTGAGTTGAAACAGAACCCAAGCCAGCCTGTCAAAATACCAGCTTGGATGATTGGTAGAAATAGATATCAAGCTGATAATGGTACTTTCTCTTACGTAGTTAGTCCGGAAGAGGTAGAAGTTTGGCGTAATGGTAGTCAGATACGCACTGATAGTTTTTATACTTTTAACAGTCAACAGTCAACAGTCAACACTGATAACTGATTTAAAAAGTCAAGTTTTTCCGACTTATAACTCAAGTAGGCCCGGATGAAAACCGCAATGTCATGTGGAAAATCCTTGAATGTGTAGGAAATTATTGGGGCTGACGCACCCTACAGTTAGTTTGATTATGACACTTGCGTAAGTCCTAATAAATTTTCTTACTTTTTACTGATACTAAAAGGGAAAACCCTTTATGATCTTCAGTAGTCGAAAATACACAAATATGGTAAGGGATTCATACTTGATTTTTGAAATATACGTAAGAGCAGTATCATGGTTTTGGGCAATGCCCACCCTACAAAGTACTGAAGTTTTTCAAGAATCAAATAGTATTCCTGTATCAATTTTCATCTTTTAGGTTTAACAGGTAAAGGTGTTCTGCAATGGAATTTATCGCTTATTCTTCTATGGTCATTGCTAATCAAGAAGCAAATGGTCAGGCTGAATATCTCGAATATGAACTACCTAAGTTTGATTTTAGTTGGGGCAAATTACTCAAGTCTTCGGCTTGGTTATCTGTAGCCGGCATAATGGTGTTATTTACCTCTCTAACGCAAGTAAATGGCGCTTTAGCCGCCTACGTCCGTACTAATGGTAGTTGCCTAAACGTACGCAGTTCTCCCAGTGTCAATGCTAGAGTTGTAGACTGCATCCCTAACGGTACGCGAATCACCACTAGGGGAAATGTCAATGGTTTTGCTCGTCTGTATGGTAACAGATATGTAGCTGCTAGATGGGTTAGGGGTACGTCTGGCGGTAACTCTGGCGGTAACTCTGGCGGCGGCGTTGGTGGTACTTTCACACTAGGGCTTGGTTCTCGCGGTTCAGCAGTTTCGCGGGTGCAAAGAGCGCTTGGTGTAGAACCCACAGGCTATTATGGTGGGGTGACGGCTCGCCGTGTGCGGGAGTTTCAAGCTAATAATGGTTTGCGTGTAGATGGTGTAGTCGGGCCTCAAACTCGCAATGCTTTGTTTAGAGGTGGTGGCAATGGCGGTTATGGAGGTAATGGCGGTACTGGTGGCCCTGTAACACTTAGCTTTGGTTCTCGTGGTTCAGCAGTTTCAGAATTGCAAAGGGCGCTTGGTGTAGAACCCACAGGCTATTATGGTGGGGTGACAGTCCGCCGTGTGCGGGAGTTCCAAGCTAATAACGGTTTACGAGTTGATGGCGTATTCGGCCCGGAAACTCGTAGCGCTTTATTTAGAAGTTAGTCACCAAGGGTGTAGGGGTGTAGGGGTGAACTCTTGCACCCTTATTTAGTGAGGGGGGAGATGAGGGAGATGAGGGAGATGAGGGAGATGAGGGAGCAGGGGAGAATAATAACTGACAACTGACAACTGACAACTGTCAACTGTCAACTAATAACTGACAACTGACAACTGACAACTGACAACTGACAACTGACAACTGACAAAAATAATATATAATGAGGGATTGTGTCGAATTAGAGCCAATCCATGCCTAAACTGAAAACACGCAAAGCAGCTGCGAAGCGATTCCGCGCTACAGGTAGCGGTAAAATCGTGCGCCGTAAGGCTTTCAAAAATCACCTTTTGGAACACAAGACTACTAACAAAAAGCGTAGCTTGTCTAAGATGGCAATTGTCAATGAGCGCGATGAAGAAAACGTGCGTTTGATGTTGCCTTATTTGTAAATTTGTAAGTTTTTTAGGAATAAAAGATGACTCGTGTAAAACGCGGTAACGTTGCTCGTAAACGCCGCAATAAAATTCTCAAACTGGCTAAGGGTTTTCGTGGTTCTCATTCCACTTTGTTTAGAACCGCTAACCAGCAGGTAATGAAGGCACTCCGCAGTGCTTACCGCGATCGCAAAAAGAAAAAGCGCGATTTCCGCCGTCTGTGGATTACCCGCATTAACGCTGCTGCTAGGGAACAAGGATTAAGCTACAGTCAGTTAATCGGTAACTTGAAAAAAGCTAACATCCAACTCAACCGCAAAATGTTGGCACAGTTGGCAGTTCTCGACCCCGCTAGCTTCAGCAAAGTGGCACAGTTGGCAAGTCAAGCTAAAGGTTAAAGGTGGTAACGGATGAATAACGGATGTAACAGAAGGCGAATAGTTAGTCGGTTACATCTGGTATTATCCGCCACTATTATTTGCCTTTTGTTAGCAATAGGATTTGTTGCATCTGCCGCATCAACACCAGAAATTCAGCGCCGAGGCTATATCACTGTGGCGGTGAAAGATAATTTACCTCTGTTGGGTTTTAAAGATGCTAACGGCAGGTTACAAGGATTAGAAATTGATTTAGCACAGCGTTTAGCAACTGATTTGCTAGGTAAACCAGACGCTGTAAGATTGCAACCTGTAAGTAATCGCGATCGCCTATCTGTAGTATTGAACCATAAAGTGGATATGGCGATCGCTAGAGTTACAGCCACCGCATCACGTTCACGCTTGGTAGATTTTAGTGTTCCCTATTATCTGGATGGCACTTATATAGTTACCAAGGATGCGGCTATACAGCAAATAAATGATTTAGCAAAACGCAAAATAGCCGTACTCTATAATTCCAGCACCATCGCCGAAGTACGTTACTACATCCCCAACGCCGAGTTAGTCGGGGTTAATTCCTACCAAGAAGCGCAAACTGCATTAGAAAATAATACCGTGACCGCTTTCGCCGCCGATGGTAGCGTTTTGAGTGGCTGGGTGCAACAAAACCCCCAATATCGCCTGTTGCCGACAAAATTATCAACAGCACCCTTATCTGTAGTTATGCCCAGGGGTTTGCAGTATGATAAATTCAGAAGAGAAGTTAACGAAGCGATCGCTCGTTACATAGCTCAAGGCTGGTTAAAAGAAAGGATTAAATACTGGAGATTAGTCAATAGTCCATAGTCAACAGTCCATAGTCCATTTCTTCCCCTTCCCCCTTCCCCTTTGCCCCTTCCCCTTTCCCCAAAAGACTCATAATAGATATTGAAGCACCTATAATAATTTGATTTGAAGGCAATGGATAACAGTCTAGCGGTTGTTTATCTCTCTGTTTTGGTGGGTTTACTAGCATTCGCAGTTGTGAGTGTTTTCCGCCAGCTGTTCAAAACTCGTAAGCGTGAAAGTTCTTTATCACGATTGCGTAACAAGTTGAATAAAGATAAAGGTACGGCTCAAGAATATTACGAGTTAGCCTGTATTTATTCAGAAAAGAAAGTGTTTACACAAGCCATACCATTGTTTCAAAAGGCTCTTAAAGCAGCCGAGGAGGAAGGAGAAGAAAATACTGCTCCTATTTACAATGGTTTGGGATACGCTTATTTTGCCCAAGAGCAATATGATTTAGCGATTCGCCAATATAAAGAAGCGCTAAAATTGAAGCCTGATTATGTAGTAGCGTTGAATAATCTGGGTCATGCTTATGAGCGCAAAAAATTGAATGCTCAAGCGTTACAAATGTACGAAGAAGCACTCAAATTTGCTCCCAATAACGTTACAGCAAAACGTCGTGCTGAATCTTTACGGCGCTTAGTTGCTGCATAATTACTCAAAATTCGGCTACAAGTAGGCTATATCAAAAAGGTGCAATTAACTACTGCACCTTTTTGTGTAGGAAAGTAGAATAAGCTGAAAAACATCTATTTTTCATATTTAAATCAAATTAAATTAAACTCTTGTGGGGTGGGCATCTTATACCAATTCTCTATGAAGTTGCGTCAAATAAATTATGTAGAGACGTTGCATGCAACGTCTCTACTTCATCAAGAAACGGTATTACCCGCCCATATTATGTAAGTAAATATAGTATTTTATATATTAATGGTAATAAATTTAACGACTAAATCTAATATTTACAAGTTAAAAATAACTTTCTTCCATGTTTGCATAAATTATAAACCTGACGCTGATAACTATATAAACTTTATATTTGAACTCGCTCAAGGACTATCTGTTATGCAGACTATTCAAAGTTATCTTGCAAATAGACAAATCCAATTCACCCAACATCAATTTTTTCAACATTTGACTGATGAGACAACTTTAGAACAATTTGCGTCTGTCGCTTCACGTCTGAGTTTTTGGATGATGTCTTTTCAAGATTTACTGCGATTAAACGAAGAGCGAATTATTAATGATGACATCCGCAATATAGTTCACAAGCATAGACTAGAACAAATTGGTCATGAACAGTGGTTTGTCAGCGATGTCAAAGATATGGAATGCAAAATACTCACTTTGCAGTCTATTTACAGCCGTAATTATACAACTACAAGGGATGCTACTTATGCACTCATGTCGGAAGTTTTTCAAGCACGCAATGACTATGAGCGCATAGTTTTGTTGTTAACGCTAGAATCTACAGGTAATATCTTCTTAAGGTTTACTGTCGATTTTGTGGATAGAGTTAGTTACTCTCATAGTCTAAGGTACTTTTCTAATTACAACCTCGAATTTGAGAAAAAATATACCTTTTTTGCAGAAAAGCTGACAGATTATTTTGCACAAGTTCAGTTAACTCAGGATGAAGAGGAACATATCCTGAAGATGATCGATAGAGTTTATCATGCTTTTAACTTAATGTTTGATGGGCTGATATCAGCTTTAGAGGTTAAACCCAAGACCGAAAAATTGCCTATTTTAGCACTCATATAATGTATGATTTTCCTGTGGTTGCCTTGAAAGCACAAAACATAGGAAAACATTGTGGAATCTCAACTACTGGTAGCACAGGTAATCAAAACTCTCCAACAGGATTTACCTACACTGTTTGAGAAAGATATATCTTATGATATCTATGCCCAAGATATTTACTTTCAAGACCCTGTAAATAAATTCAAAGGCAAATTTAACTACAGGATTATCTTTTGGACTTTACGCTTCCATGCGCGGCTATTTTTCACCAAAATCTACTTCGATTTACATGATGTATCTCAGGTAAATGAATATACTATTTTAGCCAAGTGGACGGTACGGGGAACTTTGCGTGTTCCTTGGCGAGCGCGGATTTTTTTTAATGGTTATTCAACCTATAAATTGCGACAAAATAATTTAATTTACGAACATATAGACACTTGGGATCGCAAACCTGGAGAGATTCTGCGGCAATTTTGGGTAAAGGGAGAAACTAGGGAAGTTCTAGATAACAAAATCTCCAAAATGTAAGGTGCGTCAGTTGGAATATCTTCTTGTTAAGTAGGTAGACATAATTAAATATAAAATGAGTTTTTGTTCGTAGTCAGCGATTTATCGCTCTATTGCTGGGTTTAAAAGGACTAAAGTCCTTACTACAAACTTATATTTAATTAAGTGTCTCTACTTATAGTTAGAGGATGTTTGAAAAGTCATAATTGATGTATCAAACATTTTTTTACCCCTCCCTAACCCTCCCCTTAGAAAGGGGAGGGAACCGGATTTTTCTTGTTTCCCCCCTTTACAAGGGGGGACTAAGGGGGGTAGCAATACAATTAAAATCACAGCTAATTACTTTTCAAACAACCTCTTAGGGTTTATCGTACTGACGCACCCTACTAACTGTAACCTGTAACCTGTAATCTACTATAAAGGTTCGACATCGTGAAAATATTTATAGTCAATGTAGCGATGTCCGTCGGATGTGTGGTGAAAAATATCGACAAAGCGATTGTTCCACAAAATATCACGAGCTGTATATTGATGACGAGCATGAACTACTTGTGCAACTGTTTCATCTATACCACTGACTGATATAACTAGATTTGTGTTTGTCTGAACTAATGACTCTGCTGACATTCCATAGAGGGGACTTGATTCATCTATTGGATGTAATGCTAGCCAACTTAATGTAAAACTAGGTGTTTGATTTCTTAATAGTTTTAAATCATGTAAACGCCTAATAAATTCTCCTTCAGCAGTGATTTCATCCCGCATTAAGTAAACCCGCATCTGTGCTTCTAAGATTAAATTACGTCGCTGGTTAGCAGTGCGAAACATGAGAGTTGGTACATCATTGTATGGTGTAATTACTGCGACTTGACTAAAGATTACACGGGCAGAGGGGCGAGAAAAGCGGGCAAATGCAAGCCCTGTCATCAGGGCAATTCCTACTATACCAGTCATGGCTTCGATGGTGACAATAATGTTAGCATATAGTGTTTTAGGATACATCGCACCATAGCCAATGGATGCGAGTGTTTGCACACTGAAGAAGAATAAATCTAAAAAAGAACCTGGTCTAGCATTAGCAATACAATCACCTCCTAGCCAGTAAGCTAGAGCAAATATGATATTAATTAATATGTAAGAAGCCCAAACTATTAATAAAAAGCCAGTCCAAGGAATTGTTAACAATAAATGATAAGGATCTCGCCAGTAGGAATACCATGCACCCATGCCAATAATCTCAAATTTCCCATTCTGAATTTTAATGTGAACTCGCTGTGGTCGTTTCTTGGCAAATCTCTTCAGTTTGAATCTCATCGGAAGTAGCCACAACAACGGTAATGATTAGTAATATACCGTTAATAGTCAGGGAGTAGGCAACAGGGTACAGGTTACAGGTTACAGGGTACAGATAAGAAAGGATGTATGGGAAGGAATTTTGTCTAGTAGTAAATAGGAATCTTATCAGTAGTAGCAGTAGGTTGGGCAATGCCAACAATATCACGGTTTTGGTGGGCATTGCCCACCCTAAGTAGAGACACTTAATTAAATATAAGTTTGTAGTAAGGACTTTAGTCCTTTCAAACCCAGCAATAGAGCGATAAATCGCTGACTAAGAACAAAACTCATTTGATATTTAATTATGTCTACCTACTTACGTATATTTTAAATATTAGATATTAATTTAACAGGTAATTGATTTTTAGTTAGTATCAATTACCCATGTCACAAATTTAGTCAGCAAATACTCTTCCTAAGAAGTCTACTATTTCTTGCCAAGCGGAGGTAGCCGCAACAGCATCATAACGATAACCGTCATCGCGCATGAAGGTATGTTCGGCTTCGTATAAAACTACTTTGTGAGGTACGCCAGCATCTTCAATTGCTTTAATTAAGGTTTGGCGATCGCTTTCTGGTATATGTGGATCAAGTGTCCCCAGTATGAGCAGCATTTCGCCTTTAATTTCACTCACTCTATGGATAGTATCAGCTACGCCTTTGCCTAATTTGCCACTGGGTATCCCTGTCGGGTAGCAGCAGACAGCAGCTTTCACTTCGCTTTCAAAGGCGGCGCGGAAGGCTAGGTGTCCGCCAATGCAAAAGCCAATTGTACCGATTTTATTGGCTGCTACTGTGGTGTCTGCTTTGAGGAAATCTATGATAGCACGACAATCAGCATCATATTCTGCGATCGCTGTCCGTCGCGCATCATCATTACCCCGCATTCTCCCCAAATCATCGGGTTCAATTACTTGTCCAATTGGCTCCAGGCGATGAAAAATCTCTGGCGCTGCTACTATATAACCATATCCTGCTAAATAATTAGCTAGACGAATTATCGGCCCACCTAACTGATAAATATCGCTGTAGAAGACAATACCAGGGTAAACTCCGGCTGGTTTGGGGGACGCAACATAGACACGCATTAAGCTGTCAGCTACCCTCAACTCGACATTGCGTTTAGTAATTTGCATTGTTTTATCTCCGTCTCATCTGGCTTTCATTAGCTTCTACATTGGTGAGTAATGAAATCTGGATAGGGGTTGCTGTTGCCTTCTTCACATAACTTAAAATTAGCAACTTGATTTATATATAAAAAACACAATTTGTCAATTATTTTTGATTATTGTTTTGAAAAAAAATTGCACTTGCTACTATGTATATCTAAGCATAAGGTAATGTTAAGCACTTTAAATTACACCTATAGTATTTAAAATCATGGAAAGTATTAATGCTATACAAGAACCCCTTGGTGAAACAACTGATGTAGATGTTTGGCTTGGTAGAGCTGGGTTAAAGTTTGCAGACTTAGGTCAAGATGAGGCTAGTAAAGCCATACGTAAGCAATGGCGCGAGTATCAAGCCGCAGTGCATAAATGTTGTGTAGCACTGCATCAACCACCAGAGCAGGTTCATTTAAGTGGTGTTTATGCCAATTTGCGAATACCCAATCATAAATATATCAAAAATGATGAAGGTGTACTTAATTCTTAAATACGCCAACCTCAAACAGTTCGTTCATCATTGATAGAATTAATTAAGATAAATTGTAATATTTAGTCAGTCATCAGTTGTTAATTTTAAAAATATACTTAATTTATTACTGATGACTGATTGCTATTAATTGCTTTCTGATAAGTAGAGAAACTTAATTAAATATAAGTTTGTAGTAAGGACTTTAGTCCTGTCAAACCCAGCAATAGAGCGATAAATCGCTGACTACGAACAACAACTCATTTTATATTTAATCATGTCTACCTACTTACTGCAAGGAATTATGCTGTTAACTGAAAGTCGCGCTAACCGGGTAGTTCTCTATAATATCAGTTGGCAACAATTTGAGAATCTGTTAGTAGATTTGGGTGAAAGTCGTGCAGCTAGAGTGGCTTATGATGATGGCACGTTAGAGATTATGACCCCTTTACCAGAACATGAATATTACAAGGAAATAATTGGTGACATCATTAAAGATACGGCGGAAGTTCTAGAGTTAGATTTTGAATGTTATGGTTCGTCTACCTGGAAACGAGAATTAAAAAAGGCTGGGATAGAAGCTGATAATTGTTTCTAAACCAAGCGTTTACAGCCTGGATATTTTGATTCTGCTAACAAGAACAGAGTGTAAGTGTTGAGGTCACATTTGGCAGTGGATGGTTTACTAGTCGCACAGAACAGTCTGAACCCTATGCAGCAAAAGAATATTTCATCTTGTTCTACTGTCGTGCCATTATGACACGCATTTCGGCTTCACGGTCTGGAATCAAATCTCCACTCACATCCACTATCACGCTATGAATCTTGCCCGTAAACTTGAAGGGTGGTTCATAATCGGGTGTGACAGGCGCACCAGGGGCTATCCCACAGGTAACACCACTGGTTAGACCTAGTGCTAAGGGAGTAGTTACAGGGATATTCGCTTGCCCAACTAATTTCCCATCGATGTAAAGTAGGGCGCGACCAGGAGATCCTTTCCCCTTGGCTAAATCTGGCTGACCAGTCACTTCAAACTCAAAACGTAACTTGTGGCGACCCTCCGAGATTAATGACTCAGACTCGACATGGTAGAGCGATCGCGCTACATAATTATGAACCCAGTGCAGTTTAGCATCTTTGACATAAAAGGAGTAGCCACTATCATTACCGCCGTGAGCCAGTAATACTCCTTGTGCGCTACCTCTGGGGATTTCTACATCTGCTGTAATACTGTGGGAACGATTGAGCAACTTGACAGCACAATTGGCTGGTATTGGCTGAGTATCAGGATAGTAAGTATAGCGGCTACGATTGACAGCAATCTGAGGACGTTCTTGTGCCAATCGTTGTACACCCCTTCCATCCACAGGTAACACATTATATTTACCCGCCTCTACATACCAAGTGGCAATCATCTCAATCAACTTAGGGCGGTTGTCTGTAGCAATGTTGTGATTTTCGGCAAAATCCTGAGCAACGTGATACAGTTCCCAATGATAGGTGTCCAAGTCTGTCAAAGTTTCTGCCGAGATGGGCGCACCAAAAAACCGATCTGCTTCTGTAAATGAGGGGCCAGGCCAAGGACAAACAGCCCGCCAGCCATCATGGTAAAGCGAACGATGTCCCATCATCTCAAAATATTGCGTCAGGTGTTTAGTAGGTGCATCACTATCATTAAAAGTATGGGCAAAGCTGACACCTTCAATGGGGGATTGGGTGACACCCCTAATGGTTGCTGGTGGTTCGATTTCTAGTAGGTCAAGTACCGTTGGTACTAGGTCAATGGCGTGGGCATACTGAGTACGGATTTCACCTTTTGCCTTGATACCTTGAGTCCAATGGACTATCAAGGGGTCGCTAATTCCACCCCGATAGGTTTCCCGTTTCCAGCGACGAAAAGGCGTATTACCTGCCCAAGTCCAGCCCCAAGCATAATGGTTGAAAGTTTCTGGGCTACCCAGTTTATCCAATGCTTTGAGGTTTTCTTCTAAAGACTCTGGCACATTGTTAAAAAATAGATTTTCATTAACTGAACCAGTTGGCCCACCTTCAGAACTTGCCCCGTTGTCTGAGATGACCATAATTAGAGTATTATCGAACTCACCAATAGTTTTGAGGAAATCGAGTAAACGACCGATGTGATAGTCAGTATGGGTGAGAAATCCCGCAAAGACTTCCATCATCCGGGCATAAAGCCGTTTTTCTGCTGTTGAGAGAGAATCCCAGTATGCAACATCGGGGTCATGGCGCGATAGTTCTGTGTTAGCGGGGACAATGCCCATTTGCTGCTGACGAGCAAAAACCTTTTCTCTGTAAGCTTCCCAACCATCATCAAATTGTCCAGCATAGGCATCAGCCCATTCTTTCGGCACATGATGAGGGGCGTGCATGGCCCCAGGACAGAAATACATGAAAAAGGGTTTATTAGGGGCAACCTGCTTGGCATCAGCAATAAAACTAATTGCTTTGTCTATTAAGTCTGCGGTCAAATGATAGCCTTGTGCGGGGGTCGTTTCTGGCTTAACGGTGTGGTTATCATAAACCAAATCTGGATAATACTGGTGAGTTTCTCCGCCGAGAAAACCATAAAAACGTTCAAAACCACGACCGAGAGGCCAACGGTCATAGGGGCCAGCCGCAGATATTTGGTCGGCGGGGGTTAAATGCCATTTGCCGATCGCATAAGTGTTATAGCCTTTGTGTAGTAATATCTCTGAGAGGAACCCATTCTCAAAGGGAATATTCCCATTGCTACCGGGATAACCAGTAGACCCTTCTGTAATGCAGGCCATAGCGTTGGAATGGTGATTGCGCCCAGTGAGAAGGCAAGAGCGGGTGGGTGAACACAATGCCGTTGTGTGTAAATTGTTATAGCGCAAGCCATTGGCAGCTAATGCGTCTAGGTTGGGTGTGTTGATGGGACTGCCGTAGCACCCAAATTGCCCAAAGCCTGTATCATCGAAGACGATAAATATCACGTTTGGTAAGTTTTCTTTGGCTCGCAAAGGTTCTGGCCAAGCCGGACTGGAGCGATCTACTGTCCGTCCTATCACACCAGGGAAAGGATTTCCGGGTTTATATTCGTGCAGAGACATAAAGCTAAACTCCTGAAATATTAAATTCCTGAAATATGCGGTCTTCTCTACGTTCGCGTTGGCGTAGCCTCACGTAGTGAAGCGTGTCGTAGACAGAGGCTACGCCAACACTACACCCAACCCCCAAGACCCTATTGTTGAATCATGATGGGTTTTCAGCTAATCTGCGCTTATTCCAGATGGAGTAAGGAACACAGATACAGGTTCCCAAAATTAAGTAAGCCACTAGCGTTGGTATCACCTGCTGCTCTACATGATTCAAAATAGCAATAAACAAAGCTAAACCAAAATTGCGAGCAACACAGAAAATCGCCAAGGTAGAACGGCTATCATCATCAAGTCTGCCGAAAGCGTGTCCAATTCCTAGAGAGGCAATTACCATAATGGCGATCACTTCGAGTGGTAGTACCCAAAGCTTGTACAACAATGGTAGTCCGAAGATGCACGCCAAAATAACCAGCGCTAAAAAGAGACTATCAGCTATCAAAGTTAAGGGTTGGGCTATTTTTTGAGCAAATGTAGGAGCGAACTTGTTGATGAAAAGACCGAAACTCACAGGCAATATTTGTACCATTATCACTTGTCGGGCAACATCTAAAATTGCCACTTTTTGCGAAATATCCGCAAATAAGATGGCAAAAATCGCCAAAGTAGAGGGAGTCACAAAAACCGCAAGTATTGCTAGGGTAAGCTGAAGACTTGCTGCATAACCTAAACTACCCCCAGCAATTTGCGCTCGCTTTGTGCTTAGAGGCGCACCTGGAGCAGCTGCCAATAAAGCTAATCCTATCATCACTTCCGGCGGTAAGTGAAAAAATTTCATCAGCACAATAACCTCTAGAGGAACAAGCAGCGACACGGCTAGAAGCGCACGGAATACTAAGGCAGGTTTTCGCCAGAAGGAGAGGATATTCTCAACAGAGAGTTTGCTCCCTAGAGCTAACATCAGAAAAAAAATAGTGACTGTAACAAGCATCAGAATTAGAGGATTGTGCATAGCTGTTAAATGATTGATGCTGGGTTTGGTCAAAAATAGTTGGTAGTCACTATTGAATTTGTTTTTTAGCTGACCGGAACAGGCTGGGGGAAAAGGAGCTTCTGAGCGGGGGGAGCAAGCCCTGTCCTTTGAGGACACTTATACGGGGCGGAGTTCAAGCTTCGTCCCGGTCTTCCCCTCTGCCCCCTGCCGCTTTTCCTCTTGCTGACGATGGCACTTATTGACTCATTAACTCGCGTCTGTTTCAATAGTTTATTTAGTAAAGATTTCAGTTCATCTACTGATGGGAATAGCCTTTAGAATTTGATATCAATAATGAGAGTTTAATTTAGACATTAATCGGGGGAATCTGTGACCCACAGCTTGGCACACCCAGTTACTCACAGGAGCGATGGGCTTACGCCTCAATCCAATCTTTCTCTTGGCATAATTCCCAGATGATTTGACGTAAACGTTTCTCTACATCACCAACCAGCACTTTTTTACGTCTTTTGGGTATCCAGACTAGATGGTAGTTTACCAAAGAAACAGTGTGAGAAGTTCTCATAGCACTGTATACGACAAAGGAGAAAATTTGCTCTTAGGTTACATCTACAAGTTACTTTTCTCTTATTATGAAATTTATTTAAGAATTAGTACTTGTTTGTTACTAAAAAGGTAATCTTTTGGTAGGTATCAAGCATTTAGTCAAAAGTCATCAATAATCTTGCACTGAGTTTAAGCAATCATTACACAGTATAGATTTATCAATTCGATATTTTTCTGGAGTATTCAGTTTTTAATATATTGGCGCAGTAATTATCTCGGATTTGGACTCTAATCCACGTTTTGACTGGTCGCAATTCCAGATCATAGGAGTTCTATGGATTTGCCAAGCCTCATTTCAGCTCTAGCAGCAGCAGCAGGCGCATTAATAACTGTTCTGCGATATATGCAGGAATATAAGAAACCAGCAGAAGCAGAACCCCCAAGTGTCAACGGAAAGTTTGGACGACTGCTACACGGGCAAAAATTTCAAACTGCATTCTTAGCCAGTGTGATCATTGTTGGCTTATTGATGGGAGTAGTGCGACCTTCGGGATTATTACAGTCATCGGAGTTGATGGCATTTGACCGGATGATGCGATCGCGCCCTCTTGAGCAACCAGATCCGCGCTTACTGGTAGTCACAGTTACTGACGATGATCTAGATTATCAAAATCAGAAAAAAATGCAGAAGGGAGGAGAATCTTTATCAGACCAAGCACTTCAAGAAGTCTTACAAAAATTGAATCAGCATCAACCGCGAGTAATAGGTTTAGATATTTTTCGTGATTATAGTGTCAACCAAAAATTTCCAGAACTAGCAAAACAATTTCAGGATAAAAAGCGTTTGATTGTTACGTGCGGTGTAGAAGGAACAAAAGCTCCTCCTGAAATTCCGTCAGAGCAAAATCAACGTTTGGGTTTTAGTAATATCCCAGAAGATTCAGATGAGGTTATCCGTCGCCAATTCTTGGGTATGACACCAAGCGATCAGTGTTACACAGACCAATCATTTAGTCTGCGGATTGCACTTCTTTACTTAGAAACAGAAAATGTTTCACCAATACAACAAACACCAGATAAAAAGACTTTACAAATTGGTAAAGTCTTTTTTCCCAAGTTAGTTTCAGATGCTGGTGGATATCAGTTACCGAGAGAAGAAGAGTTAGGCTACCAAATTCTTCTCAATTACAGATCCCTGAAACCTGATGAATCAATTGCCCAGCAAATCAGCTTGACAGATATCCTTGAAGATTCACAAAAAGATAGATTACCAAGTCTGGTCAACGATCGCATTATTTTAATTGGTACTACTGCCCCAAGATTTGGGGATTTTCATAAGACTCCCTATGGTACAGAAATGCCAGGGGTGTTCATTCAGGCACACATGGTGAGTCAAATTATTAGTGCTGTGTTAGATCAACGACCTTTGTTTTGGTGGTGGCCACCGATTTGGGAAATTATCTGGGTTTGGCTCTGGGCTTTGGTTGTAGGCATATTAATTGAGTATTGGCGATCGCCATTGAAGCGGACTCTAGTTGTAGGTATAGCGATCGCCATTTTATACGGACTATGTTTTTTTGCTTTTACTCAGGGTGGCTGGTTGCCGCTTATACTCCCGACTCTGGGTTTGTTTCTCACCTCAGCTTGTGTAGCCATTGCTTTAGCGTATTCGCAGACCACCTCTAGCAACAGTTGATAGCATTTAGAGGAAATTATGAACAATAGAAAGGCAATTTTTCAACAATATTCCCTTGTTTTTTCTGCCTCTTTGGTAGTGGTTGGCTTAACTAGCTATCCCATATCAGTTTTAGCAGAGTCTACTAACTCAAATATCAATTCCAACTTTCATTTAGCAGATTTAGCCCGCAAACCAAAACTTGATTTTTCTGGCACGGGTAGACCAAATCGGCAAACAGATGCTGCTAGTCGTGGCAATTGTGACGGCATAGAAAAAAAAGAACTAACTGCTTTAGTTCCTAAAACAGCAACATGGGCATTAACTGTCTCTGAGTATCCCACTTTTTGGGTATATGTTCCTAACTATCCGAGAAATATCAAATACGTTGAGCTAGTATTGCAGGATGAAGCAGCACAAAAAACCCTAGATAGAACTCAATATACAATACAATCAACGCCGGGGATTGTTGGTGTTACTTTGCCTTCAAAACCTGAAAATGCCCTGCAACAGGATAAAGTTTACAATTGGTATTTTCGGCTTGTTTGTAATAGTGGTAAGAGTTTTGATGTTGGGGGATCAATCAAACGAGTCAGCCTTAGTTCCACTATAACTAACGATTACCAAAGTTATTTAGATAATCGAATTTGGTATGACGCATTGACAAATTTAGCTGAACGCCGTCGCCAAAATCCACAAGACCCAACTTTAAAACAAGAATGGGTTGATTTATTAGAAGTTGAAGGCGTTAGTTTAGAAATACTAGGTCAAGAATCTAATTTTGGTAATGTAACTCCTCAAAGTTAAATAATCAAAATTCAGAACTGTTCCAGTTGGTGTCTAAATTCCCAACTGGAATAAAACTAATAATAAATTAAAAAATGCTTGCGACAGATAACCCCACTTGCGCTACACGCACTTGCCAAGGAGATATTTGGGGGGAGTATTTTGGCATTTATCAGTGATTAAGCAGACTGGATATAAACACCCAAAAATAAAAATTACGAATTATTTACAGCCAATTTCCCACTAAAACAAAGGGGGCCCAGTAATAAGGGCGTTCCCATTGTTTATTCGGATCATGATTATTTAACAGAGCTAACTGAGCTTGCTGGAGAGCTTCAGCTTTACTGATGTTTTTTCTGCCATTGGCATGGACTAACTGACGATAAAATTCACCCATGAGTTCAGATGTAGATTCATCGTTGACTGACCACAAACTCGCTAATGTACTTCTCGCTCCGGCTCTCACAGCAACGCCAGCTAGTCCCAGAGTGGCGCGGCTGTCTCCTGTGGCTGTTTCACAAGCACTGAGAACAAGTAATTCAATAGAAACTGGTTGATTTGTTTTGCCTGCTCGCAGTAAACTATCCAAGTCTTTGATTTTAATTAGGCGATCCCAGGTAGCAATAAAAGTCTTTTCGGGGTCAGAGTTAAATTCACCATGAGTTGCTAAGTGAACAATAGTAAACTTGGCAGTTGCTAGATGCTGTTGCAGTGTATTTTTCCTAAAATCTTGATCTAGTAATCTTTCATGATTTTGAATTTCTTTCTCAATTTCTCCTAATTCATTAGGTACAAAATCAAGATTATGAAAATACTCATTTTCGTCAGTAAAATTAAGTTCTTTACTTATACCAGCTATTATGGCTTTTAAGGGGACATTTGCTAGAGGGCGAGGATTAATCAGTTGCAGCCCAGGAGTGAGAACTAGAGCATATTTCTGCACTAAATATTCCTGACTGGGGCGATCATATAAGACTGCCATAGGAATATTTCTTAACATTCCATCCAAGACAAATACTAAAGTTTTTACTTGATTATTGGCTAACTTAGGTTGTATTGGTTGAATTAACCAATCGTATGTTTTTTGAGATAATGCTTGAATTTCATAAGCAAAGCTGGTTTTATCGTTGAGACGCTCTATTAGTTGTTGTAAGTTTGTTTCTAATTCTTCTTGGGTAACTGTTGTGGTGTAGTGTTCTAAGTTGTCTTGACCCGGCACTTTCAAGATTAACTCTAAGCGTTCTGGTAAAGTAATTGCATACAAAACTGCGGCTGTGGGAGTGGCTGTATCTACGACTTGATCAATCTGTTGTGGTTTAGCTTGAATGCAAGCATCTCGAAAGTAATCATCCAATTCTGCTAATTGAAGAGCCTCAATTACATCACGAGCTTGTTTGAGGTTTTTTTGCTGAGAATTGTTACCTTGCAACAGCAAATCGACAAGTTCTCGATAAACTGGTGCTACACTGTCTCGAAAAGTGTATTGCACCTCTGGATTAATTACAGCAGTCAGGTCTTGACGTAATGACTTGAGAGTTTCAAATGCTCCTGTGTAAGCACTAACTGCACCTTGTCGGTTATTTTGACTTCGCCGCAGTCGTCCTAATTGCCATTGCCAACGATAGGCAATATGTGGAGCATTGAAGGAAGAAGCTAACCGCAAGGCTTGTTCGGTCAACCTTTGAGCATGAGTGATGTCTCCAATTTCTTGGTAAACTCCGCCTAAATAACCCAAAGCGTAGGCTTCTGCTTGCTTGTCTTGTAAAATTTGAGCTTGGTTGCGTGCAGTGGTGACAATTTTTGCCACATCTTCCCATGCAGGCATCAGTGTAGGTGGCAAGGTATTATCCCCAGTGTTAGTTATTTTTTTCTGGGTAACTCCACATTGCTGAAGTAGGGGGGATGATAATTGAGATACTTGTGGATTTATTGCTGATTTCAGACAGATGAGATTTTGTGCCAAATTTATTTGAGCATATATAGCTTTGTGGCTAATAGGCAATTTATTTAGTTGAGGTTGAATTTTAGGCAGTAGTGTTGATACATCAACCCATTGTTGAGTCTGGATTAAAAGGCTGAGTAAATTTAGTTGTGCCTTGGTGCTAGTGTTGGCATCGGTGGATAATTCAGCTTGGTGATAGCAGGCTGCTGCTTTCTGGTATAGTTCGACAGCAGTATTATTTGCTTGTGCTATGCAGTTTTGAGATGATGTGAATGTAATTGGCGTGGTAATTTTTTCTGTTTGGGCTTTTTGATTACCTAATGTCAAAAATGTATTACCTAAACTAAGGTAGCTTGCAGCCAAGTTTTGAGTATCACCCAATTGTTGTGCTAATTTTACACTTTCTGCTAAAACCAGTTCGGAATCTTTTCTATTACCAATCACTCGCAGAACATCACCGAGGCTACGTAATCCGACGACTTGTAAAGATGCCAACTTTCCTGTTGTTGCAAGTTTTGCGCTCAGGTTTTGTAGTTTTTGTTCTGAGATAGTAAAGTCTTGATGCTCAATTTCTAAAGCTGCTAGTAATGTTTCACAAGCTCGCCGATAAAGCCCTAATTCTTGCATTGCCTGAGCTTGGTTAATTTGATTCTGGAGCAATCCCTGTTTATTGCCGATATCCTTATAGATATTAGCTGCCTGTTGCCAAATTTTCAGGGCTGCTTGCGATCGCCCCATTGCTAATTCTAGCTCTCCTTGAATATCCAAGGTTTGCGCTTGGATGCGGCGTTGCGTCGGTGTTTGCTCCTGGGTTTGGAGGAGTTGAAGGCTAGTTGCGATCGCCTGTTCTGCTTCTTTCCACTTACCTAGTTGTTGTTGTGTGAGGGAAAGATTACTCAAAGCCATTGCCTGATTGAGCTGATCTCCTTGAGCCGCAAAAGCTTCTGCCGTTTGTTGCCAAACCAAAGCCGCCTGATCAAACTGTCCGGTAGTGTAGAGTTTTTTAGCTTGTTCTACGAGTTGTAACGGATTTTGCTGAGTTTGAGCGATGAAAGTTGATGCCGAGACTTGGTGAGCAACCAGGGGAATGGTGAAAGAGAGGACAAGTAAGAGTATTAATAGGATGAGCGATCGCGGTTTAGTTACTGTAGGCGATCGCTTAGTGTATAGTCTTTTAACTAGATTCTGCAATCCCTGAACCAGGTTAGACAGTTTGAAATACATACTCTGCCTTCCTTGTCAATATTTCCTAGAACTTAATAGGCTATGAAGCCAACTTGGAAACTTAGGTTTAATCTGGTGTTTTAATTACGAATTACGAACTACGAATTACGAATTAATTCAAGGTACTGGACAGCCATCTGAATTAACGGGACGTTGCGAACCTGTGCCTGTGGGGTCATAACCTGTTAGCATCACCTCACCATTTTTATCGAATATCCATCCTTGAGCAGGCACAATTGATTTACTAACTGAAGACTTCCCTTTCTCCTCTGACCCCTGGCCACTGAGCGTAGACGTTCGCGTTAGCGTCTCCGTTCGCGGAGCGTCCCGTAGGGAAGGAGAAGTACTGCGCCTCTGCGCCCCTGCTCCCCCAGGTGCAGGCTCGACTAAATCAACTCGCACAGTGTCACTGCTAGTAGCTTCATTAGGACTAGGTGGTAAGCCACCGCGTCCAGTGATGATAAACTTACTGGCTAAACCCCGTTGACAGGGATTTTGGGCAATTTGCTCAGTGGGATCTACAACATTCTTGGGCAATTCAACTAACCCATGACTGGGATCAACATTTGGGGTGTTAAGTGTCACGTTGCCAGTTATGCCAAATTGTGAACTAGCAGTAATGTCACTACGCAGGGTAGGAGATTTGCGATATTTCATACCGAAGATACTTGTTGCTGAGATGTTAACATTACCCCCTCTACCTGTGAAGGCATTAGCTGTAATATTGCTATCTTCTGAGGGTAAGGCAACAATAAAGTCAGAGTCTATTTTTATGTCGCCTCCATCTCCACCAGCTTGAGCAGTACCAGCATTAGTGGATATGTTACTCTTGCGGCGTAATAGCAATAGGTCGCCAATTTTCAGGAAAATACTTCCACCCTGATTGCTGGCTGTTTCCGCCGAGATAAAAGCATGATTATCCAGTGTGAGATTATCTGAATTGATATTGATATCACCGCCTTTCCCTTTTCCCTCGCTATTTACCCCGATGCCTGCGTGATCAAGAATCACTAATGTTCTGGGATCAATGGAGATTTTGCCGCCGTCTCCTTGAGAGTTAAAAGTAGTGTTGCCAAATATACCGCTTGCCGAACCTTGATTATTGACAATATCTGATGCTTCGCCAAATACTTGAGCCTGTTTTATTCGTTCATTAAAGTTCGGGTCGCGACCGGAAAGGGTAATATTATCAGAAATATTCAGAATAATGTCTCCAGCATTGCCACTACTGCGTGTAGTGGTGAGAATTTGTCCACCACCAGTAGCTGTAAAAGTCTTGGCATTGATGGTAATGTTTCCAGCATTACCAGAATTGGAAGTTAAGGCGTTCACCACTGCACCATCTGTTAAGCGAAAGTCATTAGTAGTGACAGTAATATTTCCTGCCGCCTTGGGGCTGATTGCAGTTGAGCCTCTTTCAGCACTGGCGAATAATCCACTAGAAAAACCTGTAGTTGGGACAATTGTAGAAGGATAAAGGAAATCAACCAGAGGAGTTGACACCTTACTAACACCAGATATGTTAATAAAATCTCTGGCATTGATTTCAATATTCCCGGCACTACCTATTCCACCAGAAAGAATTTTTTCTTTACCATTATCGATAACTTTTCGCTCCCGAAAAACAGTAGTACCTATCTGAGAACCATCTATTAGGGTAAGTGATCGCGCTTTGATATCTATATCATTTCCAATCCCAACACCTTCCGGTTCTACCATGCTTCTAATGTCGCTAAAATTTGTGAGTTTAATAAAGTCATCAACTTGCATTGATACTTTTCCTGCATTTCCTCGACCGAAAGTACCACTAGAAATAACGCTAAAATCATTCATTGAAAGCGATCCGGCTGTAATTTTAACATCGCCGCCGTTACCTATTGCTCCTAAACCTACTTGGCTTGAAATCCCGCTAGAGTAGAGCAATTGTTTACCTCCATCAAGCGGCTGAGTAGTATATCCAGAGAGATGGATCAAGCCTTGGACATTAATTGTCACATCTCCAGCACGGCTTGGTTGCCCAGAGGTATCCTGTTGTCCACCAGTACTGCTATCTATTATCGCCCCATCCTTCATACTGAGCGACCCAGCTTGAATGTTGATATCTCCACCTTTACCAATCGCTCCTTGACCCAAAATGCTGTTAATGCTACTGCGATAATATTTATTTGCATCGTTACTGACACCAGAAATTGTCAGTGCATCACGGACATCTATATTCACCTTACCAGCATCGCCACGACCAGCAGGTTGTCCATCTT
Organism: Leptolyngbyaceae cyanobacterium; assembly: GCA_036704005.1. GTDB lineage: Bacteria > Cyanobacteriota > Cyanobacteriia > Cyanobacteriales > Nostocaceae > Trichormus. Next base: position 542 of record DATNQO010000107.1, on the reverse strand, counting down.
CGGCTCCGCGAACGATAGTTTGAATTTGAGCGCTATTGAGTAATGATAGTGAACCTGCTTGAATCTCAATATCACCACCCTGTCCGACTGCTCCATATTCCACATTGTTGAAAATAGTGCTATTGTTCAGACTAAGTGCATCATCAATCTGTAATAAAACTTTACCAGCATGGCTTGGTTGTCCCAGCGTATTCTGTTGTCCCCATGTACTGGAAGTCAATGCTGCCTCATCACTCATGCTCATTGACCGAGCCTTAATCTCAATCCCACCAGCATTGCCGACTGCTGAGCGAGTCACATCGCTGTAGATGGCAGTCCCACTACCTGCTAAAGAGATTGATTCCTTGGCTTGCACAAATATATTTCCGGCATTTCCGGTTCCAGAGGTGCTGCTTTCCAGGTCAGCACCATTGTTTAACAAAAGTGATCCAGTTTTGATATTGATGTCACCACCCTGTCCTGTTGCTCCCATACCTAATGAACTGAAAATAGCACTGGGTTTTCTATTGGCATCATTAGTCCCAGAAATTGTCAGTGCATCA
>DATNQO010000106.1:0-14439 GCA_036704005.1 Leptolyngbyaceae cyanobacterium | reverse complement strand
TGCAGCCACACGTGCGGCTCTGCCGCCGGGTTGACTGCCGAACCCGGAGGGGGGTTTCCCCCGTTGTAGCAAGTGGCGTGAGGGTTAGGGAGGGGTATAAAAGTATTTGATACATCACTAGAGACTTTTGAAACATCCTCTAAGTTATCAGTGAACACGACCGGATAACTGATAACTGATAACTGATAACTGTCAACTGTCAACTGTCAACTGATAAAGTGTAATGATAAACTCAGTCCCCTTTCCTGGTGCAGAGATACACTGTATTTGTCCTTGATGATTTGTGACGATGATTTGATAACTAATTGATAATCCCATGCCAGTGCCTTTACCTACTGGCTTGGTGGTAAAGAAGGGGTCAAATAGGCGACTACGGACTTGTTCTGTCATTCCCGGCCCGTTGTCAGCAATGCTGATAATTACTTGATTGTCGGTAGTCAGTTCAGTCCGAATTACTATTTGGGGATTTTTATTCTTTTGACTATCGATAACTGATTCTTCCAAAGCATCGATCGCATTAGTTAGTAAATTCATAAATACTTGATTGATTTGTCCGGCGTGACACAATATCTTTGGTAGGTTGCCGTACTCTTTAATTACCTCAATTCCCCCAGAATCGGCTTGAGGTTTGAAGCGATGTTGTAATAATAGTAATGTATTGTCGATGCCTTGGTGAATATCTGTCGGCTTCATGCCTTCTTCGTCTAGGCGTGAGAAATTACGTAAAGATAGAACTATCTGCCGAATACGTTCTGTGCCTATTTCCATCGAGTCCAGAATTTTGGGCAAATCTTGGGCGATAAAGTCTAAATCCATCTGATCAATTTGTTGCTGAATTTCTGGTACTAATGGGCAGTAGTGCTGTTGATATATTTCTATTAAATAGAGCAAATTTTGCACATATTCACGGGTGTGGGCGAGATTACCGTGGATGAAGTTGACGGGATTATTAATTTCATGGGCAATACCCGCGACTAATTGTCCCAAGCTGGACATTTTTTCAGTTTGAATTAGTTGCGTCTGAGTTTGTTGCAGTTCTAATAAAGCGGCTTCTAACTCCTGCGCTTTTTCTTGGGCAATTTGGGCAGCAATACGATACTTTGCTTCAGATTTTCGCAATTCTTCTTCTGTTTGCTTGCGCTTAATACCTATAGCAATTTCATTGGCTGTAATACCCAAAGCTTCCAAGGTAGATTCATTGAGAACCTCGCGAGAAAACATGGCAAGTACGCCTAATGTTTCTCCTTCCACAATCAAGGGATAGCCAGCAAAAGCAATCATTCCCTCTTGCTTTGCCCATTCTTTATTCCCCACACGGGGATCGGTTTGTACGGAGTTGGTGATGTGGGGTTTACCTTCTTCGGCGATTAACCCGATTTTGAATTTCCCTACTGGTACAAGTCTATGAGGCCCGTCAATATGGGTATACATCCCCGAACTAACTTGCAATTCTAGGACGTTATCTTGTTTATTGAGAGTCCAGATCCGGGCAAAAGCTGCATCTAGATGTTTTACTATAGCCTGGGTACAGCCCTGCATTAAATTCTGTAAAGTATAACTTTGAGAGAGAATTGAATCAACTTCAGAGCGGAAATCTGCTAATTTAACTCTCTGAATTAGTTCTGCTTCTGTGCTTTTACGGTCTGTAATATCGTAAGCAATACCAACAAAGTATAAGACATTGCCCTTTTCATCTTTAATGGCAGATGCGCTACTTGTATGCCAGCGCCAGCTACCATTTTTATGTTTTGTGCGGTATTCAAGGGGATTTTGCCTCTGTCTGGTTTTGGCAACTGTTGCTAAATAATTTCTACATAGTGCCACATCATCAGGATGGACAAAGGGAACAAAAGATTTACCTTCTACTTCTGCTATTTCATGTCCTAATATCTCAGTCCAATTAGGAGAAATATAGGAAAAAATGCCATCAGATGTTAAGACGAAAACAATGTTGTTAGCATTTTCGACAATTTGCTGGAATTTATGCTCACTTTCTAAAAGTGGTTTTTCCCTAACTGGGGTAATATCACGAATTAATATTATAACTTCTTGTGCTACAGATAATAGTCTGGCTGCGTATTTTTTCTGACCTGTGGGAGTAGTATGAGTATATTCGCAATTTACTGGGGATTCGGTTTGTAGGGCTTGGGCGATCGCCTGCTGAATTTCCTCTGTTGCTTGTGGTGGTAATAATTCCCAGATATACTTGCCGACAATGATTTCTGGCAGATTATATAAGTTATGTATTGTCTCTAATTTGTAATCTAAAATAATGCCTTGAGCGTCCAACCGGAAGTAATCATCGGCTATCAATTGCAAAATAGCAGCCGATTCTGACATTTTTGGCGATCGCTGCTGTTGATTAGAGTTTTTTGCTTTTAAGCTGTGGGGTGTTGTCACTTTCTTGAACAAGGGGAAAGTAGCGGGGGTGAAAAGAAAGTTTTTTATGCCTGTAAGATGCTCCTGTAATTTACTTTATGGCTAATTTCCTTTTTAAGGATTTATATATTTATTGAATTTATGATTTTTTTCAAATATTAATGTATTTAATTAAATAAAGTATTGGGGTAAACACGGAAGTTACGAGTTAATGACTTTAAATTTTGGTAAAATCAGCTATTTATTTGCTAGCCGCAATTACTAATAACAATTTTATATGAGGTTGTAGATAATATAAAATCCATTGATTTATCTGCATTCATCTGTGTGCATCTGCGTTCAATTATTCTTGCTTATAAAAGCTATAGTAACTGCTTGTAAATTGAAAAGAGGAAAAATATCACAAGGGTGAACAGTAATAAAAATTATACCAATTATTCAAAAGTAAACAACAAATACAAGCTGTGAAACTCTTGCGAAATCTGACCTTCTTAATTTTGAATTAGTATTCCCCCTATAGCAATTCCTAAGCAAGTGAGGTACAGAGTTATTCTGTTTAAACGCAGAGGATTTTTACTTAGTACCTCAGTAGATTGGGAAACGCTATATCTTTCTTAACAAAACAATAAAATCACCAATTTTTCTCCGCGTCTGTACGCCTCTGGATGAGTAAATTACAACCTCATCAAACCCCAACCAACATACTCATCAACAAGATGGCAGATAGGGGGGTGATAAAATTTTTTTTGTGTTATAAAACTCACAGAAATTTATCTTAGCGGAAGGCTACTTTATGGAGCCAGAAAAACTCGGACGTTTGAAAGAGTACGGCGAACTGATTCTCCAAAAATTAGATTTTGTACCTCAATCTCCCTCACAACAAGAAGATTGGGTTCCAGCTAGCCTGGATGATTGTCTTTTACGTCTGCGGGAATCTGCCCAAAAAACTGTAGAATTGGCTACATCACCCGTAAAAATTGGCGTGATGGGAGAATTTAGCAGTGGTAAAACTCTCCTTTTGGGTAGTCTTATCGGCTATGCAGATGCTTTACCCATCAGCGAAAACCCCACCACCGGAAACGTCACAGCTATTCACCTCATCCCTCATCCCGGCTTTACCACCACCCACGTAGGTAATTTTACCGTCGAGTATCTGACGCGGGAAGGGGTGAATGAGTGCTTGCGCTTCATGTTAGGAGAAGCTAACCGCCGGACGATCGCCGCCGGACTTCCACCCATCCAACCTGCTAAACTGAATTCGGGCAAGGATATTCTGGTTTGGTGCGAAGAAACTTGGAATAGTAGTAATAATTTGGAACTGCGTTATATTTTGCGCGAGTTGGTGTTATTCATCCGCGCCTACAGTTCCTACGGCGAAGCCCTCTGTGGCGGACGCTATGAAATTGACCCCACAGCAGCCCGTGAAGGTTTGCAGTTGGCGGAACAGCCTTTGGCTATTCAATCTTTGCGCTTTGAAGATTTACCTCCCGCCCATATCCGCTTACCCAGTCCACCGCAAAGTTTACCCACCAAGTTATTACAGAATAGTTTCCCGTTAATTCGCCGCGTTGATATTGAAGTGAAAATTTCTAGGGAAATTTGGGATCTTAACGATGGTTCCGAATTTGTTCTGCTAGATTTTCCGGGTTTGGGTGCGGCTAATTCTGGTGCGAGGGATACCTTTTTATCATTGCGGGAATTAGCAGAGGTGCAGACAATTTTGGTATTACTCAATGGTAAATCGCCGGGGAGCGATCGCGCTAATAAAATTTTCACGATGATGCAGCAACAGCGCCCCGGACAAGACTTGAAGGATTTAATTTTGGTAGGGGTGGGGCGGTTTGACCAGTTACCGTTGGAAAGTGAAGGCGGGGAAAGACTACTCGACCAATTAATTGATGAGAGTCAAACGCCGTATTTAACAGCCGATAAGGTTTTACAGCAACTGCGGGTGTTACAAACCACCATCGACGGCGCGAGTGCATTCACCACCAACAAAGACCGCATCGTTTTATTATCGCCACTGTTGGGACTGGCGGAATTAGCCAAGCGTTCGAGTAGTATCAAAGCGGGTTCGCCGGAGTTTTTAGCTAACTTGGACTATCCTCACTATTTGGAAAGGTCAAAGCAGTTGCAGGAAAAATGGGGACAGTTGAGCGATCGGCTGTTAGAATTAGATCCACGCAGCCATTTAAGTAGAAAATTAGGTTACTTTGCTCAAGACGGGGGTATCGCCAAGCTGCGGGAATTGATTCAAAATCACGTCGCTACCCACGGACTGAAGCAACTGTGTGCAGATACTAGCCGCGCCGCCGATAATTTACGCCAACAACAAGATAATCTTAAAACTATCATCGCCGAAATCCATGAGCAAGGCATACCTACGGGGGATAGCCCAGCTTTAATTGATTTGCGTCAGGCGTTGGAAAATTTAGATAAAGCTTATCGCAACTTCCAGAAAGATTTAGGAAAAGAACCACTCAAAGATAGACGGGGAACTGTAGTTAGTGATGTGGTGAAAGATGAATTAACTTTTAGAGTTTTGAGTTGGAACCAATGGACTTTGTTATTTAACAAAGCCAATAATGGCACTATCACAATTACAGAATCAAAAGGTGCAGCAGGGAAGTTATTTGATAGGGGGAATAGAACTAATACTAGTATCCCTACTAAGAGTGATGACTTTTATCCAGCCTTTGAAAAAACTGTTAAAGAAGTAGAGGAATTTGCTCGCGATCGCATCCGCCAAGCAGTGGTAGACTTACTAAGTAAATTATCCGCGCAAATTGCCCCAGCCAAAGAGCGTTTGCAAGCAATTCTTAACCCAGAACTAGAACCAGATATTGAAACAAAATTTGGGGCAGAAGAAGCTGATTTATTTTATAAATTGTTATTAGGATGCGACCCTACCCAATGGCAAGCGGCGATAATTGAGGAAATTAATCATCAAGAAAAATTCCTCACCCCAGAAGTAATGTTTCCCCTGGCGCGTCAGAATGAAAAACATCATATTGGTCAAATCTTTGACTGGTCGCCAGAAAAAGCCCAAGCAGTATCTAAATCTAGTAATCATCAAATGTTTGTTTTGCGCCTGCGTGATGAAATCACCGCTAGCGCCAGCTTACATTTAGTGCAGTACGTGAGTGAAGTTAATCAAAGAGTTAATAATGAATTAGAAGGAATTCTCGACCAAATTATCCCCACCTTACAAAACATCTCCAAAAAAGATGCCCTACTAAGGTTTATTGCTGCTAGCGATAGTCAATCTCAAGGTGAAGTGCCTACTTGGTTACAGAATCTCTCAGAAATTGCCGATTTAGCAGTCGATTTCAGTAATGAGTAATTAGTAGCCACCACTAATTACGACTGCATAGGGAACGGATAAAATGCCTGTAAAAATTCAGCTTGCACCACGCTTTCAGATGCGGGTTAATGAGAAAAAATACTTGGAACTTCCCAGTATTCAATTAATTGGTACTGGGAATAACGTTCCCCATATTTCGCGCATAACCTGCGCTGTGAAAGGCACATCAAGCGAATTGGCAGCAAAGATAGAAAAATCCTATAGACAATTTGATTCGGCAACACCAAAAATTTCCCAAATTGGGCAATTAGAACAGTATCCTTGTAAACTAGAGCAACCTTTAACACAAGCTATCAACTGTAATTTACAGGTAATTGTCGAGTATTTCGATTCCGATTTATCAGGAAATCCCCTGCTATCAGCCAGGAAAAAAATAGCAGCCTATTGCCATCTGTGGTCACTACCTATGAACCCCATAACACAACCAGAAAACCCCCCGCAACAAGTCCGTAATTATCATGAAAAACAACCAGACTCCAAACCCCAGAAACGTTTCCCCGGTTGGTTTGCATTGGATTTCGGCACATCTAATTCTACAGTGACACTTTTTGACCCTATTGAAGTACCAATTGCCGAAGTTTTACCGAGAGAACAGGAATTAAGATTGCGCGATCGCCTTTCGCAATGGTTGAGTTCACCCGCTTCTATTGCCCTACCAGAAGTAAGTGATATTGAGTGGGAAAAGTTTCTTACTGATATTAGTAAAAGTTTAGAGATTGACCCCAGTCAGTTAAGAGAAGTTTTTGAAAGTGAGAATAAAGACAGGTTTTTAGAAGCGGTGCGGCAAATCGAATTATGTTTAGGAAATAGTGATAGATTTCGTCACGCTGTCAGCAAAAAGTTATATAATATTTATCATGAGGTTTTCCGTGTTCCTACCTTAGAATCGCAAAATCTCATCCCGGTAGTTTTAGATATTGACCGCCGCGATACAGAAATTCCTAGCGAGTTAGAAATCTCCAGTTTGGCAGATTTAAACATTCGCATGGGGAGAGAAGCAAGGGATAACAGAAAAAAGGCGATCGCTCAAGGAACCAGCAGTTCCCTAAAAGAAATTATCAGCCGATTTCACCATTCACCAAAACGTTATTTTGGACAGAAGCGTGATTTCTCTGTAATTCTAGATGGTCAAGAAGAAACAATTAATGTTAACCAACTAGTGCAGGCTGCTTGGTCACATTTAATTGATTTAACCGAAGATTATCGCCAACGCGCTAGACGCAGATTTTCCGAAGGGGAATTTCTCACAGCCGTCGTCACCTATCCCACAGTCGCACCTCCTGTAGTGCGGAAAGAAGTTAAAGAATTAATTGAACAAATAGGGATAGATGACGTACAAACAGCCTACGATGAAGCCGTATCTGTCGCCATCTTTTTCTTATGGCGTGAATTTGGTGGTAATTTAAATATTGGCATTGAATCTTTTAAAACTCGTTGCCGTCAAGATAAAAATAAATGGTCGCAAAACGTCCTGGTGTTAGATATTGGTGGCGGAACCACAGACTTAGCTTTAATTGAACTGACCCTAGAAGATAAAACTCCCTTCTTCGGGAGTAATGAAGATAGAGGTTTAGGCGGACGGTACTATAAACTTACCCCGAAACTGTTAGGTTCATCTGGACATTTGCAACTGGGTGGCGAGTTAATTACCTTGCGCGTGTATAGGTTATTGAAAGTTGCGATCGCCGACGCTTTACTCACAGCCATCACCCTTGGTAACATCGAAAGCGACAAACTAGAAGACTTAATCAATTCCGAATTAAATGAACGCTTTTTAGAACAAGGCAAATTCAAAAGCGGTAGTTTATTGAAATGTTTAGATAAAGAAAATCCCGAAGGTGACGCAGCCTATAAAGATGCGTTAGATACAGCCGAGAAAGTCATCCCCACAAGATGGCAACAAGCACCCCAACGCTTGCAAACCTTCTATACTTTATGGGATCATGCAGAAGCGGCTAAACTCAAACTCGGACAACAACCCCCAAATAATACCCCCCTCACCTTCACCCTTAGCGAGCAACAAATAGCTGAACTCCTTACCCAAAGCGCCATCAAATTCCAAGTCAAAGAATTAGACAGCCTCAACGTCACCATAGACAGCCAACAATTTGAACGCGCCGCCGCCTCCGCCATCAAGGAAGCCATTGGTATAGCTAAAGGTTTAATGCAAAGCCGCCTGCGTCCCGAAGATAACAACATAGACTCATGGAACACCCATAAAGTTGACTGGCTAATACTCTCCGGGAAAACCTGCAACCTCGACCTAGTACAACGCCACATCTACCAAGAATTTAGCAACTCCCCCTACTTCGTTTGGAACCCCGAACGCATCACCTTTGTTTTAGAATATACCAAACTCGCCACCTCCGCCGGGGCTTGCTACGCGGAGAAACTGCGAAGACTGAGATTCGACCCCGAAGAATCAAAAGCCTTGCTACGTAAAGGCGCAAACCAATTAGAGATAGATGTCAAAAACCTCTTTTATTACCTCCCCTGCAACTTCAAACGCAAAACCCAAAGCAACGAACTCTTACCAGTATTCAAAGCTGGACAAGAACTCTACCAACTCGCACCAGGGGAAAACGTCGCCAAAGTTCGTACAGAATGGCAAGGAATACAATTAACAAATATTATTTATCGCCAAGACTACGAAGACGGAGACTTACGCCTATGGGGTAGCTTCGACGGTCAAACCCTGAAGGAAAAATTGGGGATGGATGAAGGCGAATTTCTCAAAAAAATCAAAGTGCAATTTGAGATAGACCAAACCTTACAATTCAACGTGCTGCTGTGTCAAGGCAACCCCCATTATTTAATAGATGTTCCCGGTATTGATGTCAATTCTGCCATCTCCGCCGCATCCGACACATCCACCTTATTTACAGACGGTGACTTAAAGTGGAACATCGCCGTAGAACGTGCAGATAAAGACTTAAATGATGGTGATATAGCCGTCAATGTAATCGAATCTGCCACCGTAGATCAACCAGATGCCTATCATTTAGTCTTTGCAGTAGATAAAAATAATCATAAATCTTTGCAAGCCTTCCATTATCTCAAGGATGGGTCAGAAAAACCAGGCGCAGGCTTAATTAGTCACCCACTTCCCCCCTTCCCCCAAACCGGACAGCACACCTTTTATGTGTACCAAACTGACACCGCCACCAACAGCAAAAAATGGATACGTATCGGCGCATTGCGTAAACCAGATGTCAGCACAGAATACCCTTGCCAATATCGCGTCACCCTTGACAACAAAGGCATTTTACGCATCCACGCGGGAGATGTACCTTACTGGACATCCACAGATAAAGAATGTCTCAAACAGGAAGGCTGTGTTTACCGCGCTGAGTTAGACTTGCAGCCCAATGAAGTCGATAAAGAACGTGATCCCTTTTGCGGAATACATTAAACGCAGAGGGGCGCGGAGGTTAGCGCAGAGGGGCGCGGAGAATTTCTTTGCGCCTCTGCGTGAGATAAAAAAGGATATAATCATGCAGCATATACGACAGCTACTAGCAACACAAAATTCAGAATTAGCCAGGCTATTGCGGTTTAGCCTGCATGGAATGGAAGCATCCCTCAAACAAGCCCAAGCAGAATTACCGCAAGACCCAGGCGCGAAGGTATGCGAACAACTGCTGCAAGAACTGCAAAATCTCCTACAGCCAGAAGCACAGGAATTATCATTTATCCAGTCAACTGATGAGTTAAAGCTAAATTATCTCCGCGAAGCATTTGATTCCGACCCAGAACTAGCTTTATACTTGGGAGACTCACCATTACAAAGCCAAACAGATGGCGACTTATGGAACGAAATCCACCGTAAATTATTAAGAGTTCCCGAAGATTTAGCGCAAGTTTGGCGACAACGTGCTTTAGATTTTGCCCAAGAAATGGGCGCTGTAGAAGATAAAGAATATCTCTATCATCTACCTTTTATTCGCAATGAAATTATCTACCCTGGCTTACGTGGTAGTGTCAACGCCCAAGGTTTATGCTTATCACAAAAAGAATTTTTTCAAAATAATATTCTGCCAAATAACGCCTCAGACGAATTACATTTATTAGCTAGTTTTTTACTTTTATGGAGTAAGTTTCTAGAAATAGAAACAGACTTACATCACGCACTCAAAAGCGTTTTCAGTTTCGATGTTGTCCCCTTACATTCCCAACCAGACCAACAAAACCAATACATTGATACCTTAATAGACCGTTTCCAACGCACAAAAAAAGCCGAAGAAAATACAGACCCCTTATCAACCTTACGCGCTTGGATAGACATGGATGAAGCAATCAATTCCTTAGTATTTGTCCCACCCTCGGAACGATATTCTTGGTGGGGTAATTTGCAACAAGAATCAAGACGCGCCCTCAAAAAAGTAGCCGATAAAGCAATAAAAGCAGGTTATGATATACGCATTCGCCAATTAACAGGGTTATATGCAGACATTTGCGCCTTCACCAAAGACGACCTACAACTAGACTATGGCGGTATTCCCGGCGAAGTTTTAACCTGTTTGCGAGTCTACGCACGCATTAACCAAGAAGAAATCCCCGGACGTGTCATCTTTCGCTCATCACGTTAGAAAAATTCTCCTATTTAACTCATTCTAACTCCCTCATAACCTCTCCGCGTTCCTCCGCGCTAACCTCCGCGTCCCTCCGCGTTTAAAAACAAAATATCACTATTCACCACCAACAAATAAAGGCAAAATCAACGCCGCCAAAATTCCCCCCAACACAACTACCTCAACAACTCTCAGAGGGAAATTGTTCTGCATTAAATGATTAATTCCTCCCCCAAAATTAGCTGATAAATTCCTCCACCAATTCTGCAAACGACTAAACCAATGTTTAGGGCTATCATCTGGACGCACTTTCCAAGAAAATATAGAAAGTAACAAAGGTACACCACCCACTTTAATAGACATTAAAAGGTGAATTGCCAAACAGCCAACCAGCACCAACCAACCAATTAGATGTAGGTAGTACCAAGCATGATTCAACTCTCCTGTTGGCAACCATTCTTCTTTCATCATTCTGCCAGACAACACAGCTAAAACAGAAGCCAGCAGCATGAGTGTATTAGCCATTCTTTGTAGACTCACCCACCAAATTGGTCTACCTACCTGAGTTAAGTTTTGTAAAGAATTTTGTTGTAAAAGCTTTTTATTTCCTGCATGAAAGCTATAGAGGGCAAACACTGGCAAGATAAAAAAGAAAAAGACTGCAAATGTGCCGTGGATATCGATAATCTCGCCAATGCGGGGAATAGGTAATTTACCGAATCTGCCATCAAAGGTATTGTAAGCTAGAAAGCCTGTGATGATGGCGGCGATCGCTAAAATTAAACTCACGCCATGAAGAATCTTTAACCACGATGGCTGATAAGGGGCTGAACGAGACATAGTTGCTATTTTCAGCAATATTTACAACAATATTATTGAATAATAATTTTCTTTTGCCAATAGTTCAAAAGATAAATAATTAACCGCCGATACACGCTGATGTTATAACAATATTAATACTTTGTGAATTTATGTTCAAAAGCCCACTTCGCTATCCTGGCGGTAAATCAAAAGCAATCAAGCAGATAATTGAATATCTACCAGAAAGCTTTGATGAGTATCGAGAACCATTTGTAGGCGGTGGTTCTGTATTTATTTATTTAAAGCAAAAATATCCAAAATTGAAAATTTGGATTAATGATTTAAATACTGACTTGTTTCTATTCTGGAAATATGCTCAGTCTAACCTATCTCAGATGGTTACAGAAGTACGTCTAATCAAAGATAAATATCAAGATGGAAAACTATTATTTTTAGAATTAACCAATATTGACATAAAAAGCTTATCTGATTTCGACAGAGCCGTCAGATTCTTCGTACTCAATAGAATTACTTTTTCTGGTACTGTAGAATCTGGTGGTTTTTCTCAAGAAGCATTCCATAAAAGATTTACCTATTCTTCTATAGAAAGATTAGAGAAATTAGAAAGTATTTTAACAGAAGATATCGAAATTACTAATTTAGATTACAGCCAAGTCTTAAATACAGGAGGCGAAAATATATTTTTATTTTTAGATCCACCATATTTTAGTGCTAACAAATCTAGATTGTATGGAAAAGATGGTGATTTACATATATCTTTTGAACATCAGAGATTTGCAGAATTATTACAACAATGTCCCCATCGCTGGCTAGTTACTTACGATAACTCACCAGAGATCCGAGCCAATTTCCCCTCAGATCATATCTATGAGTGGGAATTGCAGTATGGCATGAACAACTATAAACAAAGCAAGGCGGCAAAGGGAAAAGAGCTATTCATTACCAACTATATGATTACTATTTAATTAGTGAATATATCCAAAATAAAATTATTATCTAGAATCTATTAACTCTGTGCCTCCGTGCCTCTGTGGTAAAAGTCATGGAACCACAGAGACACAGAGAGAGTTTTATATACTTATTTTCAAAAAAATTGTGCCTCTTTCGAGCTATTCTAAAAATTAATTTTTAAAATTTTAAATCGCCTCTCAACGCATACTGAGCTATGACAACTTCTACCCAAGAGTCCACAAGCTGGTATCTACTTCTGCAACAACTAATAGATGGTGAATCTTTAACCAGGACACAAGCTGCTGAATTGATGCAAGGCTGGCTAAGTGAAGCCGTCCCCCCAGAGTTATCAGGAGCAATTTTAACCGCCCTTAACTTTAAAGGCGTTTGTGCCGATGAGTTGACTGGTATGGCGGAAGTCTTACAATCTCAATCCAAAGGAACTGGAGAATATACCCAATCCCCAACCCCCATAATAGATACTTGTGGCACTGGTGGCGATGGGTCATCAACTTTTAACATTTCTACAGCCGTGGCTTTTGTGGCGGCGGCTTATGGTGTACCTGTTGCTAAACACGGTAATCGTTCGGCTTCGAGTCTCACAGGTAGCGCTGATGTTTTGGAAGCGTTGGGAGTTAACTTGAGTGCTTCTAGCGACAAGGTGCAAGCCGCATTGCAAGAAGTCGGGATCACATTTTTGTTTGCCCCTGGTTGGCATCCTGCACTCAAGGCGGTTGCTGGTTTGCGGCGGACTTTAAGAGTCCGCACGGTGTTTAATTTGCTGGGGCCTTTGGTGAATCCTTTGCGTCCTACTGGGCAAGTCGTGGGGTTATTTACTCCCAAATTGTTGACAACGGTTGCCCAGGCTTTGGACAATTTAGGCAAGCAAAAGGCGATCGTTTTACATGGGCGAGAAAGGCTGGATGAGGCTGGTTTGGGTGATTTAACTGATTTAGCTGTGTTATCTGATGGTGAGTTACAGTTAACTACTATCAATCCTCAAGAGGTCGGTGTGACACCCGCGCCTATTGGCGCACTGCGGGGTGGGGATGTGCAGGAAAATGCCCAGATTCTCAAAGATGTATTACAAGGTAAAGGAACTCAAGCACAACAAGATGCTGTAGCTTTGAATACTGCATTGGCGCTACAGGTGGCGGGTGTAGTCCCCTTATTAGACCACGCCCAAGGTGTGAGTGTGGCTAAGGAGATCCTACAGACTGGTAGCGCCTGGAAGAAGCTGGAGGAACTGGTACAATTTTTGGGGAGTTAGTATCGGAGTGTGATTGACGGCGGAACTCTACGACGTTGCGCTTGATGGTGACATCATAATTACCAAAAAAGTCATGTCCTAAAAGCCCGGTTTCGAGTTCCGCGCCAGCGATCGCAACTGGTACTCTATTTACTACCACCCCTCCCACTGCCATCGAATCTACATAACCGATGGGAAATTCCACACCCTTAGAACTAGCGGTGTTAGCCTTAGCTTTACCGATGGTGACAACCCCCAAAGCATTCGCCATCTGTTGGGTAATCACCGTACCACTAGCGCCAGTATCCACAATCATGTCAAACTGCTGCTGACCATTGAAAGTCACACCCACAATTGGCGTACCCCCCATCCTTCTTTTAATCGGGGCGACAAAAACCTCTTGTTCAGGAGTCAGCGCTGCGGATATGGGAATATCCACTTGATCTGGAGCCAAATTTGTGCTGTTCGGTGGCGGTACAGGGATCACATACTGGGGTGCAGGATCTGGTTGGGGTGTAGCAATTGCCACCCTTTGGGAAGTTGAAAAATTTGGTAAGGGTCGAGCGACAGCGTTAGCTTGACGGACAGCGTACCTAATCTGACGCTGATACTCAGAAATTTTAGTTTGGGCGATCGCAAACTCAGGGCTTTGTTGATCGACCTTTTTCATCAGAGCGATCGCATCATGGTATTGACTAGCCACCAAATACCAATCATCAGGCGATTGCGCCGATTGGCTAATACTCACAGCACCAGCAGCCTTATCTAACCCCATCTCAAAAGAACCCGGTTCCATTTGTGATGGTGGCACATCTGTCGATGCTGGAATAGTTGGTACTGCTTGCGGTTCATCAGGTGCTGGTACTGGCAAATCCTCAGTTACCACTGACTGCTGATTGCGAAGAATAGCCGTTTTTTGATTGCCTTCGCTACAAGCAACAGTCAAAACAGCTAAAGTACCAGATATACAAATCAGGATGGCGCGAGATAAAAAGGGCTGAAGCATAATCTCCATCTTACCTGTTCCAGCGAAGGCATTTAAATTTGGGGAAGGGAAAGGGGGAAAGGGGAAGGGGGAAGGGGAAATAAAAACTATTAAACTT
>DATNQO010000105.1:0-1843 GCA_036704005.1 Leptolyngbyaceae cyanobacterium | reverse complement strand
TTTAACTAATTTCAGCAAAAGTCCCACGTCTCACTCTTAGGAGCGTGGGATGAATGCGTGTGAGTTGACGACTGTCCTCTGACCAACATTGAGCGTAAGCGAAATCAAGGAAGAGGACGTGGAGGAAACGAGCAAATTCCTACGTTGATTCTGTGGGCGATTCTTGCGCTTCAATATATTTTCTAAGAGTAGAAACCGTAACACCGCCACAACTGGCAACAAAATAAGAACCACTCCAAAATACATCTTTCCAATAGAAACTTTCTAGATGTTCTGCAAATTCTTGGCGAAGTTTTCTTGATGATACAGACTTTAGATTATTGACTAACTTGCTCAATTCAACATCTGGGTGGTACTGAAAGAGTAGGTGTACATGATCTTCCTCGCCATTAAACTCTACCAGTTTACAATCCCATTTTTCTAGCAATTCTTGCATTACAGCATTTAGTCTACTCAGCATAAGTGAAGTGAAGGCTTTACGCCGATATTTAGTAACCAGCACTAAATGTACCTTCAGGTCGCTAACAGACCTTCCTTTTGAAACAAAATCATCTTTCATATTATATCTAAATCAGTGTATACTAAAAAAGTAACACTTAATTATTCGAACAAGTGAGAACATCCTACCAGTACCGATTAAACCCAACGAAAGAGCAAATATTGCATATTGATAAAACATTAGAGATGCTGGGATGCCAGTACAATTATCAGCTTGCTCAGAGGTTTGATTGGTATGAGCAAAATCGTTGTTCTGTAGATAGATGCTCACTCGTTGTTTGCCATATCCCAAAATTGAGAGATAAGCCCAATCGTTTTAGTCAACAAGCAACGCTAACCCAACTTAAAAAAGACCGTCCTTGGTACAAGAGCATTCATTCTCAAGTGTTGCAGGAAGTACCAAAAAAAGTTGAGATAGCTTTTGACCGATGGTTAAAAGGTGACGCTAATGGCAAGCGTAGCGGAAAGCCTAGATTCAAGGGGAAAGGGCAATACAAAACTTTCACTTACCCACAATTCAAAAGAGAGCATCTTAATGACGAAAAAATAACATTGTCTAAAATAGGCACGGTCAAAGTAATAGTGCATCGTCAAATACCGGATAGTTTTGACATTAAGACTGTCGCTGTAACCAAAAAAGCAGATGGTTATTATGTAACTCTGAGCTTAGAAGATAAAACGGTTCCAACTATTAAACCTGATTTTGACGCTAACAATATTGTTGGTATTGACGTTGGACTGATAGATTTTTATGTTGCATCTGATGATACTAGAATTAGTGCGCCAAGATATCTCCGTAAAGCTGAACGTAAGTTAAAGTCAGCACAACGCAGAGTATCAAGACGTAAAAAAGGATCTAATCGTCGTAGGAAAGCTATTCAGAGGTTGGGCAAACAGCACAAAAAAGTATTTGATACTCGAAAAGATTTCCACTTCAAAACTGCTAATAATTTACTCAAGAATTATGATGTTATCGCCGTAGAAAAACTGAACATCAAAGGACTGGCTAAGTCACGACTTGCTAAAAGTGTAAACGATGCTGGCTGGGGACAATTTATTTCGATACTGACAGTTAAAGCCGAGAATGCTGGACTGAAAGTTATTGCTGTAAACCCAAACGGCACAAGCCAGGAATGCTCTAATTGTGGCACTAAAGTAATAAAGCCACTATCAGAAAGAACGCACAATTGCCCTAATTGTAAGGTCAGTTTGTGTAGGGATCTCAATGCAAGTTTGAATATAAAAGCGCGTGGGACACACGCCTTAAAAGCTCAGATTATGTCTTCATTGAAGAGTCTCTGAGAAGCTCACGCTTACCTGTACTCAGGAAGCGTGAGTATGTCAC
>DATNQO010000104.1:0-11901 GCA_036704005.1 Leptolyngbyaceae cyanobacterium | reverse complement strand
TATAAGTTTGTAGTAAGGACTTTAGTCCTTTAAAACCCAGCAACAGAGCGATAAATCGCTTTCTCCGTTCGCGTAGCGTGTCGTAGACAGACGCTACGCGAACACTACGAACAACAACTCATCTTACATTTAATTATGTCTCTGCAACAAACAAGAGTTTACCAAGAAATCAAGGAAGAAGGACGTGAAGAAGCTAGGGAAGTGATGGCTGATGCTATTTGCCGACAATTGGCTAAACGACTGGGAGAATTATCCCAAGAAACACGCTCCTCAATTTCTGCTTTACCTTTACCAGCTTTGGCAGATTTGAGCGATGCACTGTTAGATTTTACTAGTTTAGCTGATTTGTCATCTTGGTTAGAGGCTCAACAAAAGTAGCGATCGCTATTTTTTCCCCATACAATAATTAACCATTATCATGCCAATCCTGTGCTTGTGTGCGAATAGATTGTAATTCCTCCGCAGACATTTTATCTAAATTTTTTAAAATAAAGCTCATCCGTCCTTGATTTTGTAACTTTTCACGGTGTCTATCCAGAAAGTTCCAATAGAAAAAGTTAAATGGACAAGCATTTTTACCAATTCGTTCTTTATGACTATATGTGCAGTTTTTGCAATAGTCACTCATCTTATTGATATAGTTAGCAGATGCCCCATAAGGCTTTGATGCTAACATTCCCCCATCGGCAAATAAACCCATCCCAATCACATTTGTCTGCATTACCCAATCATAAGCATCAATAAAAGTGGCATGAAACCAATTTTCTACTTCTTGGGGTGAAATTCCGGCAATCAGAGCAAAATTACTCAACACCATTAATCTTTGGATATGATGGGCGTATCCTGTGCGTTGCAATTGGCTAATAATTTGCTGTAAACAATTCATTTTGGTTTTACCTGTCCAGAAAAATTCCGGTAAAGGTTGGGTATGATTAAACCAATTTTTATCAGAATATTCTGCATCTACATAGTGATAAACACCACGCATATATTCTCGCCAACCCAACACCTGACGAATAAAACCCTCAACACTATTTAAAGGTAATTGCTGTTGTTGATAAGCTATTTCGGCTGCTTTAATTACTTCTAAAGGATGGAGTAAACCAAGATTGAGGTAAGGAGAAATCATGGCGTGCCACATGGTTTCTTCTCCTGTTACCATTGCATCTTGATAGGGGCCAAAATCAGCTAAACAATATTGAATAAACCAATCTAAAACTTGCAGTGCTTGTTGGCGTGTTACACCCCAACGAAATGGTTCTATTTCTCCAAAGGTGGGGACGGAAAGAGATTTAACTTTAGCTATCACATCTAATGTAATTTTATCTGGCTCAAACCATTGTGTCGCGGGTGTATGTAACTTACCTTTTGGTGGTTGACGGTTCTCTTTATCTAAATTCCATTGTCCCCCGACTGGTTTATCTTCTGCCATTAAAATTTGCCAGCGCCGTCTACCTTCTCGGTAAAAATCTTCCATTAATAGGCGCTTACGATTTTTAGCCCAACTATTAAATTGTTCTGTAGTCCACAAAAAATGATTGTTAGGAATTAAGCTAATTTTACAAGGTATTTGTAAACTTTGAATTATCTGTATGAAAGGGCGATCGCTCGGAGTCATCACCCGTAATTCAGTAATCTCATTTGCCTGCACCCATGCTTGTAACGGTGTAGCAAAATCCTCAGCGATTTCATAGCTAACAGCATATTTTTTATGCCGCAATTCCTCAGCAAAATGTCGCATTGCTGACCATACTAAAACCAGCTTTTGCTGATGATAAGGGCGACTTTGGATATGTTGTATTGACTCGATAAAAATAACAGGCAACTTTTCTTGTGGAGAACAACTGTGTAATGCTGCTTGTTGTTCCCAAAGTTGATCGCCTAATATCCAAACTCCAACTGTCATATCATCTTTGTTGAAATACTTATCATATCATGGGGGTTGGTAATAGGTAATGGGTAAGGGGTAATGGGAAAAAACAATTACCTAAGAGGATGTCTCTTAAGTATTAAATATATCTTTTGATCCCCCCTAACCCCCCTTAAAAAGGGGGGAAAAGTTCTCAAAGTCCCCCTTAAAAAGGGGGATTTAGGGGGATTTACTAGTCTTAAACACAACACGAAAAAGTTTTCAAACATCCTCTAACAAAGCAAAGATATATATCACATTTAAACTTATGTTTTTTGATTATCTGATTTGAACCTACCCGCGACAAATTCTCTTTTAGCTAAATGCTTGGTTTTACGTTGAGTAACTCGTTCTCGCCACATCCGAAAACTTGATTCTTTCATCTCACGTTTCATCAGGGCAATTACCTGTTTTTCTAACAGTCCAAATTGTGCTTCAATGGCATCAAAAGGGGTTCTATCTTCCCAGGCCATTTCAATGATGCGGTCGATGGTTTCAGGATCTAATTCTGGTAGCTTCATAAGATTAGGGACTGAGGACTGGGGACTAGGGGAGATGAGGGAGCAGGGGAGCAGTAGAGAATAATAACTGTCAACTGTCAACTGTCAACTGTCCCTGTTCTGGTTCTGTTGTGAGTTTTTGCCCAATTTTGGGTTCTGTACCTGCAAGCAAGCGTTCGATGTTGGTGCGGTGGCGCAAGATTACATAGAAGCCGCCAGCGAGACCAAATAAAATGTAGGGTAAGGGTTGTTGCAAAAATACCATCACAATAGAAACTGCGATCGCTCCGGCAATGGAGCTGAGTGATACAATCCTTGATATCGCTACTACAACGGCAAATACACCAAAGGTAGCTAAACCTACTTGCCAATTCATGGCTAACAAAATTCCTAAACTGGTAGCGACAGATTTACCACCTGTAAAGCCTAAAAAAATCGATTTACTATGTCCCAGGATGGCGGCTATACCTGCTAATGTTACTAACCAAGGTTGCCACAGTGTCAAATCTACTGTTTCGGGTATGAGGTTTTGGCTGGTGGCGAAGTTAAATAAATAGTAAACTAAGGCGATCGCTAATACTCCCTTTAAGCAATCTATTCCTAAAACGAATGCTCCTGGCCCTTTACCCAAAGTTCTCAGGACATTGGTTGCGCCTGTGGAACCTGAACCCACCTCTCGAATATCAATACCCTTGAGTTGTTTCACAGCAATATAACCTGTGGGGAAAGAACCCAACAGATACGCCAAAATTACCACTCCACCACACAGACTTAACCAAAAACCCATAATCAATTCACCAGAGTTAACTGTTTATAGTTTATAGTTTATTGGTTTTTTATCAGTGATCAGGTTTTTTCCACTGTCAACTGTCAACTGTCCCTAATTGCTACTAACACCAACAGAAATTTCTGATTCATCATTTATATTTATAGGTGTTGAATCGACAAATTCAACCGATGGTGGTACAGAAACGGTAATGTCAGCACCGTTGATGATCACTCCTAGTAGTCCGAGTTCTGCTTCTACTAATTGATCAATGGCTTCAGCCATCATATTTTCTTGTGTGTAGTTAACTCTTGATACCAGTACTATGCCATCACTGTAGGGCTGAATTAGCAAAGGATCATTAGATACACTTAATGAAGGAGTATCCAATATTACTAAATCATATCTTTCCCGCACATCTTCCATGAGTCGCCGCATCTCGCTTGATTCCAAAATAGCCGCAGATTGACGTACAGGCCCAGGGCTAGGAATGATGTATAAATTTTCTACTTCAGGAACTAAGCGGATACATTCACTTAAGTTGCCGTAATAACGTAGGGGTTCAAGAGTGCCATCTTCATCAGGAGCAATTCTCAAGGATGAACAGCGCGAGGGCGATCGCAAATCTGTTTCGATGATTAAGGTTCTTTTTCCAGCACGGGCGGAGGCTACACCCAAGTTGTAAGCTGTGGTTGTTTTCCCTTCCCGGCTCATGGTGCTAGTAACCAAAAGCACCTTCAAACTTCTGCCACTAATGCGCCGCAAGTTACTGCGGATTTTTTCATAAAACTCTAAATACAGAGAATCAGAGGAAAGAATGACAGGTAAAGCTTCTGGTGGTAAATCGTCTACTGGTAATAGTGGCACTTCTCCCAACATTGCCACTTCCCGTTGTTTGAGGCTGTCTTTGATTGCTTCTCTGGTGCGGAGTGTGCCTTCCAAAGTACCCAACAAGAATATTACCCCACCACCGACTATCAATCCTAAGAAACCACCCACAGCCAAGGTTAAAGGTACACTTTTTGGTTTCTTCGTATCAGTCCCGACGACGGGGGCTTGAGCGATGCTAAAGCTGCTCACCGTTTCGGCTTCGGCTGTTTGAGCGTCAGTCAGCTTGACCTGCATTTGATCGTAAACTGATTTTTTGAGTCCGACTTCCTGTTCTAAACGCGATCGCTCTAATTGTTTGTTTGGTATTTGGGAATATTCTTGCCGCAAACGTTGTTCATCGCGGATTTGTTGTAATAATTGTTGTTGCAGCGTTTCTTTTTGAGTTTGCAAAGCCACCATTTGGTTAGCTAGCTGCTGTCTGGCTGGATCGAGACTGCTTTGGGTGCGGATACCAGTAACGCTTTCTGCCAAGGGTGCTGCTGTACCGCCGCCACCAATTACTTCCACCGCCCGTTGTTGGAGTAATTCTTCTGCTGCTTGTTTTTGACGCTGCAACTGAACCATATTTGGGTGTTCTGGTCGCAAATCTTTCCGCAGTAGGGCGATTTGTGATTCTGTTTGATAGATTTGCGATCGCAAGTTGGCAATGATCGGATCAGCACTTAAAGCCGAAGCGACATAAGATTGGTTGACATTTAAGCCTAGTTTATCTTGTAGGCTGAGAATCTGCGCCTCAATCCCCGTAATTGTTTGGCGAATTGTCCGTTGCTGATTTTGACTATTGGTCACAGCACCTAGTAGACTACCATTTTCTGCGGCTAATATCGCTGGACGTTCGCGGCGATCGTACTGTTCTAATCTTTTTTCTGCCGCTTGTAGCTCAGCCCTAGCCTGGGGTATGCGTTCATTAATCTTGCCAATAATGGCCTTCAATCGCCCAGTATTAATATCACTACTGAGCTTAACCATTGCCTGCATCAGTTCCAGCAATACTTCCTGCGCCCGCTTGGCATCACCATCTTTATACGCCAGACTGATCAGATTCGATTCTAATTCTCCTGTACGTGGGTTTCTTTTTGGTGGTGTAATTGCCACATTAGCAGCAATAGTTCTGGAAGGAACTCCCACCTTAGCGGACACACCGTCAATTACCTGATTTGATAGGAGAACTTGCTGGTCTAATTCCTGACCTTGTTGTTGAATTTCACTACCTGTAGTCGAAAATGATACTGGGGGTCGAGAGTAAGTCAGTGAACCGCTTGCGGTGTAGGTAGGCGCTGGTTCTGGTTGGATCGCCACAACTGTTGACCCCGCTACAACTAAAGCAAAGCTGGCTAATCCAATCCATTTATATTTTTCAAAAGCAATTATGTAGCTTTTAACAATTGGTGGGGTCATAGAACAGGCATATAAAAATAATGAAAATTTATGCGGGCAAGGGAAAGTTGTTGTGATATTTATTAGCTATTATTCATCATTTATGATTCATTAGCCACCTAGATGACTTGATTCTTTATTTTTTGAGGTTAGCACTCAGGCGATCGCCGATCATAAAAGTAGCCCTAATTCCCACCAAAGCTTTCAAAGAAGTTAAGGAATGAGCGGACATTAAAGAATGGTTGCGTAATAGTACTGAGGAAGTTTGTAATCCTACCAATCAAGGTTCGTCCAACTACAATAACATCATTGTCTTGTAATGGCACATTTTGAGCAGCATCACCTTCCAAAGCTCTTTTTCCATCTAGTCTTTGTGTTACCGCTCTACCACGTTCGGGATCAAACCGCACTAAAGCAATATTTCTCACGTTAGCAGTATCCAGGTTAATTCCTCCTAGTGCATCAACAAACGTGCTACCATTCGGCAGTGTTTGAGTCACAAGACCACCCCCAGCGTAGTTTAACACCCGGACTCTAATTTGTGGTGTTGCCAAAGTGGAACGCGCCACTAAATTGCGGTCATAACCTTCATCTGTCCCGACTTCACGGCGAGGAATAATCAATGAATCGCCATCCTGCAACCGTAAGCTAGGTATTGAGCCATCATTTTGCAATGCCGCATACAAGTCAACAGTTTGGGAAATAGTGGAACCATCTACTAACCTGCGACGAACTTGCACTTGACGCAAATCTGCGGCGATGGTAGAACCACCCGCTACCAACAAAGCCTCGCCAATTCTGGGTAGTGATGCATTCAAATTATAAATACCGGGGCGAAAAACTTCCCCACTAATATTCACTTGCACTGGACGGGGACTAGCTAGGGTTACAGCCAGAAGCGGATCGGTTAAAATCTTACTCAAGCTCAAACGAATTTTTTCTTGTGCTTCCTCCAAACTCAAGCCTTGTACAGACACAACCCCCACTTGGGGAACTACAACATTACCCTCTGCATTAACTTGGGCTTGAAAACTTGTATCTGGACGTTGTGCAGACAAAGATAAAACCACTATAGGGTTAATCACAAAGCGATTTAGTAATGTGCGAATTTTCTCTTGCGCTTCCAACAAAGTTAAACCTTGTAGGGAAACTGTTTCCAGTAGGGGAACGATGATGTTTCCTTCGGGATTAATTGCAGCTTGAAAGCTCAAATCTGGAAAGCGTTGTACAGAAACACTAATAACATCTCCAGGCCCCAAGCGATAAGGCCCAGGCGGACGCTGAAATGTGACGTTAATGACATCACCAGGGCCAAGTAAGTAACGGGTGAATTGGGGAGAAGTTTGATTGCTGGTTTGGGGTACAGATTCGGTTTCTGGTAGGGGTTGAGGAAATATTTGCCCAGACGAAGGTGTTTGAGCGATCGCACCTTGAAAGGTTGTAGCTAAGACAAACCCTACTTGTAAACTTACTAGGGATAGGGCGTTGAATGCACGCATATGATCACGGAAAACTGTTAACACTGTTGACTTTTGAATATACCGCAAGGAGTCGTTGCCATTATGAACTAATTTTTAGAGCCTTCGCCATCAATGTGGATTGTACTGTTTCCCCAAGAGACTGGGCTAATGGCCAAGTAGTTTCCACATCACCTAAAGGTTCTATGGGAATGAGAATGCTAACAGCTACCCACGGAACGCGACTTTTATGTAATTGTGCTAATTGATCTGCTATAAACCAGCGTACAGGGGAGGAGTAACCACCTTGTGGCAAGGCGTACCATTGCAAAACGGCAAAGGTTTGCTCATTTGTCGAAGCACGAAAGAATTCAGCTTCTACCTCAACTTTGCCATTTTCTCCTGAATTGCCTGGTTGTTTGGCGGTGAATTGAGCCGAACGGAATTGTGCTACGTCCCATTTACCCCAGCGCAATTTTCCCCAACCACTCACATCAGTCCACTCTACTTCCGGTTGATCCTTTGAGCTATTTTGTGGCAGTAAAAGTAATAAGGTGGGAGTTTTTGAGCCTTCTTGCTTGAGAACCTGCATAAACCATTTGTGCTGACCAATAACTTGTTCTCCTTGATCAGTAGTTTGCCAACCAGGTAAACTTATACCTCGACCACGTATTTCTCTTAATTCCTTGAGAGTGGCAATAGGTGGTGGTTGTTTCCACTGCCAGCGTCCGCTTAAATATCCAGGTACTGCTCCCACTGTTAATAGTAGTAGGAATAACATCAGCACTGCTAAAGTAGTCAGATGCTTGTGGTTGAGAAATTTAGATAAGGGAACCATTAGTAAGATTGCTATATTTACGCAAGATTTTACTTGAAAAAATCACACTATGAGTTCGGTAAAATCTTCAGTCTAACTAAGGTTATACAATAGAATTTGCATAGCAAATTTATTCAATCCCTCCAGGTATATGAATTGTTGGTAAATTTTTTCTGCTCTTTCGAGTGGAAATTATAGTAGGGTGGGCAGTGTCAAGGCTAAATATTGCATTAATTAACCACAGAGGCACGGAGACACAGAGATAAAAGAGGAAGTTTATTGCACAAGTTTAATGTTGCCAGTCCACTACTTAGGGCTTGCGGAAAACTAACCCACGCAGTGCAAATAAAAAGTCTGAGTAGAAAAACAAATACTCAGACTTTCTGGTAAATAGTGATACTCTATTTTTGGAAAACTTGCGTTTAATCAGTAATTTCCGGCTGTAGTAGTTGGTTTTCCGCCTCTAGTTCAGTTTCTTGAGGTTCACTGAAGTAATCACTCATCCAATTTAAGACTGGTATTAAAGACAGCAGCATCAAGGCTGAGTAGAGGTCGCCACCCCAACTATCATGCAGCCATTTAAAGGCTGCTTCTTGACCAGTGCCATGAAAAAAGCTGAGTATTGTGTTACGAATGATATTCGCAATTACGCTAATCACAACAGCCGTTGATAAAAACCACCCAGTTATGCGGCGTGAGGAGAAATTATCTGTCCAATAAAGCAGCATCAAACAAACATAGATGGTTGTAAATAACATTTTTAAACCGGCACAATAGGGAGCAACTTCGACAATTCTCCCGGCTACGTAAATATTAATTCCATCTACTACTGCATTCATCCCGAATTGATTGAGAATGAAGCCTGCTGTACCTGCAATGAAACTTTGTAAAGGGAAGGTATAAGGCGCTATCAGGTATGGTACTGCTGTAGGGGTAGCTAAAAATAGTAGTAGTAAGGGGAAGCCTTGTAATTTTAGCCCCGGAACACCCTTAAACCACAAGCATAAGCCTGCCAAAATTGTAGGTAGGGAAAGATTCACCCATTCGGTAACACCTGTTAAATAAAATATTCCCCCAATTACAAGTAATGTTGCTCCCAAGGGATGGGTTTTATTTGGTAGGCGTTGCCACTTTTTGCGGTAACTCCAAGTCAAATAAGCCGCAAATGGGATGCCGATTATACCATGACTGAAATACTCGTGTTCTGTACTGATGGATTTGTACAGCCAACCATTTAACCAATGTAGTAGGACAGGAGCATACAGCAGCGCCAAAAGACCTAAAATACCTATGCCCAGTAATTGCTCTGTGTTTCGGGTTCTAATTTGTTGCTGGAGTGCCATAAGCGTAAGCAATTCAAAAAATAGGGGTGCAAATTGGAGGTTTTCGAGAAACTCAGGACTAAAATTTATGCTACCTTAGTTTCCTGAGTAGAGGACGCTGGTTTTTGTGTAAAATCTCCTACTGCTGTGGCTATGGCTGCCACAACTTCCCTAATCTGGCTGTGGCTTAAACCAGGAAACATAGGTAAGGACAATATTTGCTTGGCTAGTTTTTCTGATTGGGGAAAATCACCTACTTTATAGCCTAAGTTGGTAAATGCTGGCTGTAGGTGGCAAGGAATTGGGTAGTGAATGCCTGTTTGAATGCCTACTGCTGATAGTTGTTCTTGGATATACTGGCGTTCTACAGGGCAGGAATCATCAATTCTAATCACGTAGAGATGATAAACATGACCCTCCCCACTGTGGTTTTGCATGGGGATGATGCCTGCTGATGCTAATGGTGCTAATTCTAGATCGTATGTTTGGGCTATGCTGTGGCGATCGCTATTCCACTGCGGTAAATGAGGTAATTTTTCTAGTAATACTGCTGCTTGTAATGTATCTAAGCGGCTATTTGTTCCCAGTTCCACGTGTACGTACTTCTGGGATGAGCCATAATTGCGGATGCTGGTAACTTTTTTCGCTATATCTGCATCACTGGTAAGTAATATGCCTCCATCACCCAATGCACCTAAATTCTTGCTGGGGTAAAAGCTAAAGGCGGCGGCTGTCCCTACAGCACCAGCTTTGTATCCTTCCCTGTGGGCTAGGTGTGCTTGGGCTGCGTCTTCAAAAATTAATACATTGTGGGTTTGGGCAAAATCTAATAGCTGCTGGGGTGATACCATCTGCCCATACAGATGCACAGGGATAATGGCTTTAGTTTTGGTGGTGACTGCTTTGGCTGCTGCTTCTAAGTCGATTAATGCTGTTTGTGGGTCGCAATCTACGAGAATGGGTTTAGCACCGACTTGCAGAACACCAATCAATGTGGCGACAAAGGTGTTAGCGGGTAAAATTACTTCATCCCCAGTCCCTATATTACAAGCTTTTAAACCCAAGGCGATCGCATCAGTGCCAGAAGCCACACCCACACCATACCCCACCCCTGAAGCTGCTGCAAAAGCTGCTTCAAACTCTGCCACTGCTTTACCTAAAATAAAATCTCCCTGCTGTAATACTTTCCCAATTGCCTGTTGTATCTGAGTCTCGATTGGCTGATGTTGTAAATGCAAATCGACAAAGGGAATTTTCACGCTCATTGCCTAGCCTCAAAAATAACTACCAGTCATCTAGTTCTAATATGGTGTATTTTTGACAACTAAGCCAACGGACAAAAAATTATAAACCGTATAAATTCGTAAATCTTTGATGAATTTTAGCTGACAGCATTTATAAACACAAACTCTGCTTCAAATCATTCATCCAATCACGCCGAATTAAGTCATCATGTTGCAACCGACCTACAACAATACCACGATGGATGCCTATACGCTCGGCAAAATCAATCACATCATTTTTGGATTGAAGTTGAGCTAATTCTCCTTCATACTCAGGTGGTATCAAAAATTCCCGCGCCCATTGATCAGCTTCCCGTTCCGGCTCAGATGCCAAACTTTGCCCAGTATTCCATTCATCCAAAAAAATATTTTTTTTATCATGAAGTAGGATATGTGCGGCTTCATGGAAGAAATTAAACCAGAAGCGGTCATTGGTTTTACCGTATAGCGAAAGTTGAATTACTGCTTTATGGGGATTTAACCATCGAGCTACACCACTAACGTGCGCTCTCTTAATTGAGGGTACTAAAACCAGCACCACCCCTGCTTCACGACACAACTGTTGCATCTGTGGTGCAAACTCCTGTTGTGGTAACAATGTTAAAGAGCGAATTTCTCGCACTGCTTTTTCAAACTTTGGTTTACTGTATTTGGGACAGTCTAATTTTTCTGCTTCTATCTCACCCAACCGTAACCAAGCGGAAATAGCACCAACATCACTTTGTTCTTCGCGGGTGCGACGAAAAGAAATTTCCATACCTGCATAGTAACTTCGCCACTCCTCCGGCGAAGCCACACCGAAAAAATGTAATAGACTTTTTACTACTCCTGGTTTATTCTTGGCAATTAAATTACACTTGGGAATTACTCCTTGGTTCATCAATTCTTTGACTGGTAACTGATCTAACCAAGATGTCCATTCCTTTAAACGGTTTTCTTCTTCTCTCTTTGCTAAGGCTGCGCGATACTGGGCTTCATATCTGAGCCAAAATGCTGCTGTACTTCCCAGAACCCTTTCTAGCTTCAGGGCAGTTTCTTCATTGACAGGTGCTTTGCCGTTAATCAGCAGGCTGATGTGTTTTGTAGTGTAACCTAGACGCTCTGCTAATTCTGCTTGTGTCCAATCACGCTCTTCTAAAAATTCAGCGATCGCATCACCAGGGGGAGAAACCCAATCTGGAGTAAAGGGTCGGGTTGTCTTAGTCATGGTAATCTCCAATGAAAACAATACAAACAGCAGTAACTTTTGACCAATCAATGCTTCCATCCTCGGTCAGAGGAACAGGGTCAATATCAGGCTTAAATACAAGTCGTTTACCACCTTCTAGATTTACTGCAAATTCACCTGCCCTATCGCCTTTTAAGGGATGGGGATGACCTATAACTAATTCTGTGACACAACTAGCAGCACCAAGAATAGTTAACTGGGTTCTCAATTTCTTGGCGCAGTTTGCACCCAATTTTCTTTGTGCTAGGTTTTGTTCCTCGCATAGTTTTTGCAGTTTGCTGTCTGCGAAAGTGATTTCCATGCGTTACTGTACTAATATAAGTTTACCATTTTGGTAAACAAATTTGTTAT
>DATNQO010000103.1:0-4507 GCA_036704005.1 Leptolyngbyaceae cyanobacterium | reverse complement strand
TGAGCAAATGTTAGAATTTTTGCAAGAATGTCAAAATCCAGAATCGCCTAGATATAAGTTGCATGATTACATTAACAAACTCTCTAATGAAGAATTAGCAGAAGCAGTTGCACTTATGTTATTAGGGCGCGGACATTCTGACGAACAAGTTTCAGATTTTCCTGATTTGGTTAGAGAAGCCGAAGGAGTGGTAGCAAATTATTTAGCTACCAAATCTCCATTAGCTCAATATTTACGGCAGGGTTTAAAAAAGCTAAACCTTTCATAAATATTATCTTCACCAGAGAAAGAAGGTATGGTTGATCCGTCCAATAAATTCTCTTTGATTTTGAGGAATCAACCATACCTGATGAATAATGTTATCACTCAATCAATGTAGATCAATTATTCTCTATCAATCACAGTCAACACTCTTGATTATCCTATGATTTCTCTAACCATAGAGCTAGACAAATCAATTGTATCCACGTAGGAAAACCTGTAAAATATTTTCATTAATTAAAAGCCCAGAGATATAGCTTTTAATAAAGATTTTTAACAGGGTCTTTAAAAACTAAACCCAGAAAAGACAATGGTAGGAATTAACTTTCAAAAAACAAAATATTACGCAGTTATCGGCAACCGTGACCATATCAAATATCAAGGTGAAAAGCGACCATTTTGGGAGTTTCTTGACACTCAACCAGACGGATTTCTAATCTCCCTGGCTTACCTCCCTATCCCCTTCCCCTTACCCAACACCCCCAAAATAGGCGACTGCGGCGCTTGGAGCTATAAAGCCGAAAAATTACCAAAGCTAGGCAAGAATTTAGTAACTCCTGAATGGGCCATCTCCCAATACCAACTCTATTTTTCTCCCGATGATTTGGTAATCGCTCCTGATCATATGCTCATCCCTTTGCCAGGAATTGACCTAGACGAGCGCCGTCACTTTAACATTGAGTCAGCTAAACGGTTCTTGCCTCTGGCACAAGCTCAAGGATTCCGACCAATGGCTACCGTTCATGGAATAAACCTAACCGAGCGCCTGAATAATGTTGAGCAGCTTCACGCACTAGGTTACAAACACTTTGCATTAGGTGGATTAGCGGCTAACGCTAGTCAAAAGAAAGTGCTACTGGAGACTATTCAAGTATTGAGTGATTATATCTATCATCTAGACAAGACTGCGACTATTCACATCCTGGGGCTATCTTCTCCCGATTACTATGCTGCTTTCAACCAGATGGGGATTGATAGCTGTGACGGTTCCAGCCATTTCAAGCAAGCGTTTACGGCTGGGGTTTTCTTCTCTTTTGAAAACGGGCAGTTAGTTAAGCATCAGGCTTCTAGAAATGGTGAATTAACGAATATTCCCGATTGTAGTTGTACCGCTTGTTCAAAACTGCGCTCTCAAGGAATTGACACGCGCTACTACGGCAGTAATGAAAGCAACATGGGTCGAGCAGCGCACAACCTAAATATGCTGATGCTGGCTCATAATCACGTTAGTAAAACATCAGAAATCACACTTGTTTCTTGCGTGAGTCAAAAGCGGGAGGAGCCTTCACAAGCGCTTACGCTGTACCAGTCCCCTTGGTTTCTCAAATGTAAATCTTACGTTGAGTCTCAAAACTATAATTGGTTCATCCTTAGTGCTAAGTATGGCTTAATCAAACCACAACAAATTATCGAACCATACGAAGAATCTTTAAACTCAGCGCCCGCTCAAGAGCGCCAACAGTGGAGCCAACAAGTATTCGCTTCCATAGTTGAGATACTCCCCAATGGTGGTACTGTAAGATTCTTTGCAGGGGAGAAATACCGCCAGTATTTGATTCCTCTTCTGGAAGAAGCTGGCTATAAAACCGAAGTTCCGTTACAGGGATTAGGAATTGGTCAGCAGTTACAATGGTTTGATAATAATGGCGCTGACGAATCAAATTATATAGCGATTGATGAGCAACATATAGAATTAAATCCTGATGAATTGTCTCCAGACTTATTGCTAACATTTTCCTCACTGCGATCGCAATGTCTTCAACATATACAAGAAGCTCATCAGCGCTGTCATTATGGGCAGAAGTTCTCTAACCCTGATGTTGACTGGTTAAAAGCCGAGTTTTCAAAGATATTTGACAGTTTAGAAAGTAATGATGCTATCTACGATTACAACGATTTAGTTAATGCTTTTTACTCTGTAGTTTTTGAAATGGAGTATGGGCAGAAACTTTACCCTAATACATTGATTAAATATGGTGATGATATTTATCGCATCATTGCTTTTTATGATAAATATCCTATTCGAGTGAAAATGCTTCGGTACAAAAAGCATAGCAACGGAAAGCTAGCTCTTCGCCAAGCCAAGACATATCTACATCGTCCTGTTCAACGAATTTTATTGACAGACCCTCTCTCCAAAACTACCCACTAATTTATGAATACAACGTACCAACAATTACTTTCGTTTAGGGGCTGCTCTTGCGCCCGATGAATGTTCAACTATTGACCAAAACCATAAGTTTAAAGTCAAGATTCTGCCAACAGTCGAAAAGCGTAATTCTCCTAATGCTTGGCGTTTAGTGACAAGTGAAAACTTAGTTTGGCGGTTAGCTAACGACCAAAGAGTAGTATTTACGCAACTCAATTTTGTGCTGCTAACCGTCATAAATCACTGCGCTGTTGGATACTACAGCATCAGTTTTACTTTTGAACCCCAAGGAGCGATCGCTACTATCTGTAACGGACTGCGGTCACATCCACACCCACACCCGGCTATTGCCGCTTTGGACGCATATATTCAACTATTAGAATTTTAGAATAACTTGGTAAAGACATGACAAAATTCACTCCTCATCCAATACTTTCCAGCCGTTTTAGCGATGCCCTAGTATTCGCTAATCAAGTTCATGTAGGACAAATTTACCCTGGAAGTGACATTCCTTATATTTCTCATTTACTCGCCGCCGCTTCATTTGTCTTGCAAGCAGGGGGCGCTGAGGACGAAGCGATCGCTGCACTATTACTCGACTGTTATCAGGATATGGGTATTGATCTCGATTTGATTAACGAGCGCTTTGGATGGGCAGTAAAAGGAATTATTAAACAATTAACTAAATACCAATCTTTACCACTAAGCGAACGTCTATCTAGATTTGCTGAATCTATATTTTACATTTCGGATTCTGCCGTTCGCGTAAGTATCGCCCATGAGTTGCAGCATTTACGTCTTTATTCCGAATATCCAGATTTGTTTAACTCACAATTGCGCTCTTTTTATACAACGCTAATCCTCAATTACGAAAGACGCAGAATATCACCATCTCAAGTTATGGAGATGCGTCTTTTACTCAAGAATTTACCTTAATTTCAGTGCGTAAATCCTAGACGGGCTTGCGCTCGTCGCACTTAACTAATATTGCATTCATAGGGTTAAATGATTGATTATAACAGGACAAACAAGTACAATATTACTATAATTTAACCTGATAATCTCTCGATTTGGTTATATCTTTATCGGCAACAAATAGAGATGAATAAGCCAGAAAGTAGCAACAAAAATACTAGAGCTAATCTTCAGGCTTTAGCTGAGAAATTAGTTGAGCAAGCTATGGATATTGAGATTAAATGTTGCACTCAAGATTTTGATGTAACCAATATAGAGATTGCCTTGCATGAGATAGAGACGATTATTAATAGCCTCAAAGATGAAATTAAGGCTAATACTTCCTCGTAATAATTACCATGTTTTATTTTTCTCACTTCACTTGGAAGTCCCAAATGAATCATGAACGAACCCCTATACTTTCTCGGCTGTAACTTCCCGGAAAAAATCGCATCACTTAATTGCCCTGTAATGCTTTCAATTAACGGCTTTTTCAAAAAGAGAGGCAATAAATATACTTGTCGCAAACAACTTTTTGATGGCGGACAGCAACCAATTATTTTTGATAGCGGTGCATTTAGTCGCATCTCTAGAATGTACGGCTACAAAAATCATTTACCCACTAGAACTTACGCTCGAATCATCTGGCGCTTCAAAAACTGCTGCAATCTTGTGGCCGTAGTGGTTCAAGATTATATGTGCGAGGAATATATTCTTTCAATCACAGGGCTAGACATTCCTACTCATCAAAAACTCACTTTACATCGGCGCGATCGCTTAGTCGAAGAGTTGGACAGACTCGCCCAGGCAACTGGTGAAGCGCCACCATATACTATGCCAGTGCTACAAGGTTATGAACCAGATGATTATTTGAGGCATCTGGATGATTATGGTGATCGCATTCATACAAATGACTGGATAGGCATCGGCTCAGTCTGCAAACGTAACTCAAACCCTGGTTCCATTTGGGCTATCCTCAACCGACTACCAACAGGTTTTCGCTGGCATGGATTCGGTGTCAAACGTACAGCTTTAGTAGATGGGGCTATTCGCGGTTGTTTTTACTCTGTTGATTCTCAAGCCGGTTCGTTGGGTAGTTACGGAAAACCACGTAAGACGAAAAAGTATGAATACGCCAACGAC
>DATNQO010000102.1:0-3872 GCA_036704005.1 Leptolyngbyaceae cyanobacterium | reverse complement strand
CTTTCATCCTCACACCAATATCTAATTTTTCTTTGTTTATCTATTGGTGGTATGATATATTTCTTAATTACTTCTAGGTATTTTGGCAGTTTTTTTTAAACTCTTCTTCCGCTTCTGGCTGGTGTTTTATCCCTACTGCACCTGACTTTTCACGGGATGTGGAAAAGGAGAATTGGTTCGCGGAAGATTTACGCGAACCAATAACCGAGAATTAACTTGTGATTTTAGATATTGTCGTGGTAGGTGTGTAAATGAGCGCAAATGAAAATCTTAGAGAAGAACCTGTATGCGGAGTGTAACTTTGGAGACAAACGTTTAAGCCAACGGGCAGCATCCATAGGAGAAGTTTTATCGGTAAAATATGGTCAGCCTTTATCAAAAATATTTAAAACAGCTAGTGACCTCAAACGTAGTTACGAATTTTTCTCTAATCCAAAAACAAATTTTGAGAAGTTGACTCAACCTTACTTTAAACAAACAGCCCAAGAAATAAACGGCATTCCTGTAGTGCTAGCTGTAGGAGATACAACTTTTCTAGATTACAAAAAAATACTAGATAAACGAGAAGAGTATGGCCCAATAGGTAATGGTGGAAATGGACTAATTTTGCATAGTTGTTTAGCTTTAGAACCTGATAGTGGACAGCCATTAGGGTTATTGTGGGAGAAGCTGTGGCATAGAGAGCATAAAGCTAGAGAGCAGATTAATGAAACCCAAGAACTTAAAGAACAGCCTCTAAAAAAAGAGCTTCAAGCCAGAAGAAATAAAGAATTTAAGTCCAAAGAATCTTATAGATGGGTTGAGGCTTTCTCAAAGATAGAAAAACAGTTTTCTAATGCAAGAAATTCCAGTAGGGGGATTATCGTCGAAGATAATTCATGTTTTTGATAGAGAAGGCGATATTGCAGAAGTATTCGCTCAAATTAGTCAAACTAAAAACGCAGGTGTATTAGTCAGGGCGGCACACAACCGAAGTCTTGAAGGAGAAAATGACCATCTATGGTCATACGTAACTTCCACTGATGTCCAGTTTGTTAAAGACGTTAAATTAGCCGAAACTAAAAAACGTAATGCCAGAATTGCCACTTTAAGCAGACCACCAAATGTGCAGGTAAAGAACGATGTCTTTCTTCATTGGCTTTGGTGGTTGCGATCGCTTGCTCTATAGCAGTTGCAGGTATTGCTGTTTCTATTGCTTTCAGCAATTCCTCGCTTTGTATCATTGGAGACAACAGGGAGAAATCTTTCAGATGCACTACAGTTTACTTTCAGTGTTGATTACAACCCTTAATTTACACAACTTTGAGCCTTAACTGAACCGTATTGGTTTATAGTGTTTCTCAGGGTGGAATTGTATAAAAACACATCAGAAAATCTCAATTGACCTATCAGGGGTGTTTCGGGGGTGTTTCGGGGGTATTTCGGGGGTGTTTGAGGGGTGTTTGAGACAAAACTGACAAACAGTTTCCAAAATACCAACAAGGGACTTCAGGGGTGTTTCGGGGGTGTTTCGGGGGTGTTTCGGGGGTGTTTGGGGAATTTTGCTTGAACGGCTGTCTTTTTGAACAGCTAAAACTTAAAAGCCTTACTGGGTAAACATTTGAGCGATTTAAGGCAGTAACTTGTCCCATACCCCCGTTTCCGCACCAAAAATAAGTGTACCCACTACACTTTTCTTACCCGTTTTCGGTTGGCGCGGTTTTTATCTGCCATGAAGGGCGAATTTGGGCAGATTTTAGGCGGAAATTATTTTCACACAGCCACAGATATTTCACTTGGGCTATAACCCAGTTTAATTTATTTAAGCGTTGGTGATCAACAAATTACCAGAGCAACAGCATCGGCTATCTCAAAGGCGGCGATGGTCTACGACCGACCGTAGGTCATCGCTTCCTTAATCTGGGATAATTACTACAACACAACATCAATACTACATAATTCGTTGTCAGCATCACCTCAAGGGGGCATCAATAAGAGATTGGTTATTAATAGTAGTGGCGTTGATGCCCCCCTATCGGATGAGTGCGGCTACTCGCCCCTCACTCTTGACTGGCCTACTTTAAAAATCGCATTGACATCTGGCAATAAAGCCTGAGAGAAAAGTTTTCTTCAGTATATATTGGTGCAAAATACACCTATTGACTACTTAATACACAAATGAGTATTGCGGGGAGTCTAAATGAGTATTTAGGGCGGTTTCTCCCCCTAAATACTCTCAATTGTGTTTGCACTGCTTTAGGGCTTTTTCCCCCAAATACTCATAAATGAGTATTTAGGGGGAATTTGTCCCTAAATTATCCATTGCTGAAAACAAGAGCGATTAACCGCTTGGAGTCCAAGCTATGTAAGTATTTGAGCCGCGTTAGGTGTTAGAGTTCGTTCTTAAAAATCTTTCAAGCGGCTAAAATAAACGTACTTACTACGAGTATCTTCACTTTTTCGCATTTGGGCGATTTGGCTACTTTGGCGACTAGTCGCCATTGCGACGATTTTGGCTAAATTTGGCAGTGAAATTATCTTTACACAGCCACAGAAATTTCACTTGAGCTACAACCCAGTTTAATTTATTTAAGCGCTAGTTATCAAGAAATTATTTGCACCCCAACATCACCCATCTCTAAGGAGGCGATCGCTTTTCATTAGTTATCGCTGGCTTGGCAGTTTCTAGACTATCTCTACTGCGGCGATCGCAACATACCCTGAACTGGCCGCGTCTGTTAATTCCCATTTCTCATTCTTTGGCTAGACTTTACACCTACACCCCATTTGTTATTTCTCTTTAACGATCGCTCACCCAAGGCCGCCAAAATTAAGCGGCTGTATTTTTGGCTGGGCTAAGGGTGGTCAATTTTGCCGACAACTTGACGAGATCGCCCACTCCCCACTCACTGCTGACAACTGACCGCCGCTAAAAATCAACTCCGGCTTTGCTTTACCCCGTCAGTTGGCTGCTTAAATTTCGTTTCCACCTCAAGGGGGCATCAAGGGCTGATTGGTTATTAATAACTCTGGCGCTGATGCCCCCTGGTGAGTTTTTCTACTCACTTACTAAGAGCATCATTCATTTAGATTTCTAAATTTACTATTCCTACTAATTTACTAGAGTTTTATTTGCTTTTACGTGGTTAAAATGTATTATTCATGACAGTTACAAATAGCAGACATTTCACACATAAAACCTCTATTTATGTACAAAATGTCTGCTATTTTGCACCGCTTATACACGCTATTAGTCGTTCTCTTTGTCAGCTAATTTTGACAATTAGATACAAAATGTCTGCTATTTTGCACATAAGCTTTCAGTATATCTGTAGTTAAGATAACTGGAAAAATCTCGTTATTTACGGTTGATGGGGGAGTTAGGCTGAAAACTGCTGGTGAATGACTGAAAATTTTCGTACTTACTACGTTTATATTGCCGATTTTCAGTTTGAGCGATTTTTAGCCGCCGCTTGGAGCAAATTGAGGCAATTTTGGCGGTGCAACTATCTTCACACCAACAGCCAGAATCATTTTACTTCAGCTATAACCCAATTTAATTTATTTAAGCGTTGGTCATTGAAAAATTATTTACACCTTAGCATCGCCTATCTCAACGGCGGCGATCGCTTTTGATTAGTTAACGCTGGCTTACCAGTTTCCGAGGCTCTCTCTACCCAAGCGATCGCCACAAGGCGGGGTAGAGCATCGTCGCAACATACCTGAGATGGCATTGATGATATCTATCATGCTGTTTAGAGGGTAGGGCAGGGATATTGCTATCCCTTTCCCCCCGATAAACCGGACAAGCAAGTTCACCCTGCATCCGGCTTTAGCAAATCCTGAAGCTACCAAAGAGTTAATTCATCCTCAGTTTCAGAATGAAGTTTCTG
>DATNQO010000101.1:0-9611 GCA_036704005.1 Leptolyngbyaceae cyanobacterium | reverse complement strand
ATGAAGGTTTACGACTTTTGGCGGGAGGGCATCTCGCTACTGCTTCTGGACAACGTGTAAGACCATCTAAAGGCACTGCTTTTAGAGGCGATGTTGGGTGAAGGAAGAATCCCCGCCGTTCTACGGCGGAGAGTTGTCAAGTATTTGTTAACCTAAACCTTAGCCAATTCTGGTGTAGGACGCTTGCTGTTGCGAATATTGTTAATAGCTTCGGCATAATCCTTAGCATTAAATACCGCAGAACCAGCCACAATTGCATTAGCGCCTGCTTCTAGAACTTGCCAAGTATTATTAGCCTTGAGTCCGCCATCTACCTCAATCCAAGGATCTAAACCACGTTCATCACACATTTGACGCAGCTTGCGGATTTTTGGTAATACACCAGGAATAAAGCTTTGACCACCAAAACCGGGGTTAACGCTCATGATTAGTACCAGATCGCACAATTCTAGTACATATTCAATTAGTTCTAAAGGAGTACCAGGGTTGAGAACTACCCCTGCTTTTTTTCCTAATTCTTTGATTTGTCCCAGAGTGCGGTGCAGGTGTGGCGAAGCATTATGTTCAGCGTGAACAGAAATAATATCAGCGCCTGCTTTAGCAAAGTCTTCTACATACTTTTCTGGTTCCACAATCATCAAGTGGACATCCAGAGGTTTTGTTGTCACTGGACGAATCGCCTCCACTACCAGAGGGCCTATCGTTATATTAGGTACAAAACGACCGTCCATTACATCAACATGAATCCAATCGGCTCCAGCAGCGTCCACGGCGCGAATTTCCTCGCCTAAACGGCTAAAATCGGCTGATAGGATAGATGGAGCAATAACTATGGGTTTTTCAGATCGGTTTTGGGTCATGGCTAGTGGGTTTTTAAGCGTCCTCGTCTGTAAGCATTGTAACAAAATTCTGTAACAAAATATTGAGAATTTTAGAAATTGGGGATCGGGGATCGGGGACTGGGGACTGGGGACTGGGGACTGGGGACTGGGGACTGGGGACTGGGGGAAGATGAGGGAGATGAGGAAGTGGGGGGAGTGGGGGGAGAACAGAAGAATAACTAATGACTAATGACTAATGACTAATGACCAATGACTATGAAAAAATTAACTTGGATAATTTGCGGATTTAGTGCTTCTTGTTTGGCTGTGCCGGTGTTGGCTGTGCCTTTAACCAGTTCTCTGGGAACTAATGGTATTGATGCTTTGAAGTTACACCAGTCTCCTTATAATTTGCTCGGTCGTAAGATTGCTATCGGTCAGGTAGAAATTGGTCGCCCTGGGATGTTTGGTTGGGATAAGGCTGTGTCGAAAAATCGTGCTGTGTCACTGGCGGCTGTCTTTTTACGCAACGCCCCGGCTAAGTCTAATAATGGTGTTGACCCCCATGCTTATAATGTCGCTGGTGTGATGGTGAGTAGGGACAAAGCTTTACCTGGGGTTGCACCACAAGCGAAGTTATATTCTTCGGCGGTGGGTTCTACAAAAAGTATGGGTCAACCAGAGGAGTGTTTATCAGCCCAGCACATAGCTTTACAAAATGGTGGTGATGTGCGAGCGATTAACTTTAGTTTTGGTGAACCCCTCAACCGTGACCCTCGACCAGATGCGATTTTAGATGGGAATGCTTTACTGACTTTGTGTGTTGATTGGTCGAGTCGTGTCCACGATGTTTTGTATGCGATCGCAGGCAATCAAGGTAAAGGGGGTATACCCATACCTACAGATAATTATAACGCCATCAACGTGGCTTTTTCATCCCGACGAGGTGGGATTTTTAATAAAGTAGATGTTTCTAATCTAGCTGGTGTGAACCAAGGTGTAAGCGGTCGCTTGGCTGGTAGGGAATTTAATATTGATGGTCGTCGTTCGGTGGGTATAGTCGCGCCTGGTAGTAATATCGCCATGCTTAATCCCGATGGCAAATTAAACAAGGTGACAGGGACAAGTTTTGCTGCGCCTCACCTGACAGCTACCGTCGCGTTATTACAAGAGTTTGGCGATAGACAGCTACGCACAAAACAACCGAACTGGAGCATAGATAGTCGCCGTCAGCAAGTGATGAAAGCTGTACTACTCAATTCAGCAGATAAAGTTCAAGATAGTGGTAATGGCTTAAATCTGGGCATGACTCGCACCCTGATTGATAAACAAAATCAAGACTGGTTGAGTTCTGATGCTTACCAAGACCCGAAAATTCCTTTAGATGCCCAAATGGGAACAGGTCACTTGAATGCGTTCCGCGCTTATCAGCAGTTTAATGCAGGTCAATGGCAGCCAAATGCACCAATTCCAGCGATGGGTTGGGATTATCGACAAGTTGATGTAGGTAAATCTGTTGATTATGGGTTAGCAAAACCGTTAAAGCAAGGTAGTTTTGTCGCGATTACTTTAAGTTGGAATCGATTGGTAGAGTTAAATGATACTAATAAGAATCAACATTTTGATGTAGGTGAAAATTTCCGCGATCGCGGTTTGAATAACCTCGACCTTTATTTAGTAAAAGCTGATGCTAAAAGCACAGAACCCGGTGTTATTTGTTCCTCAATTAGTGAAATCGATAGTGTAGAACATATTTTTTGTCCAGTTCCTGCTAACGGTAATTACAAAATTCGTGTTCAGTTTCAAAAACAGGTCAACGAAGCAACTCAGCCCTATGCTTTAGCTTGGTGGACTGTTCCTACTAATTAAGTGGAGAGGATACTGATATATGTAGGGTGGGCATTGCCCACCAAAACCCTTAAACTTTAGCCGCAAATCAGTATTAGATTTATGATTAAATTAGTATTTAGTAGTTTAAAATACAATATCTAACTCTATGCCACTTGTCAGATGTATTGGCACATAAATAAATAGTAAAATCTGTATAACAAGCAGCTTTTGCCTCTGTTACCTATCCTTTCATCTAAAATAAACATCCATAATTAACCAATAAAAAATAAATCTGTAATGCCATATTTATAAAAATTTGGCAATGGTTATATTTACTTCTCTAATAAAGTTCATTGTTACCAAAATTGTAACCGTCGATTGTTTCGCTTGTATTAATGCAATAGTAAATAATCAATACAACATTAACGATGTCAAGTTCGATAGATAGTTAAAAACTTTGGCGCGAGAGGTAGTAAAATGAATCGTCAGAAGTTCAGTGGTGTGAAAAACAGTTTCCTGCAAAGACGTTATGGTGTTAGCCTGGGAAGACGTTATGTTTTAGCCGCAGCTAGTGTTGTTTTGTTTAGTGTATTAGGCTGTTCCCAAGTTGATACTAAGACAAGGGCTGTAGCTGAGACTGGAATACCTAAACCGGAGCCTTCCTTGCAAAAAAAAACAGTAGTTCCTAATACTAAAGTTATCAATGCGAATAATAAGTTTGGCTTTAAACTGTTCTCGGAAGTGGCGAAACGAGAAAGTAACGCCAAGAATATTTCTGTTTCACCGACGAGTGTAGCGATCGCCCTAGCTATGACTTACAATGGCGCTAGCGGCTCGACTCAGAAAGCAATGGCTAAAACCCTAGAGTTACAGGGTATCACTCTACCAGAGTTAAATTCTGCTTACGCAGCATTCAACCAGTTGCTACAAAACCCTGAACAAAATGTCCAATTAACTATTGCTAACTCTCTTTGGGTAAATCAAGATATTAGCTTGCGTCCTGATTTCTTGCAGAGAACCCGCGATTTTTATCAAGCTAAGGTGGCAAATTTAGATTTTCAAAATCCCAGCGCTCCAAGTACAATTAATAATTGGGTTAAAGAAAATACAAAAGGTAAAATTAACAATATTGTTGACAAAATTGAACCAGATCAAGCTCTATTCTTGATTAATGCCATATATTTTAAAGGTCAATGGAGCGAAAAATTTGATAAATCCCAGACGCAACCACAGACCTTCTATACTGCATCGGGACAACAGAAACAACACCCGATGATGTCACAAAAGGGTGAGTATAGATATTATGAAACACCGCAATTCCAGGCTGTAAGTTTACCTTACGGACAAAATAAAAAGGTGAGTTTATATGTATTCTTACCCAAGCAAAATTCTAACCTCAAAGCCTTCTATCAAAACTTGAATGCTGAAAACTGGGAAAAATGGATGTCCCAATTTGATAGTCGTGAGGGTTCTATTCGTTTGCCACGTTTTCAAACAGATTACGATATCACACTTAATGATACACTGAAAGCTTTAGGCATGGGAGAAGCTTTCACTAATCAAGCTAATTTCTCAGGTATGGCAGATCAATTAGCTATTAGTCAGGTGAGACATAAAACTGTTATCGAGGTGAATGAAGAAGGTACAGAAGCTAGTGCAGCCACATCTGTAGGCATAGTAACCACATCTTTGAGACAGCCACAAGAACCGTTTGAAATGATTGTTAATCGTCCCTTCTTCTATGCGATTCGTGATAATCAAAGTAAGAATATCTTGTTTATGGGCGCGATTAATGAGCCGGGATAAATGTGATATAGTTAGATGCCAATGAGTATTTAGTTTTGGTGTTTGGTTGCTGGCTTATTTTAAAATTTAAACACCAGCGTTTAAATTTTAATATTAACGAGGTCGATTTTCTCGACCGTGATAGACACGTAAAATAACAACATCATCCTCAAGAATAAAGTAGTGAATTATAAAACCGTACTTACCAAAAGAAACTAAAAGTTTTCTTAGTCCTGCTATTTCATCTACAATTGCACCTCGACGGGGGTTCTGCTGTAAACTCTACCCTGAAGAGACAATTGCTTGTACTGCGTGGGAAGCTGCATCAGGATTATTAAGTCTGATAAAATCATAATGACGATTTAAGTCAT
The DNA here is from genome assembly GCA_036704005.1 of Leptolyngbyaceae cyanobacterium. Taxonomy (GTDB): domain Bacteria; phylum Cyanobacteriota; class Cyanobacteriia; order Cyanobacteriales; family Nostocaceae; genus Trichormus. Next base: position 4,804 of record DATNQO010000101.1, on the reverse strand, counting down.
CAACTGCACTCAGAGTCCAAACTATCTCGGACATGGACGCTCTTCCTCAGTTCCCAAACTGTCTGCCCATTCGCGCACAGAGCTATGCGCTATTCCTGAACCTGTGCTACGGTAGACTTCGAGAGCAGATAGACTCTGTTGAAGCATTTGGGCTTCAGTAAGAGGTTGGAAATTTAATGCTGTGTCTATTTCACCTACCTCAAATGATTCTTCTGTCGTTTGAGTAGCTTGATTTACAAGTAACTGCTCAAAATCTGCTAAATCTCCAGATGAAGTAGTCAGCCATGTTAACAGGAGGGTTTTTACCTGTTCTCCTGGTAATGTTTCCAGATGTTCTAAAAGTTGCTGTCTAAGATTGCTTGCTGTCATAAACTTTTAATTTCCATAATAGCTCTAGATTAAGTAAAAAATCTCTGATTTAACTCTTATCTAATTTTAGCTAAAACACCGTCATTTCCCAATTTTAGTAGCTTTCGTTAGCGCTTCACCAAAAATATTGACAATCAAGAATTATGTTCATCTATTTATTTAAAAAATATGGTTAGTTAGGTTAATGCTTGTCAATTTTGTGTCATCATCACAGAAAATGATATGTAGAAACTCAAAGATAAACTGATGACAGCGATGTCTAACGACAAGCCGACAAGCGTCTACGCCACTACTATTGCATCTATCGTTGGTGAAGAAAATACCGTTTCTGTTGAAAACAATCTTAAATTCACTCCAGCAGTAGCTGCGGGGAAACTCCCCAGTTGTATCGTTTATCCTCAAAGCCAAGAACAACTAGCCGCAGTTATCGCCACAGCACACCAGAATAACTGGCGTGTTTTACCCTGTGGAAGTGGGAGTAAACTTGGTTGGGGTGGTTTAACTAAAGATATTGATGTGGTCGTGAGTACAGAACGCATCAACCGACTAATTGAACACGCTGTTGGTGATTTGACTGTCACCGTCGAAGCTGGGATGAAGTTTTCCCATCTCCAGAATATTTTGGCACAAGCGCGACAATTTCTCGCCCTTGACCCCTCCACAACAGAAGCAACCATTGGCGGTATTGTGGCTACGGCTGATACCAATTCCCTGCGACAACGTTATGGTAGTGTACGCGACCAACTTTTAGGTATTACCTTTATACGTGCTGATGGTCAAATTGCTAAAGCTGGGGGACGGGTAGTAAAAAATGTGGCTGGTTACGACTTGATGAAGTTATTTACTGGCGCATACGGTACATTAGGAATTATTAGCCAAGTAACTTTTCGAGTGTATCCTATTCAGGAAGTATCGGGGACGGTGGTATTGACTGGTGCAGCAGAGGATATCTCCCAAGCCGCTACAACTTTGCGGGGTTCAGCATTAACACCAACGCAAGCTGATTTAATTTCTACTGGATTGGTATCTAGTTTAGAATTGGGTCAGGGAATAGGGTTAATTGCCCGTTTTCAAAGTATTGGTGAAAGTGTGAAGGAACAATCCCATCGTTTGTTAGAAGTAGGAGAGAAATTAGGTTTAGCGGGGGTAGTATTTTCTGGTACAGATGAAAGTCATCTATGGGAGAGATTGCAACAACAAATACATCCTCCTAGCACAGAATCTACAATTACCTGCAAAATAGGATTGTTACCTAGTGCGGCTGTAGAGGTATTGCGTCAAGTACAAGTGGGTTTGATTCATATTGGTAGCGGTTTGGGTGTGTTACAAGTAGAGGATGGACAGCAGGTTTTGCGAGTGCGATCGCATTGTCAATCTCACAACGGTTTTTTAACAGTTCTCCAAGCACCTGTACCAGTTAAACAACAAATCGATGTCTGGGGATATACTGGTAATGCTCTGCCGTTAATGCGTCGGATTAAAGAACAGTTTGATAGTAAAAATATTTTAAGTCCGGGTAAATTTGTGGGTGGAATTTAAGCAACTCACTAGATATATACAGGGAAGCAGAATAAATATGCAAATTTCCGAAGATTCTATTAATAATACTGCTAGTATAAAAAATTTACAGGGGTTTGATGCTAACCATCCACCCGACCCAAAGTTGATTGATAGTTGTGTACATTGTGGTTTTTGTCTTTCTACCTGTCCTAGCTATCGGGTGATAGGAAAAGAGATGGACTCACCGAGAGGACGCATCTATTTAATGGATGCTTTAAATGAGGGGGAAATTGCTCTCAATACAGCTACAGTTCAACATTTTGATTCTTGTTTGGGATGTCTAGCTTGTGTGACAACTTGTCCTTCTGGTGTGCAGTATGACAAGTTAATTTCTGCTACTCGTCATCAAGTAGAACGTAATTATCCCCGCAGTTTGTCTGATAAATTAGTTCGTCAATTAATATTTTCTTTATTTCCCAACCCAGATATTTTACGGATTTTATTAATACCCTTATTCTTTTATCAAAAATTGGGTATTTCTAAAGCCATTCGCGCTACAGGATTACTTAATAAAATATCGCCTCGCTTGGCTGCAATGGAATCAATTCTGCCAAAAATTACTCTAAAAACTTTTCAAGATAATCTCCCAACTATTATTCCTGCACAGGGTGAGAAACGCTATCGAGTCGGCGTAATTTTGGGATGTGTGCAAAGGTTATTTTTCTCTCCAGTTAATGAAGCAACGGTGCGAGTATTAACTGCAAATGGCTGTGAGGTTGTAATTCCCAAATCGCAAGGATGTTGTGCGGCGCTTCCCGAACACCAAGGACAAACAGAACAAGCCAAAGCTTTAGCTAGGCAGATGATTGATAGCTTTGCTGATACTAATGTTGATTATGTCATTATCAATGCGGCTGGCTGTGGTCATACTTTAAAAGAATACGGTCACATATTAGCAGATGACCCAGAATATCGGGAAAAAGCGAAAAATTTTGCTGCTAAAGTTAGAGACGCTCAAGAGTTTTTAGCAACTGTAGGGTTAACAGCCAAACTTTCACCATTGACAGCTAAACCTTTGAATTTGGTTTATCAAGATGCTTGTCATTTATTACATGGACAAAAAATTAGTGTGCAACCTCGTCAAGTATTGCAACAAATTCCGGGGGTGAAGCTGAAAGAGCCCTTGGATGCAGCTTTATGTTGTGGTAGTGCTGGTGTTTATAATATGTTGCAACCGGATGTGGCTGAAGAATTAGGCCAGCAAAAGGTGACGAATTTATTAAATACTGGTGCGGAATTAATTGCTTCTCCTAACCCTGGTTGTGCTTTACAAATTACTAAGCATTTGCAATTGCAAGGTAAGGAAATTTCAGTTATGCACCCGATGGAGTTGTTAGATTATTCTATTCGCGGTGTGAAGTTAGAGGGTAGAGGTTGAAGTATATCATCCTAGCCCCTCGTCCCTAGCTTCTAGCCTCTCCCCTCTGTCACCCTGTGCTGCATCCAAGTGAGAAAGGCTGTAATAAATCAGTACTCAGGCGATCGCTTGAGCTTGCAAGATGTTATCATGACAAAAAGAAACTCTGTATCAGCAGTTTCTGAAATTCACAATCCATTGTGAATCAATATCTGGAGAGGTGTCCGAGTGGTTGATGGTGACGCACTCGAAATGCGTTAAGGATGAAAGTCCTTCGGGGGTTCAAATCCCCCCCTCTCCGTTTTTCCTTAATTTACAAGCGTTTTGACTAGACCTTAGCTACTTCAGGATGCTCAATCTTAGTACCTAAGACCTTGAGAAACTCGGCTAACCAACGTGGATGAGCTGGCCAAGCTGGTGCTGTTACCAAGTTGCCATCAACTATGGCTTCATCCACAGGAATTTGTACGTAGACACCGCCAGCAGCACGTACATCTGGACTACAAGCAGGGTATGCAGTACAACTCTTACCGCGTAATACATCCGCAGCCGCCAATAGTTGTAAACCGTGACAGATAGCAGCAATAGGCTTATTTGATTCGGCGAAATGACGAGTTATTTCTAGCACTCTGTGATTGAGACGGATATATTCGGGTGCGCGTCCACCAGGGACAACTAAAGCATCGTAATTTTCCGGGTTGACTTCTGCAAATGTGGCGTTGAGGGTGAAGTTATGACCGGGTTTTTCACTATAAGTTTGGTCTCCCTCAAAATCGTGAACTGCTGTGCGAATCTTGTCTCCTGCTTGTTTGTCTGGACAAACTGCATGGACTGTGTGTCCTACCATTTGCAAAGCTTGGAAGGGAACCATTACCTCATAATCTTCTACATAATCCCCAACAAGAAACAAAATTGTCTTCCCAGCCATATACTCGTATCCTTGCTTTAGTTGTAAATTATCAGTATGTGAACTACCCACAGTTGGCTTCGCCTGAACTGTGGGCTTCCGTACTCACAGGCGAGTGCCGTAAATAAGACTTTCGTCCCATTCTTGGTCTTACCTCCCCTCCTACAGCAGAGACGGCTGAACCTTCCGCCTTTAGCATTCTGACTCCCTCTGCTCTAATGTTTATCGCTGCATTTCCATCCCTATCATGATGAGTGCCACAGTGAGGACAAGTCCACTCACGGACATCCAGTGGCATCTCGTTGACTTGATAGAAACAATTAGAGCAAAGCTTGGAACTGGGGAACCATCTATCAATTTCTACTAACTTTGCACCTTTGCGCTCTAGCTTATAGGATAGAAAGTTAGTGAACATTCCCCAGCCACAATCAGATATAGCTTTCGCCAAATTGTGATTACGAATCATGCCCTTGACATGAAGATTTTCTACTATGACAGCTTGGCTATCGCTGACCAACTTGTAACTAAGTTTATGTAAAAAATCTTGCCTTGAGTTGCTAACCCGTTCGTACACTTTGGCAACTACTTTTCTATATTTATTTCTTGAATTA
>DATNQO010000100.1:0-12706 GCA_036704005.1 Leptolyngbyaceae cyanobacterium | reverse complement strand
GGATGATCCTTTTACTAGGTTTTTAGACCCTGAGCAATATCGCAGTTTACAGGTGAATACCTCTGGAGAACTGACGGGAGTAGGTTTACAAATTGCCCTCAACCCCCAGAGTGGGAAGTTGGAAGTAGTTGCGCCTATTGCGGGTTCTCCAGCCGAGAAAGCGGGAATTAGACCACGCGATCGCATTGTCAAAATTGAAGGCATTTCTACAAAAGACTTGACACTAGACGAAGCAGCCGCTAAAATGCGCGGCCCCATTGGTAGCTTAGTGACGCTGTTGATTGAACGCGACGGCGAAGGCGAACAGGAAATCAGAGTCGTCCGCGATCGCATCGCCCTTAACCCTGTTGTGGCAGAATTACGCTCATCCCCCCAAGGTACGCCTTACGGTTATTTGCGCTTAAATCAATTCAATGCTAACGCCTCAATGGAATTAGCACACGCTATTTCTAGTCTAGAAAAAAAAGGCGCGGCTGCCTACATCTTGGATTTGCGAAATAATCCCGGTGGCTTACTCCAAGCTGGTATTGAAATTGCCCGTCTCTGGTTAGACTCCGGTACAATTGTTTACACCGTCAATCGCCAAGGTATTCAAGGTAGCTTTGAAGCCTTCGGCCCAGCCTTGACAGACGACCCACTAGTAATTTTAGTCAATCAAGGAACCGCCAGCGCTAGCGAAATTCTTGCCGGCGCACTCCAAGATAACGGTCGCGCCCAATTAGTAGGTGAAACCACTTTTGGCAAAGGTTTAATTCAGTCTTTATTTGAATTATCCGATGGTTCTGGTTTAGCAGTGACGATTGCAAAATATGAGACTCCTAACCACCGAGATATTAACAAATTAGGCATCAAACCAGATACGGTTGTTACCCAACAAATACTCACCCGCGATGAAATTGGTACAGAAACAGATTTGCAATATCAAGCCGCTTTGGATCTGTTGAGTAAAAATGCTGTGGTGGCGAAGTTAGGGACTGGTGGCTAGGGAATGGGGGCTAGGGACTGGGGGCTAGGGACTAGAGGCTGGGAACTGGGGAATAGGGGCTAGGGACTAGCGAATAGATATATTTATTAGCCTCCAACCCCACCCCTAACCTCTAACCTCTAACCCCTAACCTCTAGCCTCTAACCCCTAGCCTCTAGCCTCTAACAGAGTTGACAAATCCAAAGCAGCGAGGCGGTGATAGGCTTGGTCTATGCAGCGTTTACCTCTGAGGAAGCCAGTGTTAGCACCGGGACAGATGTAATTTAAATTATCTGGGGTGAAGGTTTCTCTGATGGTTTTGAGGCTGTTGATTTGTCTTGGCCAGTGAAAGGTTTTAGCTGTTCTTAGTGGGACGGGTTCGCCTTGTTGGTTGGGGAGTAAATGACGACCGGAAAATAATACACCGCCTAAATTGTTATAGTACAAGCAAGAGGAACCAGGAGAATGTCCGGGTGTCCAGATAATTTTGGCTGTGGGTGTGATGGTGAGTTCTTGGGTGAAGGTGGTGAGGCTTAAGCCTGGAAGTAAATAGGCTTCTTGTTCTTGGATGAGAATGTCACAGCTTAAATTTTGTTGAAGTTCTGCGCTTTTGCCAATAGCGCCGCGATGGGTGAGGAATAACCACTTTACGCCGCCATGCGATCGCAAAAAATCTAAATTTGTTTGGTCTAAGGCAGGGCAATCTATGAGGATATTGCCTTCATTTCCTACAATGAAATAAGAGGTTCCTCCTAATGTGTCCCGATTTGGTGGAAAGGCAAAAATACTGTCTAAAACATCCCGTGGTGACTTGGTTGTAGGACTAGGTTGTTGAGGTAAGGGACACATAAGAAAAACTAAACCTGATGTGTTGTGAAAATAGTTTTTGTCAGTGGTCAGTGGTCAGTAGCTGAGATTTGTGAAAACTACTCCATCAGGAATGTGTTACACCAAATCCTAAAACAACTGACATCTGACAACTAACAACTGACACACAAAATGTGATCTAAAAATCTGGGGTCGCAGGTCTGCTTGGTAGTGATGGCTACGGTGCTAGCACTACTTGCGGGACATTGTTCAAAAATACTAAAGAAAACATGACATTTTGGTTTCTCCTGTTATTGGGAATTGCTACTTATCTGATGGTGCAGCGCAGTGTGGCTAACATCACCAAAACGCCTATCTGGCTGTTATGGCTGGTGTTGATGACACCAGCACTGATTTTAACTGGATGGACGCTGATTTATGGGGTGAAACAACCGCCGCCGCCAGCACTGATATTTTGGCCGTCGATTATCTGCCTTTTGTTATACTGGCTGTTGTTTCAGTGGGGACGGCAAACGCCAAGGGATACGCAAACTGCACCCCAGACCCCAGAATCACAATCGGCTATTCATCCTACCGTAGAACCAGTGCCTGTGCGTCCCATTGAACCAACGGAAGAAACCCAACTACGTAATTGTTTTCCCTGGTCTATTTACTACGTCCAGAATATTGAGTATAGACCCCAGGCGGTGATTTGCCGGGGACAGTTACGCACGACACCAACTCAAGCTTACCAGCAGATTAGAGCCAATATTGAAGCCGAATTTGGCGATCGCTTCTTACTCATCTTTCAAGAAGGTTTCAACGGTAAACCTTTCTTTGTACTGGTTCCCAACACCCAAGGGGTTAAAGCTAGACAAGCAGAACAATTAACACGCCCTGGATTAGCTTTATTATTATTAGCTGCCACCTTAGTCACAACTACTTTAGTAGGTATAAGAATTGCCGGATTTGACCCTACAAGATTACAAACCGACCCAAGAATATTTTTACAGGGATTACCCTATGCCTTAGCGTTAATGACTATTTTGGGTATCCATGAAATGGGTCATTATTTAGCAGCTAAGTTTTACAAAATTCGCTCGACTCTGCCCTATTTTATTCCCATACCTTTTTTCTTGGGAACCTTTGGTGCATTCATTCAAATGCGGAGTCCTATTCCCAACCGCAAGGCTTTATTTGATGTGGGTATTGCTGGGCCTCTGGCTGGGTTTATCGCTACGTTACCGTTAGTTATTTGGGGTTTAGCTCATTCTGATGTAATTCCCTTAACAGACAAAACAAGTTTATTAAATCCTGATGCTCTTAATCCTAGATATTCAATTCTTGTAGGATTACTGGCTAAATTAGCTATGGGAAGTGCATTAACTGCAAAATCAGCGATTGATTTGCATCCAGTTGCAGTAGCTGGTTTTTTAGGATTAATTGTCACAGCATTAAATCTTATGCCTGTGGGGCAATTAGATGGTGGACATATTGTTCATGCCATGTTTGGACAAAGAAAAGCTATGTTTATTGGTCAAATTGCCCGGCTTTTGTTGTTATTACTTTCGTTAGTTCAATCTGAATTTTTTGTCTGGGCAATTATCTTATTGTTCATTCCCTTAGTTGATGAACCTGCTTTAAATGATGTGACGGAATTGGATAGCAAGCGAGATATTTTAGGTCTGTTAGCAATAGCTTTGCTGGTAATTATTGTGCTGCCCATGCCACAGGTGCTAGCTAATTTGCTGCAAATTTAGATATAGCAGGGAGATAGGTAACAGGTAACAGCTTAAGAGGTTGCTTAATAACTAGAGTTGCTGATTAGATTGGTTTTAATCTGTGTGGCGATCGCGTTACCTCCAGCCTAGCTGCTTGCTATATTAATATATGCAAATTATTATCTACTTTAATTATTTTAAATTTTGCCAATTTTATATTACAGCGTTCCCTAATCTGCTCAGTTCCTGAGTACATCGCCCATAAAATTGGGCAAATCTCTGTGTTCATCCGCGCTTTCCTCCGCGTTCCTCTGCGTTTAAAAACATTGTTTCTGTAACTCACTTAACTGAGAATTGCTATAAATATAAAAAAGAAAAAAGGGGTTAAGTAAGCATCTGTAGAGTAGTCATTGCCAACATAATCATAATCATCTAGGCAGTGCAGCGCCCCACGTAGATTTCAAAAATATATTTATAAAGTAAATATAAAGAAGAAAACAGAGATTGAACAAGAAGGATAATATACTCATCAAAGAGGATATCCACTAAGTAAGTATGCCTGGCAAGCCTGAGCCGACAGAACTGTGTGATGCTGAGTGGGAAATATTAGCTTCTTTGATACCACAAATAACAAAATTCCCTAAGTTCAGTGATGGTAACAGTGGTTGTAGCGATTAACATTCTCATCTCACTCATGCTACTTTACGTAGCTTGGCAAGTTTGGCAACTGAAAAAGCGGATAGCGTTATTGAGCGATCGCCTACTGCAATACGAGCAATGTAGTCATAATTTACTGTATAACGCGCCGGAAAATATTTATCTTGGTCAGCAGAATATTCTAAATTTACGGCAGAGTAACCAAGGTTTACAGATAAAAGTTCAACAAATACGGCAAATCGTCAGTTTACTATTACTTGGTCAAAGAAGCTGGGGGCGTTATGTTCGCAGACCAAGTTCTCTATCTGGGAAACAGCAGTCTGTAAAATCAGTTAAAGCATAAAAGCAACTTTTTTAGTTGATATATTGTCAACAGAAGCTAACTGCGGAAAATTATTGGCGTTTTGCAATCAGCGAAAACCACCTAAAATAGGTGTAAGGAGAGAAACAGTATAAGATGTCTAATAATCGTTCTGGAGTATTTATTGGCGGTTTGATGCTGGGAGCTACCATTGGTGCTTTAGCAGGGTTACTTGCTGCTCCACGCACAGGGCGCGAAACTCGTAAACTTTTGAAAAAATCTGCTGATGCAATTCCCGAATTGGCAGAAGATTTATCAACAAGCGTACAAATTCAAGCAGACAGACTTTCTGCTAACGCTTTACGAAACTGGGATGAAACTTTGGATAGATTACGGGATGCGATCGCAGCTGGTATAGATGCTAGTCAGCGTGAAAGTCAAGTCTTGAAACGCCAACAAGCTACCCCAGCATCAGATACGCTAGCCGAAGAATTAGAACGTCCATAAGTTGTCAAACAGGTAACAATATCAAAATTGATTACAGTAAATGAGTGTTTGCTGATTTTGTAACTTACCAAAAGCATTTTGAACTGTAAAATTTTATTGCCGTGACTGAACCCCTGTTTTGGTTGGGACTTTCCATTGTCTTAGTTGCTGCTAGCTTAACTGCTGTTTTGGTAGCAGCAATACCCGCTTTGCAGGAACTAGCACGGGCTGCTCGTAGTGCAGAAAAGTTATTTGATACACTCTCAAGAGAACTGCCACCTACGTTAGAAGCCATCCGCACAACAGGCTTAGAAATCACAGATTTGACAGAAGATGTGAGCGAAGGTGTCAAAAGTGCTGGTCAAGTTGTCAAGCAAGTTGATCAGAGTTTAGATGGAGCCAGAAAACAAGCTCAAAATATCCAAACAGGTACACGTAGCGTATTTGTTGGTGTCAAAGCAGCCTGGAAGACCTTCACCCGGCAAAAACCAACAAGGCGAACAGTCGAACGTCTACCTATCACAGAACAATCTTCCCTCACTGTGCGAGAACGAGAAGCACTAAAACCAGAAAACCGTCTCCCCAAAGCAGAAGCATACCGTATCAGTGATGGTTATCAAGAAGCTTCTAACTGGGACAATGGAATTGATGAGTGATTGGTCAATAGTCAATTGACATCAATCCACCTCAACTACTCATCGACGAGTATCTGGGATAGATGAATCCACCTCAACTACTCATCGACGAGTATCTGAGATAGATGAATCCACTTCAACTACTCATCGACGAGTATCTGGGATAGATGAATCCACTTCAACTACTCATCGACGAGTATCTGGGATAGATAAATCCACCTCAACTACTCATCGACGAGTATCTGAGATAGATGAATCCACCTCAACTACTCATCGACGAGTATTAACTTATGAAACGCTGGCAGTTTTTGCCGTTCTACCTTTACCAATAGCCTTAAAACGCTCACCTAACTGTTCAGCCAGAGATTTTAAACCTGGAGTTTTCTTTGCGGCTGTTTTCACGTAGTCGTAAACAGTTAAACTGTTAGTCATCACTTCACTACCGACAGCAAGTAGAGTATCATCAACCTGTTCAGTCATTTGGTTCATGGAGATTAATAACTCGTTGAGTGCGATCGCTAATTGATAATCACGCACAAGTTCCTCAACATTAAAACTAGCTGGCAAAATTTCCGGGTTAGACTGAGCAGCAGTGATGCTATTGTTGACAAAAGCGAGACTTTTATCACCCATTTTCACTAACTTCCGCCGTTCCTGCATAGTCAGAGTGATGAGAAAGGGTAACTTGTTTTGGATTGTCTGTAAAGCTGCTTTGATTTCTTTGATATCTTCTGGCGACAGAGAGGCATTAATATTTTGATAAGGCATCCTATATTTACCGTAGTAATTCTAGAGGTAAGTAGCAATACTTGCTAAGTATAGGATTCCCATTCATGAGAGCAAAAACACACAACCACTCTGAATTGAAAAAATGCTGTTAGCCGTAGCGGAGAGTTAAACAGCGTGCTAAGTTCCTACGGCGTGTTTTTCAACTATTCGTTAAGCATCTTAACATTTCAGATCCCCCTAAATCCCCCTTAATAAGGGGGACTTTGATTTAATTTCCCCCCTTTTTAAGGGGGGTTAGGGGGGATCGAAAGACTTTGAAAACACGCCCCAGTTCCCAATCCCTAGCCCTGGCGTGCTTTTGCTTTTGCCAATATCATAATATGTTCTAACGTGAGGAAATGATTTAATTCTTTCTTTTCCTCTGGTGTTAGTTCGCCCATTTTGTGCTGATCAACCAGATATTCTAAACGCCCTTTCGCCATCTCGGAAAGCTGAAACTTCACAACAGTTTCCGGTGTAGTCCCAGCCGCAATAAAGTCGATAATTTCATCGTAGACCTTGGCTGTATTTATAGATGTAGTCATGAGTTTATCTCCCTAATTCAACTATGCTACCTTGAATGACTTTCCCAAAGTGTGAGGTTCCGGCAAAGGTTCACCATCGGCTAAAGCTGATTCAATTAGCATTTCTAAAACTTCCTGAGCATTTTTTACAGCTTCCTCATAACTATCTCCATGAGTGTGGCAATATTCCCCCCACTCAGGAAAACTGACAACAAAACATTCGTCCTCATCAGACCACTGAATTATGATTGTGTAGTGAGAAGTCATTCTTGTTCTTCCTCTTGTGCTTGTTTAATTTCTTCTAACCTTTGGAGTGCATTATTAACATCTTTCTCCTGATAAGCTTTAGAGGATGTTTGAAAAGTCCTATGCTTGGTAGTAAAACATTTTAGATCCCCCTAAATCCCCCTTAAAAAGGGGGACTTTGATTCATGTTCCCCCCTTATTAAGGGGGGTTAGGGGGGATCTACGAGTCCTTAAAATTACAGCCAATTACTTTTCAAACAACCTCTTAGCATCATCTCCGTCTTTGCCTGATAACGTGACTCTTCCAGGTAGCAAAGGATGATACCAATTAGTATGACTTCCCTTACCAGGACGGTAGCTAAACCCCGCTTGCAGCAATGAGCTTTTGAGTTGTCTAATTTTCTTAGGCATAACTTCAGCTTACATATTAAATTCTTGTTCGCTGTGCTGATTTATGCTACTTGAAATGATTCACCTAGTGTTTTTGGTTCTGGTAAAGGTTCACCATCTGCCAAAGCTGATTCAATTAGCATTTCTAAAACTTCCTGAGCATTTTTTCCAGCTTCCTCATAACTATCTCCGTGAGTACAAGGCTGCATTACATTAGTAAACTCAGGTAAAAAAACCACATAACATTTATCTTCCTCTGACCATTGAATAACGATTGTGTATTTCATCTTTATTCATACGCCTTACTGTAGAGACGTTGCATGCAACGTCTCTACATTATATTTAGCGCAACTTCATAGATAGTTGATATCAGCCATTCTTTCACTGATCTAATTTTGCCAACTTTTCCTGTGCATACTCCCGCACCTTCTCATCTGGGTCATTCTCTGCTCGGTCGCGCAACAGTGGTAAAGTCTGGGGATAGTGGGGATATTGTTTGACAATTATCTCCAGTGCAACACGCCGGGGATTATCCTTAAAAGTATCATGGCTATCCTCAAAAGGATCGTTGATAGCACAGTTATAGTAGGTTTCAAAAAGTTCAGGCTGAGATTTGTAATACTTGGCTAATTCATTCACTGCTGTCCATCGCATACCCGAATCATCATCAGCAGTGGCGAGTTGTTGGAGAAAGGTTTTGATATTGAGGTCATCCTTGTAAGCCTGGACTAAGTGTTCCACTGCTAGCCGTCGCACGTCCCAATTATCATCAGCAGTGGCGCGTTGTTGGAGAATGGTTTTGGTTGTGGGGTCATCCTCGTAAGTCAGAGCTAATTCTTGCACTGCTGTCCATCGCACATACCAATTATTATCCTCAGTAGCAAGTTGTTGGAGAATTATTTTGATATTAGGGTTATCCTCATCAACCTGGGCTAATTCTCGGACTGCGGTCAGTCGCATACTTGAATTATCGTCTGCCGTGGCGAGTTGTAGGAGAATGCTTTTAATATTCGGGTCATCCTTGTAAGCCTGGGCTAATTGTTGGACTGCTGTCCCTCGCACATTTGAATTATCGTTTGTATTGACGAGTTCTTGGAGAAAAGTTTTGGTTGTGGGGTCATCCTTGTAAGCCTGGACTAATTGTTCCACTGCTGTTTTTCGCACATCCGAATTATCGTCCGTAGTGATGAGTTCTCGGAGAATGGTTTTGGTTGTGGGGTCATCCTTGTAAGCTAGGGCTAATTGTTCCACTGCTGTTTTTCGCACATTTGAATTATTATCCTCAGTGGCGCATTTCTGGAGAATGGTTTTGGTTGTGGGGTCATCCTTGTAAGCTAGGGCTAATTGTTCCACTGCTGTTCTTCGCACATTTGAATTATTATCCTCAGTGGCGTATTGTTGGAGAATGCTTTTGGTATTAGGGTCATTCTTGTAAGCCTGGGCTAATTCTCTGACTGCTGTCTGTCGCACATACGGATTATTATTCTCAGTAACAAGTTGTTGGAGAATGGTTTTGGTATTGGGGTCATCATTGTAAGCCTGGACTAATTCTCTTATTGCTATCTGTCGGACAACCGAATTATTATCCGCAGTGGCGAGTTGTTGGAGAAATGTTTTAGTCTTGGGATCATCCTTGTAAGCCTGGACTAATTGATGCACTGCTGTCACTGGCAAACTCGAATCATCATCCGCAGTGGCGAGTTGTTGGAGAATGGTTTTGGTTGTGGGGTCATCCTTGTAAGTCTGGGCTAATTGTTCCACTGCTGTCCATCGCACATCCGAATTATTATCTGTAGTGGCGAGTTGTTGAAGAAAGGTTTTGGTGGTCGGGTCGTCCTTGTAAGCCTGAACTAAATATTCCACTACTGTCCATTGCATAATCGAATCATCCTTCGCCGTGGCGAGTTGTTCGAGAAAGGTTTTGGTGTTGGGGTCATCTTGCCAAATTGTGATAATTGCTGTGACTGCATCAGAGCGAATTTCTTGAACGAGATTAATTTCTTCGTCATTAAAGTCAGTTTGATAACAATACCAAAGGTCATATTCAGTTAAATCTTTTAACTGATTCAGCAACTTATCAGCTATTGTGCCAATCTTTGAACGCTGTTTCGGTTTCACTTCCATCAGACAATTAGCTGCTAAAAAGAGATTGATAAATTTCTGCTCCTCACCATCCTGCTGCATTAAATAATCAATAATTTCCCCAACAAATTTGACACCAATCATCCCAGAAATTAATAGCAATATCTCATGCCAAGTTTCATCTTCCCAGTGTTTGCCAAAAACTTCCGTTTTTAAATCCTCAATTGAAATAGTCCGTTCCTTCTCAAATTGCAGGACAATCTCCCAAGCACAGAAATATTCCAAAAAAGTCCGATGGACAAAAGCATAGTAATCAGCACCAAGGAAGCATAACATAAAGTTACGAGTCCGCAGTTGGTCAATTATTCGCTGTGCGGTTATTCTGGGTTGATTAATCTCTAACTCTTCTTTTAAATATTTAGTCAGAATATTGATTAAATTATCTTCACTAATCACATTACCAGCTAAACCTGCACCGCTAGTTTGCATAGTGTAGGCAACTTGACGCAGCATAGCTTGCTTATCTTTATAATTGATAGTCCATTTATCTTCTTCTAAATTACGTTCCACATCCCACTGATATAACAATACTTTTGATGCTTGGTCATAAAGTTCTGGTCTATCTCTGGGTAGTTCTTGAGTGAGATTGAGAATTGCCATCATTGTCAGGAGTAGAGGATTACCTGCAAGTTCGGTAATGGCTTTTGATTGTTGAATTACTTTTTGTAGTCGGCTTTGTTTAAAGTCTTTTTCCTCTTTTTCACTAGGTTGAAAAACCCTTTCATGCCAGCGTTCAATAAAATCTGTAATTTGTTCTGACTCTAAATTCTGCAAAATGAAATGCTTAAACTCTGCATCTTGCAATGGTTGAGGTACATAACCAATAATCCGAGAAGTAACAATTACTTGCACATTGGGATACTCATTAGTAAAGCGATGAATACAAGTAATGACTTCCTCCCGCATTGCTTGTTCAAAGATTTCATCTAATCCATCAAACATAACTAAAGCATTACCAGCCTTTAGTTGTTCGTGCAGTTTATGTTGATTGAGATGGAAAAAACAATTGGGAGCGTGATTATAATATTCTAAGAAATTATGACAGTTTCCGGCTTTGCGATCGCGCACATAAAGGTTCAATTCAATTAACAAGGGAATAGGCAAAGAAAAATCTTTATATGCCAAAGTTTCCTCGACCCATTTTAAGGCTAAGTAATGCAATAATGTAGACTTACCCGCACCAGGATCACCTAAAATTACAAGATAATTTTTTGATGGCTTTTCTTGGATAACATCTAATACTGAGCGTATTGGCTGCGTAACATAATTTCGTTTGTAACGGTCTAATGCTTCTAAATCAAATTCAGCGTCTAATTGCTGAGTTGCTTGCAAGCGGCGGAGATGTTCTTTAGGTAGTTCTGGCAGAACCTGATAAACTTCGCGGACATTTTGAGGAATAAAGATTTGCCACAAATTAATTCTAAAATCAGATGGTTTATGCTCTAAACGATATAACTTTAAATTAATATAACGCTCACGAATAGCTTCTAAATACTTGAATAAATCGAAATCTGTTGTAATTTTCCGGTCTGCTTTTAACAATCTGAGAATTTCTTCCAGTCGCTGTCCCAATAAAATACTGCGTAGTTCTGATGATTCACTGAGAATTTGTTGACATTGTGCCAGATATTTCTCTGTTACCAATTGCCAGTTAAAGTTAGCAGGCATAACTGGTAAATTAAGCTGATTCCAGAGTTTTTCCAGTTCTTGATAATCTAGAGAATCACAATCGTCATTAAAGGCTTTACCTAAAATTCCTTTAACAGATTTGTTATCTATAAAAGTCTTTAGCGGTTTAGCAAGTTTTTTAATATCTGCTGCCGATAGGTTGCAAGATTTTAATTCATCTTCTAAAATTTGGAGAAATTCTTTTATTGCTTTAATAATAGCTTTTTGTAGTGGTTCTTTCTCAAATAGCGCTATGGGTACATTATTAAAACGGTCTTTGAAAAAGTCTTTGAGGTAGTCTTTGCCTAAATCCTGAAGAAATTCCTGAACATTTTCTTGAGTGAAAATAGTCTTAAAAAGTAGCCCAGCAGCATTAGTTACCATTCCCCAAAAGATAATTTCAGCCATAATACTCTTGTCGATTTAGTGTTTAATTACAAGTATAAACACCAACTTCACGACAGCGATCGCTTACATTGATACAGTAGATTGTGAGAGGATGTTTGAAAAGTCCTATGCTTGGTAGCAAAGCGTTATAGATCCCCCTAAATCCCCCTTAATAAGGGGGACTTTGAAAGTATTTCCCCCCCTTTTTAAGGGGGGTTAGGGGGGATCAATAAGTGCTTAAAATCACAGCCAACCACTTTTCAAACAACCTCTGAGCGATCGCAATTCATTCTTCACCCAAATTATCAGGATCTATTCCCAAAGCACGTAATCTTTCCGCTAACTGCTGCGCCCGTTGTGCTTCCTGCTGGGCGCGTTGTGCTTCTTGCTGCGCTTGTTGTTGGGCTAATTGCGCTTGTTGTTGTGCTACTTGCACCTGTTGTTGTGCCTGTTTAATTTGTTCTTGGGGTGTCGGGTAACGCTGTCCTTGTTCGTCGTACCAATACATCCACTCTCGCGTTACTCCACAATAATTTCCCCTTTCACAACCAATTCCTAAACCAATTTCTGGTAGCCAAATGGGGTTTCCTATTTGCAATTCATATTTACCATTCACTAATTTATGTACTTCTAAACGTGGTTTACGGCGACGGTGAGAAGAATAAATGACGTAATAAAGTACACCCAAAGCGGCATAATCATTTAATTTATCGCTGTATTCTTTGCGATATTTTGGCGAAACCACTTCTAACACAAAAATGGGAACTACCTTTTCATCCCACAGCACGTAACTAGGACGCAGTTCCTCATCGTAAAATCTTTCTACCCCCAGACTCAAAAACCCATCAGGAACGATCGCACTTTCATCAGGGTGATAATAAATACCCATATCCACCCCAAAAAACCAATCCATGCGTTCCGCCCAAAGTATCAGCAGAATAGCTTTAAGTAAGCCGGGGATGAGTTCTTGCAGTTCATTATCCACTGGCGCATCATCAGAGTCGGGTAGT
>DATNQO010000099.1:0-69319 GCA_036704005.1 Leptolyngbyaceae cyanobacterium | reverse complement strand
TATCAATTCCTTACCGCTGCAATTGTTTGCACCTTCCCCCTTCCCCACTCCCCAGTCCCCAATATTCCTATGTTTAACCTCTTCAAACCACGAAAGAAATATTCCTGCATTTTACAGTTGAGTGAAGAAGATTGCGGGGCTGCTTGTCTAGTTTCTATTTCTAGACATTATGGACATTTCTTGAGTATGAATAAAAGTCGAGAAGCTGTAGGAACTGGACAATTAGGAACAACTTTATTAGGGCTAAAACGTGGATTTGAAAATTTAGGTTTTAATGCTAGAGCAGTTAAAGCTTCACCAGCAATTTTGGACAGAATTAAAGAAATTAAATTACCCGCAATTATTCATTGGCGTGGCTACCATTGGGTGATTTTACACGATAAACGGGGCAAAAACTATGTTATCGCCGACCCAGCCGTAGGTATTCGTTATATCGATAGAGAGGAGTTATCCAGGGCTTGGAATGGTGTTATGCTCCTGCTAGAGCCAGACCCGCACCGCTTTGGTCAACAGCCTCAAGAAGCACCCCAAGCGGGGTTTGTGCGCTTTCTCAAGCGCATTTTGCCTTATCGTGGGCTACTTGCTCAGGTTTTGATGGTCAATATAGTCTTGGGTGTCCTCGCTTTAGGTACTCCCGTCCTCATTCAACTATTAACAGATGATGTCTTAGTTCGTGGAGATACTCAATTACTTACTGTAGTCGTCACGGCTGTTGTAGTCATGACTTTATTTAGTAGCACTCTGCAAATTTTAGAATCTACAATGATTGCTCACTTTGGTCAACGATTGCAATTAGGCTTAGTTTTGGAATTTGGGCGTAAAATCCTGCAATTACCTTTAACTTATTACGAAGCTCGCCGCAGTGGAGAAATTACCAGCCGCTTGAGAGATATTAATGAAATTAATCAATTGGTATCGCAAATTGTGGTGCTTTTACCCAGCCAATTTTTTATCGCTATCATTTCCTTTTGCTTAATGCTGTTTTATAGTTGGCAATTAGCATTAACAGTAATTGTTATTGGCGCATTGATGAGTTTGTCTACCTTACCTTTTTTACCAGTTTTGCAACAGAAAACACGCAATATTCTAGTTTTGGGGGCGGAAAATCAAGGGGTTTTGGTAGAAACATTTAAAGGCGCTCAAGTATTAAAAACGACAAATGCGGTTCCTCAATTTTGGGATGAGCTGCAAAGCCGCTTTGGTCGTCTGGCTAATCTGACTTTTAGTACTATTCAAATTGGGATTATTAATAACAATATTGCTAGATTTTTATCTAGTATTGGCGGCGTAGTTTTATTAGGGTTTGGTAGTGTTTTGGTAATGCAAGGGAATTTAAGCATTGGTCAAATGTTGGCGATTAATACGCTACAAATTAATGTCCTAGCTTTAATTAATTCCCTAGTTGGGTTAGTAGATGATTATTTTCGTTCTCAAACTGCTGTTTCTCGGCTTTTGGAAGTAATTGACGCGACTCCTGAAGTGGGCGATACAGCACAAAAACCAATCGCTCAAATATCGAGTGATGCAGATATTCGTTTTTCTCATGTCAATTTTCATCACCCTGGTAGAGTTGATTTATTAGAAGAATTTTCTCTCAAGCTACCTGGAGGAAAGACTATTGCTGTGATTGGTAAATCAGGCTGTGGTAAAAGTTCTTTAGCAAAATTGATAGCAGGTTTATATCAACCAAATTCCGGGAATATTCGCATCGGTTTTTATAATATTCAAGACCTTGACCTGAATTGTTTACGCCAGCAAGTAGTTTATGTACCTCAAGAACCGCATTTTTGGAGTCGCTCAATTTTAGAAAACTTTCGTTTAGGAACGCCGCATATTTCTTTTGAAGAAATTGTTAAAGCTTGCCATATTGCTGATGCTGATAGTTTTATCAGTCAACTACCTAATAACTATCAAACGGTGTTAGGTGAATTTGGCGCTAATCTCTCTGGAGGACAAAAACAAAGACTTGCGATCGCCAGAGGTATCCTTACCGATCCACCTGTACTAATTCTCGATGAAGCAACTGCTGGACTCGACCCAGTTAGCGAAGCACAAGTTCTAGATCGGCTTTTAGAATCACGCCAAGGTAAAACCACAATTCTCATAACTCACCGTCCTACTGTAGTTAACCGCGCAGATTGGATAGTTTTTATTGAGCAAGGTAAAGTACAACTACAAGGTACTTTACAAGATTTTCTTTCACAACAAGGTGAACATTTGAAGTTTTTATCAGTTTAATTTATATCAATAGCAAATTATTTCTACAACAATAGAACCCCGACTGATCAATAAGTCGGGGTTTTACTTTGTCAAGTTATATCCATCCGATTATTTGTAGGGTGGGCAGTGCAGCGTCAAAGTCATCTACGTTAGTTATGCAAGTTAAATTGAAAATAGCAAAATTAATTGATTTTTTAAACAAATTTATGATTTTGTTTTTTAGGAAAAATATAATTTGTCTAGAATATTCATTCACCAAAAGAAATAAATTAACTGTATTATTTTCTAACTTTAGAATAGTTTAAATTCTTAACCAATAGTTAATAATAAAAACATAGGTGATGACACACCTATATACGTAAGTGAGGTAAATAATTATGTCAACTCAATTAATCACATCTGATTTGCTCGAAGAATTATCCGCAGACCAACAAGAACTGCTTTCAGGTGGGCAAGGAAGAACCAGCAGCCCTGGAAATGATACTGACACATCTGTTGATGATGGTGGTGAGGGAGAAGATGTTGGTTTCTACACAGGAAACAAGCGTTTTAGAATCACTACCACAAGCATTGTTACCATCAGAAGATTACCAACTGGTGGTTAATTTGCAATTAACAGAGGAGGCCAGGAGGTACTCTACTTACCCAAAATAATTTAGATTTGTGCAAGTTAGGGTAGTCTCCCATAGTCTTTTCAAGTTTTAACAGTGAACAGTGAACAGTAAACAATTATCAGTTAAATACGTTGGTGAAACACCACAGTAATTGGTGGAAGGCTTTGGGTGGCGCTTCTTTATCCCTCACCATACGCCCTGGTTGACTGATAACTGATAACCCTTCTCTGCGAGACGCTCCGCGAACGGCTACGCTCAGGGTAAACTGATAACTGATAACTGATAACTGATAACTGATAACTGTTTTAAAACAGTTTATTTAGGGCTAGAAAAGAAAGTGCTAACAATAGTATTTTCTTTTCTATTCTTTCCTTCTGCAAATACCAGCTTTTTACTAATGCGGAAATAAAATCTTACGGTATAGCTTAAAAAGTTAGCCGTAATGTTTCATCTATCAAATTATTGTATTCCCCACATGGAATTTTCAGCAATTCTATGTAGGAAACGGAGGTATTTATGTCAGCACAAATGATTGCATCTGACTTGCTTATGGATTTATCCATAGAAGAACAGCAGCTTTTATCCGGTGGTAGAAAACATGATGAAGACGATGATCATGATCGTGATGATCGTCACGACGATCATGACCGCGATCGCTGTCGTTGGAAAAAAGTATGTCACTGGAAGAAAGTGTGTCACTAATCTAGCCAAGTTTACGCACTTTTAGATAGGCGTAGAGGCTTTACTGTTAGTGATGGGAAAAGACTTCTACATCTGGCTCTAAATCTGATTTGCTTGAGTAAATTGGATTCGTTTCCTGGCTTTGTTAAACCTTTTGATTAAAAGTATAGCAAGCATACAGGAAACGGCTAGTTCATCTTTGTTAATTACTGGAAAATGGAGGTCTACAATTATGTTAGAACAACCAATCCAATCCGATGCTGAATTAGTTGCGGAATTATCCAAAGAAGAACAAGAAAACTTAACTGGAGGTCATGGCTGGGGCGGCGGCTGGGGCTGGCGCAGGCACGGCTGGCACAGACACGGCTGGCACAGGCACGGCTGGGGGCAAGGCCACGGAGGTTGGGGCGGCTGGGGCGGCTGGTGGTAATTGTTTTAATAGAAAACTACGCCTCTAATTTTGCCCTATCCATCACCATTAACCGCTCTCTAATCCAATCCTGTAAAAGGGGATTAACTAATTCAGGAGCTTCATCTTGGGGGCAATGCCCTACTCCTTCCAAGGGTATAAACTTGAGTACTTGAGGATAGTCAGCTAACTTGCGTCCCAAGTCTATCGGTTCCCAAGGGTCTTTTGCACCCCAGATGATAATCGCTGGACAAGGTAACAACGGTAACAGGTCTTCCGGGAGGGGGCCTGAAGAATAGGAAGTAAAAGCAAGGAACACAGCCACAGCACCAGGATCGCTCGCTGGTGCTGTTAATATATCTACTAGCTCCTCAGTCACCGCTTCGCTATTAACATAAGCTTGTAGAAGAATCTTCCTCACTGTTTTTGGTTGAGCAACTTGCCGAAAAAAGAATTGCCCAATTGGTTTGACAGATAGCACTCGTTGCAGTAAAGGCGCACCAAAGCGACGTGACCAAGGAAGTGTTTCCCGTTTGCGATCATGTAACAATCTCAGAGAACAGTTGAGTAAAGCAACACTTAAACCAATCTCTGGGTTACTAACTACTGCCTGCATCACTACAATACAGCCAATAGAATTACCTACTAAAAAAGCTGGCTCACCCACTACTTCCAGACAAAAATCGGCTAGTTGCTGTCCCCAAGTTTCTAATGTGTAGGCAATTTCCCCATCTGGTTGAGGTTTAGCTGAACCACCAAAACCAATTAAATCTATGGCATAAACACGGCAGTGTTGCGCTAATACAGGTATATTTTTTCTCCAATGAGACCAGGAAGCGCCAAAGCCATGTACTAGTACAACAGCCGGCCCCGCAGTTCCTTGAGTTTGATAGCAGATGGGGAAACCTCGCCAAGTCCAGGTTTTTGTAGAAGTAGAGGTAGTCATGAGCATTTAAGAATATCTAAAGTTATTAACTAAAAAAATTCGGGTAGTAGAATAAGAAGCTAGTTCCGTGAACAAGAGCTTACAACAAGGTAACAAAATTTTCTCTTCCCCATCACCATTTTCTATTGTCAACTCATAGGGTAGAGGAAATAAATAGATTAATAAAAATTAGCACAGAAAGGGTTGATTATTACTCATTGGTCTTTTGTCTATAGCCGATGGTTAATTAAAGTTTTCTCTTGGGAATTTTTCGCTATTATAGTTGTCACTAGAATTTTTCACTTGTCCATTCTTATTATAAATATGATAAATAGAAAATAAGTAAGCATTTATTCTCTCTAAATCTAAGAGCGATCGCCTGTTTGCTAAATTTGTCTATGGACTGGATTATTAATCTTGATACTATAGGACTCATAATTAATTTTTGAAATATAGGTAGGGCGCTGCCAACCAAAACAATGATCAGGTGGGCAATGCTCACCCTACAGGTAGTAGATGAAAGATGCAGCCAATGTATTAGTAATATCTACTCATCATCAAACGTGACGCTAAAAGGCTGTACGCCTGTCCCCTTTCTCCTATATAATTTCTAGCGAAACAAGACGCTATCAGGGAAAAACAGAGAAACCCAGCTTGTGGGGAAAACTGGGTATCTGCATCGAATTATGACTAAGCCTTACAGCCAGTCGCGATAGGCAGAAATTTCATTTACGCTGAGTTCTAACGGTTCGCCTTTGCCAAAAGGAGGATAGACGCGAATTTTGGCATTTTTGCTAAATCTTTCTAGACGGTTCCCCAATTGAGGAATATTGCTGACTATGTGCCAATATGAGACGATATCTGGACAGTCAACGATGAGCATGACGATCGCATTTTTTCTGGTAAGATACCACTGGCAGTTATTCAGCAGTGCTTGGGTAATGCGATCGCAAGCTTGGTAGAAGCACCTGCCAATAGACTGTTCTAGTTCCAGATGCAGCATTCCATCCTCTTTTGTCACCACAGTAGGTGGTAAATCATCGGGTGGAAGCAGATTCAGTTTAGACATAATTTTGTACCTCTTGGTTGTAGCGCTGCAAACTTTCCTGATTTTTTTGCAGGGAAAAAGATGAGGGTTTGAGCGCTAATGTACCTAGATCCAATTCGTCTTGAAATTTCTTGATTTTGTCTCGACAAGTAGCAACGTCACCAATGATAGAATTTTCGAGCAAGTAGTCTTCGTCAAAACAAATATTTGTGCGGTCAAATGGTTTATGACCACTAGAACTATTCTGCATTACTTGGGCGGAATTGGCTTGCATCTTTTGGCTAAAATACCTAATAAAAGGTAAAGCCTCGCTCACAGCTTCGTCGTAAGTTTTGCCTACATAAAAGAAGCGTGCTAAGACAAATTTTTCCCCACCACTAGAATTTAAGGCGCGATAGGTATTCACCGTCTTTTTTAACCTTTCCAAAGCAAACGGCGGCCCACCCATCAAAGCAAAGGAATGTTGAGCCGCAAATTCGATACCTGCATCATCACCAGTAGCCATGTAGACAGGGATTTCTCGCTGTAATGGTTTGGGGTAAACACAGAGGCGATCGCATTGATAATATTCTCCGTTAAATGATACATCAGTTTCATATAAAAGCTTTTGAATCAATGTCAACGCCTCTAGCATCATGGCGCGAGATTCGCCCATTGGTGTGGCAAAATGCTTATTATGTTGCGGAAACGGCCCCCCTTTCGCCACACCAAATAATAATCGTCCATTGCACAAATTATCTAAGGTAGCAATATCTTCCGCTACCCGAATTGGGTTGTGGAATGGTAATAATACCGCCGCCGTCCCTAATTTGATAGTTGAAGTCACACCAGCTAAATGTGCCATCAACAGCAATATCGACGAACTAAGATTTACTTCATTAAAATGATGCTCTGTTACCCAGGCTTCTTCAAAACCCAACTTCTCCGCCTGTCGCACTAACGCCACCTGTTCAAAAATGGCACGACGTGAGTCTTGATGATGATTTTCGTAATTGCAGAACAGTCCAGTTTTCATTATTTGCTAGCGATTTTTACTTTACCTTGCTACCATCTGCAAGTCCAGCCATAGGCGTGGATCATTATCTCTTAGCTTCGATTTTGGGTCTCGCAATAATCGTTTAGCATTCATGCAGACAACTTGCACCAAACCCATATTTTCAGCTATTTCTCGCAGTATTTCTTTTTCGGCTTGCACATAAGGAAGCATTTCACTAGAACAATAAATTCCTATATATTGCAAGCGTCTAGCAGGTCGTCCCCAGAAACAGGTGATGACTTTCACATGACACCCGTCTAATAATTCCCCAACTTTTGGGTAGTAGTGACTGACGACTCTTGTGAACTCTTTAGCTAGTATATCTTCCGCAATCATTGCAATTGATATTTCTGTAGCGTACATCACGCTAACTAATATAACATATTTTTGTCATTTAATGTTGACAAATAGTTTTATTGAATCAAAATAATTCATAAAAATATATGCTTAAAACTTGCAGTATAGAAATAGTAACTATGCTTAATTATTGAGTTATAAATATTATTCTATTGGTGGGCAATGCCCACCCTACAAAGACTACAGAGACGGATATTAAACTATAAGTAAAAATATAGCCCTGATTTCTTAAAGTAGGGTGGGCAGTGCAGCGCCACCTCCTGATTGAGATGGAGCAAGATATCAGATAAATAAAAATAACTTCCTGATTCATTAAAAAAATAAGTTTAAAACTTACGACATAGATATCTGACATCTTGCACCTTCTCAATAATCTGATGCCGATGCAATGCCCACCCTACGAAATAATAAGGGTTTCAGGCTTTGATTTTCGCAATAAGAGGCTGGTGCAAGATATAAGATATAGCAATTATACTTAATTATTGAGTTACTAATATTATTATATTGGTGGGCAATGCCCACCCTACATATTAAGCAGATTAATTACGAATTACTAATTACCTAGATTTGCGCTCTGCAACTAACACTTCAGCTAAAATTTCTGGCAGATGGCTCAAATCAACAAATCCCTCAGCACCATTGATGGGAGAGACGAAAGTATAGTTGGGGTCACATTCTCCTGTGTCGTAAACTTGGATATACCACTTATCAGGAAACCCTTCTATGCCTAATTCCACAATGTACCAACTTTGACCAGTTAGACGAGAATTAAAGATAGTAAACCAATCCCTATATTCGTCTAAAATATTCCAATCTGCCAACAGAAACTCTAACGCTATGTGTCCAGCATCAGTTGCAGTTAGTAGCATTATTACCCCTCATTTGTACCTTCAGATTTCTGAAAATCAGGATACAATCCCAACTGTTTAGCTAACTCACGAGCTAAAAAAAATAAAAACTGCGCTCCATCTTGATTACCTTGATGAGCAAATGCAGTTGCTACTTGGACAATTGCTTCTACAAAACCAGCATCAATTAATTCTGATTGAGCTTCTAAAACTTCTGGCTCTTTACCATTAGGGCATTTTAGTAACTCATCAATCAAATTAAAATATGAAATTTGGCGTTCTTGTGTTGCTTCAGTCATAATGAATGTGTTTTTTTACGATGTAATTTTCAGTCGTCACTTATCTTGATCATTAACAAATGACTAATGACTAAATCTTTATTGTTCAATGCTCTGCTGCCAAAGTTTTTCTAGCATTTCAATTTGTTCTTGTAAAACAGCAGCACGATAAATTAAGTATCTGTCATAAACAATAATTCCTAACCCGATAAATACAGGGGTTAGTAAAATGAACCATTGTAAGATGACAGCTATTTTATACTGTTCAGCAGTCAACACTTGATTCACGATGTTTTGATCAGAAATTTGATTGCTAACTAGAGGTTGGTCTAAGTTTGGAGTTGTGGTAGACAGAGTAGTATTTGCTGGATTAATCTTATTTACTTCAAATGGTAATTTCTGTGTTTTAACGAACTCTATATGTCTAACCCAAGCTACACTAAATACCAATAACCCCGGAGATAAAACTGCTAAAGTAAGTAGGCAAACTGTGAGAACATTTAAAAGTTTGACTTTCATCTTTGCTCTCCTAGCAAGAAAAAGTGAGTGGGGAGTGGGGGGACAAACATTTTGATGTTCTCGTCGTCGATTAATCTTGATGCTTTAGCTAGTAAGGTAGCAGTGAAAAAAATATGTCATAATTTAAAAATAGCAATAGTAAAAAAACGAGGTGGCTTTTTCCTGAAAATGCGCCTCTACCTCTTGACCTAATTTATTAATTATCAAACTTATTTACAGAATAATGTTCATTGATAGCTTTTTAATGATTAAGAAGTCCCCCCTTGTTCTTTGGTTTTACCCATTGAATTTCGGGGGGTAGAGGGGAATCTCTGCGTAAATCCTATTAGTTTTATATCAGCCGACTTTCTCCACCCTCGTTTATTGGGGTCGGATCAAGATTATTAAATTTATTAATTTTGTACTCAAATCCCCAAACCCTTTTAACATCAGGGTTATAAAATTTTTTTGGGTAGGGGTTCTAGTATTTTTGGGGTGGGGTACTAGCATTGATGAAGTGGGGGTCTAGTCTTTCTAAAATCAAGCTCAAAGCTAACTAGGCTGCTAATCAATGCAGTTTTGTATTTGAGTGCTTTGGGGTGAAAACTTGTACTCAAGCAAAATATATTTATTGGCGAGTATATAAAAGTAAGTTGAAAAATACTATTAAATATTTATAAATAAGTTCAGGTTTGATGACTTTCTGGCAAATCCGGCTATAGGCTACAAATGGTGACAATCCAATATGTTATATCCTCATAGGAAGAACTTGCTTGTTAACTCTCAGTTAAACAATGTGAAGAATAAGGAGAAAAGGTTCACTTACAGTAGGGAATAGGTGACAGGTAACAGGTAACAGGTTTAAAAGGCTTTTTGTATATGGCTTTGTTCTGAAAATTTGTATCTCATTTAGCTGAAATCTGCTGTAGATACAAATTTATTTAAATAATTCTTGGTTAATGGACGAGAGCCAAAAAAACAGAGTTCCATGCAAAAGAGAAATTTAATATTTGTTAATGTGTAAAGGTATCTATGATGACAAAAGGCATTTAAAGGAAAATTACTTGGTGAATGTTTCTAAATAGCTTTATTTGTTTGCCAGTTTTGTGCTTTAGTGAGGGTGGCTCATCTATATTCTTACGGAAATTTCTTGAGTAAAACCAATACATACAAGCTAATTGTTATAAGCTGATTGTTATAGGGAAACAGTTGACTCTAAATTGAGGATTCTAGGAGTAGATTTATGCGAATTGCTAACGATGTAACAGAACTTATTGGAGGCACGCCTTTAGTTAAGCTCAATAAGATTCCGCAAGCAGAAGGGGTAGTTGCCAGAATAGTTGTAAAATTAGAAGGGATGAATCCGGCATCTTCTGTCAAAGACCGGATTGGGGTGAGTATGATCCTCTCAGCCGAGGCTGAAGGCTTGATTACACCAGGAAAAACTATTTTAGTAGAACCAACTTCTGGTAACACAGGTATCGCTCTGGCGATGGTAGCCGCCGCCCGTGGCTATCGTTTAATTTTGACTATGCCGGAAACGATGAGCCAAGAAAGACGGGCTATGCTAAGGGCTTATGGTGCAACTTTAGAGTTGACACCTGGTACAGAAGGTATGCGGGGAGCGATTCGCAAAGCTGAGGAAATTGTGGCTAATACGCCCAATGCCTATATGTTGCAACAGTTCCGCAACCCAGCCAACCCCAAAATTCACCGAGAAACCACAGCCGAAGAAATTTGGAATGATACCGATGGCGAAGTTGATATTGTGATTGCAGGGGTAGGTACTGGCGGGACAATTACGGGGATTGCAGAGGTAATTAAACCACGCAAACCGAGTTTTATGGCGATCGCAGTTGAACCCAGCAACAGCCCCATCCTCTCCGGTGGACAAGCCGGGCCGCACAAAATCCAAGGTATTGGTGCAGGTTTCGTCCCCGATGTCCTCCGCCTAGAACTAGTCGATGAAGTCATCAGAGTCAGCGACGACCAAGCAATGACCTACGGGCGGCGTTTAGCCAGAGAAGAAGGCTTATTATCTGGTATCTCCGCCGGCGCGGCTTTATGTGCAGCTTTGCAGGTAGGGAAACGACCAGAAAACGAGGGTAAGTTAATTGTGATGATTCAACCTTCCTTCGGCGAACGCTACCTCAGCACACCTTTGTTTCAAGACTTGACTGCTGAAGCGGCTAGTGTGAGGTAGGGATTGGGAACTGGGGACTGGGGACTGGGGAGATGAGGGAGTGGGGGGAGTGGGGGGAGATGGGGAAGTATGATAATTAGTATCTACTTTCTCTCCCTCATCCCCCTCATCCCCCTCATCCCCCTCATCCCCTAACGGTGTTCTTGTTGCGCGTGATTGTTGCAACCGCCTTGATGGTCGTGGTGGTGGTCGTGGCTATGACCACCGTGGGCGCAGCCTTGTAAATTCTGGCTCATGAGGCTTTCGCTCATGGCGCGTAAGGATTCATCTACAGGTTTTAAGCCAATCCAAGCATTGAGGGTTTCTACATCGAAACCTACCTCACGGCGATCGCCTACTTGTATCAAAGGACGGCGAATTAATAGAGGTTCTCTCAGCATGAGAAATAGGGCGGTTTGTTCGTCCAGTTGTTCGGGAACTACCTCACCTGATTTTATCTGTGGGGCGGAACGATTGAACCATTCACTAACGGGGCGATCGCCAAAAAATGAACGCAGACGTTCCACCGTCCAAGGTTCTGTCAGTAGGTTGTAAGTAATTACTTCATGTCCCGCCGCAGTTAACAAAACCTTCTGACGAGTACCACCTTTACAACCGGGTTTTTCATAGAAAATCACTCTAGCCATTGCATTATCTCCTAATAATTGGGGTGAGGGAGTGGGGGGAGTGGGGGGAGATGGGGAAGATGAGGGAGATGAGGGAGTGGGGGAGCAGGGGAAGCAGTATTTTTCCTTTCCCCCTTCCCCCTTCCCCTTTCCCCCTTCCCTAAAATTTCTTCACACTATGAGTTACTGCATCAAACTCAAATCTTTGTTTGGGGTCAGTTTCACCATAGATATTAAAGGTGACAGTTGGTTCATCACCTATTGCTTGGACGCTATGAATTGCATCGGAAGTGAGGCTAATAATATCCCCTGGTGATAAGATAATTTCTCCCGTGGGTTCAATTTTGTCTTGTAAATCTGGGGGTTTTGTGCGTCGCCAAACAGTATTTTTTTCTTGCCCTTTTAAGACAGCCACAACTCCCCAGGTTCCATGATTATGAATATTAGAACGGGTTCCGGGTGCAAAAGTTACTGTTTGCACAGTCAACGGAAAACCTAATTCATCGTATAGGAGAACAACAGAGGTTCCTGTTGTTGGGGAAGGCTCTAAATACTGACTTCGCACCCAGTACGAATTTACAATCAAGCGCCTTACGAGCATTCGGATTTCAGGTAAACGACTAGATTCATCGCTTACCCCATTGAGAACATCTTCCATCTCAGTTAAGAACCGATACAGACGATAATTCTCTTGTAATAAATCCCAACTTCTCGCAGATTTGCACACTTGATATTGACCGTCTCCAGTCAGGAGCCAATCCCTACCTTGCATGATATTTAAACTCTCAATTAAGAATTGTTAGGCAATACAATTACGGGAGAATTAAGATTGGGAAGTTCCTCACGCGGAATGCTAGGAACCACAATTCTAGAGGGTAGTAAGTCGTTATCACTATTAGTAGATAAGGGTTTAGGGGAAGATGCGCTGAAAAATGAGAAAATCTTCATGGTTGTTAACTGATAACTGTTGACTGTTGACTGATAACTGTTCACTGTTAACTGAATCAATCATCTTCTTCTGCTGGACGTGTCAAAACATCCAGAAGGATTCCTGCTCCGAAATCATGCTTGTCATCAATTTCTTTGACTCTCAGGCTGATTTCTTTTGCTCGCTCGATTTCCCCTAACTTCGCTAATACTAATCCTGCGGCTGCATAAGCGTTCAAATACAACCTGATTTGGGATTCTTCCCGCCGATTGATTAACAAGGGTTTAAGTTGATCCCATTC
Organism: Leptolyngbyaceae cyanobacterium; assembly: GCA_036704005.1. Classification (GTDB taxonomy): domain Bacteria; phylum Cyanobacteriota; class Cyanobacteriia; order Cyanobacteriales; family Nostocaceae; genus Trichormus. Next base: position 56,368 of record DATNQO010000099.1, on the reverse strand, counting down.
ATCAGGAAAGTTCTCTGATTTTTTAATTTTATCTAATAATTCGTAAGTTGTTTGCAATGCTAAGGAATAATTATTTTTATAGTAAAAAAACCTATAGGCTGCTACTAATACATCGGTATTTCCTCCAGTTTTAGTTAGAGCTTCTTGAATATATTTCTCTGATTCTGAAGTATTTTCCCAATTCTGTGCTGCTAAAATTAATAACTTTTTGATGTCTTCTGGAACTTGGAACCAGGAAAATTGCATAGTAGGGGCTAGGGGGATTAGGGGCTAGGGACTAGAGGCTAGGGACTGGAGATTAGGGAGTAGGGGTTAGGGACTAGAGGCTAGGGAGTAGGGAGTAGGGAGTAGGGGCTAGGAACTGGTAACAGGGTAAAAGAGAACTTTTCACCTCGACCTCTAACCCCTAACCCCTAACCTCTAACCCCTAACCCCTAACCTCTATTTACAAAATGTTGAGGATGTAAACTAAGGTGAACAAAATAATCCAAATGATGTCTACGAAGTGCCAGTAAATTTCTGCCATTTCGATGCCGGTGTGCTTGGTTGCTGAATAATGACCGGGACGGCGCGATCGCCACAACACACCTAAAATTAATAACAGTCCAATAAATACGTGCAGACCGTGGAAGCCAGTCATGATATAGAAGCAGTTGGCGAAGACGTTGGTAGTCAGACCGTAGCCTAAATTCTGGTACTCATACACCTGACCAGCCAAAAACACTGCCCCCATCATCGCGGTGATGATATACCATATCCGCATTCCCCACACATTACCCTTCTTAATCGCCACATCACCGAAGTGAATGACGAAGCTACTAGACAATAGAATAATCGTGTTAATCGTGGGGACAAATAACTCTACTTCCGTCCCCTCCGGCGGCCATACCTCTGTAGAACCCCGAAAAAACAGATAAACAGCAAAAAAGCCGCCAAACATCAAAGACTCGGAAATTAGGAAGGTTAACAACCCCCAAACCCGTAAATCTGGATGCGCCTCATGTCCCTCATGAACCTCATGCGCTGTTACTACAGTCATATTTACTTCTCCCATCAAGTTTTTGCTGACCTCTCCCCTAACCCCTCTCCTACGAGGAGGTACAGTGTACATAAAAGTTTTATAAAATTGTTTGGCAAAGTTTTGATCCCCCCTAACCCCCCTTAAAAAGGGGGGAAACTTATTCAAGTCCCCCTTTTTAAGGGGGATTTAGGGGGATCAGATGATCTTTGTTGCCCCAACATTAAAATTTATGTACACCGTAGCCTACAAGGAGAGCAGAGTCTTCTTATTCCCCCTTCCCTACAAGGGAAGGGGGTTAGGGGGTTAGGTCTCTAACGCGGTTACTTCCGACGAATGACCATAGTCATAAGGCCCATGAGTCACCACAGGCAAAACTTCCCAATTCTCCACCAAAGGAGGGGAACTAGTAGTCCATTCCAGACTCAAAGCTTCCCAAGGATTATCACCAGCCAATTCTCCCTTGCGCCAACTCCAGATAATATTGATGGCGAAAGGAATCACTGATAACCCCAAAATAAAGGCCCCAATAGTACAAAGCACATTCAAATCCACAAACTGGGGGTCATACATCGCTACCCGTCGAGGCATACCTTGTAAACCTAACTTGTGCATTGGTAAGAAGGTCAAGTTAGTTCCTACCAAGGTCAGGGCAAAGTGAATTCGTCCCCATACTTCGTTCAATTTGCGTCCGGTCATCTTGGGGAACCAGTGATAAATCCCGGCATAAATCCCAAACACAGAACCACCAAACAAAACATAGTGGAAGTGCGCCACTACATAATAGGTATCGTGGACGTGGACATCGAAGGGTGCTGTCCCCATCGTTACGCCGCTTAAGCCACCCATGACAAACATAGATAGCAAGCCGACAGCAAATAGCATGGCGCTAGTAAAGCGAATCTTCCCACCCCATAAGGTTGCTACCCAACCGAAAATCTTCACACCAGTGGGAACGGCAACAATTAGGGTAGAGATGGTGAAGAACATCCGCATCCAACCGGGTGTACCACTGGTAAACATATGGTGAACCCAGACGAACAAACCAACGACGCAGATGGCGACGCTAGAATAGGCGATCGCCTTATAGCCAAAAATTGGTTTACGCGCATGGACGGGAATCACTTCGGACATAATACCGAAGATGGGCAGAATCATCAGATATACTGCCGGGTGAGAGTAGAACCAAAACAAATGTTGGTAGATGATGACGTTACCGCCAGCATCTGGTTTGAAGAAGGAAGTACCAAAGTTGAGGTCAAATAGTAGCAACACTAAACCCGCCGCTAACACTGGTGTAGAAAGCAGTGCGAGGACGGAGGTTGCCAAAATTGCCCAGCAGAACAAAGGTAATTGATCCCATTTCATGCTGGGAACTTTCATCATCAATATAGTAACGACGAAGTTCACCGAACCCAGAATGGAAGAAGTACCTACCAAGACGATCGCCAATATCCACAAACTTTGAGCAATTGGCGCTGTGACTAGACTCAATGGTGGGTAAGCAGTCCAACCAGATTGAGAACCACCAAACACGAAGCTGAGTAGCAAGAGTAAACCGGCTGGTGGGTTCAACCAAAAGGCGATCGCATTCAGTTTCGGAAACGCCATATCTCTTGCCCCAATCATCAGGGGGATGAGATAATTACCAAAGCCGCCGATCGCACTGGGAACAATCCAGAGGAAAATCATGATTGTTCCGTGATTAGTCATGAAAGCGTTGTACAGATTCGGGTCAATGAAGTCTGCATCAGGTGTTGCTAACTCGGTACGGATAGCGATCGCCATCAACCCACCGATAAGATAGAACACAAACGCCGTTACCAAGTATTGGATACCGATAACCTTGTGGTCGATGTTAAAAGTAAAGTAATCTCGCCACTTCCAAGCCGGAAGATTTAAGGTGTGTCCCACCACCAAATTTTTCCGTTCATTATCATCTGGTGGGACTTGTGGTGGAAATTCAACTCGTGTCATAAGCGTTTTTGCAATTTTTTGTGAAGAGTCAACAGTCCATAGTCAACAGTCCATAGTCCATAGTCCAAACCAACCAACTTATTAACTAATGACTAATGACTAATGACTAATGACTATTGACTAATGACTAACGACTCCAAAGTCGCTGTACTAATTCCCATATTGTGGGTGTGGGGTGCTAGAAACTCTGATGGTGATAAACTAGCTGGGTTGACTGCAACAACTTGATGGAGATTTTGTTGAGCCACCTGATTTTCAGCTAACCAGCTATCAAACTCCTCTGGTGTGTGGACAATAACCTGTGTCCGCATCGAACCATGATAACCACCACACAATTCAGTACACACTACCGGATATGTTCCTGGTTTAGTAGCGACGAATCGTAATTGGGTAGGAATACCCGGAATTGCGTCTTGCTTCAGTCGGAATTGCGGAACCCAGAATGAGTGAATAACATCCACTGCTTTGAGGTTGAGTTGCACATCAGCACCAACGGGAACGTGTAACTCTCCGGCGGAAACACCGTTACTCGGATAGTCAAATAACCAAGCAAACTGCATACCAGTTACATTAACAACCAAGTCTGCATTCTGACCTTGATTTGTCGGGTTCGCCCCGATGCCGATACCTGGAGTAGCCGCAGTATCATTAAGAGTAGCAGCCATAGCACTTCCCGAAGCGTGAGCCACATGAGACGATGAATGGGGATGAGTTCCAGGCTCTAATCCTCCCATTTGATTGTAGACATCTACACTGTAGATACCCAAACAAATCACAATTAACGATGGAATCGCCGTCCAAAATATTTCTAGAGGAACGTTACCTTCCACTCGTAAGCCATCAGTATTATCACCGCGACGACGACGATATTTAAACAGAAAAATCAAAATTGTGCCTTCTACTACCAAAAATAGCGCCACGGCAATGGTAAACATAATATTAAAAAATCCATCGACCAAAGGCGCTTGTTGTGATGCTTCAATAGGCAGTAAATTGTGATGTTGTCCAAGCCAAAGACTGGCGACTCCAACTACTATTCCCGCAATTAGAGTCCACAGTGAAACAGGAATTTGTTGCATACCACCTACTCATATATTTATGGTAATGGGTCATTGGTAATTGGTAATTGGTAATTGGTCATCGCTTAACTACCACCAGTACCCAATCCCCAATACCTGATATTTCACTTATTAACTTTCTAACTTACACTTATAAAAATTGTGGGAATTATTCCAGATATCTTCACATCTTTACCCAAAAACTTAACAATACAGGTTTCATTCTTCACAAAAGTAAAGGCGCGTTTTAACGCGCCTATATTTCCCAAGAACATCATTATTTTTATCAGCAAGTATGATTTGTTTAATAGTTAACAATTAGTGATTTACGCCTTTGTTTACCGTGAACTTTTTACCAGGTCTCGGTAGTGTTTTGTCTAACACAAAATTTCCATCAAAATTGCAAAATTTATAAGATTAATTTTGAATTTTGACTTCATCTTTCCCCTCTTATAACCTTGCACCTAACAATGTTCTTTGCTTGGTAGCTTAATTTTCCAATGCGGCGTGGCTGTAGCAGTTCTTAGGACAAATCCGCGCACAAGCTTCACATCCAATGCAGTTTTCAGGATGAGCAACTACCATAACTTTGCGCTCGATTTCATCATCGTCCTCATCTTCTACGAATTCGCCTTCTTCATTGAGTGCTTTTAAATCCAACACAGGATAACCACATACTTTAATACATCTGCCACAACCGATACATTTGTCTTTATCAATTGCTTGGGCAAATTTAGGTGTCCAAGTGTTGCCTCCATAGGTCAATCCTGTGAGTACAGCCATGTATCTTCTCCCGGCATTTATGCCAATAAACTCTCTATTACTTTAATCATCATCTTAACTTAATATTGTCTACTTATTTGGTTATTAATCGACTAATTTCCCATAATCAAAATTTCCTGACTTTATACAATTTATCTGTCCTATTTATGATTAATAAATTAATGAGAAAGATTATTATTAATCTTATAATTTAATCATAATGTGTAAATACTTATTGCTTTTTAAGGTTCCGTTATTTACTATAATAAATTTGATTGGAGAGTAAATGTCTGCTGATACTAGCATCTCAAAAGTATTAGCAAATACAAGATAATACATATTTTTATTTCATGAGTATTCTGATTGATCAGAAAGGTAATGAGATTTATTAGCATTTTTTAATAAATTAATAATCTTGACTAGATAAATAGTATATAAATATACAAAATCAGACAAGCAGATATTCTGACTGACTTCTCGTAGGCATACAATATGTGATTTGCTTGGCAAATTATTAATTTAGCTCAAATATTCAACTTATTAATAATGCTAAAAAACACAAACAATCAAAATGTCAAATGTTAGCTATAAATAGTTTGGTTAATAGGTTAAGGTTACATAATAATGTTCGCCTGCGAAGTATTTTTGAAATTCTTAAGAACAATTTGTAAGCTCATTATGAACAAATTTATGGAACTATTTATGAAATGTTTATTGAATGAAGAAGTAATCTTAGGCTCTAGTTCAAAGTCTGAAATAGCTTCCAATTGGATGCGAAAACTCAAGATGGATGTGAGCAATTATTTATGAGACGGGTATAGGGGTATGGGGGTATAGGGGTATGGGGGTATAGGGGTATAGAAGTTTAATGAAACCCCTACACCCTTACACCCGGTTACTGAGCGTAGTCGTACCACTCCGTGGAAGCAAGCTACGCGTAGCGTCCCGAAGGGAAGTATACACCCTTACCCAAGCAGTTTTGTTGCGTAAATCTTGTTAGTTACAAGGACACATCCAGGGGGGAAACTTGAGCCAAACATCTCAACGATTAGGGTGGGAAGAAAGTTATATGCCTTATACAATTCCTAACAACAGTTGCGTTGGATGTGACAACTGCCGTCCCCAATGTCCTACGGGTGCGATCACAATAGAAAATGATGAATACTGGATAGATCCTTTTCTCTGTAATAATTGTGAGGGCTATTATCCTGAACCACAGTGTATAATAGCTTGTCCCACAAAATCCCCTAAACCTTGGCAGGCAAAGAAGGGGAGATGTAAGGTTGAACCGCGAGATGCTACCAGTCCTGACTTATTTTCTAATGGGAAGAATAATCCATTTGCATCGGCGATCGCAATTTGGGAAGCCTGCAACCTCCTAGCGCAACGTACATCCCTCAATTGGGAAATCGACGAAGCAGGCTATCTCTGTTACAGCCGAGTAGTGAACCAAGGACGAGGTAAAATTGCTTTTCACATCCAAAACCCCTTCCAAGTCAACGATAAAGTCAAAGATTTGGCAGTCATCGAGGCGTTTGATATTAGAGCCGCTTGTATCCATTTAATTTTAGCTGCTCATGCCACAGCTTTAGATAAGCCCTGGGAGCAGGAGTTTACTATTGACGAACGACAGCTAGAAAAATACTTAGGGTTGGAGAAACGCAAAGACTTAAGTAAAGCTGCCAAATTAGCTCTAATGAAAAATCTTGTGCAGCAAGCTTGCTCACTTATTATCTCTATGGACTGGCCCCAGCAAGGACAAGTGAAGGGCTTTTCCGTTACCCATAGCCGCTTGTGGCACTTGATAGGTATTCAGCACCATTTTCAAGAAGATAATTTGGGTTGTAAATATCTAATTGGGCTAACTTTTAAAGTTAAAGCCGGGATATGGAGCCAGTATTTTCTCAATAAACAAGGATGCAAAGAACGCACCGCATTCTATCAATATGGTAGCTTACCCAAAGCCCTGTTAACTACAGTCATGAGTATTTGGCAGCAGCACGAAGGAGCCGTAAGATTAATGCTGTGGTTGCTGTTTAAAACCAAGATGGGTAAAGAACAACGTATTACTGTTCCTACCTTGTTACGCATTGCTTATGGTCAAGAAAAAGTCAATCTTGCTTCCAGACATCGAGACGAACGCAAACGTTTACTACGAACATTTGAAAATGATTTAGAAGTGTTAAATCATCTAGGAATTAAACCTATTTTCGACCCCGTTACCTATCCCCCAGCTATTCAACCATTGTGGGCAAAGTTGATAGATATTCCCGAAGACCCTGATGAAGCTTTAGAGTTTTGGATTAATGATGCTGGTGGGGAAACTCGCCTCACAGATAACGGCCCCCGTGGTAAATGGAATTTATTGATGAATGCGCGGATTTTATCTTTTGAATTACCCCCAGAATGGGAAAGACAAATCGCCGAATCAGAGAAGAAACAACGACGCACAGCTAAGACTAGACAAAAAATCAAAACCGCAGGTGATTTAGTTGGGGAGCAAATTTTGCAAGCCCGAAAAACTTTGAATCTTTCTCAACGTGAATTGGCAAAGTTGACAGGTAAAAGTCAAAGCTGGATTCGAGATATTGAAAATGGTCGGCTGAAAGCGAAGTTAGAAGACCAAGCACTATTAAGAAAAGTGCTACATATCGCTTGATAGTGAGTTGTAGAACTGGGGACTGGGGAGGATTATAGCGTTTCCTAATCTGTTGAGGTACTAAGTACATCGCTAATAGAATTGGTAAAACCTCTGCGTTCCTCTGCGCTTTCCTCCGCGTCCCTCTGCGTTTAAAAACATTGACACTGTACCTCACTTAACAGGGAATCGCCATAAATAAACCGTCGATGTATGTGGTTAACACCTCCAATTATTAGTTTTACTCGGCGGTTACATTTCTTGATTACTCAAGTACCCATTTAGCAGCCAATTTACAATGTCCTTCTTGACATTCCTCTGCCCAAACCATTGTCAGATTTCGATGAGCTTTGCGGGAATGATTAACATCATTACTTTGCTCAATAGTTTTGGTGGTAGTAGTTTGTTTTAATAGTTGCATGGTATTTTCCCTAATTAAAGTTATTTTTTTCTCATATCTTCTAATCAGCTTTCTTTTCAACTTATATGCAGAGGATTAGAAGACATAAAAATTTATCTGTTACTGCCTCCTTATAAACTAATACTTCCCATTAATTTTTCAATAAATTACATAATAAATGTTAAGTTTTATGATAAAATAACGATCGCTTCCCCATTTGATGGAGGGAATTGAGAAGTGCGATCGCCTGCGGTGGTACATTAGTAAACCGCAGCACAAACAGATTGTCTTCACATGGCTGAATCACTTTGGCGTAGATATCTACAGTAGCCAGTTTCGATTCATGTAATAGCCTTAGCTTGAGATTAGCTAAGTTTTGTAAAGGTTGAGTTGAGTGTAATATCGTACCTTTGTACTGATTAATCACATCAGTCATCACACCCAAATAGAGATTAAGAATCTGTACCACTTGTTCGGGTGATAACTGTTCTGACATGGCAGAAAACCCGCGCAAGTCGGAAAATAACACTGTCACCTTGCGCCGTTCACCGCCCAACTTTAAACCCGATGGCGTTTCTAAAATATTGACGAGTACCTCATCAGTGAGATAACGTGATTAGAATTGTATTGTTTCAACATTTTTCGCCCTGTAATTTTTGTTGAAAAAAACATTTTTATTCATACTTTCTACCCATTTTCGTATGAGAAGGTACGAGACGACGGCTTTCTGGTACTGCTACTAATGTTTCTAATTCTTTTAAAGCATCTTTCCCTACCCAACGTTCGGCACTACTAGTTGATTGAGCAAGTTCAGTAGCTAGAATTATTGCTTTGTCTGGAGCAGCAAAATGTCTTTTACCAATTTCTCGTAAAGCCCAACTAATTGCTTTTTTGACATAATTTCTTGAGTCACTAGCATATTCACGAATTAATACAAGATAGCTATCAATTTGTTCATTAGGGATGTTTTTGTGGTGAATCATAATCATGGCGATCGCCGAAAAAGCAGCTCGCCGAAAAAATTCACGCTCATCTTTAGCCCAAACAGCAATTCTTGCTACACAATCTGGTAGATGAATGGTTAAGTTGTTGCACAAATGGTCACACAAATCCCAAGTAGCCACATCTAATAACCAGTCCTCAACAACTGTTGCGGACATCTCCTTGGGATCTGCGACTAAAACTGCTAATAATTTTGTTTCGTGAAAGCCAGCTTGCCACAAATCTAGTGCCAACTTTTGGTTGCGACCGACTTTTTTTGCTAACTGACGGATAATCGGAGTAGGTACTCCCATAGCATTATCAGTCTGTACACCCAAACGCCTTAAACTTTTTTTGTGTGACTCGCTACCTATACTTTGAAGATAGGCAATGATCTCTGGAACTGATGATGTAGAACCAATTTTAGCTGAAGTCAAGCTTGGTATCCTCATAACAAACTCATGCTCTTAATTTTCGCGCAAATCGACTAATTCTGGTGTTTTTCCGCGTCATGTCATGAGCATTTCGCCGTTAAGGTTAACTTCTAAGAAACACATGGCGTGGAGTTAGAAATAGGGATGAGTTCTAAGCCAAAAGTCTGAGCTTTTTTCTTCAAAAACGGTATTATAGGCTACTATTTTCTAGCGAGACTTCGGTGAACTTCGCTAACGCAAAAGTTTTCGGCTACTGAGATTGAGTCTTTTGTTGAAATTGAGCAATGCCTGCAACAGATACCATCACCAGCAGCATTCCCAATCCTTGTAGCAGTGTGAGACGCTCGTTGAGAAACAGATAAGCACCACAAGCACCAAATACTGGAATTAGCGATAAAAACTGAGCCGCAATGCTCACCGGAATTGTTTTAATCGCCTGCAAGTAGAGCCAAAATGCCAGAGCATATTGAACTATACCTGATGCGATCGCTAATATCCAAACAACAGGATTGATTGTGCTGAACTGGGCAATTTTCCCTTGCTCAACATTCAACCATATCAGGATTACCCATATCAAACCAAAACTCTGTTGAATCGCCGCTAGCATTACTGGATTAACTGTTTGCACCGCAGACCGGGATAATACCCCATACAACGCTGCACAAAATGTTCCCATAACAATCAGAAGATTGCCGATAACTGAATCACCATTCAACTGCATCTCCACGCTCACCGTTAACAACCCACCACCAACCGCAATTCCAGAAAACCCTAGTAACACTGGGCGAATTTGTTCTTTCAAAAACATCCAGGCTAAGGCCAAAACCATCACGGGTTCTGTAGCACTAATCAGGGAGGCACTACTTGCTGTGGTCATTGTTAGCCCAATCAACCCCAAAATGTAAGACAAGCCAGGCTCTAGCAGCCCAGGAAATCCTAACCTCAACAGATTAACGGGTGACAATCGACTCCTATACACAGACTGCCACGGTTGTTGAATGAGTGCAATTGTCCACAAAAACGCTACGCTGCTGGTCAGTTGTGTAACTAGCACCATCAGAGGAGGGAAGTAAGCCAGCACTCCCTTACTCATGACTGTACCCAGCCCCCAACAAACCGCCGACAAAATCATGAGCAGAATCGCTCTACTTTGAGTAGATAGGAAAAACGCTGTATTGAACTGCATGGTTTCAAAACTTAAAGTTGTTATGTATTTTCTAACTATCTATACTGCTTATACTGGTTAGTATAAAGTATTTTTCTAACCAGCTAACTAAACTTTGGTAGTAGAATGAATGATAATCCTAATTCCAGTGAATCTTTTAATCGAGATTGGACTCGTCTAAAACAGGTCGGCGGGCGTTTATGTCTTGACTTTGTGAATACAGTAGACCGCGAAACAACTGGTTACTCACATGATTGGTTGGAACAGTATTCACATTTAGTAACATGGGGACGACACAATCAAATTCTCACAGTTGAACAAACCCAAGCTTTCCTCACGATGGAAAAGCAGCAGCCAAACAATAGTCAAGCTGTTTTTCATCAAGCGATTAAATTGCGAGAAATGCTCTATCGTATTTTCTCGGCAATTTCTGCTCAACAGCCGCCTCAACCACAAGACTTAATACATTTCAATTCGCTCCTGGCTGACACCTACACTCATTTACAACTCGTGTTTACAAACAACCGTTTTGTCTGGAGTTGGACAGATTCTCATCAGCCTGAATACTTGCTTTGGCAAATAGTTCACTCTGCGGAAGAACTACTCACAGATTCCTATCTCCATCGGGTGCGAGAGTGCGCGGGAACAGATTGTGGTTGGATTTTCCTCGATATGAGCCGGAATCGCAGTCGGCGCTGGTGCGATATGGAAGACTGTGGTAATCGAGCCAAGGCGCGGCGGTATTATGAACGCAGTAAAGATTGATCAGGATAAGGACTAAAGTCCTTACTACAAACTGATTAAATATTCTATTCCTTAAGATGTATGTCTTAAGGAATAGGTAATAAAACTAATATTTTGTACATATCAAAAAAACTGTACTAGCATCCTGTCCACAGGCTAAATAACAGTTATGATTTCCTAAGTAGCTATCACCAACTACCTACATCAAAACAAATATAAACCTTTGCCTTCTCTGTGTCTCTGTGGTTTAAGTTCCCACTCCACACAAACACAAGCACAAGTCTTCCCCAACTATAGGCAAGGTATTAACTCATTATGAGGTGAAGCAAGACAAAAACTCACCTCATATTACTCTCAATTATTCACGAGAGTAAAAGACTGCGTAATTATTAAAGGGCTAGACTATGGCAACCGAACAGTTAACTAGAGAAAGCGATGAACTCGATTTAAAACAGCTATTAAAAACATTAACTGCTGTAAAAAAGGGTGATTTTTCTGCTCGGATGCCTCTTGATCAAACAGGTCTAGCAGGTAAAATTGCCGATACGCTTAACGAGATTATAGATCAGAATGAGCGTATGGCGGCAGAGCTTAAACGCATTAGTAATGTTGTGGGCAAGGATGGGAAAATTACAGAACGTGCTTCTCTGGGCAATGTGCGCGGTGGATGGACAGAATGTGTGAATTCTGTCAATACCCTAATTACAGATTTAGTCCAGCCGACGGCGGAAACTACGCGGGTAATTCGGGCTGTGGCGAATGGGGATTTATCGCAAACGATCGCCACAGAAATTGATGGTAGACCCCTTAAGGGCGAGTTTCGCCAAACGGCTAATATTGTTAATACGATGGTGACGCGGCTGAGTTCCTTTGCGGGTGAGGTAACGCGGGTAGCTAGGGAAGTGGGGACTGAGGGTAAGTTAGGTGTACAAGCCGAAGTTCAAGGTGTGGCGGGTACTTGGAAGGATTTGACAGATAACGTTAACTTGATGGCGGGGAACCTGACAGGACAGGTAAGAAATATTGCCGAAGTTGCAACTGCGATCGCTAACGGTGACTTATCGAAGAAAATCACTGTGGATGTGAAGGGTGAAATTCTGGAGTTGAAAAACACCGTTAATACAATGGTGGATCAACTGAATTCCTTTGCATCAGAAGTCACCAGGGTAGCGCGGGAAGTAGGAACGGAAGGGAAGTTAGGTGTACAAGCAGAAGTCCGAGGCGTGGCGGGTACGTGGAAGGATTTGACGGATAATGTTAACTTGATGGCGGGGAACTTAACAGCACAGGTAAGAAATATTGCGGAAGTGACGACGGCGGTAGCGAATGGTGATTTGTCCAAGAAGATTACTGTGGATGTGAAGGGCGAAATTCTGGAGTTGAAAAACACCGTCAATATCATGGTGGATCAACTTAATTCGTTTGCATCAGAAGTAACTAGGGTGGCGCGGGAAGTGGGCGCAGAAGGGAAATTAGGCGGTCAAGCAGAAGTCCGAGGCGTGGCGGGTACGTGGAAGGATTTGACTGACTCTGTAAACTTCATGGCGGGGAGTTTGACAGCGCAGGTAAGAAATATTGCGGAAGTGACGACGGCTGTAGCGAATGGCGACTTGTCGAAGAAGATTACTGTGGATGTGAAGGGTGAAATTCTGGAGTTGAAAAACACGATTAATACAATGGTGGATCAACTCAATTCCTTTGCATCGGAGGTAACGCGGGTAGCGCGGGAGGTGGGAACGGAAGGGAAGTTAGGCGTACAAGCAGAAGTCCGAGGTGTGGCGGGGACGTGGAAAGATTTGACAGATAATGTGAACTTGATGGCGGGGAACCTGACAGGACAGGTAAGAAATATTGCGGAAGTTGCAACTGCGATCGCCAATGGTGATTTATCGAAGAAAATTACTGTGGATGTGAAGGGTGAGATTTTAGAGTTGAAAAACACTATCAATATCATGGTGGATCAACTCAGTTCTTTTGCATCGGAAGTAACTAGGGTAGCGCGGGAAGTAGGTAGCGAAGGGAAGTTAGGTGTACAAGCCGATGTGCGTGGTGTGGCGGGAACGTGGAAGGACTTGACCGATAGCGTGAACTTCATGGCGGGTAGTTTGACAGCCCAGGTAAGAAATATTGCGGAAGTGACGACGGCGGTGGCGACTGGTGACTTATCGAAGAAAATCACCGTGGATGTGAAGGGTGAAATTCTGGAGTTGAAGAACACAATTAATACAATGGTGGATCAACTGAATTCCTTTGCATCGGAAGTTACCAGGGTGGCGCGGGAAGTAGGTAGTGAAGGGAAGTTAGGTGTACAAGCAGAAGTGCGAGGCGTGGCGGGGACGTGGAAGGACTTAACCGATAGCGTGAACTTCATGGCGGGGAGTTTGACAGCCCAGGTAAGAAATATTGCGGAAGTGACGACGGCGGTAGCGAATGGGGACTTGTCGAAGAAAATCACCGTGGATGTGAAGGGTGAAATCTTAGAGTTGAAAAACACGATTAATACAATGGTGGATCAACTTAATTCCTTTGCATCTGAGGTAACGCGGGTAGCGCGGGAGGTGGGAACCGAAGGAAAGTTAGGTGTACAAGCCTACGTCCGGGGCGTAGCGGGTACGTGGAAAGATTTAACTGACAATGTGAACTCAATGGCGGGGAACCTGACAGCCCAGGTGCGGAATATTGCGGAAGTGACGAAGGCGGTGGCGAATGGCGACCTGTCGAAGAAAATCACCGTGGATGTGAAGGGTGAAATTCTCGACTTGAAGAACACTATCAATACAATGGTGGATCAACTTAGTTCCTTCGCCTCGGAAGTAACGCGGGTAGCGCGGGAGGTGGGAACCGAGGGGAAATTGGGCGGTCAAGCCGTGGTGCAAGGTGTGGCGGGTACGTGGAAGGATTTAACCGACAATGTGAACTCAATGGCGGGGAACCTCACAGCCCAAGTACGAGGTATCGCCAGAGTTGTAACGGCGGTGGCGAATGGGGACTTGAAACGCAAACTGATGTTAGATGCTAAGGGGGAAATCGAAACCTTGGCGGAAACCATCAACGAAATGATTGATACCCTAGCTACCTTTGCTAATCAGGTGACGACAGTGGCGCGGGAAGTGGGTATCGAAGGGAAATTAGGCGGACAAGCTAAGGTTCCAGGGGCGGCGGGGACTTGGAAAGACCTCACCGACAACGTCAACGAACTAGCCGCAACATTAACTACCCAGTTACGTGCGATCGCCGAAGTAGCCACAGCCGTAACCAAGGGCGATTTAACCCGGTCTATCGCTGTAGCAGCCGAAGGGGAAGTAGCCATCCTCAAAGACAACATCAACCAGATGATTGCTAATTTGAGAGAAACTACCCAGAAGAACACCGAACAAGACTGGTTGAAGACCAACCTCGCCAAGTTCACCCGAATGCTGCAAGGTCAGCGTGATTTGGAAACCGTCTCCAAACTCATCCTGTCCGAACTTGCACCATTGGTTGGCGCACAACATGGCGTATTCTACTTAATGGAAGGAGTGGAACATCAAAATTACCTCAAACTCCTCAGCACCTACGCTTACCGCGAACGCAAACATCTAGCTAACCGCTTCCAATTGGGTGAAGGTTTGGTAGGACAATGTGCTTTAGAGAAAGAGCGGATTTTGTTAACAGAAGTACCCAGCGATTATGTGAAAATTAGCTCTGGTTTAGGTGAATCTAGTCCCCTGAATGCAGTTGTCCTACCAGTTCTATTTGAAGGACAAGTAACAGCCGTCATTGAACTTGCATCCTTCCGCCGCTTTAGCGAAATTCACCTGACATTCTTCGACCAACTCACCGAAAGTATTGCGATCGTTCTCAACACCATCGCCGCTTCGATGCGTACCGAAGAACTCCTCAAACAATCCCAATCCCTAGCTGAAGAACTACAAACTCAACAAAATGAACTGCGGGAAACTAACAAGCGCCTAGAACAGCAAGCCCAATCCCTCAAAGCCTCCGAAGATTTACTCCGGGGACAACAAGACGAGTTACAACAAACCAACGCCGAACTAGAAGAAAAAGCAGAACTGTTAGCCCTCCAGAAAAAAGAAGTAGAACGGAAGAATCGAGAAATCGAACAAGCTAGACGTTCTTTAGAAGAGAAAGCCGAACAGTTAGCCCTCTCATCTAAATATAAATCCGAGTTCCTGGCGAATATGTCCCATGAATTGCGGACACCATTAAATAGTTTGTTAATTCTGGCGAAATTATTAACAGATAATGTTGATGGTAATCTCACCGCCAAACAAGTCGAATATAGCCAAACAATTTACTCGGCTGGTAATGAATTGTTGGCATTAATTAACGATATTTTGGATTTAGCCAAAATCGAATCGGGAACTATGTCCATACATACAACCCCGATGCTGTTAACAGATTTAGCTGAACAGATTGAGCGGAGTTTCGGGCAAATCGCTCATAATAAAGGACTAGCTTTCGCTATTGAATTAACGCCTGAGTTGCCCAAAAACATTAATACCGATGTCAAACGCTTACAACAAGTCCTGAAAAATCTCCTCTCGAACGCCTTTAAATTTACAGATAGCGGGGAAGTCCGCCTGCGAATTGAAGTAGCCAAGCATGGCTGGAGTCTCACCCAACAAAGCTTAAACCGCGCCCAAACCGTTATCGCCTTTGCTGTCAGTGATACTGGTATTGGTATCGCCCCCGACAAGCAAAAAATCATCTTTGAAGCCTTCCAGCAAGCCGACGGTACTACCAGTCGCAAATACGGCGGTACAGGCTTAGGCTTATCTATTAGTAGAGAAATTGCTCACCTATTGGGTGGGGAAATTAAACTGACTAGCACTCCAGGTCAAGGTAGCACATTTACCTTCTACCTCCCCCTATTAAATTCTGATGTAGTAGCGCCACCAGTCCCCAGCCCCCAATCCCCCAGCCCCTCCTCCCCACTGGTAATCGATGATCGCTCCACCATAGCCAAAACATCAGCAGATAATAATATCCTGCTGATCATCGAGGATGACGTTAATTTCGCCCGAATATTGGTAGATATGGCAAGGCAGAACGGATTCCAAGTAATTTCCGCCCAAACTGGCACATCTGGTCTGCAACTAGCCAGAGAATTTCTACCAATGGCAATATTACTAGATATCCGCCTCCCGGAAATGGATGGTTGGACAGTCCTCGACCGCCTCAAACACGACCCCACCACCCGCCATATACCCGTACATATTATGACCGTCGAGGAAGGGCGACAAAGGGGTTTACAATTAGGTGCGATCGCCTATTTACAAAAACCAGTCACCAGCGAAGCCATATCCGAAGCCCTAGACAAAATTAGGGGTTTCGTAGAACGCCGGGTGAAGAATCTACTAGTAGTCGAAGATGACGAGCTACAACGCCAAACCATTGTCGAACTCATCGGTAATAGCGATGTAGCCACCGTAGCTGTAGGTACAGGTGCAGCCGCCCTCGAAGCCATTCGCGCCCAGCAGTTCGATTGCTTAGTCCTTGATTTGGGTCTACCCGATATGACAGGTTTTGAACTGATCGAACAAATTAAGCTAGAACCCAACGGCGTAACCCTACCTATCATCGTCTACACAGGTAGAGAAATCAGTAAAACCCAAGAAACAGAACTGCGACGCATTGCAGAAACCATCATCGTCAAAGATGTGCGATCGCCCGAACGTCTCCTTGATGAAACCGCCCTCTTCCTCCACCGCGTCCAAGCAAATTTACCCGCACCCAAACGGGAAATCCTCGAACAACTGCATTCCCATGATTATTCCCTAGCAGGTAAAAAAGTGCTGATTGTAGACGACGATGTGCGTAACATCTTCGCCCTCACCAGTATGCTAGAACGCCATCAAATGGTAGTTTTATACGCCGAAAACGGTAGAGAAGGGATTAACCTGTTAGAAACCACACCAGATATTGATGTGGTGTTAATGGATGTGATGATGCCAGAAATGGACGGCTACGAAACCACCAGACTAATTCGCCAAAGAGAACAATTTAGGGATTTACCCATTATTGCCCTCACCGCCAAAGCCATGCAAGGCGATCGCGACCAGTGCATAGCCGCCGGCGCATCCGACTACATCGCCAAACCAGTAGATACAGAACAGTTGCTGTCTCTGTTGCGTGTTTGGTTGTATCGGTAGGAGGCAGTTGACAGTTGACAGGTGACAGTTTTTATTCTCGCCTGCTCCTCTGCCTAAAGTGATGAAAGCTCGCTAAAGTCCAGGTCGGAGAATCTTTTCCGCAACTTGGGGAAACCAGCGTTGAAGAAAAAACAACAATTTAGTTTTACCAATTTTTATCTCATAGCGATCGCGTGTAAAATCATTCCAGAATTCATCTACCAGTGCTTCAGGAGATATTTTCCCTTTACCCCGTCCTTGAGTCATGGGTGTATCAACTAAAGGTGCAATAATTTCAAACACTTTAATAGATGTAGTTTCGAGTTGCCAACGCAAAGCTTTCGTCGCAATATGTAATCCAGCTTTACTCGCACAGTAGACAGGCGCAGTTTGTTTAGGAACTAACCCCAAGCCTGAAGAAACATTGACAATAGCCGCTTTTGGCTTTGTGAGTAGATGAGGTAACATGAGTTTAATCAATTGCAACGGAGCAATTAAATTAGTTTGCAACTCTGTCTCGATTAACTCTGTTGCGATCTCTGGATTGACAAAATCATAGTTATATTGAATCCCTGCATTGTTAATGAGAATGTTCACATTTGGGTAGCGGTTGACTAGCTTTTGCAGAGCATTAAAATCGTTTAAGTTCGCAACTTCAGTGATCACATCAGGGAACATTTCCTTGACATCAGCTAACTTCTGTGCATTACGTCCAGTAATAATCACTGTATTTTGCGCTTGCAGAAATTTCCGTGCCAGTGCTAACCCAATTCCTGATGAACCCCCAGTAATTAAAACTGTATTCCCTTGAGTGAGCATTGTAGATTTCTGCACTGATAACTTAACAGCAACCGCAGCCAGAAGGATTTGAGCCGCACTAAACCAATAAGGTGAAGATGGGCTAACAGTTTGATATAACCAACCGGCTAATAAGGGTGCAATCATCCTAGCTAGAGCTTGTACCGTCTGAATATTACTGTTAATCCGCCCTTGAATTTTTTCACTCACACTGTTGGACATCAATCCCACTAAAGAAGTTTCTGCTAAGGGCTGTCCAATTCCTACCAGTACAATACCTATATAAAGTATAGGGGCGGAGCCAGTAATTGCAAATATGCCAGCCACGGTAAATGCTAATACCATGATTAACGAGCCAATGAAGGCCATACGCACTTCACCTAATTTTGGCAACAAGAACGGAATGATGATCGCTTGAGACACAACGCTCATGACACCAAATAGCGCAAATAATGGAGCAATCCGTTCTGCTGTCCAATCAAATTGCTCAGTTGCTAAAGCAGGTAAGTTAGAAATGAGCGCAAACATAGCCATATTCACAATTAAAAAGCTCAACATCAGCCACCGCAGATTTGGCAGTGCTAGACAAGCTTGCAATTGTATGAAGGGATTTAACTGTGCAAAACTTGGTTTAGGAGAACGTTGGGCTTGTGGTAAGGTTTCTGGCATGGTATAATAACCCCAGATCAAGGCCAGACCAAAAGCGATCGCTACAACATACACAGGTAGAGTAGGATAGATTCTAGACATTACCCCACTCAAAATAGGCCCGACAATTAGCCCTAAAGCAATCATCGCACTTACCCATGAAAAAGCGCGAGTTCGCTGTTCATGAGTAGTAGTATCAGCGATCGTAGCGAAAACAAGGCTAGCAGTACCATCAGTTAGCCCCACAATCAGCCATCCGACAAACAGAACAGGTAATGAGCCGCCTCCAGCAAAGATAAAATACCCCAAACAAGCCCCTAAAAGGCTTACCTGCATCATGAATCGCCGCCCATAGGCATCACTTAGATAACCAATTCCTGGCAATGTCAAAAATTGAGCTAGAGAGTATGTAGCATATAACAGCCCAACTTCCCATGCTGTCCCACCATAAAGCCCCACCAGAGTCGGCATAATTGGATTTAAGACACCGAAGCCCAAAAATGCCAAAAAGCCTGTGTATAGAATGAAAGGATGTAATTTTGTCTTCAACATGGCTAGTTCAACACGATTGCAGGTTTAGATGAATTTCTTGAAGAATACTGGAATTACTACTGTCAGTTACGAGACTATTGGGAAAACCCAATCCAATATAGCAAGAAAAATGCAAGTATCAGGTTTCATGAGTTATTTTAAACCTCCCCTGATCAATCATTGCCATATCAAATTGTGGGAACCTAATTTTCGGTGCAAAAAGAATCAAACAACAATCTATGATAGATAAAAACTTATTGCAACTATTGAAATCATCACATATTATATCAATTCGCAATTAAGAAACCTAAAAATTAGATTATTACGTAGGGCGCTGCACTGCTCACCATCATCTTATTCAGAATGAGCAAGATTCTGTTAAAAAAACTAGATTTAGCCGGGTCGTGATTTGTATCTGTTGCCTAATTTTAGTGAATATTACTCTTGGCAGTTGGATATACAAATAGTAGGGACGCACAGCTAGCTGTGCGCCCCTACAGCCGATTTTATATCTACATGGAGAAAGAATTCACTTGTGTGAATTAGTAAATATCGAACTGCTATGCTAAGTAGAACCCCATTACTCGTTTCACTAGGAATTGTATAGCAACACTGGTCGGGAAAGATTCTGCCAATTTTCAATAATTTTATTGGCAACAATTTTGGCAGAGAGAATAGAAGCTCCTGCATGATCACCTGATGGATACACAGAATTGCCAATATAATAGATATCTTGTTGAGCATCGTAATTATCAGGTTTTTTAAAGCCTGAAGGTGGAATTACAGGAGTCACGCAACTAGATAAACCATGTATTTGAGTAAATTGTTGAGGAGAAATAAACCGTTTATACTTTAAAGCTTGGTTTAAACCAGGTATCAGTTTTTCCAGTTTATCAAAAATATAACTTTCCACTTGTTGTAGTAATGCTAATGAAGGCTCTTCAATGCCTCGCGGCAAATAGAAATAGACATTCATAGTGTAATGGTCTGCCTTTTCTGGCAAATCACTCTTGAAAATATGAAAACCAAATTCATCTGTGTTGTGACCTGAATCAAGTTTTTCATACCATTGAGAAATTTCCGGAGGATAATAAATCATAGTATGAACATCATCGGGAAAAGGTAATGTCTTATCCACAGCAATCAGAAACATACTTAATTTCATCCCTATTTTCGACCCAGGAGGGTACAAATCGTAGCGAGGTTGGGAAGACACAACATAGGACGCACGAAATTCTCCTTGGTCAGTAACGACTATATGTTTTTCTCGCTGTTTTGTCACCTCAATACAACGGGTATTCAATTTCAAATTGACCTTTTCCTCTTGAAAATGCTGAACTAATGTGTTCACTAACTCTTGAGGGCCACTGTGAGGAGTACGGGGGGTAAAATACCCATACTTGTAATAGGAATCGTAGTTGACTGCTTCTAAGAGGATGTCTTTTGGTGTTACCCCCATCATGTAAGCTGGGATTTTTAGTAAATCATTGAGTTGCCTATCTTTGACTAATTCCTCAATGACTGGTTCTATATATTCCTGATGCTGATTATTTTCTGGTTGGTTTTGTTTGAGCTTGAGGACAAATTTCCCAAAAGCTAAAGGATGGGAAAGAAAAGTGAGGATTGTCCGCCAATTGGGAGGGCTACAAAAAACTACATCTTGATAGTAAATTTGTGTTTTTTTATGTTTGAATTTGTAGGGAATGTTTAATTCTTGTAATTGTTCTTCCATTCCCTGACCAAAATCATTACAAGCAATGACAAATTCATAGCCATCAATAATTTTGGTGCCACATAATCCCCCTGGGACACTACGTTGCTCGATCAGCAAAACTTTTATTCCTGCTTTTTGTAGCCATAAGCTACAAAACAAACCTGCTAAACCAGCACCAACGACAATAGCATCATACTCAGGTGTTAGTGTTGCCATATATCAAATATTTAGTAGGATTTACAACAATTTTTGAAAGTTTTTGATGATGTAGTCTGCTGTTCTCAACGCTAAAGCATGGATAGTGAGTGTAGGGCCAAGAGAACTACCTGTTGGGAAAAGAGAAGCTCCAGCAACAAATAAATTATTAATAGAGTGAATTTGTCCAAACTCGTTAGTAACGGAAGTTGCAGGATTTCTTCCCATCCGCATTCCTCCCATTGGATGTGATTCAAAGGGATTCTCACGAATATAAGTTTCAGTTGCACCTGCTGCTAGCATGATATCGCGCATCTTTTCTACTGCTTTGTTAGTAAGAATGCGATCGTTATCAGTCAAGAAATACCTGATTTTAGCTACAGGGCTACCAAAAGCATCCCGTCTTTGAGGTACAACAGTTATTCGGTTATCGTATGTAGGCAACCCTTCACAAAAAGAAATCATGCCTATAAATTTGGTGTACTCATACTGTATTGTCTTCAGTTCTTTGCCATATAAGTTTTGTAGAGGATCGACTGCTATTACTCCCATGCCTGAACCATTCAAAGATAGTAGACTATAACCACCAATATATTCATTGGGGTTTTTTGTTTCTGCATAGTCTAGGGAAATAATATTGCCCATGTTATAGCCAACCTCAATGGAAGTTTGAGATTTGGTTAACCCAATGCCAAAAATACTAGGATGAGCATAAAAATAGCGTCCTACTTGATCGTATTCATTGCCTAATCCATTGGGATGTTTTGCATCTGCTGAATTGAGAAAAAGCCTTGCCGTTTCCATTGGATTGTTACACACAATCACAACTTTGGCTTTTACCTCATAGGTTCGTTTTGTCTTTTTATCATAGTAAATAACGCCTTTTGCTTTTCTACCATTTCCCTGGGTAATAATTTTTAACACCACACATTCGCTTTCTAACTTAAAATTGCCAGTCGCAAACGCATCTGGTAGAAGTACCTTGTCTGCTTGGTATTTTGCATCTGTTCTGCATCCCGAACGACAGAAGCCACAATTAATACAAGCTTCTCGGTTTTGATATATTCTAGAGTTAACGGCAACTGGCCCCGGAGCAGAACCAATCCCCAATTTATTCATTCCTGCTTCCAGGAGTTTAGAGCTTTCATAATAGCAGTGTGGTGGGTTAGGCAAAGGCGCAGTCCGGGGAAGATACCAAGGCAAACAGGAGCCAGATACTCCCATTTGTTCTTCTGCTTTTTGATAATAGGGTTCTAAATCCTGATAGGTAATAGGCCAATCTTCAACTGCTGTTCCTAGCGGTGAACCATATTGAGTTTTTAATTTGAAATCACGTTCAAAGTAGCGAAACGCCATTGAAGTCCAGGCTAATGTCCCACCACCAACGTGCGCCCCTAAATTTGGTGTACCAGTAAAGCCGTCACCTTCAACTTGATATTGGTTGTTGCTCCAAGTTAGAGATAAAACTCCTGCTTCGTTTTCTACAAAATCTTGACGGTGATTTTGAAAATATTTCCCAAACTCAATACCCAAAACTTTAAATCCAGCTTGACTTAATTGCTTGGCGAATACGGCTCCAGATGCGCCTACGCCCACGATTATCACATCATAATTCTTGTTTGTCATAAGTATGTTACCCTCTGTTTGCGAATTTTAACTATGGCAAATTAACCGTTACGGAGAATTTTTTCGGCTAATTGAGGCCAAATTCTATAAATGAGAACGAACAACTTGACTTTACTGACATGGATTTCGTGTCGATTTCGTTCCATTGCTGCAAAAACTTCGTCAGCCACTTGTTTAGGAGATATTTTTCCCTTGCCTCGTCCTCTTGTCATATTCGTATCTACCAAGGGAAGAATTGCTTCATATACTCCTATGTTGGGAGAGTTATCTTCCATTTGATAACGTAAAGCTTTGCTGAAAATATGAATTGCTGCTTTCGTGGCACAATAAACAGGTGCGCTACGTTTAGGTGCGATCGCTAAACCAGAAGATACATTGACAATGGCACTTTCGGGTTGTTTCTCTAGTAGTGGTAAGCAAAGTGTAGTCAATTTGATCACCGCATTTAGATTGACATCAATCTCCCAATCAATATTCTTGACAGTCAGTTCTGGCTCGGCTTGAGTAAAGTTATAGTTCAGTTGTATTCCCGCATTATTTATCAAAATGGACAGTTCGCCCACTTTGTTTTTTAGGGTCTCTACCAAAGCATAAATATCAGATTCCTTTGCTAAGTCGCATTGGATAGTTTCTATATCACCAATTTCTTCAGCCGCTTTGGCAAGTTGTTCAGCATTTCTGGCGCAAATAATGACGCGATTATTGTGTTGTTTGAATTTACGAGCAAATTCTAAGCCAACTCCTGCACTTCCACCCGTAATTAATACAGTTTGCTTGGATAATTTCATATAGCTTGAGTTTGGCTTAACAACCTAACGAGGGGAAACCACCGCGATCAACATTAGGCCCTGGTAAACCTGCTGGCTTATACCCTTCTGGTAAACTATAAAATCTGAGAACAGTTAAAGTTCTTAATGGCACCCAAAAAGGTGCATATTCGGGAGCTTTAGCAATAATTGCCACTAATTGTTCTTTTTGTTGTTGAGTTAATTCGTTGTAAGTGGCTGAAAACAACTGTTGTGCTTGGGCGTTAATAGTTGCCAATGCGCCTTTAATTGATGTAACGGTTTCTGTACCGCGTTGCTGAAACACCTGTAAAACATATGCGGCAATTCCAGTTTCATTAGCCCCAGGATTTTCATCAGTAGGAATAATGATGCTAGTAATACTTTTAATAATGTTAAATTCATCATTGTTAAAAGCAGTACCACTAATTGGCACAGGATTAGAGGCTGTTTGAGCAGAAGCAATTCCTCGTTCAATGCCTCGCCCTAAAACAGAAACCGTTAGAAAATATTGACTCAGTTTGAGGAAAAATTCTCGCCGATTTATACCTTTTGTATGTTGTTTCAACATTGTCTTAGATTGTAAGAATTTCTTTCTTGTAGTGGATGCAAATATTAAGCGAATGCACTAAATTTTATGTTTTTAACATTAGCATATTTTGGTGATTCAAAAACTCAATCTTTGTCGAGAATATTTGTTAGCTGTCTTAAAAGAAAAATCCCCTTTTTAAAAGGGTAGATTGTTCTTGGCTGATAAAATTATCTAACTCTTTATATTGACTTAATTGAGGGTTGAGTTGCCAAAAATCTCCGTAATCTGGCTGAACAATTTGCCCCTTCATTCCTACTGCTAAAGCATAGGTCAACAGTGGATTGTTGGTATGTTTTACAAAGTAAACCAAAGGGTGAATAGTTGCGTTGACTAATTTCTTGGGAGTATAATTAGTAATACCAAAAGCAACTCGTTTCTTTTTATGTTTAATTGCTTGTTCAATGGAAATAACTGATGCGGCTCTGTAGAGATTAGCTTGGCGGTAATGTTCAAATTTATAATCAACGCCCCAATCCAAAACAAAGTATTCATCACGGTTAAAGATATTGAGCATGAAAGCAATCAGTTTTCCTTCAGCCCAAAATGTAATCACCTCGCTTTGTTCTTTGAGAACTTGACTACAGGTATAGAAAAACTTCTCATCTAAATATTCGCGGCTATAATCTGTAGAACCCTGATAAACATTTTTCCATAATTTAGCTAATTGCGGACATAAATCTTGGTAATCTGTGAGAATTTTGCACTCAATATTAAACTTCTCCTTGAAGAGAAGACTGTTTTTAAGTTTGAGACGTTCTTTACTATTAAAGGTTTTGAGAAATTCTGCTAGATTATCCTGCTTTAATTCTAAAACAGCATTAGGAAAACCTAAAGTAGGCAGGTATCCCATTGGCATGAGAATTTTTCTATAAGTTTCATAAGCTTCTAGGGGGATATCTCGAAAAAAGAGAAAATCAACTTTATGAGACTTAGTTATATTTTCCATTTGTTGAGCAACTGCTTGGATAGCTGCTGGTTTGTATTCAGGCTCTGATACTTCTAATCCTTCTCCTAGAGTTGTAAAAAAGCCACATTCGAGCATATTAAATGCTAAAAAGTTTGGAAACAGCTTTTTGATATTCTGAATTACCTGAATCAAGGCTGCCGGCATACCACTTTCTAGTGTGGCAAAATCTGTTAAGGCTATATAAGCATTTGCCCGCCCAATTACGGCTTCTTGAGAATTTAATAGTTGAAAGTAAAAATGTTGTAAGTTATTGACTCTAGCCTCTTCAATAATGTTTAAAAGTTCATAATCCAGTAGTGGTTGGGAAAAAACTGGGAGATTCCATTCACTTTGAGTAGTATGTCTAAGGCTGTGAGATTGAGTAACAGTTAGAGCGTTCCCGTCGAGTATCATGATGATTTCTCCTGTTGAATTTGAGCTAATGATTTGGCAACGGTATCAACGGTAAAACGAATTTCTTCTTCGGTATGAGTACAACTGATAAAGAAGCGCAAACGAGCCGCGTTTTCTGGTACAGAAGGATAAATCATCGGCATCACACTAATGCCTTGTTCAAACAGTAGTTGAGATAGTTGGACACAGTTTAAGGAATTACCAACAATAATTGGGATGATGGGAGTACCTTGGCTCATTCCTGTATTGAGCTGGCGTTCCTGAGCAAGTTGTAGAAATAGGTTGGCACGTTGATGTAGTTGTGCCACCCTTTCTGGATAAGCTTGTAACTGGTGTATAGCAGCTAAAGCTGAGGCTGCGTTTGGTGGGGAAATTCCTACACTATAAACGAATCCCGGTGCGGTATATTTCAGGTATTCAATCAAAGCGCGTGACCCGGCTATATATCCGCCACAACTGGCAAATGATTTACTGAGAGTACCCATCCATAGGTCTACATCAGTGGTGTTGATGGCAAAAAATTCCCCAATTCCTCGTCCGTTCTTGCCGAGAACACCTATAGAATGGGCTTCATCTACCATTAAAAATGTTTTGTAACGCTGCTTAATTTCAATAAACTTAGGTAGGTCGGGAATGTCTCCATCTACGCTATAAATGCCTTCGATAATAATGAGAACTCTTTGGTAGCGATCGCGCTGTTGTTGTAAGATGCGATCTAGTGCTTGCCAGTTGTTATGCGGAAAGGGAATTATGGTTGCTCCTGATAAGATGGAGCCTAGTTGAGCGCTGTTATGAATTAAAGAATCATGGACAATCAGATCCTTGGCTCCTAACAAGTGACCGATAGTAGTCACGTTGGTAGAATGTCCACCAATGTAGACAATAGCATCTTCAGCGCCGACAAGTTTTGCTAATTCCTGTTCCAGGGTTTGATGTAGGGGAATTTCTCCAGCGACAACACGGCTAGCTGATACAGAAGTACCATATTGGTCGATCGCGGCTTTTGCTGCTTGAGAGATAATAGGATCTCCAGACATCCCTAAGTAGTTGTAGCTAGAGAAGTTAATCAGCTCTCGACCTGCGATTTGAGTCTTGTTGTTATTGATTGTTTCATGAGCTTTGAAGTAAGGATTAACTTGTCCGTTAGCTGCAAAACTTTGCAGAAGATTTTGTAATTGTTGGTACTCGTCAGAAAATTCAAAACGGTAATATTTAGCCGGAATGCTGTCTATTGTTTTGGGTTCAAAGTTATTTTTGAGGAGTTGAACAAGAAGCGATCGCTTTTCCTCGGATGAAAGTTTTGCTAAATTATCTAATGCCTGCATAGTTGATATCCTAGTTTTTAGCAAAAAACAAGTTAAGGGGTAAAGGGAACTTTTTGAGTTCCCTATGGCAAATAAAACTCAAAATTAATTTCTTGCTTGATTAGACAATAAAGAACCTAGCCAAGCATCAATTTGTTCATCGGTTAATTGCTCTATTTGCTCTAGCAATCTTACTGAATCAGTCAAGTTGATTTTTTGACTAGTAAATAATTCAGTTGATGTTATATCCGGCTGGGAAATAATTGCATTATCTACCTGAGAGTCCTGCAATTGTGGTTGAATAATCTTCACTAAATCACTTATGGTAATTCCCTCAATGAATTGAGCAATGGGAATATCTACTCCTAAATCAGCCTGTAGGCGATTCTTTAGCTCTACTGTCATCAAAGAATCAAGTCCCAAACTATTGAGAGGTTGTGTATTATCCATTTGCCCTGCATTTAGCCCCAACACATAAGCGACAGTAGACTGAAGATAGGTAATTAGTTTTTGTGCTTGCTCTGCTGGAGAAACATTGTGCCATTGTTCCCGAATTAACCGCTTTTGGGTATGAGAAGCCAGAGGTTGGCTTTGTTGCCTTACAGAATTAACTAACTCAGAAATCAGAGATGGTATTTTTTGAGTAGAAAACTGTTGTGCTAATTCACCCCAATTGATAGTGATGACTCCCATCTGAGCATAGCTTTGTCCGAGTAGCTTTTCTAGAGCTTGCCGTCCTTTGTCTGGTGTAATAGGTGTAATCCCTTGACTTGCCCAGCGTTGCTGCTGAGAATTGCTCAAACGTGTCGCCATTCCTCCTTCTGACCAAGGCCCCCAGTTGATACTTAAGCCTGGTAAACCCAATGCTTGACGATAATGGGCTAAAGCATCTAAGAAAGCATTGGCAGCAGCATAATTACCTTGACCAGGTGAACCTAGTAAGGATGCTACTGATGAGAAACAAACAAAGAAATCTAAAGGAGTATCTTGGGTTAAACGATGGAGATTCCAAGCACCTGCAACCTTTGGGGCTACTACATATTTAAAGCGTTCCCAAGTTTGTTGTAAGAGAATGCCATCATCTAAGACACCTGCTGCGTGAATTATACCACGTAGGGGCGGTAAAGTTTGTTTGATTTTCTTCAACAGTTGGGCAACTGATTCTGCTTGAGAAACATCTGCGGGGATAACAAAAACTTGTGTACCTGTTTGCTCAATTTGTTGAATAACTTGCTGCGCGGTAGAATCAGCCCCTTTCCTACTTGTCAAGACTATACATCGCGCACCTTGATTAGCTAACCAACAAGCAACTTCTAGCCCTAACGCTCCCAAACCTCCGGTGATGAGATAGCTAGCATCGGCGCTGATTTCTCTCGGTTTTTCGGAAGTACTAGCAGGCGATCGCCATAATCTGGGAACATAGCGTATTCCCTGACGATAGGCAACTTGATCATCTGAATGCGATGCCACTAATTCTGCATATAAAGAATAAAACTCAGTGGCATTTTCTTGGGGATCTAAGTCTAAATTAACACAATGCAGGTGAGGATGTTCTAGTCCAATGACTTTACCAAGACCCCACACAGCAGACTGTTGTACGCATATATCAGTTCCATGATCACTGACAGCCTGACAACCTTGGGTAATAAACCAGAGTTTACCATTCTGGAAGCTATGAGTTTGCGCGAGTGCTTGCACTAGATACAAGGCGCTACCACAACTTAGTTCTAAGGATGTGGATATGTCTTCTGAGGAAGTATCTGTATCTAAACTCCAAAGATGGATAACTTCTAAGGTTGACTCAGCAGGAAGAGAAATTTCACTCAACAGACGTTGAAAGTCTGCCGCTACTTGCGGGTTAATTTGATAATGATCAGTAGCTAAACGGTCATAATTACTACCCGCAGATACAAGAATACAGCGATCGCCCTCCTTGGCTAAAAAATGTGCTAAAGTGCTGCCTTTGCCTCCTTTATCGCCAAAAATTAGCCAGCATCTCAAAGTGTTTTGAGGTTGAATCGCTTGCCGATCAAGTGGTTGTGGTTGCCAAACTACCTTGTAACAGTCTTGGTATACATCAGATTGTAACTGCCGCAGTAAGGACTCTGGGGTGACAACTTTACCCTGAAAGCCCACAATTTCTGCAATCACTTGTCCTGTCTCATCCAAAAGTTGGATATCGCCCATTAAGGAATTCAGATTGGCAGTTTCATTTCGGTTAATTTGAGCGTGTACCCACAATTGAGTAGTTTGTGGACGTTGGTAAAAACGGAACTGTTCAATTCTAAAAGGAACTATTGTTTCAGTTCCATCTGTAGCCAACAGTGCTACTAATAATTGAAAGCAAGCGTCTATCAGGCTGGGATGTAACTGATACTCCTCGATACCTGTGAGAGTATCTGGCAACTGCATTTTACCTAATATTTCTTGCTCACCTTTCCACAGCGATCGCAACCACTGAAAACTTGAGCCTAATTGAATCTGACGCTGAGATAGCTGATCATACAGGTCTTTACCAGAAATTTCCTCTGGGCATCGTGCCAAGATGCCAGAAATAGATACTGGTGCAATCAAACCTCTCAATTGGTGATTTTGTAAGAAACTGCCCGTAGCATGAGTAGTCCATGTGCTACCGTTAGCGCTTTGGTTGGGCGAACTAATTAACTCAAAGGCAGCTTCTAAGTGATCATTGGGAGTAATAGATAAGTGGATCTTACGTTCCCCAGTTTCCGGCATCACCATCGCTTGCGTGAATACCACATCTTGCAGAATACAGCCTGTGGTATTGAATGTTAACTCACCAGCTCCCAGCAACAAAGCTAAGTGAAATGCCCCAGGAACAACAACTTGCCCGTAAACTTGATGGTCTTGCAAATAAGACAACTCATTTAGATTGCAATCAGATTCAAACAAAGTTGCTTTTAATAGAGGAGATTGGAATTTGGAATTGAGTAAGGGATGAATCTTAGTTGTCAATTGCCGTTGCTGTGATGTAATCCAATAACTCTCTCTCTCAAAGGGGTAATTGGGCAATATCAAACGGGAACGGGAATAGTATTTATCAAACTCCAACCAATCAATTGAGACTCCATGCACATATAACTGTCCCAGACTTTGGAGTAGCTGTTGCCAATCATCAGTATTAGCTCGCAAACTAGGCAGTAAAGCTATCTCTTGTGTCTTTTCAGGGCTTAAGCATTGGCGGATCATCCCCAACAAAGTGGGTTTAGCGCCAACTTCCACCAACAGTTCACAGCCTTTCTCAATTAAGGTGTCTACACTAGGAGCAAATTGCACTGCTTGACGGATATGAGCGCACCAATATTCTGGCGTAGCTATGGATTGATTTGCAGATTGTCCTGTCAGGTTAGCAATCAACTCTATTTGCGGCAGTGAGTAAGTAATTTCACGGGCAACCTGCTCAAATTCTGCCAGCATTGGTTCCATGTGTGGAGAGTGGAAGGCATGGGAGACTTTAAGCTTCTTCGTGCTGATTTGTTGGGCTTTGAAGATAGCACAAATCTCTTCTATCGCCTCATATTCACCAGAAATCACACTATGTTGAGGGCCGTTAATCGCGGCGATCGCCACTTGATGGTTGTAGGGTTGAATTACCTGTTTGACTTGCTCTGCTGGTGCAAAGACAGCCGCCATTGTGCCATTAGGAGGTAATGATTGCATTAAACGGGCGCGATGGGCAATCAGTTTCAATCCATCTTCTAAACTAAAGACCCCAGCCACACAAGCAGCGACATACTCACCCAGACTGTGACCCATGACTACTGTCGGTTGCACTCCCCAAGACTGCCAAACTTGATAAAGAGCATACTCTAGGGCAAACAGAGCAGGTTGTGTATAAGCTGTTGCTTGCAGTTGAGACTCATGAGCATTTAATTGGCTCTCTTCATTGGTGGTTGGGTAAAGTATTTCTAGTAAAGGCTGATCCAAGTAGGGGCGCAAAATCTCTGCACAATAGTCGAGAGTTTCTCGAAAAACAGGATGGGTTTCGTAAAGTTGCCGTCCCATATTCACATACTGAGAACCTTGCCCCGTGAACAGAAATGCTACTTTAGGACGATTACCTGATATCTGTCTTTGTGATATACTTAGAGCGGTTTGCCCAGTGACAAAAGCGATTAACTTTTCTTCCAGTTCAGGAATGGAAGCCGCTACAACGCTCAAACGATGGCGGAAGTGAGACCTGCCAGTGTTAGCACTAAAGCAGAGATCACCAATTGATAAGGATGGATGATTACTTAAATAATTGATATAGCGTTGCGCTAACTTTTCTAATGCTGTTGGTGTCTTGGCAGTGAGGGTAAATAAATGCAGAGGTCGTTCTTGTGCCTGGGATATGTGCTGGTGTTCGGGGGCTGATGCCAAAATCACATGAGCATTGGTTCCACTAATGCCAAAGGAACTTACCCCAGCTAACCGAGGTTTGTCAGAAGTCCATCCAGTCAAGGATTGGGCAACTTTCACGGGCAGTTGTTGCCAGTCAATATGAGGATTAGGTGTTTGGTAGTGCAGATGGGGTGGAATCTGATTGTGTTGTAATGCCAAAATTACTTTGATTAACCCAGCCACACCAGCTGCTGCTTCTAAATGTCCAATATTAGTTTTGACTGAGCCTATGAGTAGGGGTTGGTCATCTGTGCGTCCTTTGCCGTACACAGTTCCTAAAGCCCGTACCTCAATCGGATCACCTAGTATAGTGCCTGTACCGTGAGCTTCTACATAATCGACTTCGTGGGGATTGACTCTGGCGTTAGCTAAAGCTTGACGTATCAAGTTTTCTTGGGCTTGTTTGCTGGGAACTGTCAACCCGCTACTAGTTCCGTTGTGGTTAACTGCGGAACCACGAATCAATGCCAATATGCGATCGCCATTAGCAATAGCGTCAGAAAGCCGCTTGAGGACTAGAACTCCACAGCCTTCTCCTCTACCGTATCCATTAGCTGACGCATCAAAGGTTTTACAACGACCATCAGGTGAGAGAGCATGAGCGCGGGAGAGAAACAGGGTAACTTCCGGTGAGAGAATTAGTTGCACCCCACCCGCCAGCGCCAGATTGCATTCCCCAGCACGCAAACTTTGGCAAGCTAAATGTATACTCACCAGAGAGGAGGAGCAAGCTGTATCAACCGCTACGTTTGGGCCTAGTAATCCTAGAACGTAGGATAGCCTCCCGGAAGCAAAGCAAAAACCATTGCCTGTGCCATCGTAAGTAGTGATTCTCGTTGGGTCGCCATTGTTTAGTTGTCTCTGAGCGTAATCATTTTGACCAATACCAACAAATACTCCCGTATTAGTACCAGCTAAATCTTGCACTGGTTGTCCAGCATTTTCTAATGCTTCCCAAGTTACTTCCAATAACAAGCGCTGTTGAGGGTCTAGGCTTCTAGCCTCACGGGGAGAAATACCGAAAAACTGCGGGTCAAATTGATCAATCTGGTTTAAAAATCCACCAGTACGAGTATAAATTTTGCCTGGGGTGTCAGGGTCAGAGTCATAATAATCATCAATATTCCAGCGATCGCTGGGAATATCTGTGATGGTATCGACTCCATCTCGTAAAATTTGCCAGAAGCTTTCTAAATCATTAGCTGCACCAGGAAAGCGGCAACCTACCCCAACGATAGCAATAGGTTCTTGTTTAGCCCGTTCAACTTCCTCTAATTGGTTGCGAGCTTGTTTTAATGCTTGCGTCAGTCTTTGAGACAAGGCTGCATGGTCACTAGGAGATAAGTTACTCATATTTAGTTCCTTCCTTCCAACAAAGTTTCTAATTCGGCAAGCTCTTGAACCAAGGTAGAGTCTACTAAGGTAATCTCAGAGAGGATTTCCGGGTTAGCTAATTCCTCAAGGTCTGTTGGGGCGAAATCAGTTTGCGGTGTATTGGGTGTATTTTTCGTTGATGGCGATAGTGCAACTTCCTGTTCTAAGTAAACAGCAAGTTCATGAATCGTAGGAAATTCTAAAACTAAGGTGGTAGGTAGGGAAATATGCAGATGAGATTCTAAAAGGTTTTTGAGTTCTACTGTCATGAGTGAATCAATTCCCATATCAAAGAATCCCTGTTGTGGGTCAGGTAATTGGGAAGAAGGCAATTTGAGAATTTGATGCACTTGTTTTTGCAGATAAGTGACCAGAATCTCATAGCGATCGCCAACATTAGCTAAATTCAACTCTGTTAGTAGATCAGGAGTGACACAGACAGTTTCTATCTCACCAGTTTGTGGTTTGGTTTGCGTAATTAGTTCTTGCAATATAGGGCGTTGAGCTTCCACCCCATAATGCTGACTAAATATTGACCAATCCACCTGCATAACGCCTACTTGGGGTTTGTCTTGATGTAAAAGCAGTTGTAGTATTGACAATGCTTGTTCTGGATGAAGTGGACTGATTCCTTGGTCTCGCCAACGAGCTTGGTAGTAATTATCTACACTAGCTGCCATACCAATTCCCGACCAAGGCCCCCAATTTATGCTCAATCCAGGTAGTCCTAATCCTTGGCGGTATTGTGCTAAAGCATCAATGAAGGCATTAGCCGCTACATAATTGCCTTGTCCAGGTGAACCTAATAAGGCAGATGTGGACGAGAAACAGACAAAGAAGTCTAGGGGTAGGTCTTGGGTTAACTGATGCAAATTCCAAGCGCCCGCAACTTTGGGTGTCATGACCCCAGAGAAACGCTGCCAATTTTGCTGAACTAATACCCCATCGTCTAATACTCCGGCAGCATGGATAATCCCACGTAATGGCGGCATATTTGCCTGAATATCCTCTAATACAGCCGCTATCTCTGGCGCAGAAGCAACATCAGCTTGGATAACTTTGACGATTACACCTTGTTGTTTGAGGTCATCAAGAATAATTTGTGCTGACTGTGATGCTGGGCTGCGACTAATTAAGACCAGGTGACGCGCACCATGTTGGACAAAGTTTTGGGCAATTTGTAGTCCCAAAGCCCCCAGTCCGCCTGTAATTAAATAGGTGCTAGTTGGGTGAGGTTGTTGCAGTAAACCCTTGTGAGACTGATAAGCAACTAGACGGGGAACATAGGATAATCCTTGTCGAATCGCTATTTGGTCTTCGCCATTTGCTGTGGCGATCGCTTGCAATAAGGTTTCCACTTCATCATTAGTAGCATCGGCAGACAAATCAACCATACCTCCCCACAGTTGATGATGTTCTAGGGCAATTACCTTACCCAGCCCTTGCAATGGTGCTTGAACAATGTTAGGGAGTTCTTGATTAAAGGCGATCGCACCCTTAGTAACTATCCACAGATGAGGAGATATAGTTTGCCCATACTTAGCTAGAGCCTGAACCAAAAATAAAGCGCTACCACAAATGTACTGTTGAATTTGTTGAATTGCCGAAGGTGTGATGAGACTTGTAAATTCTGCTTCTAGACCCCACAAATACAAGATTTTCGTGATGGGGAAATTAACAACAGTTAAAACATCTTGCAGCAGACATTTATAATCACCATCATCGTAGGGATTGATGTAAGATACCTGATCATTTATCTGTTGATAAGTATCATTTGCATAAACCAAATGGCAGCGATGCCCTTGCTCTTTTAACTGCTTTGTGATCTGGTCTCCAAACCCTTGTTTATCTGCGAAAATTAACCAATTTTCCGATTTTACAGAAGTAATTGCTAAATTATTAGGCTTCAGTTGCCATTGGATTTGATAAAGCAAGTCTTGCACAGGAGAAAGCCGAAGTTGCCATTGGTAAACTTTGACCAAGTTTTCTAGCACATCCATCGGGCTAGTTGATTTATCAGTCAAAAGTTGCGCTAATTTTTCCGTATCTCCTTGAGATAACAAATCCAAAATAGGAATCTGCTGGGCATCTGTTAAAGAAGACGCGACAGGAACTAAATTCTTTGCTGTTTCTAACCAATATCGAGAACGTTCAAAGGGGTAAGTAGGTAATTGTGATAATTTTTGGCGAGGATAATCTCGATCAAATCCCAACCAATCGATGGATATTCCTTGTAAATACAAGGTTTTCAGACTTGTGAGTAGTGATTGCCAATCCTCTTGTCCTTGCCGCAAACTAGGAAGCCAGCCATGAGTAATTTCTGGTAGGCAACGTATACCCATACCTACCAAAGTTGGGTTTGCGCCTATCTCAATAAACAAACTACAGCCTTGTTGCCGCAAGGTTTCCATTCCCGGCGCAAATTGTACTGGTTCTAAAATTTGACGGCACCAATAAGCTGGGGTTGTAATGTCTGCTGTAGCTAAGTTTCCAGTTAAGTTGGCAACAATATCAATTTCCGGGGCAACAAAAGTCACTTTTTCTAGGATTGGCGTAAATTCTGCCAACATTGGTTCCATCAAAGGAGAGTGGAAACCTTGGGAAACGTTTAAGAATTTTGTCTTAATTCCTTGTTGAGTTAAGGTAGCAACTACACTTTCTACTTTGGCTTTGCTTCCCGATAGAACAATATTTTGCTTGCCATTAACAGCTGCAATTACCACTTCGCCTGCTTGTGTTGCTAATGCTGCTCGGATTTGTGTTTCCTCGGCAAATACGGCTACCATCGCTCCATCATTGGGCAATGTCTGCATCAATTTTGCCCTTTGCGTGACTAGGATTAAACCCTCTTCCCAGGTGATAATCCCGGCTGCACAAGCTGCGGCATATTCGCCTAAACTGTGACCCATGACAATATCAGGTTGGATTCCCCAAGATTTCCACAGTTCGTAGAGAGCATATTCTATGGCAAATATAGCTGGTTGTGTATAAGCAGTAATATTCAAGGGAGAATCTACACCTGTATCTGGATACAATACTGACAGCAGTGGTTG
This sequence comes from Leptolyngbyaceae cyanobacterium, assembly GCA_036704005.1. GTDB lineage: Bacteria > Cyanobacteriota > Cyanobacteriia > Cyanobacteriales > Nostocaceae > Trichormus. The sequence goes on along the minus strand of DATNQO010000099.1, from coordinate 20,673 downwards.
TTGCAGATAAGGTTTAACTATTTCCTCACAGTGTTGCAGAATTTGGCGAAAGGTCGAGTTAGTTTCAGAGAGTTGTCGCCCCATGTTTACATATTGTGACCCCTGTCCTGAAAATAAGAAGGCAATTTTGGGTCTTTTTGGAGCTATCTGAGAGTCTATGGAGGGGTCTTTTCCAGAGACAAAAGCTGTTAGTTCAGATTGTAATTCTTGCTCTGATTGAGCAATGATAGCCAACCGATGGTGAAAATGGGTGCGTCCGGTATTGGTAGTAAAACAAAGATTAGCCAGAGAAATGGGGGAATTTTGGTTTAACCAAGATTGGTAACGTTGAGCTAGTTGCTTCAGGGCTGAGGGAGTTTTTGCGGATAATGTGAATAGATGGCGGGGTCGCTCTATATCTGTTTGAGCAGGAGGAACAGGAGTAGCTTCTTCCACAATTAGATGAGCATTTGTTCCCCCAAACCCAAAGGAACTAATACCCGCTAAACGTCTTTTTTCTCCCACAGTCCAGGGTTGCAACTCTGTAGGAATTGTGATGGGAGTGCCGTCAAGATTAATCAAAGGATTCAGCTTTTGCAAATGCAAATTGGCGGGAATAGCTTGATGTTGCAGTGCGAGAACAACTTTAATCAATCCCGCAATTCCAGCTGCTGCTTCTAAATGCCCAATATTGGTTTTGACTGAGCCTATATAAGCGAGTTGATTGGGTTGGCGGCTTGTCATCAATACTTCTTTGAGAGCATTGACTTCGATAGGGTCTCCCAATGATGTACCTGTCCCATGAGCTTCTACATAGTCAATGTCTGCTGGTGCAATCCCTGCTTTGGCAAGAGCTTGGCGAATCACGGCTTGTTGAGCCAGACCATTAGGAGCGGTTAGCCCGTTACTACGTCCATCTTGGTTAACGGCTGTGCCTTTGATGAGTGCCAAAATTGTATCGCCATCTTTGTAAGCATCGGTTAGACGCTTGAGAATGACAACACCACAGCCTTCTCCTCGCACATAACCGTTAGCGTCAGTGTCAAAGGTCTTACAACGTCCATCAGGCGATAGCATTCCTGCTTGAGCAAAGGTAACTGTCATTTCTGGGGAGAGGATGAGATTGACTCCCCCAGCGATCGCGATTTGACATTCGCCTTTTTGCAGACTCAGACAAGCCTGATTAACTGCTACTAAGGAAGAGGAACAGGCAGTATCTACAGCCCAACTAGGCCCGCGTAAATCCAATAGATAAGATAAACGATTCGCCGCAATACTCAAGGCATTACCTGTACCAGCATAAGCATTGGCTGGAGTAGACTGTTGAAATTGCAAGCGTCCATAGTCATAGTTACTGATACCAATGAAGACTCCTGTATCAGTTCCAGCTAATTGATCCGGTGCTTGTCCAGCATTTTCCAATGCTTCCCAAGTCACTTCTAAAAGCAATCGTTGCTGTGGATCCATACTTTCAGCTTCTCTAGGCGCTATGCCAAAAAACTGAGGGTCGAATTGATCTACATCTGCAATGAATCCACCCCAAGCCGGTACTTTTGGATCAGAGAAATTACTTTGCCAGCGAGATGGGGGTACTTGTGCGATCGCATCTACTTTATTTTGCAGCAGTTGCCAGAATTCGTCTAAATTGTTAGCGCCAGGGACACGACAACTCATACCAACAATGGCGATCGCTTCTTGGTCTGTGGTTAATTGATGAGTTTTTGGTTGACTATTTGTTACCTCTACACCACCTAAATATAAAGCGAGGCTTTCAATAGTCGAGTAATCATATAACAGGGTTGGAGATAGGGGGCGTTTTAGCCATTCTTGCAATTCTCCAGAAATGCCTACGGCCACCATAGAACTTAAGCCGTATTCAACTAAAGGTTTGTGAATGTCAATATCTTGTGTGCTACTGCCTAGTCTGGCTGCAATGTTGGCAATTAGCCATTTTTTAATCTCTTCTACTGCTTGTAACTTCTGATAATTTTTGGGCTGTGTTGTTACTTTATTGCTTTCACTGTTATTTGTTTGTGATTGTGGTGAACTTTCTTGCCAAGATGCCACTACATCTAGAGTGTTTGCCAAAAAGCCACTTTGACAAGCTCGGCGCTGGATTTTACCGCTAGAAGTTTTGGGAATGCTTGCAGTTTTTAGCAAGACAATTGCATAAACTTGCAGTTCATGTTGCTCTGAGACTGCTTGACGAATAGCACTCATCACTTGGGTCTGATTAAGCTTTCGCAAGTGACTACGCTCAACTTCTTGTGCAACTACCAAACGTTCCTCAGACCCAACCGTTACAGAAAATGCTGCACCGCAGTTTGGTTTTAATGCAGGGTGGCAAGCTTCAACTGTACGTTCAATGTCTTGAGGATAATGATTTTTGCCGCCGATAATAATTAAATCTTTGATGCGTCCTGTAACGCACAACTGCCCATCTATCAAAAAGCCCAAATCTCCAGTCCGCAAAAAAGGCCCTTCTCCAGTGTCAGCTGTATAAGCTTGGAATGTTTCTTTTGTAGCTTGAGGGTGATTCCAGTAACCTTGTGCTACGCAAGCACCTGCAACCCAAATTTCACCAACTTCATCAGGGGCGCAACGAGTTAGCCGCTCAGGGTCAGCAATCACAACTTTTGTATCTAAAGCGACTTCTCCACAACCAACCCAGGTTTGGCAATTCTCTGCATCAGGGGGAACTGTAACTACACGGTGCTGCTCAAAATCTGTACTAGATACATGGAATAGAACAGTAGGTTGATCGCAATGAACTGTAGAAACCTTGAGTGTAGTTTCCGCAAGACCATATCCTGGACAGAGAGTATCGGTGCGGAAACCACAAACTGCAAATGCTTTGATAAACTTGTCAATTGTTGCACAAGAAATAGGTTCGGCGGCATTGAGCGCCATTTGCCAGGTGCTAAGGTCTAAGTTTGCCTTCTGTTCTTCAGTAATTTTACTGGCACACAAATCATAAGCAAAATTAGGTGCGGCACTATGAGTGCCACCGTAACGCGAAATTGCTTCTAGCCAACGCAGAGGTTTTTGCAGGAACGAGGCAGGAGGCATCAGATAGCAAGGGAAGCCAAAGTTTAATGGTTCGAGTACTCCATAAATTAGTCCTAAATCATGGAAAGTAGGCAGCCAACTCACCATTACACTCTCAGGTGTGTGCTGCCAACCAACATGGAGGTCTGCCAATGTGTACAATAAATTACCGTGGCTTACCATTACCCCTTTCGGGTTTGAGGTTGAACCGGAAGTGTACTGTAAAAAAGCTAGAGTATTACTGTTAATTTCTGGTTGTTGCCAATTTGTAGCTAAGTCGTTGGCGATGTCATCGGTGGCTAACAAGTGCATTGCAGCTGATTGTTGTTCTTCATTCAGCCGATTTTGGATGTCTGCCAACATCGAATTTGTTGTGAGTGCTATTGATGATTGCGAATCACTAATAATTGACTGTAAGCGCGACATCTTTTGATTGCGACGGGGTGGATAAGCAGGAACAGCTATCACTCCAGAATATAAACAGCCAAAAAAGGCGCTAATAAATTCTAATCCAGGGGGATATAGTAGTAGCGCCCGTTGACCCTGAGCATTTTTTGACTGAAGATAAGCGGCGATCGCCCTTGCCTGAGTATCTAATTCTTGATATGTCAACCTTCCAGCTTCAACTTCTCCATCTTGTAAAAAGACGTAGGCTGTTTGATGTGGTTGATGTAAAGCTCTATAACGCAGAAGCTCTACCAATGTCAGAAATTTTGCTCCGCTATACAAATATTTATCAGCACTCATGATTTTTTATCTGATAACGATAGGTTAAAGCTCTGTTCAGTCATAAAATATCCAGCCATAAAATTCCCTCTAAGAAACGGAACTTCACAAACCCTTACGCTTACTCAAAATATCTTTGATTAGACTGGATATTTTATTTGTATGAAACAAAAGAATTTAACTTAAATTAAAGGAAATACAAATTTAATTTAAGTTAAAACTATAAATTCATTTTCAAAAAAATGCCTAAAATTCCATAAATCACAAAATAAGAGCTGATTTTGAAACAAAATTAAGCTGCAATCTGAACTAGATTCAAATGTACTACTTTATTTTTTTTTAATAAATAAGCCCTAAATATTTAATACCACTATTTACAAAATCTAGGCATATCTTCATCAAAACTTAAAATTTTAGTACTTAGGAAAATCTAATAGCTTAGGAAAATATCATAAGCTAAACGCTAACATCTATATAAATATATTTTCTTAACTAATAAAAAATTAGGTATTAAAGGAAGTTTATTTGTTGGTTAAGTTTAACCTCAGCATTTTTATCATTTAGAATTCCCATTTAATTTCTAGAACCTATGTGGGAACGGCATTGCTACTAAATCCAGGTTTTAATAGAAGATCCTCATAGTACACATACTGAAAAATTTTTGGTAAAAATTATGCAGTTCTAGATTACTAAAAACACTACTGTACAAAATTATTAAAATATGCAGCTTAAGATGCAAATAAAAGTATTTTGTTGCAATATAAACAACTATATGGTAATGAGTTAACCTGGCAATACATAAGTAAATTTTATTTTTACACGCTAAGTTTATTTCTTGACTAGCAAAAATTATGTTTACAATAGCTTAATACAGTGTTATTAGCTGTGATATATCTGTTTACTGCTCCCATGTAGCGATAACTCATGTAAATATAGGGTTTCCAAGAGTTACAGTAACAGCGTCATGCCGATTTCATACTACTAAACTGTCTACATACTGTTATTGACAGTATATTTGCTTTTTGTTGTACTAAAATCTATCCTTAGTAATAAACTTCTTCCTCCCTGCTGAACGATATGGTGACAGACGCAGCTAAAATCACTACTTCTGCTGTCCTTTTAACCGCAATCGTTGAGAGTCTTCCAAAACCAGCCGATGGAGATTAATTGCGGCGGGCGGGCTGCTACTCAAGTAACGATGGGAATGATGTTGCAGGTTTTTGTAGCCCTTCTAAACTGCGTTTGGAGAAGCGGTCTACTAACGCTCTTTTATGACTCTTATGAGAGTATAATTAATTACTAAGAGATTAACCTACCAGGGGTGTAGAATTGGGTTCAAGAAAACTTATTTTCAGAAGTAACGTTAAGGTGTAAGAGTTAATAATTATCTCCCCCCACTCCCTCATCTCCCCCATCTCCCTACTCTCCACTTCCCGCCGCCACAGGTAAAAATCCCCCAGCCTGCATTTTCCACAATCTATAATAAGCGCCGCCCCTTGCTAGGAGTTGGTCGTGGCTACCATCTTCGACGATGCGACCATGATCGAATACCAAAATCCGGTCTAGATGGGCAATTGTTGATAACCTGTGAGCGACTACAATCACGGTTTTGCCATTCATGACTAAATCTAACGTGTCTTGAATTGCTTTTTCGGTGATGGAATCAAGACTAGAAGTAGCTTCATCCAAAATTAGAACTGGTGCATCTTTGAGAATTACTCTGGCGATCGCAATTCGTTGTCTTTGTCCCCCAGACAGTTTAACACCACGTTCACCCACCAGAGAATTATAGCCCTCCTTCATTTGGGTGATAAAATCGTGGGCATGAGCCTTACTGGCGGCTTTGATAACTTCCTCATCGGTTGCATCTATGCGCCCATAACGGATGTTTTCCATTAATGTGCGATGAAACAGAGATGGATCTTGAGGAATCAAGCTAATCTGGGCGTGTAAAGCATCCTGAGTCATATCACGAATATCGACCCCATCAATGAGAATTTGCCCTGATTGGGGGTCAAATATCCGTAAAATTAAATTCACAAAGGTGGATTTTCCCGAACCGGAAAAGCCTACTAGTCCCACACGTTCCCCTGGTTTGATGGTGATAGAAAGATTTTCAAATACTTTCTTCTCAGCAGAATAATTAAAATTAACTTGCCGAAACTCGATTTTACCCTGAGTGATAGGATGAGCGATCGCACCTTCCCTGTCAATCAACTCATGGGGTTGGACGATGATGGACACACCATTGGCAATATTGCCGATATGCTCAAAAAATTCCAGAAACCGCCGACTCAAATTGCGGGCTTCACTAATGATTAACAGTGATAAACTAGTAGCCACCACAAAGTCAGCAGTAGCAATTAACCCTTGACTCCAGAGAGAGAGCGAGTAATATAGAGTACCAATTTTCAGAATCGCGGCGGAGATGAATTGAAACCAGCGAATGCGTTCTGAATACCAGTTAGACTTTCTCACCTCTTTGAGTTCATCCCTTAACTGTTCATTCAAATAGCGGCGTTCAAAACCCAGACGCGCAAACAAGCGACTACTGCTCAGATTTGTTACCGCATCGACAATGATCCCCGTCGTATGACTTCTAGCGGCTGCTGCTCTACGGGAGTATATTCGGCAACGAGTAGCCAACCAGAAAGAAATACTAATAAACAGAACTGCCCACACACCAACGAATGCAGCCAGTGGAGGATAGGCACGATACAGTATAATTGTGGAGATTATATAGACAATGATTACAGACATAAACTCCGTAATCAACATTTGCATCGTCTGCGTCACACCGAGAGAGGTTTCACCGATGCGATGTGCTAACGCCCCAGCAAAACTACTACTCAAGTAACGATGGGAATGATGTTGCAGGTAGGCATACAAAGAGCGGACAATATGCTGGCGGTGGATAGGATGGAGGATAGTTTGTAAAAGTCCAGCCGATCGCCCGAATACCACTTCACCTATACTCAAAGCAGTGAACAGCATCAGGGGTTGACTGATAGTATCAAAAATCAGCTTGCTGTTACCAGTTGAGCGTGTCACACTGCGGATAATCTCACCGATCGCATAGGGTAACATAATACCACAAGTTGCGTGTAGCGCCTCCAGAATCACCATTGCTAAATACCACCAGCGAAACTGGTTAACAAAATAGCAAACAAACCTAAATGGAGTATTCGGTAAATTTGGCGCACTAGCAGCACGCTGAAATTTAGAAAGTCTGACCTTTTTTAACATGAAAATCGTTTGTTCTAGTAGTAACTTTTTGCTGTTCTGGCAAACAAAAATAGACGGCTAAAATAGCCGCCCCATAGCGTTAAAAATCCTCGTCGCGACTCGTGCAAAATTGCTCCAATCTTTCTTTTACTGAAAGAATCACGCATTACTTAGACCTAAGCCTCGTTGTAGGCTATTACGAATTGCATATTAGTTAACAGTATGGCGCTGCACTGCCCTGATAACTGATAACTGTTTTAAACCATGATTTCCGTTGGTGTAATTGCCGCATATAAATCAGGCGGAAGTAAGAAGTCTTTAATATCAATTTTCTTGGGAATAACACCTGCTTCAAAGAATAAATCTGCCACCCGTTGTTGTTCTGCAATCAATGCAGGACTAAGACCCCTGCGTCCTGCAAATGTGCGGCGAGACATTACCCTATCGGCTACATCCGGGTCAAGTTTTTGTTCGGAAATCATTAATTGTTTGACTTCATCCCGATGCGCCTCTGCCCATTTATCCAGCCCATGAAGTTCTTCAATGATTATTTTTAATAAGCCTGGATTTTCTTCGGCGAACTTCCGGTCAGCAATGTAATATCCGCCTGGAGAATCTAACCCTACCGAATCTTTCAGGACACGAATACGCCCCATCTTTTCGGCGATCGCATAATGAGGATCACCTGTCATCCACACAGGAATCCTCCCTTCCAGAAACGCGCCTCGCGCCTCAATAGTCGGCATACTTCTGATTTTGATATCTTTGATAGTCAAACCAATTGACTGCAACGCTCTCAGAATAAAATAGTGTGATGCCGAGCCTTTTTGAAAATATACTTCTTGTCCCTTAATTTCCTCAAACTTTGTTAGAGGAGATTCAGGCGGGACAGCAATTACACTACTTCTTCCCGTGGTTGCAGTTCTTTGTGTACCAACGACATAAACAAGTGTTGAGCCAGCGACTTGTGCAAAAATTGGCGGCGTTTCTCCCACCGATCCCACATCAACCTTACCCGCCGCCATTCCTTCCATGAGTTGAGGCCCTTGGACGAATTGCGCCCATTCCACCTTAATTCCCAATGGTTCTAAGCGTTTTTCTAAAACTTGCCGATTGCGAACCAGATCCCCTGCACTCTGATACCCCATGCGTAGAACCTTCGCTTTTATCCCCAAGGAACCACCACTATTTACGACATTTTGTTGAGTTTCTTGACTACAACTTCCCAATAAATAAGCTAAAGAAAATCCACCCAAACCAGATGCAGCAGTATTAAGAAAGCGACGGCGTTTAATCATATCCAATCGATCTATGAGATATTTTCAATGTAAAAATTGATAATTTGTAATCCCAATTCTCTAAATTAGGACTTACGCAACTGGCATATTTTTTCTGTAGGGTGTGTGACTGGCGAAAATATTTGAACGTAGTCATGAGACTTGTAGCGTCACGCACCAACCACCAATTTGACCGGAAGAGGCAGGGGGGAAGGGAGCAGGGAGCAGGGGGAGCAATCCCTTCCCCGATAGCGCGAGTGCGGAGCGGAACATGGGTACAAGCCCCGTCCTTCTAGGACGCTTATACGGGGCGGAGTCCAAGCTCCGTCTCGGTCTTCCCCCTTGCCCCCTGCCCCCTGCCCCTTTTCCTCTTCTTGACCGAAGCCGCTTGGGCGGCTTTATCTTTTGGTGGAGACGGTACATCAAACATATCTGCCAACACTGCGTTGATGCGGACAAACAAATATGCTACTCACAAATCTCTAACCAATGGGTCGATTAATTCGCCAGGAATCCGATTTTTTTCAATATATTGATTAATTTCGTCCTGGTGGTCGCTGTAGTAAGTTAACGCTCCAAAGACTTGCCCCAAAGTCAGGTGTGGCATCCCTATGGAGATTTCCTCTGGTGCGATGCCCATTCGCCAAGTTTCGACGATTGCTCTGACGGGTGTCCGAGTTCCTTGGATAATAGGTTTTCCATGTAGAATCTCATCATCCCGAACAACATAAATATATTCCGTTGCTTGAACCATACTAACCTCTTAAGTTGGCTATTCTTTATCATCTGTTCAACAAAAATTCGATTACAATCAGCAGAACTCTGTACTTAAACCTCACTCAACACAACCTCCCTGCGCCTCGGAACCTCATAAGTCATAAAATCATAAGCCATATCCGTCTTAGGAAAAATAGCACGAGCCTCTTGCAACAAATCCTTCAACTCCACAGTATTCCCAGGCGCATAACGAGGGCTAAAATGAGTCATCAATAACCGATGTGCGCCAGCAGCCAAAGCCGTCTGTGCTGCCATTGTCGTGGTTGAGTGCAACCTTTGAAAAGCCATCTCTGCATCTTGATGAGCGAAAGTAGCCTCGTGAATTAACACATCTGCATCTTTGGCTAACTCAACCGCACCATCACAGTAAATTGTATCTGTACAATAAGCAATCTTCCGCCCAATTTCCGTAGGACCACATAACTCAGCACCATTAATCACACGCCCATCAGCCAGGGTGACAGTTTCCCCCCGCTTGAGTTGTCCATAAACCCTACCGGGGGGAATTTGCAAAGCTTGGGCTTTTTCCACATCAAAACGTCCAGCGCGGTCTTTTTCGGCTACGCGATAGCCAAAGGCGGTAATGCGGTGATGTAAAGCGCCACAAGTCACGGTAAATTCTTCATCTTCATAAATCACACCGGGGCGAACAGCATGAACTTTAATCGGATAGGAAAAATGTGTATGGGAGTAACGAGAAGCAGACTGGATATACTCATTTAATCCGGCTGGCCCATAAATATCTACTCTCTGGACATTACCCGCCAAGCCACAACTAGCAAGAAGCCCCAATAAGCCAAAAATATGATCCCCGTGCATATGGGTAATGAAAATTCGGGATAATTGACTCATTTTCAGGTCACTCCGCATAATTTGATGCTGAGTACCTTCTCCACAGTCAAACAACCACAACTCCGCCCGTTGCGGTAATCTGAGGGCAACACTGGATACATTGCGCGATCTTGTGGGTACACCAGAACTCGTCCCTAAAAATGTAATCTGCACAGCGTTTTCTAGCCTTCCTCTTGCTATTGTTAAAGCTATGTTTTCTATAGTGGCACGGTTCAGGGTAATTTGTTGGGAATTTGGGGACTGGGTATTGGGGACTGGGGACTGGGGACTGGGGACTGGTTAAAACTCAAAAGAAATCTGGAGGTACAAAGATGAAAAAAAATCCTCGTCTTGGTTCATCTGTTGATGACTTGTTTAAAGAAGAAGGGACACTTGAAGAAATTAACCTGAATGCTACAAAACGTGTTATTGCATGGCAAATTAATGAAGTCATGAACAAACAAAATTTGAACAAGATTATTTCGTAGGGGAGCCACTGTGTTGCGGGGGTTCCCCCCGTTGTAGCAAGTGGCGTTGGGCAGTGCATCGGCACCCACTTATTGAGAAGGTGCAAGAGATCAGTTAAGTCAGCAATTTAAACAGTGTCTTATCCACCTGCTTTAAACATTCTTGCTATAGCATCAACATCAAAGTATGTTGGTGTGTTTTTAAGTTGTGTGTAAGCAATTATTAATAAATCAGGGTCAATAACTTGTAGCCCGTTGGTTTGAACGTAAGAATTTCTTGTAACCATTAGCACTGCCTGCTGTTGGTAGAAAATGATAGGAGGATTTAAACAATAACTATTGTATGGACTATATAAGCCATGTTGACCTCCGTACATACCATACTGATTACTAATACTGTATAAGCCGTGTTGACTTCCGTACATACCATGTGGATTACTGATCGAGTTCACATCGTATCGATTACTCGACAGCAGCCCCAAAAATTGTCCATTTCCAGCCCATAGCTGTCCAGCACCATTAATAGCTGTTAAAAATTCTAACATTGTCATATTTAGAGAAAATATTTTTCTCTAGCTTTACATTTAGTTTTATTCACTACCTCTGTGAAAATCTTGATATTTGTTCTAAGATATTGCAAAGCATTTGACCCAAGAATATAAACGTTTTTGGGTGAATGGCATAATATGTGTATTTCTTGCCAAAGCAGCGATTTCATTAGAACGTGCTGTGCATAATGATTGCTTACGGGTATGGTCTATTTTTTTCCATAAACTTTACAGGGCTTGGAAATGACAGGCCAGGATAATTCACAAATGGTTCCCTGGGGGGAGAGGGGCGATCGCCTGAATTTTCCTTTGAGTTGTCGTGCTAAATTAATAAACTGTTGGGTTCCTCGTCCCTGTTTGTATGGGTTTGCGCCTAAGCCGTTATCTATAATCTGTAAGGTGTACCAGCCTGCGAATAATGAGCAGGTAACTTGGAGTTTGGTGGCTCCTGTGGCGTGTTTACCGACATTACATAATGCTTCTTCTAAAAATCTAGCAATACCTCGTTTCTGTTCAATATTTAAGTATCTTTCATCTATGGGTTCAAAGGCATGGATTTTTACTTTAATAGTTTTAAAACAGGGAAAATCCCTGTCTAAGGTATAGCTGTAAACTTGATAGAGAATTTCATGGAAATTGTCTTGCAAACTAATGACTAAATTGTTGCTTAAATAAAGCTTATTATCTTGCTGGGGATATTCTTGCTGTAAAAAATCATAAATTCCTCTCAGTTCATAGTTTAATTTTTCCAATTCTTGTTCTATTTGCGGTAGTAACTCCTGAGTTGTGATATCTCTACGCTTAACCAATTTCAAAACTTTGGCTAAACTTTGTAACGGGCCATTATGGATGGTTTCAAATGTGCTTTCTATCACCGCTTGGCGAGTTTTCATCCCCAAGCGTAAAGCGCGGTCATATTTATACAATGCTATGAGTTCCATAGCATTGATTATCAAACCAAAAGTTGCTGGTATGATGGGAACCCACCAACCCCAAACCATGAGGCAATAACTAATAATAGATAGACTAACAATTGCTAAAGCAATTATTAATAGATACCAGATGAAAATGTCTCTTTTGATAATGTTCCTAAGTCCAGGCTGCATCGGCTTTTCTCCTAGTCTTTAGGTTTGGTTGACGGTTGACGGTTGACAGTTAACTGTTAGTGACTAAAAAACCTCATATTGTTTTTACCTATCCCCTGTAGCCTGTTAAGAGTCCCCTAAGTTAGTCAATTAACCCTTCTTGTCTAGCCCGTTTCTCGGTTTGGATGCGAATATTTTTACCATCGTCAGGATAAACATCTAAAGCATCTTGCAGCTTACTCCAATAATGCCGCACCATGCGCTCAGATATACACATTTTTTCGGCGATCGCTTTATCTTGTAACCCTTCTTCAAATGCTAGAATTAACACCTTAAACCACTCTGGTTTAATTTCTATCCCTGTATGGATACCTTTAATATCTTTTGTATGAGTTAAACCTTGTAAAGCCCAATTAACTCTCGTTAACATTTCTTGAGTAGAAAGACTTTTATCTGCTACTGTAAAGCCTCCTTTATGACTGTCAATATCAGGTCTAATTCTGACTAATGTTCTAATATGGGCGCTTTGAACTATGATATTCAAATCACAATAGTTTTTCATTAATTGCTTGAGAAATTGCACTCCTATATCTGGACGTGCTGTAGTTCCTGATTTTTCGGGAATCGAAAGATCCATAACTAGCAGGTCTGGTTGTAAACTTGTTATTTGATGACAAGCATTTTCTGCATTGATAGCGGTGACAAACTCAGCCTCTGGATAATGTCTTTTTAATATCTCTACTGTGCCATTAAGGACTGATTGATGGTCATCAATTACTAAAAACTGGATGAATGCTTTTTCTGGTGTATTGTTTTTCATCGTCAACACCACCTCTGAAGAATAATTTTGTGTCTAAATTAAATATTCATTACATACAAATCGTTAATTCTCGGTACTTGCAAGAAGAATTTTGGCGAATGTATTGTAGGTTTTACCAAGAGAAACACCAGGAAACTGTAAGATTCTGAATATGATAAATACATTTACCTGATGTTAATAATTGGCAACTGCGTGAGAGATAATCTAATTCTATGAGACTAGAGTTAAAAAAAATCGATGATGTCTGAGAATAATTAATTTTTACAGTTAGCTTTCCTAAGCCGTTCTTAGATTTTAAACTGATATAAATTGAAACTGGTCTTAATAGCTCTGACAAGGTGAGTGTTAATAATTCTTGCAACAGAGTTAAAATAATTAAGCCACGCTCACCAGGCTCGTGTCGCCAAGATATTGGCATATCTATGTGAAAATTGAGGTGAGGATTAGATACTAACCACGGTTCTAGTAAAGACTCAATTGCTAGAGGAAAACTATCTTGGAGAGATTCAGGAAATAAGCGATCGCTTAATTTTACTAAAGAATGGTGAAAGTTTTCAATTCTTTTGAGTGAGTCTTGAACTTTGTCATTTGGTAAGCTCAGGTCATCGAGAAATAATAAATCTAAGTTACGCCGCATTGTGAAAGTTTCCTGTAACAGACCATCCCGAATTTGTTCGGCTTCCAACAATAGCCTCGCTGACTGCCTGTAAGACCACCATTGTAATGCCTTTTGAACTCTGTGGTAGGGTGTCAGGAAAGAAATTATAGTCATAACTCAGATACTTAAAAGTATAATTTGTTTACAACATTTGCAGCCCACAAAACTAATGTGTTAGCTATGTTGTTATCTTAAAATAAGCTTATTAAGTAATTCACGATATATTTATGACAAATCGACTGTCTAAATTTTACAAGTTGATATTCCAAAATATTTACTTTCGTGATGAAAAGCGGCAAAAAATGAAATAGGTAATTGATATATGTTTTACAATACAGTTGAGTGAAGACTAAATGCCTTAAAAACAACCTCTTGATTTATCGGCGGTTATCGGCAGTTAATTATTCTTATCTAAAACATATTTGATTTTATGTTTTAAGAAAAAATATCTCCTGAGATATATTTGCAAATAAGAAATATAAATCAAACACCTATAAATGCTGATTTACGCGGATAAACAAAGATGTTCCATCAAAAAAACATCTTTTGATGAAACTATATTTAGTTAAATGTATTTATAGCATCGGTGGAAATGAAAAATCATTAACCGCCGATAAACGCCGATGAGAAAGTATCATGGTTTTGGCGCTGCACTGCATAACCTAAAGATGAAATTAGATTTTGATAGTAATTTTTGCCAAGAAAAATTTAGCCTTAATTTACAAATCTGTAATTAGTCTGGCTTTTCGCAGTATAAATTGTAGTGCTGTCTCTTCTTTGGAAATAATGTTAGCTTCTGCTTCCATTCCTGATTGGATATAACAATGACGATCGCTATTTCCAAATTCTCTCTTTTGGGGTTGGATAGTTGCTTCAAAATAGCTAGCATTTTCTGCGCCTGAATTGTGAGATTGGGGGGTAATTGCATCAGGAGAAATTGCACTCACCACAGCCGGGAGAGTCCCGTAATCTGGATAGGGACAAGCGTTAACTCGTAGTTGCACCTTTTGTCCTACTGCTACCTTTTTAATGTCTGCGGTGGGAACCATCGCTTTAATTACCAAAGGCGTATTTTGGGGTACAATTTGGGCGATCGCTTCGTTAGGACTTACCACTTGACCAGGGTTACGCAGATTCAGCTTGAGGATAATTCCATCACTGGTAGCGCGAATTACACTACTTCGCAGTTGCTTTTCTACTTGTTGTAATTCTTTTTGATATTGGTTGAGTTGGGATAGCATTTCTACCCGGCGCTGGATTAAAGCTTGTTTCTCTTTTTGTAAAGTGGCGATGGTGGAAGCGCCTTTAGCCTGTTCTTGGGCGATGCGTTCTTGGGCGATCGCTACCGTTGCCATGCTAGGATTAACAGCAACTTGGGCTGATTGTAACTTAGCTTGGGCGATTTCCATCGACCTTTTTTCACCTTCCAAGGCTGATTTCGTCTGTTCCACTACAAGTTTTTTCTGCTCATATTCCCGCCTACCAATAGCGCCAATTTCTGCTAATTGTTGATAGCGATCGCGATCTACTTTAGCAAAGTCTAAATCCGCTTGGGCTTTGCGTACTTGCGCTGCGGCTTTTTGCAAACTTGCGTAAGCAGCCAAAAATTCACTTTTTGTTGTAATTTGACGTTCTTGATAATCTCGCTGATTTCTAGCCAAATCTGCTTGTGCGGAAACAATTGTTCTTTCTAAAAGATTTAATTCAGCTTTTACCTGACTATCCAAAGAACCGATTTGACTATCAATTTGGATGAGTTGCAATTTACCTTGTTGAATATTACCTTCCAATTGACTCTTTTTGATTTGTAATTGGTCAATATCTAAATGTGCAATTACATCGCCTTGTTTGACAACTTGATTTTCTGCAACTAGAATACTGGCAATTGTTCCTTCCATTTCTGGTTGTACTAACCGCACATCACCAATAGGACGGACAACAGCAGAGGCTTTGACTGTGACATTATATTTCACCCAAGAAGAGAGTGCGATCGCCGTACCAACAGAGGCTACAAGAAATAGCCCTAATAAAGATGTCCAAATACCTACAGGTGGTAAAGCATCATCTTCTTGAAGCGGTGGGATATATTTCTGATTTTGTATATAAAGCATAAGGAAAAGTTGGTAAATAATTTTAGTTTGTAGTGAGGACTTTAGTCCTCATAATTTCAAAGAAGGACTAAAGTCCTTACTACGAACTAATGAATTAAAAAATCTAAATGTTCTCCGGCTTTGGTACGTAAATCTTGTAATGAACCTTGCATTTTTAACCTACCTTGCTCTAGAAAAACAATCCAATCAGCCCGACTAATTACTTGAGGACGGTGGCTAATTAAGATTGTGGTTTTATCTCGACGATGTTGTAATAACTGTGCTAATACAAGACTTTCACTTACCGGGTCAAGTCCACCAGTAGATTCATCTAAAATCAGAATTGGCGGTTCTGTAACTATGGCTCTTGCTATTGCTAATCTTTGCCTTTGTCCACCGGAAATATTAGCGCCAAATTCTCCTAAAATTGTTTGATATTTCTCTGGTAATTTACTAATAAACTCATCAGCATCAGCAATTTTACAAGCTCTAACAATTTGCTCAAAAGTAACATAAGGCGCTCCTAAACGAAAGTTTTCTACAATTGAACGACTCCAAAAATGAGCATCTTGAGGAACTAATACTACTTGCTGACGCAGACAATCAAGGGAAAGGTCATCTAAGTTATATAAGCCGATGCGAATATTACCTGATTGCAGAGTATATAATCCGGTAATTAATTTAGCTAAGGTACTTTTGCCGCAGCCGGATTTACCGATAATCGCCGTCACTTTACCGCCGGGTATTGTTAAAGTAAAATCTTCTAATAAATCAACTCTTCCCACATAATGAAAGTTGACATTTGTACAGATAATGTTATCATTACCTGTAATTTTCGCCAAAGGTTTTTTCCCATCATTGGCATTTTCCGGTGTAGTATCTATCACTTCTGTTAGACGTTGTACAGAAGTTTTAGCGCGGGTAAATTCATCTACAAAACTAATGACAGTGGCAATTAAACCCAACACATTACCATTCATTGAGTTAAAAGCCAAGAGTTGACCAATACTCAAATTTTCTGAAGGGTTAATCACTAAATTACCACCATACCAAAGTAGAAATATACTACCAACAGCAGATACAAAACTGGAAAATGTATTATTGATGATACCAATTTGAATTGTCCGAAATGTTAAATTAGCAAGTTGACCAAAACGGCTATGAAATTCATCAAAAAATTGTAAACCTGATGTGGTGGTTTTTAGGGTTAATGCACCTTTAAATGTCTCTACTAATACACCTTGTGCTTCTGCTTCTTGAACTAAAAGTTCACGGGTTTTATTTCGGAGTATCGGCTGAAAGACAATGGTAGATGTCGTCATAATTGCAGCTATGAATAAAGCCGCTATAGTCAACTTCCAGCTATAGAAAGCCATGAGGCTAAAAGAAATAACTGCAATAAAAAATCGGCTAGGTAAAGTAATGACAACTTGAGCAACTAATTGATTAATTTGGTTAATATCTTGAAGACGACTAACAATTTCCCCACTGCGACGAGTTTCATAATAACTGAGAGGTAAGCGGAGAATTTGTTTAGCAAATTCCATTACTAAACCGAGTTGTAAACGTTGAGCAAAATGAGCAATTAAGTTAGACTGTACCCAACCTAAACTACTAGAAATTATATTCATAACTACTACTGCGATCGCCATCGTCGTCAGTAGTCTGGTATCACCGCGAACCAAAACATCATCCGTAAGAATTTGCAACAGAAAAGGGGAAGCTAATGATAAGACTCCCAGCAGTAGATTTAAGGGTAAAGCTTGTGCTAAAATAGCGCGAAACTTCCAGACACGCTTAAAGAAACGCCAAAAACCAGAAGTGCGATCGCTTTCTATTTGCGAAAATAATTCAGCATCCGGTTCTAGCAACAACATTAACAAATCTTTCCAGCCTTCGCTTAACTCTTTTTGTGATAAATAACGAATCCCAACGGCTGGATCTGCAACTACATAATTTTTACCCTTTTTACCATATAAAATTACCCAATGATTACCTTTCCAATGTATAATTGCCGGTAATGGTGCTTCATTTATCCGGTTGAAAAGTTCTGGTGAAGTTTTTACAGAATGCGCTTTAAAACCAAGGGTTTGTGCGCCTCTTTGTAACCCTAATAAAGTTGTACCAAATTGTCCTGTACCGACAACTTCCCGAATCCGACTGAGAGTTAAATTACGTCCATAATATTTAGCGATCGCCGCAATGCAAGCAGCACCACAATCCTCTTGACTGTGTTGTAAAACGTAAACGTATTTCATAAGTTAAAATACAGATTGTTTTATATTAAAAATTTAAAAATATATGCTTCTTATAGAATTTCTTCTAATTAAGCTGCCTACACCAATACTAATATCACTTGTTGTGTCATCTTCAAAAACAAATGAGTTCATCCAAGCAAAATGAACCTCGTCTGGAGTAAGTCCAGGGTTGCCAAGCAAAACACCAGCACCTAAAATAAAAAAGTAAGTATTCCAATCAAAACTTACTCTTCTTCCTCCACTGACGGCAGCAGATTCTTCAGAATAAATTTCTGTAAAAAGTGGCGTGTTTTCTTTCATCGCTTTCCTTGGAAAAATGGGTTTCACGATATGAATTTTGACAAACCTGGTGTGTTAAATCAAAAATGCTACTTATGAGTGATTAGCCATTAAACTGTCAACTGATTACATCGTTGTCTTTACGTTTGCGATGTTCAAATTCAATGGTATCGATAAGGCATTAGTAAGGTCATCGTTGTTATGATTAGACGTAGTATTTTGGGGATTATTAGAAATAGTTACGGCTTTACCATACCCATTAGCATTTTTAAGAGTACCTCCGGTAGATGGGTCTGAATTATACATGAAAACTGGAGTACCATCACCACCACTAACAACACAAGATTCTTCAATAGCAAGTTCGGTGAATAGGTTGTTTTGTGCAATAGTTAACATGAAACTTATCTCCGTGGATAGGATAGGTTTGAACTGATTAATTGACTGTTTGATAATTGATTGGGATAGCTTGAAAAGCTAAAAATATTTTCTTAGCTTTTCAAGGCAAATATCCTCCAGTAATCCAGTTACTTTATTTATAAGGAAATAGACCTATCATCAGTCGACATCAATTGCTTTTTTCCAAGCATAGAGAGTCTCGTCACTAGTTAATCCATTTTGCCCAGTAACTACACCAGTACCTAGAATGAAAAAGTAAGTGTTCCAGTCAAAATCAACGTAGGTTCCGCGACCACGGTCACCACCACTAACAGTAGCAGATTCTTCAAAACTAACTTCGGTGAACAGGTTATTCTTTGTGTTAGATAACATGAGACTGGTCTCCATTGATAAACTAGGTTTGTACTTTGTGAAGCTCAGAGTTGATTACCTTTATTTGTTTGTTCAACCCCTTGCTTGCTTACTACAATATCGACGAATAGCTGGTGAAGTCATTTGTGGTTCATGTAAGATTTTCTGCCTATTTTAGAAGACTCAATTACTTAATTAAGTTAGTAATTTTTCTGTAAAATACAATTGTAATTATTGTCTTTAACTAAAAAAAATCAAGCACAATTACATATGAGCGACATCAGCTATTTCTAAATTATTTACTAGAAAAATCACTATATTGCTATCAAAAGCACATCTTTAGAGAGAGGGAGATTTTTTTCAAGATGAGTAAATCATTTATGAGCAAGTCAAAATCTTCGATGGCTGATTCAGTCAGGTACTATCTTTCCGTTCATTGATTGCTCAAATTTTTTCACCTTGTGTACCTACATTTTGATAAGTTAGTTAGTACACAGTTTGCAACAATTGTAGTTATCGCTTAAGAGGGGATTGAAATTGAGTCAGCATCCAGATGCTATTGCCGCGCACGGTGGACAGTTGGTTAATCGCATAGCCAGCCCAGAACAAAGAGAAGAATTTCTTTCCAAGGCTGAGTTTTTGCCAAGAGTGCAACTTGATGAACGGGCGGTTTCTGATTTAGAAATGATTGCGATCGGCGGTTTTAGCCCCCTCACAGGGTTCATGAACCAGCAAGACTACGATCGCGTCGTCACAGAAATGCGCTTGGCTAACGGTCTTGTATGGTCAATACCAATCACACTCTCAGTTAGCGAAGAAGAAGCAGCTTCTTTACCAGAAGGTGGCTTAGTTCGTTTAGATAACCCCAGAGGCCAGTACATTGGGGTTTTGCAACTGACGCAAAAATATCGCTACGACAAAACCCGCGAAGCCATCAATGTCTACCGCACAGATGAAGCCAAACACCCTGGAGTGCAAGTCCTGTATAAACAAGGTGCTGTCCATCTAGCTGGTGATATCTGGTTACTGGAACGCAGTTCACATCCTCTATTCCCCAATTATCAAATTGACCCAGTTGCGTCTCGGCAAATGTTTAGAGACAAGGGCTGGAAAACCATAGTCGGTTTCCAAACCCGCAACCCCATTCACCGCGCCCACGAATATATTCAAAAATGCGCCTTAGAAACCGTGGATGGTTTATTTTTACATCCCTTGGTAGGAGCGACCAAAGAAGACGACATCCCCGCCGATGTGCGGATGCGCTGTTATGAAATCTTGCTAGAACATTACTACCCCCAAGACAGGGTAATTCTGGCAATTAATCCCGCCGCCATGCGCTACGCTGGCCCCCGCGAAGCAATTTTCCATGCGTTAGTCCGCAAAAATTACGGCTGTACCCACTTTATCGTCGGTCGAGATCATGCCGGTGTAGGTGACTATTACGGTACTTATGACGCTCAACATATCTTCGATGAATTTGCGCCTGGGGAATTAGGCATTGTACCAATGAAATTTGAACACGCCTTTTACTGCACCCGCACCAAACAAATGGCGACAACCAAAACCAGCCCCAGCAGACCAGAAGAACGAGTCCACCTCTCTGGAACTAAAGTTAGAGAAATGCTGCGTCGCGGTGAACTACCCCCACCAGAATTTTCTCGCCCCGAAGTCGCCGCAGAGTTGGCGCGGGCTATGCGAGTGAAGGTGTTAGCGTAGAGGTCAAAAGAGGCAGGGGAGCGGGGAGCAGGGAGCAGGGGGGATGTAGTAACGGATCTTGTTCTCCGACCAATCGAGAACGCCCTGGAAGGGCGGGGCTTGATACCCATGTTCCGCTCCGCTTCACGGCTTTGGGACAGGG
>DATNQO010000098.1:0-13748 GCA_036704005.1 Leptolyngbyaceae cyanobacterium | reverse complement strand
CCTCACCGCCCTAAAAGTGCGGCGATTCCTAAACCTCACGATTTAGGTTTCTGTTTCATAGCAACTGCCTCCACCCACAAGGAGTTTTGGTCTTATGTTCGCTCCACAGACTGACACGGTGAGTCCCACCGCCATATGTATGGAAATCTCAACCAGAGAGTTCTGATGTATTTTGATTCAAGGGTTGGACTGTCCATTGCCCCATCCTCTTTTCCCGGTCTACCGATTTTTCTTCCCCGTTGCAAAACATTGCAAGCTTTGGTGTTAAGCTTTATGTCTCCATCGTCGCGGGTGGGTCGTTGACCATACCAATTATATCAACAAGCCGTCCTAGAAGGACGGGGTTTCAAACCCAGGAGTTTCGATGACTGTTTCCTACCGTCTGCTTTTACTCTGTAGCTTAGTCAGCACTATTGGACTGACAACCATACTGCCCAACTTGAACAGAGTTAATGCTGCTGTGGCGGGTTGTCCAGTTCCGGCTTTATCTCGGTTCAAGCGTCACAAAGTGGTTCCTGGCGATACATTGGTGACTATAGCCCAGCGTTACAACCTCAGCGCAGAAACGCTGATTGGTATGAATCCATCTCTTCGTGTTGGTTCTTCCCCGACTGTCGGTAGCGAATTACAAATTCCTCCCTACAATGGGGTGGTTGTGGAAGTGCCACAGGGTCAAACTTGGCGACAAGTGGCGACTAGATATAAGGTGCGCCCTGATACTCTATTTGAGGTCAACGGCTGTCAAGCAAATCCTAGAATCGTATTTGTTCCTGGGGTGAATTGGTCGCCTGTTAATGGTTCCTTTACCCAGTCTCCTAGACCTTCCACTACAACGGCTGCTGTTCAGTTAGCTGGCTATCCTTTTTCTCAAGCGGTAGAGGTGGCTTTACCTTATGGCTGGCAAATTAACCCGAATACAGGTGAAGTATTCTTCCACAGTGGAGTGGATTTGTTGGCTGCTGTGGGAACTCCGGTTGAGGCGATCGCACCCGGTACGGTAGTCTTTGCTAAGGAACAAGGGACTTACGGTAATTTGGTCATTATCAACCACAGTGGCGGTCTGCAAAGCCGCTACGCCCATCTTGAAACCATGAATGTTAAGGTGGGTCAACAAGTCAACAAAGGTCAATTACTGGGGACTGTAGGCAATACTGGACAGCCAACTACTAAACAACCCCATCTCCATTTTGAAGTGCGTGCTAGTTCATCTTTAGGATGGGTGGCAGAAAATCCTAAAGATTATTTGAAACCGTAACAAAGTTAGGCGATCGCTTTGATAATGAGAGGACAGGGGACAGGTAAAAAATTTTATGAGTCAAAGCATCAATTCAGAAGTTGAAATTCTTTTCCATCAGGGATTACAGCATCATCAAGCTGGGGAATATGAAAAAGCGATCGCCTGCTTTGATCAAGTTCTAGAAATACAACCAAATTCCTCAGCCGCCTGGAATGAAAGAGGCTGGAATTTATTTTTGTTAGACAATGAGTCAGCAACAGCCGCCGCACTGGCTAGCTTTGACAAAGTTATAGAAATTGAACCTGATAATTTCTCAGCTTGGCATCGCCGAGGACAAGTTTATTTAGAACGTCTTAGTGACCATGCCGAGTCTCTGGTAAATTTTCAACAAGCTTTAAAAATCAAACCAGATGATTATGATGTTTTGTGGGATAGGAGTTTTGCTTTATATCAACTAGGTCATTATGATGAAGCTCTTGCTAGTTACAACAAAACTTTAGAACTAGACCCTAATAGTTGTGCAGTATGGCAAGAACGTAGCGGTATGTTGTTTGAGATGGGTTGTTATGATGAATCTCTGGCAAGTTATGAAAAATTATTAGAAATTAACCCTGATGATTACCTGGGTTGGCGCGAACGAGGTAAGGTATTAGAAAGTTTAAATCGCTACCCTGAAGCAATTACTAGTTATGAGCAAGCTTTAAAAATTAAACCAGATGCTTGGGAAATTTGGTCTTATAAAGGAGAAATTTTCGAGAAAATAGGCGATGTCACAGAAGCACTAGCTAGTCATAAAAACGCACTCAAATGTAATGAGAAAAGTGAGATTGCTTGGTATGAATGGGCTAGAATTTTAATAGATTTTGGGCAAATAGAAGAAGCGATCGCTGCTTGCGACCAAGCCATTTCAGTTTTAGATGACAAATTTACAGCATGGCAAAATCGCAGTATTGTTTTACATGAATTAGGGCGTTATGAAGAAGCGATCGCCAGTTATCACCAAGCTTTAGAATTTAACCCAAATGATGCTGATACTTTTTACAATATAGCCTGCTGCTATGCTTTACAAGGTCATGTAGAGCAAGCTATACAAAGTTTGCAACAAGCAATAAATTTGGGTGATGATACATTCATTGCAGCAGCAGAAAATGATGCTGATTTTGATACCATCCGTCAGGCAAATGAGTTTCAAACCTTTATGCAGCAAGCAGTTTCACACTAGCCATTTATCTATCGGTTCAGTAGATTTCACAATGTGCATTCCTGCTGCTTTAAATTTAGCAAACGCCTCATCTGCTTGTTTTGTGTAATCCACAATTCCCGGAACTACAACAGGAGAAGTACAATCTTCTAACAAATAAACTTTTTGAGCCAGTCCAGCATCAACTTGTTGGATTTCTGTTAATAAATCGTCAATTGTCCAGGCAACACAATGGCTTTTAGCTTGACCACCGATAATTACAGCATCATATCCTAAAAGTTGCTGAATTAATTTTTTATTTTTATGAGCTAAAGGATTTTCATCAAAACTAATCAAAACTTCTGGACGTAAAACAGAATAGTTTTCAGTTAAAGGATTATTTCCCTTAATTTCAAATTGTGTTTGACTCTGACGCGCAATACAATGGAAAAATATCGCTTCTTCCACTGAAGAAACCAACGCATGACCAATACCACCTAACATTGAGTGATAAGGCCAAATAATCAGAGGAAATTTACCATCTTGACTGAGTTGTTTGACATAATGGTAAGCGTGTTTTTCTAATAATTCATAATTCCCCTTAGTCAAACTATTCGCCACAACTGGGTTAACTTTCCAAACCCCTTTTTCTATATCTGCTAATGTAATACTAGTAGCAGAAGGTGTAGGATGTTCACCTAAATCATTCACCCAAAATATTGGATGAAAAATTTGCATAGTGGTGTGAGTATCAAGGGTAGGTATAATTTCCGTAATCCTGTTTAAATTACGATAAATAAACTCACATATTCTGCGATTATCATCCACCGCACCATTCCCCGATTTACCACCCACAAATAATTCAAAACCGGGAATACAAAAGGTATTCTGCACATCTATTAACAATAGACAAACGCGCTTTTTATCAAAAGCTGCTGGGGCAATATTATATTGTTTCGCCCATGTTTCCGCCTCTGCTGCACGTTCTTGATAAGGTACGCGCCAGACTTCACTAACTTTTGCTGGGTTGAAGTGAGGTGGTAT
Source organism: Leptolyngbyaceae cyanobacterium (assembly GCA_036704005.1). GTDB lineage: Bacteria > Cyanobacteriota > Cyanobacteriia > Cyanobacteriales > Nostocaceae > Trichormus. Next base: position 10,287 of record DATNQO010000098.1, on the reverse strand, counting down.
AGTAGATATTGGATTATTCATATCAGGTTTGTATGTTTAATTGGGAAAATTAGTAGAGGAATCAAGTTATCAAATTCCCGTTCTAATGTAACCAAAAACACTGGCGATCGCCAACCTAGTTACATATAGCATTTCTGTAATATATAGGAATGTAATTTGATTTTGAAAGAATATAAGTATTTGTAGGGCGCTGCACTGCCCACCAAAGCCATGATAATTTTCACTATCTACTATCTATACTAAATATGTATCATTCAGACCTCTTTTATATCACTGACAGGTAAGAGGCTGACTTATTGGATAATTCAAATTACAGAATTAATTAAAGCTTTACTTTCGGGAATTGAATGAATCACGAGAATATAAGGTAGGCTCATAAAACTATTCGCTTTGCTGATGGTATTGATAGTGTATACATTGTTTATCTGAATATTATTCTTGCTGGAGAAAGCAGCATAGTACCACTTCCTGCCTGGATTCATCTTCTTTTTTGCTATTTTATTGTTCAAAAATGCCCTGACTGTGGCAATCTGAGAAACAGAGTCTTTTCCATCTGATAATTTAACTACCGAAAATTTACCTAACAAGGTTATGCAAACTCTGCCGAATCCCTCAACATCGAGTAACACAGCAAATCAACCCACCTTTGACACCACAATCAAACGCCGTAAAACCCGTCCGGTAAAAGTAGGAAATGTCACCATTGGCGGTGGTTATCCAGTGGTGGTGCAGTCGATGATTAATGAAGACACCCTCGACATTGATGGTTCTGTAGCCGCTATTCGGCGTTTGCACGAAATTGGCTGTGAAATCGTCCGTGTGACAGTACCTAGTATCGCTCATGCCGTAGCTTTGGGAGAAATTAAACAAAAACTCATCAAAACTTACCAAGATGTGCCAATTGTTGCCGACGTACATCACAATGGCATGAAAATCGCCTTGGAAGTAGCCAAACACATCGAAAAAGTCCGCATTAATCCGGGTTTATACGTATTTGAAAAACCAAACACCAACAGAACCGAATATACCCAAGCCGAATTTGATGAAATTGGCGAAAAAATCCGTGAAACTCTAGCACCCTTGGTAATTTCCCTACGCGATCAAGGAAAAGCCATGCGTATCGGTGTCAATCACGGTTCTCTAGCTGAGAGAATGTTATTTACCTACGGCGATACTCCAGAGGGAATGGTAGAGTCCGCCTTAGAATTTATTCGCATCTGTGAATCTCTAGACTTCCGCAATATCGTCATCTCCATGAAAGCCTCACGAGTCCCCGTGATGGTAGCAGCCTATCGCCTCATGGCCAAGCGCATGGATGATTTAGGTATGGACTACCCCTTACATTTAGGCGTTACAGAAGCAGGCGATGGCGAATATGGCAGAATTAAATCCACAGCAGGTATTGCCACATTATTAGCAGATGGTATCGGCGATACAATTCGCGTTTCCTTAACAGAAGCACCAGAAAAAGAAATCCCAGTCTGTTACAGCATTCTGCAAGCATTAGGTTTGCGGAAAACAATGGTGGAATATGTAGCTTGTCCTTCCTGTGGACGCACCTTATTTAACCTAGAGGAAGTATTACACAAAGTCCGGGAAGCCACCAAACATCTAACAGGATTGGATATTGCCGTGATGGGTTGTATTGTCAATGGCCCTGGAGAAATGGCTGACGCTGACTACGGCTACGTAGGTAAAACCCCTGGCTACATATCTTTATACCGTGGCAGAGAAGAAATTAAAAAAGTACCAGAAGACAAAGGCGTTGAAGAATTGATTAACCTAATCAAGGCAGATGGCCGTTGGGTAGACCCTTAATTCAGTTGACAGTTGACAGTTGACAGTTGTTCCTTTTCCCCTTTCCCCCTTCCCACTGTCCCCAGTCCCCAGTCCCCAGTCCCTTAATAAACTTTCTGTAAACTACAATCCTCTACCTGACCGGATTACAAGGTATTTTGATGAAGTTAGTAATACATACTCGGTCTTTACAGTTTACCCTGTGTTAGATTGAGCATACTGACTATAAATTTTTCCTTCTGACACAACTGTCAAAATATGGTGATTACAAAAAGTAGGCTTGTTTTGGGTGCTACGGCAGTAACACTCTCTACGATCGCAGTTACTAGCCTTGGCATTCACTCTCGCGGTCAGGCTTTATTTAAAGCAAGTCCCAAGGAATTGGTTGATGAAGTTTGGCAAATCGTTCAGCGCCAATACGTAGACGGCACTTTTAACCAAGTGGATTGGCAGGCTGTTCGTAAGGAATACTTAAATAAGTCCTACAGTAATCAGCAGGAAGCTTATAAGTCCATACGGGAAATGCTGAAGCGCCTCAATGATCCATATACCCGCTTTATGGATCCACAGGAATTCAAGAATATGCAGGTAGATACCTCTGGGGAACTCACAGGTATAGGTATCACCATCAGCCAGGATGAAAAAACTAAGCAATTAGTCGTAATTGCCCCAATTGAAGATACACCCGCTTTTAAAGCCGGAATCTTAGCTAAAGATGTCATCCTCAAAATTGATGGCAAAAGTACCAAAGGCATGGATACAAACCAAGCCGTATCCTTAATCCGAGGTTCAGCAGGCACACCAGTTACCTTGACAATTCAGCGTAATAATCAACAAAAACAGTTTAGAATCACCAGAGCGCGGATTGAAATTCATCCCGTTCGTTATTCCCAAAAACAAACTTCTGTAGGAAAAGTTGGTTACATCCGTCTGAACCAATTCAGTGCTAATGCTAGCAAAGAAATGCTGGAAGCCATCAGAAATCTAGAGAGACAGCAAGTAGCTGGCTATATCTTAGATTTGCGCGGAAATCCTGGCGGTTTACTCTTCTCCAGCGTGGAAATTGCGCGGATGTGGATGGATAAAGGTACAATCGTTTCTACCGTTGACCGTCAAGGGATGCGAGAACGGGAAGTAGCCAATGGACGCGCCTTAACCGATAAGCCTCTAGTAATTTTGGTTGATAAAGGTTCAGCTAGTGCGAGTGAAATCCTCTCCGGCGCACTACAAGATAACAAGCGTGCTGTTCTGGTGGGGACTCAAACCTTTGGTAAAGGCTTAGTACAGTCAGTCCGTCCTCTAGATGATGGTTCAGGCTTGGCAGTGACAATCGCTAAATACCTGACTCCCAGTAATAGAGACATTAACAAGCATGGGATTGACCCTGATGTGAAGCTAGAATTGAGCGATGCCCAGCGTCAAGACCTATGGTTACGTGAACGGGATAAACTCGGTACATTACAAGATCCCCAATTTGCTAAAGCCCTAGAAGTATTGGGTAAACAGATTGCAGGTAAAAGTACGCCAACAGCTGAAAGGTAGTGAGGAAGATCAGGGGATGTGGGAAGTGTGAGGAGAAATAGAGGCAAATTATTACCCAGTCCCCCATATTACTGCGGCTGACACTTGCCGGATCTAATTAGACCGATGCGACGAGCGATCGCATCCTCCCGTGATTCAAAAGGCCCCCACTGTTCGATAATCTCTTGATTACCTTCCCCAACTTGTTCGCTGGGGATAATTTCGCAACTACCAATATTGCACTTGACAATATACCAAGTTTGTGTATTGCTCATAAGAGATAAAAATATAGTTTTTTCTAGGGAAATTGTAAGACATAGCAGATTGCTAGGATTAGCAGTAAGCACTCTATCATTTTCATCCTATGCCCTCACCGTTTCCGGGAATGAATCCCTACCTCGAAAATCCTGAACTGTGGGCTGAAGTTCAGAGTTGGTTAATTATTGCGATCGCAGATAATATCGCTCCCCAACTGCGACCAAAATACCGAGTAGCAGTAGAGAAGCGGGTATATAAAATGACAGATGAAAATTCTGTTTTAGTTGGAATCCCAGATGTAACTATAGGGCGTTCTCTCACAAATACACAACCAAATGCTTTAAATATTGCTGTCGCTTCACCACCAGCAAAACCCGTAACAGTTGATATTCCCATTCCAGAGGAAGTGCGCGAGGGATATTTAGAAGTGCGTGAAGTGGGAACAGGGGAAGTTATCACAGCCATTGAAGTGCTTTCACCAAAAAATAAGCGTCCTGGTGAGGGAAGAAAAGCTTATGAAAGCAAGCGTCAGCAAGTATTAGGTAGCTTGACTCACTTGGTAGAGATTGACTTGCTACGTGCTGGTGAACCTATGCCCATTTTGGGTAAACAAATTCAGTCTGATTATCGGATTTTAGTCAGTCGTAGTGGTTTGCGCCCCAAAGCAGAATTATATCCTTTTCAATTAGTAGAAACGATACCAGCTTTTTCATTACCCTTACGCCGTGGTGATACAGAACCAATTGTAGACTTGCAAACATTGATACATGGAGTCTACGAGCGCGCCGGCTTTGATTTAGCCATAGACTATACTCGTGAACCAATCCCACCCCTTGGGGAAAGTGATACTATCTGGGCAAAAGATTTATTACAACAGCAAGGACTACTTTAATAACAACTGCACAGAGCGTTATTATGTAAGTACTTAATGTATATACGCCTGATATGAGCAATTCTTATAGCATTCGTAGTACTAAAATTGGTAATAGTGCTGGGTTTAGGCTACCAGCAGAGTTTTATCGAGAGCATCCTCAGTTTGCTAACGCAGATGGTTGGATAGAAGTACTTTCACAAGATACGGCAATATTGCGGATTGTGCCGCAACAAAATAATGAAGAATCGGAAGATTCATTATTAATGAGGCTGTTTCTCGATTTTGCTTTGAAAGAAGCCCTGAAAAACAACAATCTGCAACCTTATACAACTGAAATGTCTGAGGTAGCCCATAAACTAATTGCAGGCGTAGAATTAGACGACGAGTTATAAAAGATGGCGAAATTTGTCAGCAATGGCTGGGAAATTTATTTCCATCCACAACTATTTGCTACTCAATACCAAGAATTGCTTGAGCGTGTTTCTCGTTTGCAAGGACAATTACCAGAAGCTGAATATAAAACCCATGCTACGGTAAAGTTATTTGCAGCAATTACTACTGCAATTGAAAGCAAGATTCCTTTAGACCCGTTTGCTAGTCATTTTGCCTTAACAGGAGCTTTAAAACGCTATGGAAGGGTAAAAAAGATGGGTTTACCAGAACGGTATCGACTGTTTTTTAGAGCGTTGGAGACGGAAAAGTTAAAAGTAATCGTCATTTTATGGTTGGGGTTTCCCCGTAAAGAGGGAGCGAAAGATGACTGCTACCAAGTTTTTACAAAAATGATTGAACGCGGAACATTTCCCGATAGCATGGATGAATTATTGGCAGATGTTCAAGCGGCAGAGGATGAAGCAGATTAAGGTAAAATTCAATATACGAATGCTGAAGCCATTATGAATAAACCAAAGATTTTTATTGATGGGGAATCGGGAACCACAGGCTTACAGATTTATTCCCGCCTCAGCCAAAGAGATGATATTGAGTTAGTTAGTATCGAAGCATCGAAGCGTAAGGATGCTGACGAAAGGGCAAAATTATTAAATTCTGTTGATGTAGCTATTCTCTGTCTACCTGACGATGCAGCCAGAGAAGCTGTTAGCCTAGTTAACAGTAATGGGGTAAAAATTCTCGATGCTAGTACAGCTTATCGCACGGCTGAAGGCTGGGTATATGGCTTTCCTGAACTCAACCCTGGACAGCGTGAGAAAATTGCTAAGGCTCAATTTGTTAGTAATCCAGGGTGTTATCCTACAGGATTTTTAGCTTGTATACGTCCGTTAATCGCTCAAGGTATTATTCCGGGTAACTTTCCGGTAACGATTAATGCGGTGTCTGGCTACTCTGGCGGTGGAAAGAATTTAATTCAGAAGTATGATAGCTTCCACGAGCAGCAAAAAGGCGTAACCTCAGATTATCCCTTCGGTATCTACGGTTTACAGTTTGGGCATAAACACGTTAAAGAGATGCACCAGCATTCGGGATTAGCATCACCACCATTGTTTGTCCCGGCTGTGGGTGATTTTGAGCAGGGAATGTTGGTACAAATACCCTTACCGTTATGGATATTAGATGATCCTCCATCGGGTGAAGAGATTTATCAAGCGATCGCCCAATACTACCAAGCGGAAAAATTCGTCCAGGTAACTCCATTTAAGGATACTACCCTGTTACGTGACGGTACATTTTTAGATGCCACAGCAGTTAATGGCACAAATACACTGCAAATCTTCGTCTTCGCTCACGATACCACCAAAGAAGCATTATTAGTTGCCCGCCTCGATAACTTAGGCAAAGGCGCATCAGGCGCAGCAGTCCAGAACCTCAACATTATGCTAGGTTTTCCCGAAAACTTAGGACTGTGACGTTATCAGTCATTAGTTATGATACTAACCAATCACTAATGACTAATGACTAATGACTAACAAAAGAGTTTGCATCATCTTAGGAACACGCCCGGAAGCAATTAAACTAGCTCCGGTAATACAAGCCTTCCAGAAATCTCCCGATTTTGACCTGCAAGTAATTTTAACTGGACAGCACCGCGAAATGGTTGAGCAGGTGATGCAGTTATTTAACCTCAAAGCAGATTATGACTTAGAGATTATGCAGCCTCAACAGTCTCTGAGCGATATTACCTGTCGCAGTTTACGAGGCTTGGAAGAATTATTTATCAAGAGTAAGCCTGATATAGTGCTGGTACAAGGAGATACAACAACCGCCTTTGCAGCAAGTTTAGCAGCCTTTTACCAAAAAATTCCCGTAGGTCATGTGGAAGCCGGGTTAAGAACCGATGATTTATTTAACCCATACCCAGAAGAAGCTAATCGAAGGTTAATTTCCCAAATCACCCAGTTACATTTTGCACCAACAACCTTGGCGGTAGAAAACTTGCAGCGTTCCGGTGTGCTGGGGGAAATTCACCTAACTGGGAATACTGTAATTGATGCTTTGTTATATGTAGCAGCAAACGCACCAGCTTGTAATATTGCTGGTTTAAATTGGAATGAATACCGTGTGCTATTAGCTACAGTACATCGCCGGGAAAATTGGGGTGAACCACTACAAGCGATCGCCCAAGGCTTCCTACAAATATTAGATAAATTCCCTGACACAGCCTTGCTATTACCGCTACACCGTAACCCCACAGTCCGCGAACCATTACAAACATTATTAGGTAATCATCCACGAATATTCTTGACAGAACCGCTAGATTATGCTGAATTAGTAGGAGCAATTGGGCGATCGCACTTTCTACTAACCGACTCTGGCGGCTTGCAAGAAGAAGCCCCCAGCTTGGGTAAACCAGTATTAGTATTAAGAGAAACCACAGAAAGACCAGAAGCCGTCACTGCGGGTACAGCCAAACTTGTAGGTACTGACAGCCAAACCATCACCTCAGCCGCCAGCGAACTACTTAGCAACCCCGCAGCCTATGAAGCAATGGCTAACGCCATCAACCCCTTCGGCGATGGACAAGCAGCCGAACGTATATTAAACATTGTTGACAATTATTTTAGGTGACAGGTGACAGGGGACAGAGGACAGCCTTAAAAGCTGTTCTCCGCGCACCTCCGCGCCTCCCTCCGCGTTCCTCCGCGTTTCAAAACCCCTTAACTCCTCTCACCCTGAGACAATTGCGATCGCAAATAACTCCCCCATCATCAAACCAATTAACATCTGCCAGCACATATTGGCAGTTTTCATACCATAGCTTCAGGTTCATAACCCAAAGACTTTAACCTCTCCCTCAATACTTGCACCTTTGCTTCCGCTTCTAAACGTCGCTGTGCTTCTAGCATTACACGTTGTTCTGCTTCTAAAATTCGTTCTTCTGGGGTAAGCAACCTTTGCCCCTCCTCGTTATACCAATACAACCACTCCCGCGCTATACCTTGATAAATTCCTCGTTCTCTTCCAATTCCTAAGCCAATTTCTGGTAGCCAAATTGGATTTCCTGACATGAGGATATATTCGCCATCTTCTAACCGATACACTTCCAGAGGCGGTTTCTTGCGTCGAAAAGGATTGTACACAACGTAGTACAAAATTCCTAATTGTTTCGCGTATAATTCTTTTTTGCTGCTATATTCCCCTAAATGTTTTGGCGAAGCAACTTCCAGAACTAAAGCAGGCGGCTTTTTCTCTTCCCAGAGTACGTAACTCAGGCGTAAATTCCCATCAATAAAGCGGTTAACGTCTACGCTGAGAAACCCATCTGGTACTATAGCTGGCTTATTTGGGTCATAGTAGATGCCCATATCTACACCAAAGTACCAATCCCAACGATCTGACCAATCCAAAGCCAGCGTAGCTTTAAGCAAACCGGGAATTAAATCTTGTATTTCATTATCCACAGGCGTATCATCAGAATCGGGTAGTTCTTCGGACGATGGTAAACAGTGTAACGGGTTGTAGTCTAACATAAGTTGTATCCCTGGGTATAATTTTCCCTAGTATTATCTTTAATAAATGAATTGATTTATTTTTCTTAGTTGTGTCTGTGAACACGAAACTTAGAATAACTTTTAGTCGGTAATCGGTAATAGCGAATTGGTAATTGTCTTCTACCATTATCAATTACCAAAATATGATAAGTGTTTAAGCAGACATGATATCAGTAATAGAAAAAAAGAGCAGGTAAAAAACCCGCCCTTACAAGAATATAGCTAAAAATGATGACGCACCAGTTAATTGCCGATCGCTGGCGCAGTTAAAGAAACTTCCGAGGCTGCTTGTTTTTGTTGTGCCAAAGTTGGGACGGAATCACGCAATCTTGCTGTTAGTTGTACTGTTGTAGAGTCATACACCTGAGTCAGCAGTTTAGGATAGAAACCAATGCCAATAATTGGTACTAACAGACAGGCAATAATGAAGACTTCGCGGGGTTCGGCATCAATTAGTTTTTGATGAGAAACTAACTCTTCATTTTCCTGACCGTAGAAGATTTCCCGCAACATTGACAGTAGATAGATGGGAGTTAAAATGACTCCAACTGCCATTAAAAATACCACGATGACCTTGAATGTAGGGGTATAAGCATCGCTGGTAGCAAAGCCGACAAATACCATTAATTCTGCTACGAAACCACTCATTCCTGGCAATGCCAAGGAAGCCATAGAACAAGCGGTGAACATAGCGAAAATTTTCTGCATCCGCTTACCGACACCACCCATTTCATCTAACATCAAGGTGTGTGTGCGGTCATAGGTTGCACCGACAAGGAAGAACAAACTCGCCCCGATTAAACCGTGGGATACCATTTGTAATACTGCCCCACTTAAACCTAAATCGGTGAAGGAGGCAAAACCAATGACCACAAAACCCATGTGGGAAATTGAGGAGTAGGCAATTTTCCGTTTCAGGTTTCGTTGGGCAAAGGACGTTAAGGCGGCGTAGATAATATTTACTACACCCAAAATCACCAGCACAGGTGCAAAATAAGCATGAGCATCGGGTAAAATTCCGGCATTCATGCGAATTAGGGCATAACCGCCCATTTTCAGGAGAATACCAGCCAGCAACATATGCACGGGGGCTGTAGCTTCACCGTGGGCATCTGGTAGCCAAGTGTGTAGGGGAATGATGGGTAACTTGACGGCGTAGGCAATGAGTAAGCCAGCGTATATTAACAATTGGAAATTCAGGGCGTAATCTTTGAGTGCGAGCGATCGCATATCAAAGGTGACTGTATCGCCATAGAACGCCATTGTCAAAGCGGCGACTAAAATAAACAGCGAACCGCCAGCTGTGTACAAAATGAATTTGGTGGCTGCGTATTGGCGCTTTTTACCGCCCCAAATTGCCAGCAGCAGATAAACCGGAATTAATTCCAATTCCCACACCAGGAAAAACAGCAGCATATCCTGCACGGCAAACACTGCTATTTGACCGCCATACATAGCCAGCAGTAAAAAGTAAAATAGCCTGGGCTTTAAGGTCACAGGCCAGGCTGCTAAGGTGGCCAGGGTAGTGATGAAGCCAGTCAAAATAATTAGGGGCATAGACAAGCCATCTGCCCCCACAGACCAGTTCAAATCCAATTGGGGAACCCAAGGGTAACTTTCTACCAGTTGCAAGTTCGGGTTGTTGAAGTCGTATCCGGTAGAAAATGCGTAAACAATTAGGGCGAAATCAATTAACCCAACGATAAGGGCGTACCAACGGATGGTTTTACCGTCCTTATCGGGAATGATGGGAATAAGTAGCGACGCGGCTATTGGTAATAAAATAATCGTCGTCAGCCACGGGAAATTAGCTGTATTCATCTCAATTCGTCTGCTATTAAATTCATGTTTGCCAAAAAGCCACTAGCTTATTAACTAGCAGCTTTTTGA